>NZ_BAAAPZ010000006.1:16686-202001 GCF_039531405.1 Brevibacterium salitolerans | reverse complement strand
TGGAGGCGAAACGGGGAGGGGAAGGCGCGAGAGAGGGGCCTTCCCCGGGCACCAGGCTTCAGAGCTTCATGACGACCGTCTTGGTCTGCGTGTACTCGTCGAAGGCCTCGATCGACTTCTCCCGGCCGTACCCGGACTTCTTGAACCCGCCGAACGGCAGCTCCACTCCCCCACCCGCGCCATAGGTGTTGACGAACACCTGACCGGCCTCGATCCCGGCGGCCATGCGGTGCGCCCGGCTCAGGCTCTGCGTCCACACGGCGGAGACGAGGCCGTAGTCCGTGCCGTTGGCGAGTGCGAGCGCCTGCTCGTCCGAGTCGAAGGAGGACACGGCCACGACGGGGCCGAACACCTCCTCGTGGAAGATCCGCTGCTCCGGGGTGACGGCATCGACGATCGTCGGAGCGATGAAGGCTCCGTCGGCGAGCTCCGCGGTGAGCCCCTCCGGACGCACGCCGCCGGTCACCACCTGGCCGCCGTTCAGCTCATCGAGGAAGCCCTGCACGCGCTCCTGCTGCTTCGCGGAGACGAGCGGGCCGAGGCCGGGGTCGTCGAGGCCCCGCCCCACCGTGATCGCCTGCATGGCCGCGGCCATCCTCTCCACCACCGCGTCGTGGACGTCTGCGTGCACGAGCAGGCGGGATCCCGCGGAGCACGTCTGCCCGGCGTTCTGCACGATGGAGCGGACCAGGCTGGGCAGCGCCGCGTCGATGTCCGCATCCGCGAAGACGACGTTGGCGGACTTGCCGCCCAGCTCCAGCACCGTGGGGATGACGCGGTCCGCGGCGGCATGGGCGATGAGCGAACCCGTGGCCGTCGAGCCCACGAAGCCCAGGTGCGCTACGCCGGGGTGGCTGGCGAGGGCGTCACCGGCCTCGGCGCCCAGGCCGGTGACCACGTTGAAGGCGCCGGCCGGGAAGCCGGCCTCCGCGATGAGCTCTGCGAGGCGGACGGTGGAGCGCGGGGTCTCGTCCGCAGGCTTCGCCACCGCGCAGTTCCCGGTCGCCAGGGAGGTGGCCGCAGCCCTGCCCACCAGCTGCAGAGGGTAGTTCCAGGCGACGATGTGGCCGGTCACGCCGTAGGGCTCACGCCGGGTGAAGACGTGCATGTCCTCGCCCAGCGGGATCTGGTGGCCGTAGTAGGACTCGATGGTGTGGCCGTAGAACTCGAAGTAGCGGGCGCAGACGTCCACGTCCGCGTAGGCCTGCGTGAGCGGCTTGCCGGTGTCCTCGGACTCCAGGCGCGCGAGGTGCTCGCGATCGCCGCGGATGAGTGCCGCCGTGCGGACCAGGAGCGTCGACCGCTGCTCCGGTGAGGACCTGCGCCACTCCCGCTGTGCCGCGGTGGCCGCGGCCACGGCGCGGTCCACCTCGTCCGCGCCGGCGCGGGAGACCTCGCCCAGTGAGCGCGTGGTGGCGGGGTCGATGTTGGCGTAGGTGCTCAGGGAGGGGACGTGCCGGCCGCCGATGAACGACGTCGTCTGCGTTGTGTGCGCGGTCATGGCGCCATTCAACACCACGGCGAGGCGAGCAGGCAGGCCCCTCCTGCCATCTGGGACCGGGTGGATGCGCACTGAGGCAGAGCCGGGGCGCGGCCGGAGGCCATGCGGACTCTGTCCAGGCGGCCTCAGCGCGAGTGGACGACAGCGCCGTCCTTGATCGTCACGTCCACCCGGAGCTCGCGCAGACGGCTCGGATCCATCTCCACCGGGTCCTCGGAGACGATGATGAGGTCCGCCCGCATACCCGGCGCGATGCGCCCCTTGTCATCTTCCTCCCCGTACTGATAGGCGGCTCCGCTGGTGACCGCCTGCAGCGCCTCCCACGTGGTGATCCGCTGGTCGAGGCCGATGGGCCTCCCCGACCGGCTGATCCGGTTGACCGCCGCCCAGAGGGACAGGGCCATGTCCGGCGGCGTCACCGGCGCGTCCTGATGGAGCGTGATCCGCACACCCCTGTCCAGCGCCGCACGCGCAGGGGAGATGAAGCGACCGCGCACGGGGCCCAGATTCTGCATGTGCACGTCGCCCCAGTAGTAGACGTGGCCGCAGAAGAAGGACGCGAGCATCCCCAGCGCAGGCATGCGGTCGAGCTGGTCGTCGCGCACCATCTGCGCGTGGATCATAACGGGTCGCTGCTCCGCGATCTGCGGCTGGTCCCGGCTCACGGTCTCCACGCTGGAGAGGAACTGCTCCGCGGCGGCGTCGCCGTTGCAGTGGGCGATCAGCTGCCGTCCCTCCTCCGCGGCCAGCCGCACCCAGGTCTCCACCTGTTCGGTGGGCAGTGCGGGGTACCCGCAGGTGCATTCCGGTGGGGCGCCGAGGCCGGGCCCTGGCACACCGTCCCCGTCCGATGCACCGCCGGGCAGTTCATGGCCGCCTTCCTCGGCTCGGCCCGTCTGAGCAGGAGAATCGCTCGCGTGAACCGCACTGGTCTCCGCGTCGTGTCCGGCCCCCGCCCCGCGCTCCGGCTCGTACGGACGGCTCAGCCACGCCGATCTGCCCTGAGGCGAACCGTCGAGGATCATCTTGTAGCCGCCGATCCGCACGTGATCCCCGTATCCGGAGGCATGCTCTGGGTGCGCCGCGACGCACGCGGGGCCGCCGCGGTTGAGCACCGGATAGGCCACGACGTCGAGGACGAGCTTCCCCTCACGTCCGGCCGCGATGAGATCCTCCACCGCCTGCGCACCGGCGGCGCCTTCCTGCACCGTGGTGATGCCCTGCCTCAGGTACTCCCTCTGTGCGTTCGCGATCGCCTCTGCCGCTCCCACCCCCGCGCCCGGAATCAGCTGGGCAGCCGCCCCGTCCCCGGACAGCGCGCGTGAGAAGGCGCGGATGGCGCTCATCTCCTCCGCATAGCCATCCGGCTCCGTGCCGCCCGGCCGGCGGCCGAACTTGCCGCCGGCCGGATCCGGGGTCTCCGCAGTCAGCCCCGCTCGCTCCACGAGCACGCTGTTGCCCACGCCCATGTGCACGGAGGCGTGCATGACGATGACCGGCGTCACCGTGCTCACGCGGTCCAGGTCGTCACGCGTGGGGTGCCGCCGCTCACGGAGGAAGTTGTGGTCGTAGTTCACACCCACCAGCGGCGCGGACACCGGGTCTGTACGCCCGCTCAGGCGAGACGTCAGCGCCGTGACGATGTCGTCCATGCAGTTCGCTTCACTGAGGTCCACGAGGGCTGCGAACTGGCCGTACATGAGGAAATGCCCGTGCGAATCGATGAACGACGGCATCAGTGTGCGACCGGCGAGGTCGACTGCCGCATCGTCATCGCGCAGGAGCGCCCGCCCCTCCGCGCAATTCCCGACGAAGAGGATCCGATCGTCCTCCGTGACGACGCACTCCGGCGCGTCGTCGATGTCGACCATCGTGCGGATGGTCCCGGAATGGTACAGCGTGCGCATCATGACTCCCTCGTCATCGTCGTGCAGGCGGCTCCCGCCGCATGGCCGCCGCATGGCCGCGGAGAAGCGGCCTCACCGCTCAGCCTCAGCCGCTCACCCCCGCGGGTGCCCCTCCCGGGTGAAGAGCGGCAGGAACGCGGAGAGGTCGGAGCGGATGCCCGAGGCCTCGATCCTGTTCTCGGAGACCGCCGCCCCGTAGTCCAGACGTCCCGTGACGACCTGCAGCCAGACCTCGGGCGAGGTCTCGACGGTGTTGGGCGGGGTGCCGCGCGTGTGTGCGGGGCCGTCGATCGCCTGCGTCACGCCGAACGGCGGCACCCGCACCTCGACGCTGCCTCCCTCGAAGCGCACCGCCAGCTCCTCGAGCGAGTACCGCACGGCCGTCGCCAGCGTCCTGCGGTCCACCGGCGCACCGGCCGCGTCCAGGGTGCTGCACCACAGGTGCAGGGCCTGCTCGCCCGCGGCCGGATCGATCCTCCGCTTCCTGCTCATGGCTCGTCCTCTCCGTCCCTTGAGTTCCTCACACACATGCGCCCGAGGCCGGCTCACCTCGAGTGGTCAGGCTCGCCCGCGCGGCACCGGAAACCACTCCCGGCACCGCCCGCACCTGCCAACCCGCCTCGCCCAGGCGACGCCGACGGCCGCAGGACCGCGCGGGCGCAGGCCTCACCCCACGGCCAGCGGCTGCACACCCAGCCCCTCCAGCGCCGCGAGCAGTCCCGCGCCGGAGCGCACAGCGCCGGCGGGCACCGCAGCACCGTCCGGACCGCTGCCGCCGGTGACGGCGGGGAGCACCCGGGCCAGCGCCTCGGCGGCGGCCTGCCGGTCCACCGCCCCCACTGCGGCCAGCAGGTTGAGCCCCACCAGCTCCGCCGGCCGGGCGGACCCGTCCAGGCACTTGAGCGCGAGCGACCAGCCGTCCGGGGTGGCGAGGACCAGCACACCCTCCGCACCGCCCTTGGCGAAGGTCCCCAGGCGCTCGATCACCACGGTGTTGGGATGCCCCTCGCCCTGGATGCCCCAGGGGTGCGCGAGGACGCCGTCCATGAGCGTCCGCGTCTCCGGGGTGTCGCCCACCGCGAACCGGCCTATAGCACGCGCCAGCCCGGTGAGAGGCAGCGCGTGCACGGGAGCGCCGCAGCCGTCCGTGCCCACCGCCGCGGAGGGCGCGCCGGAGAACTCCTCGACGACGCGCGCCACCTCCTGCTGCACCGGATGCGCCGGATCCAGATAGTCCTCCGTGGAGTGCCCGCCGGCCACCGCCGCCATGAGGAACGCGGCGTGCTTGCCGGAGCAGTTGAAGTGCAGCCGCGAGAACTCCTGGCCGGCCTCCCGCCGGGCCACACGCGTGGCTCCGTGCGCGGGCGGCGCGGACGGGCAGCGCAGCGCGTGCTCGTCCAGCCCCGCGGAGGCGAGCATGGCGGCGACGGTGTCGATGTGGCGCTGCTCGGACTTGTGGGACGCGGTGGCGAGTGCCGCCGAGGCCCCCTCCACGCGGGCGCCCATGCGCAGGCTCGCCACGGCCTGGAGCGGCTTGAGCGAGGAGCGGACGAACACGGGCTCCTCGACGGCACCCATGCTGGTCGCGACCCGTCCGGACGGATCGAGGACCACGGCCGCACCCAGGTGCCTCGACTCGATGAAGCCGGAACGCTCCACGACGGCGAGCTCCGCCGCCTGTGCCGCCGTGAAGGTGTGGGGGCCGTTCACCCCCTGTGCGGAAGCGCCGACGGGCGGAGCGCCGCTCGCTTCCATCCCGGCACCCGAATTCTCCGCACCGGCACCCGAGGCCTCTGCACCGGCACCTGACGCCTGCGCTCCCATCGTCTGCCCGTCCGTCATCCGTGTGCCCGGGCGATGGCGTCCATGGCGGCAGGGTCCGAGTCGTTGAGGAACTTCGTCACACGCTGCGCCTCCTCGGCCTCCCCGATCCCCGCCGCCGCACGGCCGAGCGCGTATAGCGCCCGGAGGAAGCCGCGGTTGACGGTGTGCTCCCACGGGATGGGGCCCGCACCGCGCCAGCCCGCACCGCGCAGGGCGTCGAGGCCGCGGTGGTAGCCCACCCGCGCATAGGCGTAGGAGTCCACGAGGCGTCCCTCGGAGAAGGCCTCGTCCGCGAGCTCCGCCCACGCCAGGCTGGACGCCGGCAGCGAGGCGACGATGTCGACGGGCTCCTCGCCCGCCTCCAGCCGCGCGAGGGCCTCCACGTCCGGGTGGTCCTCCGGCAGATAGGTGGGCTGCGGGCCCAGCTGCGAGGGGTCGAGATTGCCGATGTGCGAGGGAGTGCCCAGGTTCTGTGCCATGCGCACCACTGTATCGCCGGGCGGACGCGCGCCGCCCGGCCGCACGGGTGCGCTCAGTCCTCGCCGCCCTCCGGCGGCTGGAGCTCGAACGGGTTCGCCGTGAGCGCACCCTGCACGCCCTGCTCCGCCAGCTCTCCCAGCTGCTCCGCGGAACTCACGCCGGTGGCCCAGACCTGCAGCCCGGATTCGATCCAGGCGGTGAGGTCCTCACGGTCCGCAGGCACCGCCGCCATGCTGAATCCCGCAGTCTCCAGCTGTTCCGCCGTCGTGGCGGGGAGGTCGCCGGTGAAGAGCGCCGGCGCCCCGGCATCCGCAGCCGCGCGCGCGAGGCCGGCGTCCTCCGTGCGCACGATGAGAGCGTCCAGCCGCTCACGTGCGGCCGCCGCGTCCAGCACGGCGTCCAGCTCAGCCCGGGTGTCCACGGCCGGCATGAAGACGGTGGCCTCGGCGAAGTCCGCGTAGGCGTCCTCCCAGGTCACCGGTGTGCCCGCGCGGCCGTCCTCACGCGGGGCGGGGATCGAACCCTCGGCGAACTCCTCCGGGCTCAGCTGCGCGTACGGCTGGGAGAACCCCGGGGCCGAGGCCGCCTCACCCGCGCCGGCCGCCTCACCGCCGTCTGCGGCCTCCGGCTCAGCGCCCAGCACCACGGTGCCGTCGGCCAGCTCCTGGAGCTCCACCGCCGGGAGGTAGCCAAACTTCACGCTCTCCCCCACGGCCTCGGCGGAATCGGGCGGGTAGGCAGCACCGCCGCCGTCCAGCGCGGCCACGGCCGGCGCGTGCAGCGCGCCGACCGTCAGCTGCTCCTTGGGCTTGAGGGCATTCCACGCGAACAGGGCGATGACGAGCACCGCGACCACCCCGAGCACGATGAACGGGGCGTTGGTGCGCTCCCCTTTGCGGGCCTCGGCGGCGGCCGTCTTCGCCTCCCACTTCGCCTGCTCCTCAGGGCTCACGGGGGTGGCCCGTGCCCGCGCCTGCGCCTGCCTGCGCCGTGCGGCACGGGAGAGGTTCTGCGGGGTGAGGTCGGACAGGTCGTCCATCCGCGGACCCCGCGCGTCCTCGCGGTCCTTCTTCGCCTTCGCCACCGTCACCTGTTCCTGACTCCGGGGATGTCCCCCGACGTTCCTCTGCTGTCTGCCGCGCACCGGCCCGCGCGGCTCGGTGCACACCTCATCTGCTGCGGTCCCGGTTCGACGCGGCACCCGTCACCAGCCCGCGCAGGAATCCTGCTCCCCAGGTGAGGTGCATGGTGGGAAGCACCGCGGCGAACCAGACCCGCTCACGCAGTCCGGCGTCCTTCGCCCTCCAGGCCGTCGCCACGATGCCGGCCACGTAGGCCGTGCTGGGGATGTGCACCGCTGCGGTGAAGCGGCGCAGCCAGCGCGGCCACCGCCGGGTGGTGCCGGTGAGCTGGAGGACCATCTCCACGACGGCCGCGCCCATGCCGAGCACCAGCACGGGCGGGGCGAAGTAGCGCAGCGAGTTCTTGGCCGCGTGTCTGCGCACGATCTCCGCCCGCCACACACCCGTCGCGTAGAACTGCTGAGCGAGCTTCGACCAGGAGTCGCGCGGCCAGTACGTGACGGTGAGCGCGGGATCGAACCGGATGGATCCTCCCGCCTCGCGGATGCGGAGGTTGAGCTCCCAGTCCTGCCCGCGGCGCAGCGATTCGTCGAAGCCGTCCAGGACGGAGAACACCTCCCGGCGGAAGACGCCCAGGTAGGCGGATTCGGCCTCCTGCGCCTCGTCGCCGGAGTGGTAGGCGGGACCGCCGAGGCCCACCGGCGACATGTAGGCCCGGGCCACGGCCCGCTGGAAGGCGCTGCGGCCTCGGGCCTGCATGAGTCCGCCCAGATTCGCCGCCCCGCTCTCGCGCAGCGCCTCCACGGCGCGGGCGGTGTAGTCCGGGGAGAGCTCCGAGTGTGCGTCCACGCGGGCGATGATCGGGTACGAGGTCTCCGCGATGGCGAGGTTGAGGCCCACCGGGGTGTCTCCGGCAGGGTTGTCCACCGCCACGATGCGCGGGTCCTCGAGCGCGAGCTGCCGCACGATCTCCGTGGTGCCGTCCGTGGACGGGCCCAGCGCGAGCACGATCTCCTGCGCACCCGCGTACTCCTGGGCGAGGATGCCGGTGATTGCCGAGGCCACATGTGCCGCCTCGTTGAGCACCGGCATGATGTAGGAGACGCCGGGGGAGGCCGGGAGCTCGGGCAGGGCCTCGGGCCGCAGCCGCTGGGAGTCGCGGCTCACTTGAACTTCTCGTACTCTGCGACGACGTCCTTCGTCTCCCCGTCCGCGCGCAGCTCGCCCTTCTCGATCCAGATGGTGCGGTTGCACGTGTCCCGGATGGAGCGCATCGAGTGCGAGACGAGGAACACCGTGCCCGCGCGCTCGCGGATGCCGCGGATGCGCGCCTCGCTCTTCTTCCGGAACGCCTTGTCGCCCACGCTCAGCGCCTCGTCCACGATGAGGATGTCGTGATCGCGGGCAGTGGCGATGCCGAACTTCAGGCGGGCGGACATGCCGGAGGAGTACGTGCGCATGGGCATGTCGATGAACTCGCCGAGGCCGGTGAACTCCACGATCTCGTCGTACTTGTCCTCGATCTCCCGGCGGCTCATGCCCATCGCGAGGCCGCCCAGCATGATGTTCTGGCTGCCGGAGAGATCGGGGATGAGCGCGGCGCCGATCCCCAGCAGATTGGGGCGGGAACGGGCGTAGACGGCACCGCTGGAGGCCGGGGTGAGGCCGGTGATGGTGCGCATGAGCGTCGACTTCCCGGAGCCGTTGGTCCCGATCACGCCGATCGACTCGTTCTCGTGCGCGATGAAGCTCACGCCCTTGAGCGCGTGCACCTTCTTCATGGAGCGGCGGCGCTGCATGAAGCCCGCGGCGCTGCCCTTGTCCACGCGCTTGCCGGTGGCGAGCACGCTGTACTCCACGTGCACGTCGTCGCACACGACCACGGGCTCCTGCGAGGCGGCTGCTGCCGGCTCGGCCCCCGCTGCGGCGTCCTCAGTTCTCTCGGCCATACCGCTCCTCAGCCTTCCAGAAGAACACGATTCCCACGACGAGGATGCCGACGGACCAGATCGCGAACTTCCACCAGTAGTCCACGGGCACCTCGTAGCCGTCGAGGATGAGGCCGCGCGTGATGGCGAGGATCTCGTAGAGGGGGTGCCAGTCGAAGATCGGGGTGAGCCGCGGGTAGTCGGCGAGGATCCGGGCCGGGTCGTAAAAGACGCCGGCGGTGTAGAAGATCATCCTCGAGATGAATGGCGTGAGTTGGGACAGGTCCCGCATGTGCACCGTGAGCCGCGCGAAGACGAGCGCCACGCCCTGGTTGAACATCCAGAACAGCAGCATCAGCGGGATGAGCAGCAGCCAGCTCCAGCTGGGTGTGGATCCCCACAGCAGCGCGATGCCCAGCATCATGATGAGCGGGGGGATGAAGTTGAGGAGGTTCTCCAGCACCTTCGCCACCGGCAGCACCATGCGTGGGAACGGCAGCGACTGCACCAGCGCCGTGTTGCTGATGATGGACTTCGCCCCGCCGTTCATCGAGGTGTTGAAGAACTCGAGGAGGAAGACGCCCACCACCACGAACGGCACGAAGTTGTGCGGGCGGATGCCGGAGAGGACGAGGCCGAACACCGTGCCGTAGATGAGCGCGGAGAACGTGGGACGCAGCAGCACCCACAGCATCCCCAGTCGGTTGCGCTCGTTCTCGCTCTTGATGCGGAACCGCGCGAGGGACAGTGTGAAGTCGAGACGCCTGATCACCTGGACCAGATAGGCACCCAGAGGTGGACGGGCGCCCACGCGTTCGAGGCCGCGGTCGGCCGCGACCTGCGAGAGATTCTCAGACACAGCGTTCTTTCGACGGAGAGTGTGGACCTCCCGAGTCTAGCGAAGCGGAGGGAGCCTGCCTTCCCAGCGAGCCCCACACCTTCGTGAACGCGAGGTTTCCGAGAGGATTCGTGGTCTCGCGGGCTCCCGCGCGGGTCCCTGCTCCCGCGCGGCTCCCTGCGCCCGCGCGGCTCCCCGCTCCCGCGCGGGTCCCTGCGCCCGCCCCGCAGGTTACGTCTGCGTAGCGGCCGCCCTGCACGGCCGGTACGCAGACGTAACCTACGGGATCATGTGCAGGCAACCTGCGGATCAACCTGCGGATCGCGCGCAGATGACTTGCGGATCATGCAGGGAGCGGCCTGAACACGCACGCCCCGCCGCCCGTGCAACCAGTACCCTGGGGATCGTGAAGGTACTCGTCATCGGCCCTGGCGCCCGCGAACACGCCCTTGTCTCCGCCCTCTCCCGCGACGAGGCGGTCGATGCCGTCATCGCCGCCCCCGGCAACCCCGGCATCGACCTGCTCTGCGAGACCCGTCCCCTCGACCAGACGGATCCGGGCGCATGCGTGGCGCTGGCCCGCCAGCTCGACGTGAGCCTCGTGGTGATCGGGCCGGAGGCCCCGCTGGTCGCCGGCGTGGCGGATGCGCTGCGGGAGGCCTCGTTCCCGGTGTTCGGCCCCGGCCAGGAGGCCGCGGTGCTCGAGGGCTCCAAGGCCTACGCCAAGGAGGTCATGGAGGCCGCAGGCGTGCCCACCGCCGCAGCCGTCGCCGCCACCACCCCCGCCGAGGCCCGCGCCGCACTCGAACGGTTCGGCGCACCCCACGTCGTCAAGGCGGACGGTCTGGCGGCCGGCAAGGGCGTCGTGGTCACGGACGACATCGCCGCGGCCCAGGCGCACGCGGAGTCCTGCCTGTCCGCCTCGGACCGCGTGGTCATCGAGGAGTACCTCGACGGGCCCGAGGTCTCCCTCTTCGTCGTCTGTGACGGCACCACCGCGGTGCCCCTCTCCCCCGCCCAGGACTTCAAGCGGATCGGCGACGGCGACTCCGGCCCCAACACCGGCGGCATGGGCGCCTACTCCCCGCTGCCCTGGGCGCCGGAGGGAATGGTCGACGAGATCGTCTCCCGCGTCGCCCAGCCGGTGGTCGACGAGCTCGCCCGCCGCGGCAGCCCCTTCGTGGGCCTGCTCTACTGCGGCCTGGCGCTCACCTCCCGCGGGCTGCGCGTCATCGAGTTCAACGTGCGGTTCGGCGATCCGGAGACGCAGTCCGTCCTCGCGCGCCTGCGCACACCGCTCGCCGGCCTCCTGCTCGCCGCCGCGCAGGGCACTCTCGCCCAGCACCTGCCGCTCGACTGGGACCCCCGCTCCGCCGTGACGGTGGTGCTGGCCGCGGAGAACTACCCCGAGGCTCCGCGGAAGGGCGATCCCATCTCCGGTCTCGAGGACGCACTCGCGCTCGAGGGCGTGGACGTCCTCCACGCGGGCACCGTGCTCTCCCCCGAGGGCGAGTTCCTCACCGACGGCGGCCGGGTGCTCTCCGTCGTGGCCCTGGGCGAGGACCTCGCAGCCGCCCGGAAGCGGGCGTACGAGGCCGCCTCCCGCATCAGCTGGGAGGGCGTCCAGTACCGCACGGACATCGCTCTGAAGGCAGAGCGCGGGGAGATCACGGTGCCCGAGGCGAGCGCAGGTTCCGCTGCCGAGGCGCGCCCCGCTTCTGCGGCCTCGGAGCCTTCCGGCGCCTCCGGAACGAGCGCCCCCACTGCCTCAGGTGCGACGACCGCGGCTGCCGCAGTGGCCTCGGCGGCGGCGAACGCCCCTGCCGTGCCCGGCTGGAAGCATGCCTACTCCGGCAAGGTGCGCGACCTCTACATCCGCGAGGGCGAGTCCGACCTGGCGAGCGCGGCCGAGGTGCTCATGGTCGCCTCGGACCGGATCAGCGCCTACGACTGGGTGCTCAGCAGCGAGATCCCGGACAAGGGCAGGGTGCTCACCGGCCTGTCCGTGTGGTGGTTCGACCAGCTGCGCGACCTGGTGGGCAACCACGTGGTGAGCGTGGACGTGCCGGAGGAGGTCGCCGGGCGCGGCCTCATCTGCAGGCGGCTGGACATGTTCGAGGTGGAGTGCGTGGCGCGCGGCTACCTCACCGGCTCCGGCCTGGCCGACTACCGCCGCACCGGCGCCGTCTGCGGCAATGCGCTGCCGGACGGGCTGGGCGAGGGAAGCCGCCTGGAGCCTGCGATCTTCACCCCGGCCACCAAGGCCGCGGTGGGCGACCACGACGAGAACATCGACTTCGCCTGCACCGTCGAGATCCTGGGCCAGGAGGACGCCGAGGCGCTGCGCGACCTCACGCTGCGGGTCTACGAGCGGGCCCGGGAGCTCGCGGGCGAGCGCGGGATCGTGCTGGCGGACACCAAGTTCGAGTTCGGGCGGGACGCGGACGGGCGGATCGTGCTCGCGGACGAGGTGCTCACCCCGGATTCCTCGCGCTTCTGGGACGCGGCGACGTTCGTCCCTGGCGAGGCGGCGGAGAGCTTCGACAAGCAGTTCGTGCGCGACTGGCTCACCTCCCCGGAGTCCGGCTGGGACAAGTCCGGCAGCGTGCCGCCGCCGGAACTGCCCGCCGAGGTCGTGGAGCGTACGCGTGCGCGCTACCTCGAGGCCTTCGAAAGGATCACCGGGACGCCGTTCCCCGGCTGATCTCCGGTCCGCCCATGTCTCACTCCACGTCGATGTTCGCCCCCTCCAACGACGCAGAGTGAGACATGAGCGCGTGGCACAGGGTGAGTGCGTCGAACACGGGCAGGCCCGAGGCCTCGGCGAGTGCCGGCGCATACGGCGGGAGGTTGGTGCACTCGAGGAGCAGCGCCCGGACCTCGGGGTGGGCGCGAATCAGCTCGGCTCCCACCTCCAGGACCTCTGCGCGGATGCGCTCGGGGTCCAGGGGCGCGGTCTGGTCGAGGATCGCCGCACGGAACGCAGGCTTCCCCTGCATGCCGGCCACCACGCTGTCCGCCGGGCCTCCGCGCGACGGCCCCGCGTGCGACGAGCCTACGTCCGGCGGCACGGCCCCGCACGCCGTGAAGTGCTCGGAGGTCAGCCGGGTGCTGTCGGCGGTGATGACCCCCACCACGCCGTACCGCTCCTGCAGCGCACCCAGCAGGCACAGTGCGGACGAGGCGAACGGCACGGGGATGCGCGCGGCCAGTTCCGTCTGGTGCCGCGCCATGAATCCGCAGCTCGTGGTGATCGCGGTGGCGCCCTCGGCTGCGAGCGCCGCTGCGTGTGCGGCGAACAGGTCCACGAGGCCACCGTCCTGTCGGCCGATCACCCGCGCCACAGTCGCACCCGGAACAGTGCGGAAGAGGACGGGCGCGCGGTCGCCCTTCTCCGCACTCCCAGCCCACTCCGCACGCCGGAACGTCTCCGGGCTGCCGATGTCCCCGGGCACCCTCTCGAAGCGCGTGTCCAGCACCAGGACGCCGAGGCGCGCACCGCTTCGCACCACGCAGCCCGCGTACCCACCTGCCGCCCATGTCTCAATCCACATCGATATTCACCCTCCCTGGCGATGCAGAGTGAGACATGGGCATTCCTTCGCGAGCCCGCAGCCTCACACCAGCAGGGCGACGATGCCCACGGCGATGAGGAAGAGGGAGTTGGGCAGCGCCAGCACCATGACCTTGACCGGATCCACCTTGGTGTTGAGGCTGCCGCCCACCAGGCCCACCACCACGAACGCGGTGAGCCCCACGGGAGGCAGATTCTGCGCGGCCGCGGCCAGATGGCTCATGCTCAGCGCGATGTTGAACGGTTCCACACCCAGCTGCTCGAGCAGCGGCGAGAGGAACGGGACCGTCACGGTCTGCGCCGCGGTCTGCGAGCCGGTGAGCATGCCCAGCACCAGGATCGCCGCCACGCCCACCGTCACGACGGAGCCGCCGTGCATGCTCTGCGCCAGGTCCGCCACGGAGTCCACGAGACCGGAGGCGTAGACCATGCCCACCAGGAATCCCGCGCACAGCTGCAGACGGATCGTCTTGAGGACCTTGCGGGTCCCCTCCGCCAGCACGGCCCCCGGCGCCCTGTGCACCACGGGGTAGAGAAAGGAGAGGAGTGCGGCGGTGCCGATGGCCATGACGACGGGGTTGGCGAAACCGTTCAGGATCGGCACGGACTCGAGCGCCGCGGTGAGGTGCGAGAGCCCCGGCACCACCGTGTAGACGTTGATCCCCCAGCCCGTGTTGAGCAGGACGATCGCCAGGAGCACCAGCATGGGGACGAAGGTGTGGCCGTGCGTCCGCAACAGGCTCCGTGCGCTGGGCACCGGTGCCAGCACCGCTCCGGCACCGGCCCCCGCGCCCGGAGCGCCCGCAGAACCGGCACCGCCAGCGGGGAGAGCCCCAGAGCCCGCACCCGAGGCACCTCCCGCCTCGGCGTCTCTTCCCCGCCTGCCGGCGTCGTCGCCCGAGGCGCCCGCACCGGCCTCGGCGGCACCCTTCCGCTTCCGCACGAAGCGGAACGACTCGAGGATCGCGAACACGACGGCCGCGCCCACCGTGAGGAAGGCGATGCGGATGACCGGGCTGGGATCGGTGCCCACGAGTGAGGCAGAGAGGAGGATCGCCTGGCTCACCGGCGGCATGATCGATCCCAGCGAGGCCCCCACGAGGATGATCATGCCGATCTGGACGGGCCGCACCCCCATGGCCGCGAGCGAGTGGATGACGAGGAAGCCGATCACGGTCGCCGTGGCGATGGCGTCCCCCAGCAGCGAGCCGCCGATCACGAGCGTGATGAAGGTGGCGGTGATGAGGCCGCGCGGCGAATCGCCGAACACTCTGCGCAGCAGCCCCATGGTCGCGTCGATGGTGCCCATCCGCACCTGGGTCTCCGCATAGATCGACCCGAACAGGCTCAGCGCGATCACCCAGGCCATGCGGTCGATGCCGTCCACCGTGCCCGTGAGGTAGTCGACCGGCGCCACGCCGGAGAGCAGCGCGAGAGACAGGCCCGCGAGCAGCAGCGCAGCCTCCACGCTCCCACCGATCCACGGTATCCGCTTGAGGAGGATGACGGCGAAGAGCAGGATCAGCGGTATCGCGATCACGGCGATCTGGCTCACGGCACTCCCCTTTCGGCCTCGCGCCCCTGCGGCGGCGAGGTCTGCTCACGACCCGGTGTGCCGAGGCGTGAAAACCTGCAGGCAGAGTACTGTCCGGGTGCTCCAGTTCACACCTCGGTCCATTCTGCGGGCACCTCCCAGCCGCCCGCGCTGGCGCGCCGCCCGCCTCCCGCCACACTCCGCGCTGCCGCATTTCCATCCACGTCTCACATCACGTCGCAATTCGCCCGCCCCGACGACGCAGAGTGAGACATCAGCAGCCTGTGGGGCCCGGTAGACTGGTCCGGAATTCCCCACCCTCCCACTTTCAAGGAGTACGCGCGCATGGGACGGATCGTCGTCGAAGTCATGCCCAAGCCTGAGATCCTGGACCCGCAGGGCAAGGCGATCCGATCCGGCCTGGAGCGCATGGGCCTCAACGCCTTCGCGGACGTGCGCCAGGGCAAGCTCTTCCACCTGGACGTGGAGGGCCCCGTGACCGAGGAGGCGCTGACCGCCGCGCGTGAGGCCGCCGGCACGCTGCTCTCCAACCCCGTCATCGAGGACGTCGTCGCGGTCCGCGAGACGACCGCGGAGGAGGCCGCGCAGTGAGCTCCCGCACGGCTGTCGCCACGGCCACTCCGCTCGTCGCGGACCTGGGCGCCGAGGCCCCCCTCACCGGCGCGGACACGCTGCGGGTGGGCGTGGTGCAGTTCCCCGGCTCCCTCGACGAACGCGATGCGCAGCGCGCCGTCACGCTCTCCGGCGCCCGGGCCGTGAGCCTGTGGCACGGCGACGACTCCCTGTCCAACGTGGACGCGGTGATCCTCCCCGGCGGCTTCTCCTACGGCGACTACCTGCGCTGCGGAGCGATCGCCAGGTTCGCACCCGTCATGGAGAAGGTCGTGGACGCCGCGAACGGCGGCATGCCGGTGCTCGGCATCTGCAATGGCTTCCAGATCCTCTGCGAGTCCCACCTGCTGCCCGGGGCGCTCATCCGCAACAGCCACCAGCACTTCATCTGCCGCGACCAGAAGCTCGTCGTGGAGAACGCAAGCACCGCGTGGACGAACTCCTACGCCGCCGGCGAGGAGATCACCATCCCGCTGAAGAACGGCGAGGGCGGGTACGTGGCTCAGCAGTCCGTGCTGGACGAGCTCGAGGCCACCGGCCGCGTCGTGGCCCGGTACACCGGAGGCAACCCCAACGGCTCACTGCGCGACATCGCCGGCATCACGAACGAACGCGGCAACGTCGTGGGTCTCATGCCGCACCCGGAGCACGCGGTCGAGGCCGGATTCGGCCCCGATTCCGCCTCCGGCATGCGCACCGGCATCGACGGCCAGGGCTTCTTCACCTCTGTGATCCGCTCGCTGCTGTCGCAGTGACGCGTCTGTGACGGAGTTCCGCACCCCGCCCGAGACTCAGGTCCAGGACGAGCCGCAGACCCGGGCACGGGGGTCCGTTCAGGTCGAGGTTCCTGCTACGCCCGAGGTGCCGGTCCGGCCGGCAGCCGCACCCCCGTTGCCCGCCGGGCCGCCGCCTCGGCCCATCGTTCCGCCTCCGGCACCCGCCGCACCGGTGCCGTCCGCTGGCCCGCCGGCGGACGGCACTGCCGCACCCCCGGCGCCCGCAGCACCGTCCGGCCCCGCCGCGCCTCCACCCTCCGGCCGCGTTCCCGCACCCACCACGGGCCCCGTCTCCACGCGCCCTGTCTCTGCGGGTCCTGCCTCTGCGGCCCCCGCCTCCACCGGCCCCGTCTCCGCGGCAGCAGCCTCGGCGCGGGTCGTGGGGAGGGGCCGCACGCGCCGCCGGCTGCAGGCGGAGAGGCTCCGCCGTCTCCAGCGGCTCGCCGGCACCGCCCTCCTCATCCCCGCGACGACGCTGTGCGCTCTCCTCGTCCTGTTCCCGTCCGGGCACGCGATCGGGCGCGCGAACCACCGCGTCTGGGAGATCTTCCAGGCGATGTTCGGCTGGCTGCCGTATGCCGAGGCGTTCACCCCGGTGCGGCTGGAGATGGTGTGGAACATCGTCATGTTCGTGCCGCTGGGCCTCGGCCTGGCACTGCTGCTGCCGCGCTGGTGGTGGGTCCCCGTCCTCCACATGCTGAGTCTGGGCATCGAGACGACGCAGCTGGTCCTCTACAGCTCCCGGTCCGCCACCGCGATGGACGTGGTCATGAACACGACGGGCGGGATCATCGGCGTGGGGCTGGGGATCGCGCTCGACCGGCTGCGCCGGCATCGCATCCACGGCCCCACCCCGCCCGGACGCTCCACTACCCTGGAGCCATGAGCGATTCCCTGCAGAGCCTGGTCGACCGCGCCGTCTTCTTCTCCACGGAGGTGCAGCACCACTTCGGCAGGCTGATCGCCGGAGCGGAGTTCGACATCGACTTCTCCGCCGCACCTCGGCTGCGGTTCACCCTCCCCGCTCCGGAGGCCGGCGGATCCGCAGGCACGTCGAAGAAGCCCGGGGCGGGGAAGGCGGGCGGCGCCGGGCAGGCGGCCGGCACCTCGGGCACCGCGCCCGCCGAGCGGCAGGAGCTGGAGCTCCGCCCGCACATGATCGGCTCGGACGTCCGGCGTCCGCGTGAGGCCACCTGGCACTGGGGCTGGACCAACGACTCCGGCTTCCCGGATCCCGTCGTCGCGCTCTCCCACCGCGTGCGCGAGTACGGCACCGCACACGGGATCGCAGAGCTCACCGCGGAGGAGCTCCCGCTCGACGCGGACGCGCTCCCCACCCGCCTCACCCTCGCGGCCAAGCTGGTGACGGGCGCCTGGGCGCACTACCCGGCACAGGCCGGAGGCGGGACCACGGTGTGGGTGCTCGTCGACGACGCGCGGCTGGCCCTGGGCGAGCCGGAGCTCAAGAAGGTGGTGCGCGCCATCGCCTCCGGCATCACGGACATGGAGATCTCCGACCACCGGGCCGCGCTCGAGTCCTACTTCCGGCTGCGCGGCCTGCGCACCGTCGCCCTGCCGGAGGACGGCATCCGCCTTCTCTGCGCGGACGGCAGCGCGGACATCACCTTCGACGAGCAGGGCCGCATCGCCACCTGCCAGGCCGCGCAGCCGCTCGCCGGGGAGGCCGCGGAGCAGTTCGCGGAGGCGCGGGCACCGGAGACTGCGGCGGTGTTCGGAGCCGTGGAGGTGCCCGAGGAGGTCCCCGGGGCCCCGGCCCAGACCGCACCCGAGGCCCCGGCCGCTCCCCCTGCCGAGGCGCCTGCCGCACAGCCGGCTCCCGCCCCCGCGGCGACGTCCGTCCCCGCTGCCGAGACGGCCCCTCCCGCCGCAGACGCGGAGGGAGCGGTTCCGGCGGAGGAGCCGGTCGTCCCCGCCGCCCAGGCCCCTGCGCCGGAGGACGAGGGCGCGCAGCCGGCGGACGCTCCGCGTCCTGTGCAGACACCCGCTGCGGAACCGGCGCAGGCCGAGCCCGCCACCGGACCGGACCGGGCGGACCAGGACGAGAGCCGGCAGGACGACGGCCAGCAGAGCGGCAGGCAGGAGAGGAAGGGCTTCTTCAAGCGCCTCTTCGGCAGGTGAGCGCCGACCGGACAGAGGGGCAGCTCTCTGCGGTGTGGGCATGCTGCCAGGTGTCCGCACCGCAGAAGCCTCCCCTGTGGCGGACGCCGCCGTCCGGCTGCGACTGGCCGGCTGCCGGTCAGGACAGATCGGCGCGCAGTGGGGGCTGGCCTCCGTACAGCGTCAGAGGCCGGAACCGGACGCGGGTTCGGGTGCGGAACTGGCCTCGGGCCTGAGCGCGCCCTGGGGTTCCGCCCACGGCAGGAGGCACACGCCGCACAGCAGCGCCGTGGCGATGCCCACCGCGGCGCCGCCCACGGTGTCGGTGAGCCAGTGCACCGCCAGGACGGTGCGGGAGAAGGCCATCAGCACGATCCAGAGCAGTCCGAGGACGAGCACGCGCATGCGGGGGAACAGAAGCCAGAGGATCGCGGCCACCGTCGCCGCGTTGGCGGTGTGCCCGGAGGGGAAGGAGCCGAAGTCGGAGAGCACCAGCATGTCCTCGGGCCGGGCCCGCGCCACCACGTGCTTGGCGAGCTGGACCACCAGCGCGCTGCAGGCGCATGCGGTCAGCGCGAAGACCACGGCCTTCCACCCTCGCCGCCACAGCAGGAACGCGGCGATGAGCAGCGGAACCGCGAGGACGCCCGCCCAGCCCGCGCCCACGTAGTCCATCACGAGGGAGAAGCCCACGAGCGGGGCCCCGCCGCCGCCCGCGGCGAGGTCGTGCCACCAGTGGTCCACGGCGGTCTCACCACCGGGTGCGCTGTACACCCACAGTCCCAGCGCCGCCGCGACCACGAGCAGACCCGCGGCGCCCAGGACCATGGCACACCTGCTGTGGCCGGCCTCGGGCACCTGCCGGGTGCCGGAGCCGTTCACGGACGGCGCGGGCTCCGCTGGCTGAGCGCGATCCACTGACTGCTGGTGAACCTCAGGCTCTGTGCGAGCAGACCGCTCGTGATCCGCTCTCACGCGGCGACGCGCCCTTCGCAGTCGCGGCAGCGCCGCTGCAGTCCCGCATCCGTGCAGGCCTCGCAGCGGAGGAACTGCGCCCGGCACTCCTCGTTCGCGCAGTTGACGAACAGCGGAGTGCGCTCACCGCAGTGCGTGCAGGAACCCAGCGACTGTGCGCCCTCGCCGAACTCCATGTGGAGCCGGTTGTCGAAGACGTAGAGCGAGCCCTCCCAGAGTCCGGCGTTGCCGAAGGTCTCGCCGTAGCGGACGATCCCGCCGTCCAGCTGGTAGACCTCCTCGAAGCCGCGGGTGCGCATGAGGGCGCTGAGCACCTCGCACCGGATGCCGCCCGTGCAGTAGGTGACGACGGCCTTGTCCTTGAGATGGTCGTAGCGGCCGGAGTCCAGCTCCGCGAGGAAGTCCCGCGTGGTCGTGGTGTCCGGGACCACCGCATCGCGGAAGCGGCCGATCTCCGCCTCCATCGCATTGCGGCCGTCGAAGAAGACCACATCGTCCCCGCGCTCCTCCACGAGCCTGTGCAGCGCGCCCGGCCGCAGATGCTCACCGCCGCCCTGGACCCCGTCCTCGGTGACGACGAGCTCATCCGGGGCGCCGAAGGCCACGAGCTCCGGACGCACCTTGACGCTGAGCCGCGGGAAGTCGTCGCCGGTGCCGTTGGACCACTTGACGTCCGCGCCGCGGAAGGGCGCGTAGGACTTCGTCTCCCGCACGTATTGCTTCACGTCCGCGACATCGCCGCCCACGGTCGCGTTGATCCCCTGCGCGGAGACGATGATGCGCCCCTTGAGCCCGTGTTCCCGGCACAGGGCGGTCTGCCAGAGGCGCACGGCCTCCGGATCGGGCAGAGGGGTGAAGACGTAGAAGAGCACGATCTTGGGAACGGACATGGGGGAATTCTATGCACGGCCTCACGGGCGGACTGCTCCCGTCCGCGCTGGGTCCGCGCCCATCCGGCGGACCGCCTGCAGGCCCGCCCGTCATGCCGGAGGCGGACGGGAGCAGTCCGCCTACCGCCTGCGGGCCACGGGGTTGCGCATGGTTCCGGCGTAGAGGAGCGATTCCGCCTGATTGCCGATGTCGACCATCTGCAGGGTGTTGCGCAGCTGCAGACGGTTGAGGCAGGAGTGCGCGAATCTCTCCGCACGCAGATCGACGTCCCCGGCCAGACCGTGGGCGGTCCCCGGGTGGGCGAGCTCATAGCGGTCGAGGCATTCGGCCACGAGCTTCCAGAAGTCCTCTGCCGGCAGCGTCCCATCGGCATGCAGAGTGCCGGAAAGATGCCGGAGCACCCCGTCGAAGACATCCGTGAAGATCGACAGCGCCTTCTCGTCCCCGGGCACAACCGCCCGGATGCGCGCGATGTCCGCAGGCAGCTCGCGCGTGCTCACAACCGCGACCTCCTCCCCGATGTCCTTCATGAACGCTCCCGTCACCGTGTTCTCACGCAGACGGAGGATGAGGTTCTCCCCGTGGGGCATGAACACCAGATCATGAGCGAGCAGCGCATGCACAAGAGGAACCACATACGCCTCCAGGTATGACCTCACCCAGTCCCGGGACGTGAGTCCTGATGCACGGATGAGCTCGGAGGCGAAGGAGAGGCCCTGGTGGTCGCGGTGCAGAAGCGCAGCCATGGTGAAGACCCTCTCGCCCTCCTCCAGCTTCGGCAGCGGGCTCTCCCGCCAGAGCGCTGCAAGCATCTTCCGGTGGGGATTCGACTCCGCAGTGCGGTGGTAGACGTCCCCGGTATAGCCCAGAGCTGCACGCTCGCGGAGCACCGAGAATCCGGAACCCGCGAAGGCTGGATCCCCGCCCACCAGCTCTGCGACCCAGTCGTTGATCGCGGGTGTGGGCCGCATGTAGGCGGGAGAGAGTCCACGCAGGAATCCCATGTTCTGCACGGACAGCGCCACTTTGACGTAGGGCGCTTCCGGCCGCACGAGGTTGAAGAACGTCCGCAGTGACTGCTGCGGCTGGAACTCGTCTCCGCCGGGCCCCAACGGCACCAAGTCGCCGCGAGCGATGTCTGCAGAGAAGGTGATCGCCAAGCGGTGATCCGCTTGCCATGGGTGCAGGGGAAGGAAGTGGAAGTCAGCCGGGTCAAGACCGCGATCAGCAAGACGCGCGTTGAACGCCCCTCGCTCTTCGGGGCTGAGCGCGAGGTCCAGATGAGCATCCTCGTCCATACCTTCGCCCAAGGCCAGATGGCTCAGCTCACGCTTCACCGCAACCCACATGAGCCGGGTCCGCCGTCCCATTTCCGGGGCATACCGCCAATAGTCGGAGAGCCCGAACCCGATCCGACCGTTGTTGGCGACGAAGCTCGGATGCCCTTCACTCATTGCCGCCTCGACCTGCTGGAAGCCTGCGTTCAGCAGCTCCCTCGAGTCCGGCCGCGTCCCGTCGATCTCGGCCTGCAGCTTGGCTCCGGCTCCGGCTAGCGTCGACGCCAGCTCCTCGAGGTAGGTGGAGATGAGCCTCTCCGGCAGCTGGAGCGAGCTCTGCAGCTCGAGGATGAGCTCCTGTACGTCCAGGGGTGTCTCCACCCCGTCCACCAGGCGCACGAGGCTGTCCTCCTCGATGAGCCAGTGCTCGAGTGGCAGCACCCGGGCGCGGAAGGAGTAGATGGTCGGCGCCTCGGGAACCACGACCGTGTACTGGACGGGCTCTCCGTCCGCGGCAGCTGCGTCCTTGCCCTCGGCCTGGCTCGGGGCGATGAGACGCTCGTGGGAGAACTCGGTGAGCGCCTTGGCCACGAGATGCCGCTGTGCGCGTGCGAGCAGGCTCCCATCCAGGTGAGCGTACGGCCCGGAGGCGGGTTCGCCGGGACCGGCCGGCCCTCCTGCCGCCTCGCCGGCAAGCCCGCCGGCCCCATGCTGCCGGCCCACAGCGAAACCCAGCGGACTCGCGGCGAAGTCCTCGCGAGTGCACACGCTCAAGAGTGCGCGCTTCGTCTGCCCGTCCACGCAGAATTCCACTTCGCGCAGCACGCGGAATCCTGCCGCTGCGTTCTTCCGGTGAATGGCTGTATTGCGCACATCCGGCTCCACCACCACCCGGTCTGCGCCACGGCCACCGGCTGCAAGCGGGCGAAGGCAGAAGTCCATGACGTCACGCATGACGGCCGCTGTGAGTCCCCGGCGGGGCTTCTCGCCTGCAGGGGACACCAGCAGGTGCATGCCGAGGTCGCCGGCGTGCACGTCGAGGACGTCGGCCGGCAGCAGCGAAGCCGGGGCATAGGTCTCTGCGTAGAACAGGGGAGCTCCGTCGACGCGTCCCAGCCAGCCGTCCTGGTCAGCGGAATCGACCACCGTGCGCAGATACTCCTGCACCGCCGGTACGTCCCGGTCCGTCATGGCCCAGAAGACAGACTTGGGATCTGACAACCAGCGCTGGAGTGTCGCCGCATCGCGCACCGGATCGACGGGCTCGAGTGTGATGTCCCAATCGGCTGCCTGCGCGGCGGGGTTTCCTGCAGGGTCACCGGCAAAGCCGCCAGCAGGGTCATCGGAACCCGCGCTGTCGTCGATGACATCAGGTTCCGCGCGGTGAGTCGCGGCCATGGTGGGGGTGTCAGTCGGGTTCATCGGCTCACGGCCTCCTTCATCCTCTGCGCAGGGGTATGCGCGGTTGCAGCTGTGCCCCCGTCGGTGACGCCCTCCGTGTGGTCCAGCGCCACAGGGTTGTCGACGCCGGTCCCGGATGCGTGCGCACCGGTCGTCTCATCTGCCAGCGGGTCAGCGCTCACAGTGCCGGGGTGCCCGAACGCGCCCGCCGTCCCCGGTGCTCCGAACGTCTGGAAAGCGATCCTCCGCTCTATGGGATACGGCTCCCTCCCCGTGATCGCGGCGAGCACCACCGAGGCCCTCCACGCTCCGAAGCCCAGGTCCGGAGCGGTCACACCGTGCGTGTGCTCCTCGGCGTTGAGAACGTGCAGGCGGCCTTCGTCGTCGATTGTGTACTCGCGGCTGACGTCGAGGCGGCCGCGACGGTCCAGTCGCACCCTGTCCGCGATGGGTGCCAGGAACGGGGGGACGGAGGAGGAATACCCCGTGGCGGCGACGATCGCAGAGGTGCGGAGCTCGAAGGTCCGCTCCTGATCGGCCTGGAGGACGCGGAGGACGTACCGGTCCGCACCGGATTCCTCCTGCACCGGCTGCTCACCCGCCTGCGGGCGGCCCACGTCGCTCCCGCCACACTGCCGCACCGGTTCGCTGCGCGCCTCGAGGACCTCGGCGCCGGCCAGCAGCATGCTCGGCACCTCGCGCCCGCCGCGGCTGAGCCGGTAGAGCGTGTCATGGATCTCGTCGACCAGATCGCCGCTGATCCCCTTGTACAGGCTGCGCTGCTCTCTCCCCAGGTGGGCGCGCAGCTCCTCGGGGAGCGAACGGAAGTGGTCCGTGTACTCCGGGGAGGTCATCTCCAGTGTGAGCTTGGTGTACTCCATGGGGAAGAAGCGCGGCGAACGGGTGAGCCAGTCGAGGCGGATGCCGCGGGCGCTCGTCTCCTCGATGAGGTCCCGGTAGATCTCCGCCGCCGACTGTCCGCTGCCGATGAGCGTGATCGAATCCTGCCGCAGCAGCGCCTCGCGCTGGGGGAGATAGTCGGCCGAGTGCACGACCGGACCGCTGCGCCTCGGCTCGTCGGCGTGCGCTGCGGCGGCCGCCCGCAGCGCGTGCAGCGGAGCCGGCATCACCGGACTGGTGCCGACCGCCAGCACGATATGGCGGCCTCGGTGGTGCTCGATGCCGATCACCTCCCCTGAGGCGTCCAGCAGCTCCGCCCTCACCCGGTAGTGCTCCTGAGCCTCGGGCCCACCCGTCTCGACCTCGATCGCCGTCACCCGGCGTCCCCAGCGCAGCGTCGTGAGCTGATCCGCGACCCACCGGCAGTACTCGTCGTATTCGGCGCGCAGGGGATAGAAGGACTCGCGGATGTAGAAGGGGTAGAGACGACCCACGGCCTTGAGGAAGGCGAGGAACGAGTACGGGGAGGTCGGATCGGCCATGGTCACGAGATCCGCGAGGAAGGGCACCTGGACGGTCGCGCCCTCGAGCATCATCCCCGGATGCCATCGGAAGCCCTGAGCCTGGTCGAGGAAGACGGCGTCGACATCGGGCAGAGGTTCGGCGAGGGCCGCCATTCCCAGACCGAAGGGCCCGATTCCGATGCCCACGACATCGTGCACGCGTTCGCGTCCCGGCTCAGCGTGCTGCGGACCCAGAGACCCGCTGGCCGGCTCCGTCACACCCGTCATCCGCGCTCACCCCCGGCCATCGCCAGCTCCGCGGCCGACCGGCCGGGGCTCCGTGCGCCGCATCCCTCCCGCAGCGCTTCACGTCCTGCAGTGCGCACATGCTCGAGCACCACGTCGAGATCCGCGAGGGTCGCCTCAGGGTTCAGCAGGGTGACCTTGAGCCAGGGCATCCCCGCGACCACCGTGCGCGCCACCACAGCCCGCCCGGAGGCGAAGAGCCGGCTCCGGATCTCCGGCACCAGCGCGTCGACGGCGGCCTCGTCGGCACCTGCGGGGCAGAAGCGGAAGAGCACCGTGCTGAGATCCGAGCGACCCAGCACCTCGAACTCGGGATCGGCCTCGAGCCGCAGGCGCACGTACTCAGCCAGATCACAGACGGCGTCGACCATCTCGCCCACCCTCTCCGCCCCGAGGGCGCGCAGGGTCGTCCACAGTTTGAGGGCGTCGAAGCGCCGTGTGGTCTGGAGGGATTTGTCGACCTGGTTGGGCTCGGAGTCCGCACGGCCGGCCTCCGCAACGGGGTTGAGGTAGTCCGCATGGTGCGCTGTGGCGGCGAGGTCCCGGGGCTCGCGCACCACCAGCGCGCTGGAGGAGACCGGCTGGAAATACGTCTTGTGGAAGTCGATCGTCACCGAGTTCGCCCGCTCGATCCCCGCGAGCAGGTGTCTGCGTCGCGGCGACACGAGCAGCCCGCCGCCGTAGGCGGCGTCGACGTGCAGCCAGAGGCCGGCGCTCTCGCAGCGGCGGGCGACTGCCGCAATGGGGTCGATGACCCCGCGGTCCGTCGTACCGGCCGTGACCACGACGGCCATCACCCGCGCACCGTCCTCCTCGACTCCGGCCAGGGCAGCGTCGAGCGCCTCCGGGTCCATGCGTCCCTCGGCATCCGCAGCGACCGAGAGCACGGCGTCCGTGCCCAGCCCCAGCAGATGTGCCGCACGCCCGACGGAGAAGTGGCTCTCCGCGGTGGCCAGCACGCGCAGTCGTGGGAGTTCCTCCGTCCGCGAGGCGGCTCTGCGCAGAGCCGCCTCGCGAGCGAGGTGCAGAGCCTGCAGATTCGAATGCGTGCCGCCCGAGGTGAACACGCCGTCTCCGGCGGCGAAACCGATCTGTTCGGCGGCCCACGCGATGAGGCGGCGCTCCATCAGGGTTGCGACAGTCGACTGGTCGTAGGTGTCGACCGAGGTGTTGACCGCCGCCAGCATCGCCTCCGCCGCGACTGCGGGCACGGCGACCGGACAGTTGAGATGGGCGGCATAGGCAGGGTGGTGGAACCAGACCGCATGCGCGGTGTAGAGCTCCTCGGCCTCCCGCAGTGCAGCCTCGTGGCCGATCGCCGGGCCGTCGAGATCGATCCTGGCCACCTGCTCCTCGAGGTCGGAGCGCGAGACCCCCGAGACGGGAGCCTCGACCGTGCGGAAGCGACGGCCCAGCGCGTCGACGACGTCATGGAGCAGGGCTTCGTATTCGCGCGCACTCGCCGCATTCAGCAGTGGACTTCGCTCCGACCTCGCCCCGGCGGCGGCCCCGCCCTGCCCGGCTCCGCAGGCCGGGACGGGCCCTCTGCCGCCTGGGGCCTCACCCTGCTCTGTCCTCAAGGCTGTCATCAGTCCGTTCTCCTCCTCGGAATCATCGGGGAGCTCTGCCTCAACCCCGCATGTGTTAGGGAAAGCTACCCTAATGAAGGCTTCACATACAGAACCCCTTCAGCTCCATTCCAGGAGTCCCCTGGGAGAACCCACAGCGCCGCATGAACTCATGCCACCTCTTCCGCATCGGAGAGGCGCAGGGTCGATGCGACCGCAGCTGAAGCGAACGCCGCCCCCGAGGGGGTGATGTGCACCACTTCCATTCACAGGGGCCCAGTGGTAGACGTGCGCAGGCCCCCGGCTCCTGCGCCGCCGGACAGCCTTCGAACAGGCGCCGGGCGGCGTTCCCACGACGGTAGGATGCTCATGGCGCCGTCTTCAGGAAAGGACCACCTCCAGGATCATGACGAACACGCAGCCGGCCGGGGCCGCAGGCAATGCCGCGGAGCAGCAGACCTCGCCACGGGACCTCACGCAGGACACCTCGAAGAGGGTGAAGGAGACGGTCGAGTTCGCCGCCGCGAACCCGGAGGTCGAGCAGCCGTATGCGGAGCTGGGCCTCAAACACGACGAGTACCTGCGCATCCGCGAGGTGCTGGGCCGCCGCCCCACCTCCGCGGAGCTCGCCATGTACTCCGTCATGTGGTCGGAGCACTGCTCCTACAAGTCCTCCAAGGTGCACCTCAAGAAGTTCGGCGAGAACGTCACGGAGGAGATGCGGAAGAACCTGCTCGTGGGGATCGGCGAGAACGCGGGCGTGGTGGACATCGGCGACGGCTGGGCCGTGACCTTCAAGGTGGAGAGCCACAACCACCCCAGCTATGTGGAGCCCTACCAGGGTGCGGCCACCGGTGTGGGCGGGATCGTCCGCGACATCATCTCGATGGGCGCACGCCCGGTCGCGGTCATGGACCAGCTGCGGTTCGGTGCGATCGACGACCCGGACACGGCGCGCGTGGTGCACGGCGTGGTCTCCGGCATCGCCGGCTACGGCAACAGCCTCGGCCTGCCCAATGTGGGCGGCGAGACGGTCTTCGACGCCGTCTACCAGGGCAACCCGCTGGTCAACGCCCTCGCCGTGGGCGTGATGAAGCACGAGGACATCCGCCTGGCCAACGCCTCGGGCGCAGGCAACAAGGTCGTGCTCTTCGGTGCGCGCACGGGCGGCGACGGGATCGGCGGCGCCTCCATCCTGGCCTCGGAGTCCTTCGACGACGCGAAGCCCTCCAAGCGTCCCTCCGTGCAGGTGGGCGACCCGTTCGCGGAGAAGGTGCTCATCGAGTGCTGCCTGGAGCTGTTCGGCGCCGGCACCGTCGAGGGCATCCAGGACCTGGGCGCGGCCGGCATCAGCTGCGCCACCTCGGAGCTGGCCTCCAACGGCGACGGCGGCATGCACATCGCGCTGGACGACGTGCTGCTGCGCGATCCCTCCCTCACCCCGGAGGAGATCCTCATGTCCGAGTCGCAGGAGCGCATGATGGCCGTGGTGCGGCCGGAGAAGCTGGACGAGTTCCTGGCCATCGTGAACAAGTGGGAGGTGGAGACGAGCGTCCTGGGCGAGGTGACGGACACCGGTCGCCTCGTCATCGAGTGGCACGGCGACGTGATCGTCGACGTCCCGCCGCGCTCCGTCGCCCACGACGGCCCGGTCTACGAACGGCCCATGCAGAAGGCCTCCTGGACGGAGTCCACACAGGCCAACACGGTGGAGGCCGCAGGACTCGCCACGCCGCAGACGGCCGAGGAGCTCCGGCAGACCGTCCTGGACGTGGCCGCCTCCCCCAACCTCTGCTCGAAGCAGTGGATCACCCAGCAGTACGACCGCTACGTGCAGGGCAACACCGCACTGGCGTTCCCGGACGACGCCGGCGTCATCCGCGTCGACGAGCAGACCGGCCGCGGCATCGCCCTGGCCACGGACGCCAACGGCCGCTACTGCTACCTGGACCCCGCGCAGGGCGCCAAGCTGGCGCTCGCGGAGTCCTACCGCAACGTCGCCACGAGCGGCGCGCGCCCCCTGGCCGTCACGGACTGCCTGAACTTCGGCTCCCCGGAGGACCCGGAGATCATGTGGCAGTTCGCGCAGACGGTGGAGGGCCTCGCGGAGGCGTGCGTGGACTTCTCCGTGCCCGTCACCGGCGGCAACGTCTCCATGTACAACCAGACGGGCGGCACCGCCATCCATCCCACACCGGTGGTGGGCGTCATGGGGGTGTTCGACGACGTCACCCGCGCCACGCCGTCCGGCTGGCGCGAGTCCGGCCAGACGATCTACCTGCTGGGCACCACGGAGGCGGAGCTGGACGGTTCCGCCTGGGCGCAGACCGCGCACGATCACCTGGGCGGTGTGCCTCCGCGGTACAGGCCCGAGGCGGAGAAGGAGCTCGCGGACATCCTCATCAACGCCTCCCGGGACGGCATGATCGACGCCGCGCACGACCTCTCCGAGGGCGGGCTCGCGCAGGCGCTCGTGGAGAGCACCCTGCGCTGGGGCGTGGGCGCACGCGTGTGGCTCACGGCGCTCCAGGAGCGCGACGGCGTGGATGCCTTCACCGCACTGTTCTCCGAGTCCACGGCGCGCGCGATCGTGGCGGTCCCCCGCAGCGAGGAGGTGCGCTTCTCGGACATGTGCACCGCGCGCGGATTCCCGTTCGTGCGCATCGGCATGACGGACGCCGCGGGTGAGCAGCTGGAAATCGTGGACGAGTTCACGCTCGGCCTCGACGAGCTGCGGCAGGCGCACGAGGGGACGATGCCCGCGCACTTCGGCGGAGAGTCCCTGGTGGAGGCGCAGAGCTGACCTGCTGAGGACCTGACCGCCGCCGAGGCCGGGCCGGTGCCGTGCGCACCCGCCCGGCCTCGTCCGTCCGCGCTCTGCACACACCGGAGCGCACCCCGGCCCTGTTAGCCTCAGCGGTGCGGGCACGGCCGGAGAATGACTCTAGAATGGAACGGTCGCCGGGCGGTGCCCCGCGCATCCCGACGGCCCTTCGGTGTCCCGCCGTCCGTCGTTCGTCTGCGAGGAGTGAGAATGCGTCTGAGTGTGATCGGCTGCGGCTACCTGGGTGCCGTCCATGCCGCGGCGATGGCCTCGATCGGTCACGAAGTCGTCGGCGTGGACGTCGACGAGCAGAAGGTCTCCTCGCTCTCACGCGGCGAGGCGCCGTTCTTCGAGCCCGGGCTCCAGGACATCCTCTCCGAGGGGATCGCCTCCGGCCGCCTCACCTTCACCACGGACATCTCGGCCGCCACCGGCGCAGCGGTCCATTTCATAGGTGTGGGCACACCGCAGCAGGCCGACGGCTACGCCGCGGACCTCACCTACGTGCATGCGGCCGTGGGTGCACTCCTCCCCCACCTCCGCCCCGGAGACGTCGTCGCGGGCAAGTCGACCGTCCCGGTCGGCACTGCGGCTGAACTCGCCGAACGCGTCGAGCCCACCGGTGCCACGCTGGTCTGGAACCCCGAGTTCCTCCGCGAGGGCTGGGCCGTGAAGGACACCGTCGACCCGGACCGCCTGGTGGTCGGGGTCCCGGCGGGCCGGGCGGGCGCGGACGCCGCGCAGGTCCTGCGAGAGGTGTTCCACCCCGCCGTCGCGAAGGGCACCCCCTTCCTCGTCACGGACTACGCCACCGCGGAACTCGTCAAGGTCTCCGCGAACGCGTTCCTCGCCACCAAGATCTCGTTCATCAACGCGATGGCGGAGATCGCGGAGGCCACCGGCGCGGACGTCACGCAGCTCGCAGATGCCATCGGCCACGACGAAAGGATCGGCCGGAAGTTCCTGGGCGCCGGGATCGGGTTCGGCGGAGGCTGCCTGCCCAAGGACATCCGCGCGTTCTCCGCGCGTGCGGAGGAGCTGGGCCGCGGCGAGTCCGTGGGCTTCCTGCGCGAGGTCGACGCCATCAACCTCCGGCGCCGCGAGCGGGCGGCGCAGCTGGTGGTCGAGGCCCTGGGCGGGGAACCCCACGGCAGGAAGGTCGCCGTGCTCGGGGCGGCCTTCAAACCCCACAGCGACGACGTCAGGGACTCGCCCGCGCTGGATGTGGCCGTGCGCCTGCACGGTCTGGGCGCGGATGTGGTCGTCACGGATCCCCAGGCGCTCGAGAACGCCCGCCGAGTGCACCCGCACCTCGCCTATGCGGAGAGCCTGGACGATGCCCTCCGCGACGCGGAGGCGGTCCTGGTCGTCACGGAGTGGGACGAATACCGCCGCGAGCTCACCCCCGAGCACGCGGCCTCGCTCGCCCGTGGCCGGGCCGTGATCGACGCGCGCAACTGCCTGGATCAGGAGAAGTGGCGCGCGGCCGGCTGGACCTACACCGGCATGGGGCGGCCGTGAACGGCCGCTTCTGACCGCAGATCGGTCAATGCGGCACTCGTGGGAACGCGCCGCTAGCATGAAAGCGAACCGCATCGTCGGCACTGCAAGAGGAGACCCCCAGCGTGGAGCTCACTGACTACTGGAAGATCGTGCGCGCCCATTGGCTCGCCATGGTCGCGATCACCTGCGCTGGGGCCGTACTCGGGCTGGGGTGGGCGCTCATCCAGCCCAAGGAGTACACCGCTGACGCGAGCGGCATCGTGTCCGCGGGCGTCAGCAGCGACCTGGGCACTGCGATGGCCGGTGAGAACTATGCGAAATCACGTGTCGTCTCCTACCTGGACCTGGCGGAGTCCCGCGCGGTCGCGGAATCGGTGGTGCAGGAGCTCGGACTGACCGAGAGCCCGGAGTCGCTCATCGGCCAGGTCACGGTCACGAACCCGGCGGACACCGCGACCATCCGCGTGTCCGCGAGGGCGGACACTCCGGAGAACGCACGCGATCTCGCCGAAGCCTGGGTGGGAGCCATCGGCGACCAGGTCACCGAAGTGGAGAACGCGAACGCGACGGAGGGCGAGCAGTCGATCGTCACCTTCCAGTCCCTCGACTCCGCGAAGCTCCCCACGTCCCCCTCGTCGCCGAACACCAAACTCGCGGTGGGGATCGGAGCGCTGGCAGGACTGGTCGCAGCGATCGGCTATGCGCTGCTCAGGAACATCTTCGACCGGCGCATCCGATCGACGGCCGAGGTGGAGAGCCAGACGGATCACGCCGTGATCGGCACCATCCCGCTGCACCAGGGATTCACCGCTGAAAACCGGATCATCACGAGTTCCGGCGGCAACGACCGAGACGCCCGCAGCAGTGACGAGTATGCCGTCGCGGAGGCGATCCGGGAGCTGCGGACGAACCTGCAGTTCATGAACATCGACAACCCTCCCCGCTCGATCGTCGTCACGAGTTCGCTCCCCGGAGAGGGCAAATCGACTGTCACCGCCAACCTCGCGGCCACCATCGCGGCCTCCGGACGCCGGGTGGTGGTCATCGACGGCGACCTCCGCAGGCCGATGGTCGCCAAGACGTTCGGCCTCCTCCCCGGCATCGGGCTCACGGACGTGCTCATCGGGGAGGCCCAGCTGAGCGACGTCATGCAGCCGTGGGGCGACACCGGCAACCTCTTCGTCCTCGGCGCGGGGAAGGTGCCGCCGAACCCCAGCGAACTGCTCGGCTCCAACGTCCTCCACGAACTCATCACCGAACTCACCGCCCACGCAGTGGTGCTGATCGACGCACCGCCGCTCCTCCCGGTGACGGATGCCGCCATTCTGACGGCCCGCACCGACGGCGCCATCATCATCGCGAGGGCCCGCAAGACCACCTATGACGCCCTGAAGGCTGCGCTGCGGAGCCTGGACAGGGTCCACGGCCGCGCTCTGGGAATCATCCTCAACGGCGTTCCCATGAAGGGAGCGAAGGCCGACGGGTACGGCTACCAATACCGCGCCTACTACGGCAAGGCACAGGAGCAGCCCGCTGCCGCAGAGGGCGCGCCCCGGCATGCCGCTGCCGGAGACGCGCCCCAGACCCGTCGTGCCATGCGTGCGTCACGATGAGCCGCCGGGCGCATCGGCCGGCCCCGCCGCTGGGGATACTGACCGTCTGCACCGGCAACATCTGCCGGTCACCGCTGGCGGAGCAGCTGCTCCGCCGATCCCTCGCCGGCGATCGTCGCTACGAGCTCGGCAGCGCCGGTCTCCGCGCGGTCACCGGCGCTCCGATGGACCCGCTGGCCGCCGCACAGCTCCGAGCGCACGGAGGGGAGCCGGAAGGCCTGCTGGGTGAGCAGCTGGACGACGTGCGGGTCGACACCGCCGATCTCCTCCTCACCATGACCCGCGGGCAGAGGGATCATCTGATCTCACGCTATCCGCGGGCCGCCCAGCGCACCTTCACTCTCGCCGAGTTCGCCGCACTGGTTCCCCATGCCGTGCAGACCGGCACGGGTGTGGCGGCACCGGCGGGGGTGCCGGAGGCCCGCCCGGTCGTGGAAGCCGCGGCACGCAACCGCTTCGCCGCGCGGCTCTCCGACGCAGACGACGTGCCCGATCCCATCGATGCCTCACCGGACGTGCACGCAGCGGTGGCTGCGCAGATCGCCGGCCTCGTCGCCACCGTCGCGGACGCCCTGCGCAGCCTTCCGCACCGCTCCTGATCCTCAGCGGTCCGCGAGATACACCTCGAGCGCACGAAGCGCAGGGCGCGGCCGGAAACCGGTCCGCTCGATCTTCTGCAGATCGAGCACGCTGTTGGCCGGGCGCGGCGCGGCCTGCTTGCCGGCGAAGTACTCTGCCGCCGTCACCCCGGTCACGCGCGCGGGATCGTGTCCGGTGAGACCGAACACCCGCGCGGCGACCTCGGCCCAGGACATCGGCTCCCCGCCGCAGGTCACGTTGTACGTGCCGTATTCCGGACGCACAGCGAGCAGATGCGCGATGGCAGCGGCCAGATCCTCCGCGAAGGTCAGACGGCCCCGCTGGTCGCAGACCACCTCGGGATCGACACCGCGCGCAGCGAGAGATGCCATGGTGCGGACAAAGTTCGCGCCGTCCCCCACGACCCAGCTGGTGCGGAGGATGTAGTGCCGCCCGGCCGCGGCGGCGGCCAGGTCGCCGGCTGCCTTGCTCTGGCCGTATGCGCTCAGGGGACACAGGGCGGCGTCCTCCGTGTACGCGCCGGGACGGCGTCCGTCGAACACATAGTCACTGGAGACGTGTACGAGCGTGAGGGCATGGGCACGCGCGATCCGCGCGAGATCGGCGACGGCTGCGGCATTGACTCCCCAGGCGGCGGCTCTGCCCTCGGCCGACTCGGCCTCGTCGACCCTCGTATAGGCGGCGGCGTTGATGACGGTCGCGTACCTCGTCCACTCGACGCGCTCGAGACTGCGGCGGTCGGTGATGTCGATGAGCGAACGATCCGCATGGTCCGCGTTCGGGAACACGGACCGGAGAGCCTTTCCGAGCTGACCGCCCGCTCCCAGGACCAGCGTCTGCTTGGGAGGCATCGGAGTCACCTCGGCCAGCCGCGGATGCGCTCTGTCCTTCTCGGAGAGCACCGCCCGCTCGAGCGGGATGGGCCAGGGGACGGCCACGGTCTCGTCGGCGAGGTTGAGGAACGTGTAATCGCTCTGTGCCGATTCGCTCCAGTGGTCATTCACCAGGTACGAATACGCGGTGCCCTCGTCGAGCGCCTGGAAGGCGTTCCCGACTCCCCGCGGGACGAAGACCGCGGTCTCCGGCCCCATCTCGGTGTGGAAGACGCGGCCGAAGCTCGGCCCCTCGCGCAGGTCCACCCATGCGCCGAAGACCCTGCCGGACGCGACGGAGACGAACTTGTCCCAGGGCTCCGCATGGATGCCTCGGGTCGTCCCCGGTTCGGCGTTGAACGAGACGTTGTTCTGCACCGGTGCGAAGTCGGGCAGACCGAGCGCCGTCATCTTCGCCCGCTGCCAGTTCTCCTTGAACCAGCCGCGCGCGTCACCGTGCACCGGGAGGTCGACGACGAGGAGGCCCGGGACAGGGGTCTCACGCACCGCGAGGGGCAGAGGCGCCATCGTCACTGGCCCCGCTTCCGGTAGTCCGCTTCCGTCCTCGCCTTCTGCGGCCGCCACCAGTCCTCGTTCGACCGGTACCAGGCGATCGTCTCCTCCAGACCGCGTTCGAAGTCCCGGAACTGCGGCGTCCACCCGAGCTCCGACCGGAGCTTCGCCGAGTCGATCGCGTAGCGACGATCGTGGCCGGGCCTGTCCGCGACGTGGTCGAAGCCGTCCTCGGGCATCCCCATCTTCCTGAGTATCAGGGCGAGGACGTCCCGGTTGCTCAGCTCTCCGTCCGCCCCGATCAGGTAGGTCTCGCCGATCCGGCCGCGCTCCAGGATCGCCAGGACGGCCGAGGAGTGATCCTCCGCATGGATCCAGTCCCGCACGTTCGCGCCGGCGCCGTACAGCTTGGGCCGCAGTCCGTCGAGCAGGTTCGTGATCTGTCTGGGGATGAACTTCTCCACGTGCTGCCGCGGGCCGTAGTTGTTCGAGCAGTTGGAGATCGTGGCACGGACGCCGAAAGAACGGACCCAGGCCCTCACCAGGAGATCCGAGGCCCCCTTCGTGGCGGAGTAGGGCGACGAGGGATTGTAGGGCGTGCTCTCGGTGAATCGCGCGGGATCGTCGATCTCGAGATCGCCGTAGACCTCATCCGTGGAGATGTGGTGATAGCGGACATCGTGACGTCTGGCGGCCTCGAGCAGCGTGTAAGTGCCGATCACGTTCGTGTCGAGGAACGGACGCGGATCCTGCAGCGAGTTGTCGTTGTGCGACTCTGCGGCATAGTGCACCACCGCGTCCGTCTCCCGGAAGAGCTGCTCGACCAGACCGGCATCGGCGACATCGCCGCGGACGAGGCGCACGCGCCCCACCGGCAGGCCGTCCAGGGAGGAGGCATTCCCCGCGTAGGTGAGCTTGTCGAGCACAGTGACGTGCGCATCGGTGTGCGCCACCAGATGATGCACGAAGTTGGAGCCGATGAAGCCGGCTCCCCCGGTGACCAGAATCCTGCTTCCCATATCGCCCTTCAGCCGCTGAGCAGACCGCAGGCCCCGCGCCGGCCGGCCGTCAGGACCGCCCTCCAGTCTACCTGCAAACATACGAAAGACGGGGCGTATATGGCATACGATGGACTCGTGAAGGGGATAATTCTCGCGGGTGGCTCAGGAACCCGCCTCTGGCCGATCACCAGGGGCATCTCGAAGCAGCTGATGCCGGTCTACGACAAGCCCATGGTCTACTACCCGATGTCGACGCTCATGATGGCCGGCATCCGCGAGATCCTCGTCATCACCACACCGGAGCACCGCGAGCAGTTCCGCGGACTGCTGGGCGACGGCGAGCAGCTCGGCATGCGCCTCGAGTACCGGACGCAGGAGGCACCGCGCGGTCTCGCGGAGGCGTTCCTCATCGGCGAGAGCTTCATCGCCGGCGAGAGGTCGGCGCTGGTCCTGGGCGACAACATCTTCCACGGCACCGGCCTGGGCAGCAGCCTCAGGCAGCACACCTGCGCCGAGGGCTCGGTGATCTTCGCCTATCAGGTGTCGAACCCGCAGGCCTACGGCGTCGTGGAGTTCGACGGACAGATGCGAGCGGTGTCCATCGAGGAGAAGCCCGCGGTGCCCAAGAGCAGCTACGCCGTTCCCGGCCTGTACTTCTACGACTCCGACGTCGTCGAGATCGCCAGGGGCGTGCGCCCCAGCAGGCGGGGCGAGCTCGAGATCTCGAGCATCAATGAGCGCTATCTGGAGGCCGGGCGCCTCCACGTGCAGCCGCTGGACCGCGGCACCGCGTGGCTGGACACCGGAACGGTCGAGTCCATGATGCAGGCCTCCGAGTACGTCCGGGTGATCGAGGAGCGCCAGGGATTCAAGATCGGCTGCATCGAGGAGATCGCGTGGCGGAACGGCTGGATCTCCGACAGGGAGCTCGCCGACCTCGCCGCACCCCTCCGCAGGAGCGGATACGGCGCGTACCTCGAACGTCTGCTGGCCGCCTGAGAGGCTGGGGCACGATGACCGCATGGATCGCCGTCTCCTACGGCGCGCTCGACGTCTCCGCTCGATCGGACTTCGGCGACGCGGAGATCCTCGTCACTCCCACCGTCCCCGGAGTTCCGCTCGCTCTGCCGGCCGGAGGCGCGGCGCTCTGGCGGAGGCTCGCAGAGCACCCGGTGGAGGCAGCGGGCCTCGATGAGGACGAACGCACGATCGTCGAGGAGATGTGCGAGAGCGGTCTCGCCTCCACCGATCTGCACCATCCCGCCAGGCAGACCTCGATCCCTGCGCCGTGGCTCTCCTCGCCCCTCCACGAGCTCGTCTACGCACTCGTGGCCTCTCTCGCCTCCGCCCGGGACATCCCGCTCGTCTTCGTGAAGGGCCCCGTCCTCCATGCACAGGGTCTGCGCAGCCGCAGACATTCCGCCGATGTCGACGCGTGGGTCGCGCCGGACCGGCTCACCGAACTGGCCTCGCTGCTGAAGCCGTGGGGGTGGGGGCCGATGGCCGACGTCTGGGAGCACTCCGTCATCAACCACTCGGTCACGCTGGTGCCCCGTGCGGGATGGGGGTGTGAGATCGATCTGCATCGTCGCCTGCCGGGGCTCGCCCTCTCCGATGAGGAGGCATTCGCCGCCGTGTGTGCGCGCGGAGAGCACGTGGAGTTCGCGGGGGTGGACGCACAGGCGCCCGAGCGCGCCGCGCATGCGGTGCTCTCCGCCCTGCACATCGTCCGGCCCGCGATCGGCAAGGTCGTCTCCTCCGCGGCAGTGCCGGCCGCGACGGAGGTGCTGCGCACCGCCGGCCCGCAGACCCTCACGGCCTCCGCCGCCCTCGACGCGACGGTCGCGCTGGAAGAAGCGCTCACCTCTGCGTTCCCGGAGGCACGACTGGACACATCGGCGGCCGGGCGGCCCCGGGACTGGTATCCCCGCACCCGCCCTAACAAGGCGCTCGCCTATTGGGCGGCGCTGCGAGAGATGCCGGTCCGCGAACGACCGGGAATCGCCTTCCGCCTCATCTGGCCCTCGGCGGACGTGGCACTGGCCTCCTCCGAGAACCTCGGAGTGCGGGAGACCTCGGTCGCACGCGCGCGCCTCAGAAGGCTGTATCGCGGCGCACAGGAGGTCGTCCTCACCGCTCTGGGCCGCAAGTCCGCGCCCCCGACGGACGTGAAGCGGTGAACGGTCCCGGCTACCATGAGCGGAGCAGGATGCACCTCCGCCGCAGCGAGACGAGGCCCACGTGACGACATTGCTCATCGCCGTCGTCGGCGCCGTGGCATTCAGCGTGGTCTTCGCCTCCCGCCCGCACTTCGTGATCCTCGCCGCCATCGCTCACTTCGTGCTGGTTCCGTCCATCGCCGTGGGCACCGTCGTCCCCCTTCCGGTCCATCCGGGGCTGTTCATGGTCGCAGCCGGCGCTGCCGTGCAGTTCCTGCGCTCTCCCCGGCGGTTCCTCCAGGTCCTGAACTCCCGCCCTCTCCTGCTGTGCCTCGTCGCACTCCTCTCCGCACTCATGATCTTCATCCGCTGGTCCACGGGGCACGGGACGTCCCTGGGCGGAGTGCTCAACATCGCAGTCGGCCCGTTCCTCCTCTACGTGCTCACGCTTCTCTCCTTCACCGGGGACTCAGGGCCGCTGAGGAGCCTGCTGCGGGGCCTCGCCGTCCTGACGGCGCTCATCATCGGCCTCGCAGGGGCGCAGTACCTCACCGGCGAGGTCTACGTCTGGGAGTCCGCCTACCAGCAGCAGTGGTGGTGGGGCACCGACCACGAGATCACGCAGCCGGTCGCCACGTTCGGCCACTGGATCCCGCTCGCGGTGTTCCTCGCCGTGGTCCTGCCGCTCACCACGCTGCTGAGGAGCCGTCTCCTCTGGGTGGGCGTCATCGTGTTCAGCCTCGCCGCGGTGCTCGCGAGCGCCTCACGCGCAGGGCTGATACTGCTCGTCCTCGCCTCCGTCTTCGTCGCAGGCAGGGAGATGCGCGCAAACACGGCGCGCCGGAACATGGCGCTCCTCATTCTCGCCGTGCCCGTGGGCGCCCTCATCTTCAGCCTGGTGAGAAGCGAACTGTCCGCGACACTCTCGGACAAGGTGGAAGATGACGGCGTCTCCACGGAACTCCGCCTCCAGGCCATCGACTGGTTCTTCTCCCACTTGGGGGACTTCGTCGTCTCCCCCTACCCGGTCAGCGACCTCCTCGCCTCGGGGGTCCTCGGCTCCAGCCTCGAGAACGGGTTCTTCATCTTCGCGACCGGGTATTCGCTCCTGACCGCCCTCGCCCTCGCCGCGGTCTTCGCCGTCCTCGTCCTCAGCGTGCTGGGGTCGAAGGGCACCCACCGCTTCACCGCGGCGGTCGTCGTCCTCCTCTTCCTGGCCTCCACGGTGTTCTCCGGCTCCTTCGCCTCAGGCTCCGCCTCCGAGTACATGCTCGCGTGGATGGCCGCGGCCCTGGGGACGATCGAGTTCTCCGGGGACGGGAGGAAGGCGCGCACGGACGACGGCTCCGCACCCGAGGAGCCGCAGCCGACGGACACCTCCGAGCCGCGGCTCAGCCCGTCCCCGCGGTCCTCTGCATCCGCAGCAGCAGGGCGTCGAGCGCCGGCAGCGTCCGATCGTCGGTGAACCTGCGGGCGCGTTCGAGACCGGCCGCCCGCACCCGGCTGAGCTCCCCGGGGCTCCGCACCAGCCTCAGCAGCACGGCGGCGAGAGCCTCCGGGCTGTCCGGCTCGAACAGGAAGCCGCTCCGCCCGGATTCGATGATCTCCGCCGCTCCGCCCTGATCGGAGGCCACTGTGACCAGACCGCTCGCCATGCCCTGGACGTTGACCTGCCCGAAGGGCTCCGGGGTGACCGAGGGGCAGACGAGCACCTCGTGGTCCGCGAGCAGCGACCGCACGTCGTCGACATGGCCGAGAAAGCGGATCGGGGTCCTGAGACCTTCCGCCCGCTCCCTCAGCGTTGCGCCGTATTCGGGTTCCCCGAAGTGATCGCCCCCGGCGATCGTCACCTCGAACGTCTCGGGGACTCCTTCTGCCTCCAGGATGCGCACCGCTTCGATGAGGAGGTGGATCCCCTTCCAGGGACTCAGACGGCTGAGGGAGAGCACCGAGAGCCGCCCGGGTCGCCCCACCACCGCGTCGTTGAGAGCCTCGACCTGGCCGATGCCGGAGACGGGGTAGGCGATCGCCGTGGGACGGCGCCGCGCCACCGCGTCCGGAAGCGTCCCCGCGGTCCATCGGCTGTTCGCGATGAACTCCGCAAAGCGGACGTACCCGGTCTTCTCGAGGAATCTCCCCCGCAGCCGGCTCAGTCCCGCCGGCATCGCCTCCTGGCGCAGATAGTCCACGAGGTGGTGGCCCCGCGGAGCCGCCATGCCCAGGCTCAGTGCGGCGTTGAGACTGTTGGCGACGACGACGGAGCGCGGCCGGCGGCGCAGGAAGCGGCGCAGCTCCCGCAGGATCACGAGGCGTCGCATCGGCCCCGCCGGAGCGCTCAGCACCGTCGTGCGCACGCCTGCCTCCTCGGCGGCCTCGGCGAGGTACCCGCCCTCGAAGACGAGAAGCTCCACCTCGCACCGTCGCCGGGACCACTGCAGATATCGCGCCATCGAGAGCTGTCCGCCGCCGGTGGCGCTCGAGTGGTCGACGATCAGCACCGGCGGCGCAGCAGCGGTTCCTGACCGCGGTGCGCCGTTCTCCTCGTCACCGGGACCCGTGCTCATGCCGGCCCGCGTCCCGCCGCAGAGCGCAGAGCGCTCTCGTACACGGAGTGGGTGAGCTCTGCGGTCGTCCTCCAGGAGTACGTCTGCAGCAGAGCGGCCGCGTTCTCACGCAGGCGGGCCGAGAGCTCCTCGGAACCCACCACCTCGGCGATCGCCTCCGCCATCGCAGGCACCGAGGTGGGGTCGAAGTAGTGCGCGGCGTCCTGATAGACCTCCGGCAGGCAGGTCGCATCCGCAGCCGCGACAGGCACGCCGTAGTTCATGGCTTCCAGCCCGGGCAGGCCGAAGCCCTCGCTCAGCGAGGGGAAGACGTAGACCGCCGCATTCTCGTAGAGCCAGTCCCTCTCCGCGTCGCTGATGAATCCGGTGAACTCCACCGCTTCGTCCCCTCGTCGCTCGGATCTCTCCTTGAGCCGCATGCCTGCGGCATCCAGCCGTCCCACCAGCACCAGCCCCAGGTCGCTCCCGCGTCCGCGCAGGAGCTGGTGAGCCTGGATCAGGCGATCAATGTTCTTGTAGTCGAAGAAGTTCCCCACGTACAGTGCGTACTCCCTGAACGGAAGCTCCCTGGCCTCAGGTTCCGTGGTCTCGATCTCCGCAGCGAGCGGAGTGACGGTGAGCCTGCCCGCCGGAAGCTTCGCATAGCGCCGCGCGTCCTCTGCGGAGAACCGGCTCGGGGTGATGACCTGTGTGGCCGTCCGCAGAGCGATCCAGAATGCGGCTCGCGCCACCAGCCGCTTCGCCCGGAAGACCACGGGATTCTTGGACGTGTCCACCGTGCGGAGCAGGGTGAGATCGTGAAACGTGGTGACCTTGGCGCCTCGGTAGAGGATGGGCTGCTGCTGCATGCAGAAGTGCACGAGGTCGAACCTCCTGCGCCTGAGGTGCCGCCAGAAGGCCCACTGCTCCGCGAAGCTGAAATCCGCGTACTCCGCCTTCTCGACGGAGAAGTTGGGCGCGTGGGGCTTCCATCTGCCCAGATCCTCCGCACGGAGGAGAACGGTGTACTCGTTGTAGGAGTCGATCTCCTGCAGATGCTTCAGCAGCATCCTCGCGTACGTACCCGTCGACTTCGAGAGGATGCGCGCGTCGATCGCGATCCTCGCCGGTGCCGAGGCACGCTCCACTGTCTCCCTCACCTGCTGACCGCCCTCCCTGGTCTACTTGCGTCCGTGGTCACGCGGCTGCGCACACACCGCGGCGTAGATCTGTTCGAGGCCCCGGGTCCGCGTCCGCACATCGAATTCCCTCTCGATCCTGGCACGGCCAGCCTCCCCGAGCTCTCTCGCCCGTCCCTCGTCCTCGAGAAGCGCGCCGATGTGCGCAGTGAGTCCTGCGCGGTCCCCTTCAGCGGCCAGCAGGCCGGTCCTCCCGTCCGCCACCGCCTCCGGCACACCGCCGTGGGCATAGGCCACGACCGGCAGGCCCTCCGCGGCCGCTTCGAGATAGACCATCCCGAATCCCTCCGCGGCGCCGTCCGGTGCGGTCCTCGACGGTGCGCAGAAGATGCGGGAGCGCCTGAGCACACTGCGGACATCCGCAGGGGAGAGCCGACCGAGGAATTCGATCTCGGCCGCCGATTCCGCGGCCTGCCGTTCCAGCTCCCCTCGCAGCGGACCGTCTCCGACCACGGCGACGCGCACCGGCCTCCCCTGGGCGGCGAGCGTGCCGACCGCGGCCACGAGGTCCTGCACCCCCTTCACCTCGACCAGGCGCCCGACGAAGACCACGTCCCATTCGGGCTCAAGGCGCGAAGGCGGGCGATCGTCGGGAAGAGGGATGCCTATCGGCTGCACGACGACACTGTCGGGGGCGGCACCCAGCTCTACCGCCTTGCGCGCCGTGAATTCCGACACCGCGACGACACGCGCCGCTCTGCGAAGCATCCGACGCGCACGGCGACGGTAGCGGATGCCGCGCAGGCCGGGCGTGCGCGGCGCCGCCGTCACGTCGTGGCCGTGCACCGTCACGACGAGAGGCACTCCCGCACGCGCGCAGGCGCGGGAGGCGACCACGGCTTCGGGGACGAAGTGCGCGTGGAGGACATCGGGCCGATTCGCCCGGAGATACCTCTCCAGGTGCCAGGACCAGCCGATGAGACTCGCGAGCCGGAGCCAGAGGCGCCTGAAGCGGGCACGGCGCAGGAGGAGGACATCGGTCTCCCGGGCCAGCGGGGAGGGCTCCCCCACCAGACCGAGGGAGACGGGCGTCCACTCGCTGAGCGCATCCTGCTGGTTGCGCACGAACGTCTCGGACGCAGGAAGCCAGGAGCGCTTCCACACGGCAACCGTCCCGGCCATGCCCGTCCTCCCGTTCATCCCGGAACGACCTTTCGGATCTGCTCTCTCGCCGCTGCGAGATCCTGCATGCCGATCCGGAGGAAGTCACGGCTGGGGATGGAGAAGTGCTTCTGCAGCCAGACGAGGTTCAGCCCGCCGGCGACGACATTGCCCACGAGCGTGGCGATCGCCGCTCCGACCGCGCCGAGCGGAGGCGCCAGCACGAAGAGCACCGAGACGCTGCTGATGCAGGCGATCAGCAGCGACCAGCTCCGCAGACCGGGCCGCCCGCGCGAGCTCAGTCCCACTCCCGCGACGGATCCCGGATTGCCGAGCACGGTGCCGACCAGCAGGATGACGAGCACCGGCAGAGCCGCGGAGAACTCCTCGCCGAAGAGCACCGGCAGCATCCAGATGCTCACCACCCCCACCCCCAGCGCGGTGGCCGCGGTGAGCATCGTGGATATCCGTGAGGCGCCTGCCAGTCGCGCAGCCTGAGGATCGGCCGACTCCGCACGGAACATCACGTCTCGGATCGCGTTGTTGAATACGAGAACCAGGTCGCCCACCTGCACGGCGACGACGTAGAGCCCGACCTCGCGCACATCGGACAGGGGCAGCAGCAGGAGCTGGTCGACGCGTGAGAGCAGGATCCCCGCGATCGCGCCGAACCACACGCGGCTTCCGTAGCCGAGAAGCCCGCGTGGGCTGCGCGGCCCCCCTCTCCCCTGCGGGACGCCTGCGCCGTCCTTCCCTGCGGCCTCGCGTAAGCGATGGGCATCGGCGTCGCGACGTGCTCTGGCGATGACCGGAAGATAGGCGAACACCCCCAGCAGCGTCGTCGCCGACATCAGAAGGGTCGCCGTGAACACCGTGAGCTGACCGGTGGCCGCCAGGCACACCGCCAGCACCAGCCGGGCGACCGCCCCGATCGTCCTCTCCCAGGCGACGAGGCCCCAGGCGTCCAGCCCCTGCGCGACGCCGCGCACCAGCGAGAGCAGGAGCGCGGGCACCAGCATGGCGACGGCGACGGGGATGAGGGAGGCCACCACCTCGGAACCGTTCGCCAGCACATCGGCGAGCAGGACGAAGCCGGCGGCCGCCAGCAGCCCGATCACGAGCACGGCGACCGAGGCGCGCAGCAGCATCGCACCGATGGGCCGTACCCCGCGGGAGACGTAGTAGGTCAGGGCCTCCGGCAGACCCATCGTGAACAGCGAGAGTCCGAGGGTGAAGGGGGCGACGGCCGCTCCGACAGCGCCGCGTCCCTCGACGCCCAAGGTCTGCGCAAGGATCGGAGCGGTGAAGAACGCCGCGAGAGGGACCACCGCATTGCCGAGCATCGTGATGCTCACGTGTCTGGTGAGGCTGGCCACCCGCTCACCTCTGCAGAGCGTTCAGGAGGGCCCCGCGCACGGCAGCGGCCGCATCGGCCCACCGCCAGAGACCCTCGCCCACGCTGCCGCGGGGCCGCGCCAGCGCCTCGGTGATCGCTGCGGCCATCGCCGCTGCCTCGGGAGCGGCGACGATCGCGTCCTCGAAGATCGCCTCGATCCCGCTGTCGGAAGCCGTCACACCGGGAATGCCGAAGTACTGCGCCTCTGCGAGCGGCAGGCCGAATCCCTCGTCGGAGGATGCGAGCACGATGCACGACGCCGTGGCGATGAGCTGCTGATACTCGTCATCCGTCACGAAACCCGGCAGGCGGACGCGGTCTCCGAGTCCCAGGGCGACGGCCCGTGCCCGGAGCTCCTCCCCATAGGAGCCCCTGGCTCCGAGCACGGTCGCAGTCACGCTCTCGCCCTCCGGCCCCAACCGGGCCAGCGCGTCGATGACCAGCTCCGGCCGCTTGTTATTGTGATGCCCGAAGGTCACGACGGTGGAGGGTGACGGCTGAGCCGGCGTGATCCGCCAGCGCCGGGCATGGTCACGCCCGTTCTCCACCACCAGCGTCCGCGCGCCGGGCACCACCTCCCGGGTCTCGGCCTCCGTTTTGGCGGAGATGCAGATGTTCAGATCGGCGTGCCTGGCCGAGACCTCCCACAGCCTGCGGTACGCCTTCTGGACCGCGCCGAACTCCGCGGGCCGCCGGAGGTGCCGCCAGTCGTGCTGGAAGCAGAAGGCCGGTGTGCGGCGGAACAGGGGCGAGACGATCGGGCTCAGGGAGACGCAGCAGTCTGCGCGCGTGATCGCTCGCATGACCGGCGTGGCGAGCACCTGCCCCGGAGCCCGGGTCAGTATGCGCTCGTTGGGCCAGCGCAGGCCGCTGACGCCGGAGCAGTCCGCCACCGCCTCATGCAGGGACGAGCCGCCGGCGACCACCAGTTCGTCCTCCGGGAACGCCTCCGACCAGGCGCGGATGAGCTCCGCCGCGTGCAGACGCATCCCACCGGAGAACTTCGTGGCCGCGAGCGCGTCGACGAGCACCTTCATCCGAATGTTCCTCGCTTCGACCTCGGGTGGAGAGCGGGCCCGAGAAGGTAGGGATACCGGGCGTAGAACTTGAGCAGGGAGGCGATCTCCCGTCGCCACGGAGCCAGACGGAACCGCCCCGCCGTCTCACGGGCCCATCCGTGCGTCCAGACCACCCGAGAGGTCACTGCGCTGGGGATGCCCGCGCGACGGGCCCGCAGAGCCAGGTCGGTGTCCTCGTAGTAGAGGAAGAAGTGATCGTCCCAGGGCCCGTCCAACCGGCTGAATGTCTCCTTCCGGCCGGCCACGGCGGCCCCGGTCAGCCAGACGACCGGCGTGAGCTCCTGCGCATCCCCTGCGAAGAGGCGGTAGCGTCCCTGCACCTTCGCCGGCGCCAGACGGTTGAGGACCTTGTCGGTCAGATACGGCCACCCCCGCCCGTTGGGCTGCCGCGATCCGTCGTCATTCACGAGCTGCGGCGACACGAGCAGGTGCCGATCGCCGAGCAGGCGCTCGAGCACGGGGAGTGTCGCGACGTCCACGGCGATGTCCGGATTCACGAACGCGACATACTCTCCTCGCGCTGCGGCGAAGCCCACATTGTTCGCCGCACCGAACCCGCGATTCTCCTCCAACCGGACCACCTGCGCGCCGAAGGAACGCGCGAGGTCCGCGGTCCCGTCCGTGGAGGCATTGTCCACCACGATCCACTCGACCGTGTCATCGGACGCGAAGCCGCCCCAGTACTCGCGCAGCTTGTCCGCGCTGTTGTAGGTGACGGTGATGAGGGTCCACAGAGGAGCGTGAAGCCGACTGCCGGATACGTTCACCCTGCGCTCCTCCACCTGCGATCTCGACTGCTCCGATGCGTATCCTTCATCGGATGAATACGTACCTCGTACAGTATAGACACGCCTTTCGCACCTCCCGGTCCACTCCGCCGGAGGCGGCCCGCCGTCCTCGCGTCGCCGGGCAGCCTCACCTCGGCCTCCTGCGCACGGACATCTCCGCTCCGGAGAGCACGAGCATGCCGCACGAGAACCAGATGGGGCCGGCGGCACCCAGCGGAGCGGCCAGCAGCCCCGCCGCGGCGGGGAATGCCACCTGACCCAGCCGATTCCCCATGAGCCGCGTGGCCAGCGCGGTCCCTCGCCAGGACGCGGGGACCGCCTGCGTGATGAGCGACATGGTCAGAGGCTGGCCCAGCCCGAGGAGGAAGCCGCCCAGCACCATCAGCGCTCCGGCGGCCCACGGACTGCCGATCAGCAGCGGTGGGAAGACCAGGGCGACGCCGGCTCCCAGCGTCGAGACGCTCACCAAACGGCTCCGGTCGAAGCGACGGGTGAGCGGCGGCAGCAGCATCCGCGAGGCGATGGAGGCGATGCTGCGACCGGCCAGGAGCACGCCGACGACGGCCGGTGCGACCCCCGCCTGCTCCGCCACCAGAGGCAAATACGCGGTGAGGACGTCGATCATGACGAGCAGGGTGAGGCTCGCGAAGATCTGCGAACCCACGCCGGGCCTTCCGAGCACGCCCAGGGCTGTGGGCCGCACCGCGCCCGCCGTGTCGGTCGCAGCCTCCCTCGCATCCGCAGCGCCGGGAGTCGTCGCCTCCTCGCCACGGCCTCGGGCCCGGCCCGCGGCGGCGAGCAGCGGGACGGCGAGCAGCGCCGCACCGGCGCCCAGCCACAGCGCCAGTGCGATCTGGTCCGCATGCGCCTGCCGTCCCAGCACGGCGCCGGCGAGCAGCGGCCCCAGCAGCTGCCCCGCGGAGAACGCCGCCGTGAAGTAGCCGAAGCCCCGGTCGAGCGCCTCCGGGGGTGAGAACCTGGCGATCGCGGTCTGTCCCGCGATGGTGAAGAGCAGGTGCCCGAGGCCCAGCACCGCGTTCGCCGCGAACACGAATGCGATGCTCTCGGTCGCGGCCTGCAGCGCACCGCCGGCGGCGAGCAGAAGCGCCCCCGCCCCCATGATGTGGCGCAGACGCAGAGTGCGGTCCGTGAGGCGGCCGAGCGGCAGTGCGATCACCAGAGGCAGGATCGCGTACGCCGCGGTGACCACGCCGATGAGCGCCGGAGCGGCGCCGAGGTCCAGCAGCTTGTACGACGTGACGGGACGGAACAGGTTGAGTCCCGTCTGCGTGAGCACGGCCGCCAGCACCAGCGGCCAGAGCCAGGAGCTGCCGCCCCTCACAGGGCGGTCGCCTCCTCAGTGCTTCCTGCGCTGCCGTCTGCAGCCACGCCCTCCATACCGCCTCAGTCGATCAGGTCGTGCCGCACGATCGACTGCTCGCGATCGGGACCCACGCCGATGACCGACATGCGGGTGCCGGAGAGCCTCTCGAGCGCCAGGATGTAGTTCTGCGCGTTCACCGGCAGGTCCTCGAAGGTGCGGACGCCGGTGATGTCCTCCTGCCAGCCCGGGAACGTCTCGTAGATGGGCGTCGCGTGGTGGAAGTCCGACTGCGTGAGAGGCATCTCCTCCACGCGCCCCCCGTCCACGTCGTAGGCGACGCAGACGGGGATCTCCTCCAGGTCGGAGAGCACGTCGAGCTTGGTGAGGACGTAGTCGGTGAAGCCGTTGACCCGCGAGGCGTACCTCGCGATGACGGAGTCGTACCACCCGCAGCGACGGGGGCGGCCGGTGTTCACGCCGTACTCGCCGCCCTGGGTCTGGAGGTAGACGCCCATGTCGTCGAACAGCTCCGTGGGGAACGGCCCCGAGCCCACCCGCGTGGTGTACGCCTTCACGATGCCCACGGACCGGGTGATGCGCGTGGGGCCCACCCCGGAGCCCACACACGCCCCGCCCGCCGTGGGGTTGGAGGACGTGACGAACGGGTACGTGCCGTGGTCCACGTCCAGCATGGTGGCCTGACCGCCCTCCATGACGACGAGCTCACCCCGGTCCAGCGCCTCGTTCAGCAGGAGCGCCGTGTCCGCGACGTAGGGGCGCAGCCGGTCCGCGTAGGAGAGCAGCCCCTCGACGATCTCATCGACCTCGACGGCCCTGCGGTTGTAGACCTTCACCAGGAGCTCGTTCTTCTGCGTGAGCGCGCCCTCGATCTTCTGCCGGAGGATCGACTCGTCGAAGATGTCCTGGACACGGATGCCCAGACGGCCCACCTTGTCCGCGTACGCAGGGCCGATCCCGCGCCCCGTGGTGCCGATGGCGCGCTTGCCCAGGAACCGCTCCGTGACCTTGTCCAGCACCTGGTGGTAGGGCACCACCAGGTGGGCGTTCGCGGAGATGCGCAGCTTCGAGGTATCCGCACCGCGGGACTCCAGCATGTCGATCTCCTCGAAGAGCGCTTCGAGGTTCACCACCACGCCGTTGCCGATCACCGGGGTGGCATTGGGCGAGAGGATGCCGGCGGGAAGGAGCTTGAGCTCGTACTTCTCACCGCCCACCACCACGGTGTGCCCGGCGTTGTTGCCGCCGTTGGGCTTCACCACGTAGTCGACACGGGTGCCGAGGATGTCGGTGGTCTTGCCCTTGCCCTCATCGCCCCACTGGGCCCCGACGACCACGATCGCTGGCATGGCTCTCTCCTTCTTCCCGCGCGCATACGCGCAGACACGAGCACGGACCCCGGCCGAGGCCCACGCCATTGTTTCATGCCGCCTCGGCCTCGCCTATCGGAGGACGGGGAGGATCGCCTCCAGCTGGTCCTCGATGTCGTCGGCCATGCGCTCGAACGCGCTGCTGAGCTGGCCGAAGGGGTCTGCGACCTTCCGCATCCGCGCCGCACGGGACAGGCTCTCCCGGGCGGCGTGTGCAGAGGCGAGCACTGCGCCGAGCGAGACTCCGCCGGCAGCTTCGGAGCGGAGAAGCTCCGCCAGCTCGTGCAGGGTGAAGATCCGGCCGGCCGCGTCCGGCGCCAGCTCGGTGCAGAAGTCGCGATGGTCCGGCCCCATCCCGAGCACCAGCTCCGCCTCCGCGATCATCTCCGCCGTCACCTGCCTGGCGCTGTGGCCCGCGCAGGAGAAGCCGCGCTGCTGTGCGACCTCCTCCGATCCCTCGTCAGCGGGCCATCCCCGCAGCCCGTGTGTGCCCGCGCTCGCCACCGCGCTGCCAGCGCCCAGGACAGCGCGAAGCCTGTGCTCCGCATACGGCGAGCGGCAGATGTTGCCCGTGCAGATCATGAGAACCCGGCCTGACACGGAAGGCGCTGCGCTGTTCATGGGGCGACAGTACACGGAGACGACGGCTCACGTAGGAGAGCCGGAGGCCGCGGTTCCGGTCCGGCCGGTGGAACGCCGCCACCCCTGGGTGCCCGGCATGAGCCACGCCCGCACCCTGCCCGACACGCCGAGGAGCACCAGACCGATGCAGATCGGGATCGCGTAGGCCGCGGCGAAGAGTGCCCACCCGCTCATCTGATGCTTCAGCGCCCAGATCACGGCTCCGTGGATCAGCAGCACCGGGGTGCTGGTGAAGACCAGGACAGATGCCGCGCGCAGGACGAAAGCGGGCATCAGAGGTTCGACAGCCTGCGTGAGCACGAGCGCACCGCAGGACACCGCGACGACGGCCAGGAAGCTGAGCACCGGGGTGCCGTGGTATCCCGCCTTGAGCACCATCGGCTCCGCCCTTCCGGTCAGCAGCAGAAGGAGGCCCCCTCCCAGCGCGAGCGCCGCCGGCAGCACGGCGAGGCCTCAGGTGCGCGCCGTCATGGTGACGGGAGCGACCGCCTGCAGCAGACGACCGGTGATGAGGAACTGCAGTGCCCAGAGCGCATTGCCGAAGCCCAGCGGCAGGAGGTCCGTGTACTCGCCGAACACGATCGATCCGGCGACGGAGAGCACGAGGACCAGGACGAGGGGGAACCAGCCCCGCATTCTGTCGATCAGGCGCAGGAGGATGCAGGCGAAGAACATCGCGGTGAGGAACCAGTAGGCGGTGAATGGCTCCGTCGCCTTGGCACCTCCCCACAGCGTCACAGCCGCGGTCTTCACCACGATCGCGAGGGGCGCGGAGCTCAGGAGCAGGGTTGCGACGAGCACGCACAGCAGAGGCACTCCCCACGCGATGTAGGGGCGGATGAGCGTCCGCCACTTGTGGCGGGCCTCGTCGACGACTCCTCGCCCGGGCTTCCAGAGGTAGCCGGTGACCACGAAGAACACGGCGACGTACCCGCTCAGCGGCTTGTCGGTCCAGACATGCCCGGCGACGACGAGCGTCAGCGCGAGGAACCGCACCAGATCCAATGAGGAAGACCGGCCCTCCATGTCCCATCACCCTGTCCCGCTCCGCCGACTGCGTGCCCGACCCACAACTCTCCTGAGAATCAGAAGGGCATGTCAGCCTCCCGCATACTACCTGAAAGCGAATTGTTGCTTTCGGTGACAATTCGCGGACCCCGAACAGACGGCAGCACGACGGGGAGCCGTTCCCGTCTGCGGATCGGCCGCCGTACGCACCGGAACACGGCGAAAAGACAGACGGGAGCAGCCACGGCGGCTGCTCCCGTCTGCGCAGAGGGGACAGGCCCCTCCCCCAGTCACTGCACGGTCACTTCATGCGATTGCCCGCGGAGCCCAGGTTCTCGCAGGCCTGCACGATGCGCGCGGCCATGCCGGCCTCGGCGGCCTTGCCCCAGGCGCGCGGATCGTAGAGCTTCTTGTTGCCCACCTCGCCGTCCAGCTTGAGGACGCCGTCGTAGTTCCTGAACATGTGGTCCGCGGCCGGACGCGTGAAGGCGTACTGCGTGTCCGTGTCGATGTTCATCTTCACCACGCCGTGCCGCACGGCCGTGGCGATCTCCTCCGGCGTGGACCCGGAGCCGCCGTGGAACACGAGGTCGAACGGCTTGTCCTTGCCCACCTCCGCGCCGATGGTCTCCTGGATCTCCCCCAGGAGCTCCGGCCGCAGCTTCACGTTGCCCGGCTTGTACACGCCGTGCACGTTGCCGAACGTGAGGGCCGTGAGGTAGCGGCCCTTCTCGCCGGAGCCCAGCGCCTGCACCGTGGCGCGGGCGTCCTCCACCGTGGTGTAGAGCTGATCGTTGATCTCGTTCTCCACGCCGTCCTCCTCGCCGCCCACCACGCCGATCTCCACCTCGAGCAGCGTCCGGGCGGCGGTGGAGAGCTCGAGGAGCTCCTCCGCGATCCGCAGGTTCTCCTCCAGGGGCACCGCGGAACCGTCCCACATGTGGGAGCCGAACAGCGGGTCCTCACCGCGGTCCACCCGCTCCTGCGAGAGCGCGAGCAGCGGCTTCACCCAGGACTCCACCTTGTCCTTGGGGGCGTGGTCCGTGTGGAGCACGATGTTCACGTCGTAGGACTTGGCGACCTCCTGGGCGAACACCGCGAACGCCACCGCACCCCGCACCTGGTCCTTGACCGTGGGACCGGAGAGGTACTCGGAGCCGCCGGTGGAGATCTGGATGATGCCGTCCGACTCCGCCTCCGCGAACCCGCGGATCGCCGCGTTGATCGTCTGCGAGGACGTGCAGTTCACGGCCGGATAGGCGAAGCCCTTGGCCTTCGCGTTGTCGATGAGCTGGGAGTAGACCTCGGGGGAGGCGACGGGCATGGCATCTCCTTGCATAGGGGAACCGGTTCGGGGAAGTCCTCGCCCCCATGTTTTCACCCGCCGGAGGTTTGCACCAGTCACGGGACATGCGCGTGGGACGTGTCCCGGAACCGGAGAGAGGGTTCCGGGACACGTCCCACAGCGGTGCTCAGACGCAACGGCGGAAGGCACCGGGTCACTCCCATCGGCCCGCCTGCCCCGAAGCCGAGGCCGCCGCCCGGGAACCGGACAGCGCGCTCACTCCTGCCGGGGCCGCCCGCTCTGCGGCAGCCGCTTTGCCGGCTCACGCTGGGCCGTGCCCTGCTTGGGGTGGGCTTCCCGCCTGTTGAGCAGCGGGCTCTTCGTCGCAGTGAGACGGTAGTCGATGCGGTTGTCCACGCGTGTGTCGATCTCCTCGCCCCAGTCCTCGTCGAAGTTGGACTTGATGTGCGAGCGCACCAGCTGCAGGCCTGCGCGGATGCGAGCCTCCCGCTCAGCCGCATTGCGTATCCGCATCTCCTCCCGCAGCGCCCGGAAGAGCGCGAGACACATGAGGACGAGGACGACGCTGAAGGGCAGCGCCGTGGCCAGCGAGGCCGCCTGGAGCGCCTCGAGGCCTCCGGACCACAGCAGCGCGATCGCGATGAGGCCCTCGAGGGTGCCCCAGAGCACACGCGACCATGTCGGCGGGTTCGGGTGACCACCTGAGGCGAGCATGTCGATGACCAAGGATCCGGAGTCCGAGGAGGTGACGAAGAAGATCGCCACGAGGATGATCGCGGCCACGGAGAGAATCCCGCCCATGGGCAGGCCCGAGACGAGGTCGAAGAGGGCTGCGTCGCTGGAGACGCTCTCCCCGGCCGGGACGAGCGGATCATCGGTGAAGAGCTGCCGATGGATCGCCGTGCCGCCGAGCACGGACAGCCAGAGCATGCCCATGGCCGTGGGCACGAGGAGGACGCCGATGACGAACTCGCGGATGGTCCGTCCGCGGGAGACGCGAGCGATGAACACACCGACGAAGGGCGCCCAGGCGATCCACCAGCCCCAGTAGAACAGCGTCCACGTGGAGTTCCAGTCCTGGCCCTCGGCACCGGTGAGCGCGGCGGTGTCGAACGTCATGTTCATGAGGTTGGCCAGATACACGCCGAGCGACTCCACGAAGTTCCGCAGGAGGAACAGCGTGGGTCCCATGACCAGGATCGTGATCATGAAGACCGCGGCCAGGGACAGGTTGATGTTCGAGAGCCACTTCATGCCCTTGCCCACACCGGAGACCACCGAGCCGAGCGCGATGAACGTGATGACGACGATGAGCACGATGAGCACGGTGATGTCGACGGTCTCGACTATGCCGATGGCGCGCATACCTGCGGCGATCTGCTGCACGCCCAGACCGAGTGAGGTCGCGATGCCGAAGAGGGTGCCGAAGATCGCGAGGATGTCGATGAGGTCACCGACCCAGCCCTTGACGGCCTTCCCGAAGAGCGGCTCCAGTGCCCAGCGGATGGAGATGGGACGGCCGCGGCGGTGGATGGCATAGGCGATGCCGAGACCGATCACTGCGTAGATGGACCACGGGTGCAGGCCCCAGTGGACGAAGCTCTGAGCCATCGCCAGACCAGCTTGTTCGGACGGGTCGGCGGACCACCCGGGCTTGGGGTCGAACGAGGCATAGGAGAGCGGCTCACCCACGCCGTAGAACACGAGACCGATGCCCATGCCGGCGGCGAAGAGCATGCAGAACCAGGTCAGCCACGAGAACTCGGGCTTGTCGTCGTCATTGCCGAGCTTGATCGTGCCGAACCTGCTCAGTCCGATGAACACCGAGAACACGATGAAGCCTGCGATGACGAGCATGTAGTACCAGCCGAAGGTGGACACGATCCAGTCGTTGATCGCCTGGAGGGCTCTGCCGGTGGGGTCGGGGAAGATCATCGCGACAGCCGCGATGAGGACGATCACGCTCAGCGCAGGCCAGAACACGCGCGGAGCGATGTTGCCGCTCCCGAGCCGCACGCCCTGGGCGCGGAGCTTGCCCACGATGCGCACATCGGAATCGGTGTCCTGGAGCTGCTCGGCTTCCGAGAGCTCCTCCGCGGCGTAGACGGTCTCTTCGTCCTGAGATCCTTCCGGTGATGGGGTCCGTTCCGCGATCGCAGCGGCTTCCGCCTCGTCCTGCGCACTCTCGGATCGATTCTCGGAGTCGGTGGTGCTGGCTCCGAAGCTCATAAATGCCCTTCCGGTAGGTTTCCTTGGCGAACACGTGCAGCCGTCCGGACGACTGAGAAGCGTCCCTGGGCGGGTTCCGGCATATGCACATGTAATTCGCAGTCTAACGAGACTTGCTTCTTTAGCTACTGTTCCCGGTATGAGCACGCATTCGGGCGAGCGCTCCGGAACCCGCGGCGCGGTCGCCGCCTGGTCGCTCTGGGACTGGGGATCCGCCGCCTTCAACGCCGTCATCGTCACCTTCGTCTTCGCGCCCTATCTCACGTCCGGGGTGGCCGCGGACGAGGCCTCGGGCTCCACCGCCCTGGGCTGGACCACCGCCGCGGCGGGGCTGGTGATCGCGCTCGTGGCCCCGGCGATCGGCACGCGCGCGGACACCGGCGGGCGCCACCGCTTCTGGCTGGGCTTCCACACCTTCGTCGTCGTGGCCGCGATGGCCGGCATGTTCTTCGTCGAGGACTCCCCCTCGCACCTCTGGCTGGGCCTGGTGCTCCTGGCCGTGGCGAGCGTCTTCTTCGAGTTCGCGGAGGTGTCCTACAACAGCATCCTGCTCTCCCTCTCCACCCCGGCCACGGTGGGCCGGATCTCCGGTCTGGGCTGGGGCCTGGGCTACGTCGGAGGGCTCGCACTCCTCGTGCTCCTCCTCGTCACGGTCATCCAGCCCGAGGTGGGCCTCCTGGGGGCCACGGACGAAGGCGGCCTGCGGTACCGGCTCGTGGCCGTGCTGGCCGCCGTCTGGTTCGCCGTGTTCGCGCTGCCGGTGCTGCTGATCGGACCGCGCTCGGCGACGGAGGCCGCGGCGTCCGCAGACCCCGCGGCCTCCGGAGGGACGGGCCCTTCCGGTGCGGCGGACCCGGCAGCCGCACCACGCGCCCGAGGCCGTTTCCCGCTCTCCTACTTCCGCGGCTTCGCGGCCGACTACCGCAGGCTGCTCCGGCGTCTGCTCCGGATGTGGCGGGAGGACCGCCTCACCCTGCGCTTCCTCATCGCCTCCGCCGTGTTCCGCGACGGGCTCGCGGCGATCTTCGCCTTCGCAGGGGTGCTTGCCGCCGGGTCCTACGGGTTCACGGCCTCGGAGGTGATCGTCCTGGGCGTGGCCGCCAACCTGGTCGCCGGCACCGGCGCGATCCTCGCCGGGGTGCTCGACGACAGACTGGGCTCCAAGCGGGTCATCGTGGTGGGCCTCCTCTGCCTCATCGCAGGCGCCGTGCCCATCGCGGTGTCCGACTCACCCACGGTGTTCTGGGTCGCCGCCATGTTCCTCTGCGTCTTCGTCGGCCCGGTGCAGGCCTCCTCGCGCTCGTTCCTCGCACGCATCACCCCCGCCGAGCACGCGGGCGAGAACTTCGGCCTCTACGCGACCACGGGCCGCGCCGTGAGCTTCCTGGGGCCGCTGATGTTCTCCACGGCGATCGCGGTGCTGGGCTACCAGCGGGCGGGCGCGCTCGGCATCGCACTGGTGCTGGCGGTGGGACTCCTGCTCATTGTGCGGCTGAAGGAGCCCGCGCACGCCGAGGCGGCCTCGGGCGCGGATCACGACACCTCCGCGAGCACCGGCTCGAGCCTGGAGAAGAGCGAGTGACCCCGCCCACTTCTGGACTTAGCGATCGTACAGTAACTTGGCTAGACTGGCGGCAACGGCCGGATCGTCACGACCGCTGAACGACCGGACTCACGCTGCACCGAGCCCGGAACCGCACACCGACATCGCACACAGGAGTGTTCATGGACCAGCTTCTGAACAAGGAAGAGCTGGAGTTCGCGCAGCACATGCGCGAGTTCTACCGCACGGAGATCCCGGAGGAGATCCGGTTCAAGGTGGCCACCGGTCAGGAGCTGACGAAGGACGACATCGTCACCTCCCAGCGCACCCTCAACCAGCACGGCTACGCGGTCCCCAACTGGCCCGTGGAGTGGGGCGGCCAGGACTGGACGCCCGTCCAGCGCCACATCTGGCTCGAGGAGATGCAGCTGGCCTGCGTCCCGCAGCCGCTGGCATTCAACGCCTCCATGGTGGGTCCCGTCATCGCGACGTTCGGCAGCCAGGAGATCAAGGAGCGCTTCCTCCCCGCCACCGCCAACGTGGACATCTGGTGGTCGCAGGGCTTCTCCGAACCCAACGCCGGCTCCGACCTCGCCTCGCTCAAGACCTCGGCGGTCCGCCAGGGCGACAAGTACATCGTCAACGGCCAGAAGACCTGGACGACGCTGGGCCAGTACGGCGACTGGATCTTCATGCTGGTCCGCACGGACCCCACCGTGAAGAAGCAGGCGGGCATCTCCTTCCTCCTCATCGACATGAAGTCCCCCGGTGTGACGGTGCGCCCCATCCAGCTCATCGACGGCGGGCACGAGGTCAACGAGGTCTTCTTCGAGAACGTCGAGGTCCCGGTGGAGAACCTCGTGGGCGAGGAGAACAAGGGCTGGACCTACGCAAAGTTCCTCCTGGGCAACGAGCGCACCGGCATCGCCCGGATCGGCACCTCCAAGGTCAACCTGGCGCGCGCCAAGGCCTACGCCGCGCTCACCAAGACCTCGCGCGGCACCCTCCTGGACGATCCGCTGTTCTCCGCGCGGCTGGCCGAGATCGAGGCCCGCCTCACCGCCCTGGAATTCACCCAGCTGCGCGTCCTCTCCACGCAGGCCGCGGGATCCGACAAGCCGGACCCCCGCTCCTCCGTGCTCAAGCTCCACGGCTCGCAGCTGCAGCAGGACATCACCGAACTGCTCGTGGACGTCCTGGGCCCGCAGGGCCTGGACTTCGTGGACTCCGCCGTCGTGGGCGACGGGTTCACCGACCTCCCCGGCGCGGCGGCCACCGCCCTGCCCGACTACTTCAACACCCGCAAGGTGACCATCTACGGCGGTTCGTCCGAGGTCCAGCGCGGCATCATCAGCAAGGCGATCCTGGGTCTCTGAGCCCCGCCCTGCACTGACCCAAGGATTCGAAGGAGAGAACAGATGGACCTTGAACTCACTGAAGACCAGCGCGAACTGAAGTCGACCGTCGCGCGCCTGCTGAAGTCCGAGTACGACGCCGCGACCCGCGAGGAGATCCTGAACTCGGACGCCGGCTGGAGCCGTGAGAAGTGGGAGACCTTCGCGGAGCTGGGCCTCCTGGGCCTGCCGTTCAGCGAGGACTACGAGGGCGCGGACATGGGCTTCGCCGAGGTCGCCGTCGTCATGGAGGAGTTCGGCCGGGCACTCGTGCTCGAGCCCTACCTCTCCACCGTGGTGCTGGGCGGCGGTCTCGTGAACGCCGCGGGCACGGATGCGCAGAAGGCGGAGATCCTCCCGGGCGTCGTCGCGGGCGAGACCCTGCTGGCCTTCGCCGGCTACGAGCCCACCGGGCGCTACGACCTCACCTCTCCGGCCACCTCGGCGACCGAGGCCGGTGACGGACACACCCTCACCGGGGAGAAGACCGCGGTGCTGGGCGCCGCGGACGCGGACACCTTCGTGGTCTCCGCCGCCGCGGACGGCGGCGTGGGGCTGTTCCTGGTGGCCGCCGATGCCTCCGGCGTCTCCGTCTCCGGCCGCACCCAGGCGGACGGCGTCCGCACCGGCTCCGTCCGGTTCGACGGCGCGCCCGCTGTGCGGTTGGGCTCCGGCGACGCCTCCGCGATCATCGAGAAGGTCATCGACACCGCCAACGCGGCACTGGCCGCCGAGGCCGTGGGCGCCATGGAGGCCTCCCTCCAGATGACGGCGGAGTACCTCAAGACCCGCGAGCAGTTCGGTGCGCCCATCGGCGTGAACCAGGCTCTGCAGCACCGCGCCGCGGACGCCTACGCCACGCTCGAGGGCGCCAAGTCGATGGCGCTGTACGCCAAGCTCGCCATCGCGGGCGAGGAGGCCGCCGCGGCCTCGGGCGAGGGTGCCGTGGACTCGAAGTCCCGCCACCGCGACGTGCTCGCCGCCAAGCTCGTCATCGACAATGCGGCACGTGAGATCAGCCAGGAGTCGATCCAGATGCACGGCGGCATCGGCATGACGATGGAGTACCCCATCGGCCACTACGCCAAGCGCCTCACCGTCATCACGAAGACGTTCGACGACAAGGACGAGGTGGCCCAGGCGCTCGCTGCGCAGGGCGGCCTCCTGGAGCCCCACGCGGCGGACCTCGCCTGAGGCAGGGTGCTCGAGCGGCGGGGTGCGCGAGCACCGGCCGCTTGAGCACCCACCGCGCATCGGCATCGACTCAGCCGCCCACATATGCGTGGGCGGCTGAGCGCGTTCACGGGCCCTGCATGCAGCATTCCACCGGACGATGTTCCACCGCACGATGACGGAGCCGCCCAGTCATGACTGGGCGGCTCCGTCATCGTCAGGGTCCGGCTTCGGCCCGCCGGCGCGGTGCGCAGCCGGCAGCGCCCTCAGTGTGAATCGGCAGCGGCGTCAGTGTGAGCCGGGAGGGGCGAAACGACTGTCGCCCTGCGGCCCCTGCTGACCGGGGTGTCCACCGGGAGCACCGGGTGCCGAGCCTCCGGGGCCGCCGTGGCCCTGCGGGCCGGAGCCGAGGTGGCCCGCACCGGGGTGTCCCTGTCCCGGCACGCCGGGGTGACCGGACGGTGCGCCCGGAGCCGGCCCGCCGGGGCCGCCCGGACCCTGTGGTCCCGGACCCTGCGGATACCCGGGTCCGCCCTGCGCGGGCGCGCCCTGCGGGTATCCGGGCGCCCCCTGCTGCGGAGCGCCGGGGTGGAATCCCGGACCACCCGGATAGCCGCCCGGGCCGGCGGGTGCGCCACCCGGACCGGCCGGACCACCGGGATGGCCGCCCGGACCGCCCTGCCCGCCGGGGAAGCCGCCGGGACCCATCGGGCCACCCGGACCGGCGGGTGCACCCGGGCCACCGGGGTAGCCACCGGGGCCGCCCGGGTATCCACCCGGAGCGCCGGGGAAGCCGCCGGGAGCTCCGGGGCCCTGCGCCTGCTTCTTCCTCGACCGCAGGACGAGGAACACGATCAGCCCCGCACCGCCCAGCACGATCACCGCGCCGACGATGATGAGCACGATGAGCCAGGGGAAGCCGCCGGCCTTGGCGGTGGCGCTGAGGGTGTCGCCGTCGAAGTCGCGGAGGTCCCAGGTGGCGGTCTTGCCGGAGATCTCGGCCCCCTCCGCATTCGTCACCGCACCGGGGAAGGTCACGGCGACGCGGGCCTCGTCGAACACGGACCGTATGGAGCCTCCACCGCCCATGCCGGCCTCGGAGCCCATCGCGCTCACCGGGTTGGGCATGTCGAAGGTGATCTGCCCGTCGGCAGAGGCGATGTCGATGCCGTCCACGCTCGGAGCGCCGAACTCCGAGGCGGCGGAATCCGTGGACGCGAGCTCGTCCGCCGGCACATCGTCGAACTTCATGAGCATGCCCAGGTAGCCGTCATCGTCCTTGATCTTCTCGACGGTGACGCCCTCCGGCATGGACGGGTCGTTCTGCGCCTCCTCGACGGAGCGGTCGATCTCCGATTCGTCGATGGGCTCGCCCATGTCCTCGAACATCTGGGGGTCGGCGGAGATGGCGAGCGATCCGCTGACCGTCTCCTCCTTGGAGATCTGGAAGTCCGCGTTGAACTTCACGCAGCCGCTCAGCACCAGGGCGAGCAGGGCTGCCGCGAGGACGACGAGGAGGGGACGGGTGCGCTGCTTCGCGGGGCTGGCGCGCATGAGAGGAGCTCCGATCTGACTGCGAGGCAGCCTGGCTTGCATACGCGCCCAATCTATCAGCGAACGGACAGCGGCCTCGGAGGGATATCACGGCGGAACCGTGGAGGCGGAGGAGCCGCGAGAGGAACGGCACCCGCACAGCGTGTGATCCCCGCGCGCTGTGCGATCAGTTCTCCTAGCCGTGTCGCGGCGGACGGCTGAGGGAACTGATCCCACCAGCGGCCAGACGCGGACCGCCACCGACTGTCACAGGCAACCGAGACTTGACGTCACAAACCGACAGATCTCCCGACCGTCTGTCCACAGATTCGACGATGCCCCGCCGCGACCACGGCGGCCTTGCTTTCCTTGGACCATGCACCCTCAACCTGCCGAAGACGTACCCCGTCGGCGACGGCGGCCGCAGAAGGCCACCACTGCGGACCTCAGGAAACGCCGGTCACCGGACACGCCGGCGCCCGGACCCCAGCAGGGGACCGCATCGGGACGCAGGGCCGGAGGCAGCAGAGCACCGGCGGGCGAGGAACACCCTCTCCATCTCCGCAGAGAGACCGAAGTCTCGGCTGTTCCGCGCATCTTCCCCGTTGACGCCGCGGACCGCACGGGCGCCGGTGCCCACCGCCTGTCCGCGTGGCAGGCCAGGGAGTCACCGGCCTTCCTTCGTCCTCTGCGGGGAGTTCGACTGGATCCCCAGCGCACCGAGGAGATCACGCATCCCGGATGGGCCGACGACCGCTGGTTCGAGCTGCGCGCCCGGTTGGCCTCGGTGCAGGCACGGCATCCCACCGCAGCAGGTTCGCATCTCACCGCAGCCGCTCTCCTCGGGATCCCGCTGCCGAGCCGGCTGCGGAGAAGCGACGACGTGCACGTGCTCCACCGCAGCCTCATCCGCCTGGCCGGGGTGAAGTGCCACCGGGGAACCCAGCTGCCCGACACCGTCACCACCGGCGGAGTGATCGTGGTGTCCGCACTGCAGACACTCGTGCAGCTTGCGACCGTTCTCCACGAGAAGGAACTCATCATCGCCGTGGAGAGCGTGACCGGCACGTGGCACCCGCCCACGCTCTCACCCACGGAGATCACCGAATCTCTCCACCCCTACCGCAGACATCGTGGCGCGCTCACTCTGCTGCGGGTGCTGGACCGGGTGCGCACCGGCGTGGCCTCTCCCAAGGAGACCGAACTCCGTCTCAACATCGTCGCCTGGGGATATCCCGAACCCACAGTGGGTCACAAGGTGTGGATCGAGTCGATCGGCAGACACCTCACACCGGACCTCGCCTATGAGGAGGTGCGGACCGGCATCGAGTACGAAGGCGCTCACCACCGCACGTCACGGAGGCAGTTCGAGAAGGACGAAGACAGGCGGTGCGCATTCAGGTCCGCAGGGTGGTTCATCGAGAGGATCTACGACAGCGGGAAGTACCTCGACACCATGGACACGGTGATGAAGCGGTTCGCCGATCTGGAAGCGGGCCGACCCCTGAGCCCCTGACCCCGCACGCCGGCACTGGAGTCCGCCGCCGGCACTGGAGTCCCCTGCCGGCGCCGGAATCCGCACCGCCCCTGGAGTCCGCGCCGCCCCTGGAGTCCGCGCCGGTGATGGAATCTGCGCCGTCGCCAGCCGGCTCTTCTCCGCCGGTCACCTTCCGAGCAGACCCCGATCCCGCCGGCCACAGAGAGATACGATTCTGGATCGATCACTCTGCCCGGCCACTCCATGCAAGATGGCTGGGTGAAGTGATCAGACAATCCCGGGCCCGAGGCCGAGGCGAGGCTGGCCGGGCCGTGGGTGGGCCGGGCCCGGGCCCGAGGCGAGGCTGGCCGGGCCGTGGGTGGGCCGGGCCCGGGCCCGAGGCGAGGCTGGCCGGGCCGCGGGTGGACGATTCGGAAGGTGAGCCGGCAGGCGCCGCGCGGCCTCAGCCCTGCACCCGCTGGCCGAACACGTGGCGCCGGATCCATGCGTGCATCGCCACCGAGGCCGCGGCGGCTGCGTTGATCGACCGTGTGGAGCCGAACTGCGCGATGGAGAGCACCGCCCCGCACGCCCTGTGCGCCTCCTCGCTCAGCCCCGGCCCCTCCTGGCCGAACAGCAACACGCAGCGCTCCGGCAGGTCGAAGGTCTCCAGCGGCACGGAGTCCGGGAAGTTGTCGATCCCGATGAGCGGCAGCCCACGCTCCCCGCACCACTCCGCAAGAGCCTGCGCGTCCCCGTGGTGATGCAGGTGCTGGTAGCGGTCGGTGACCATCGCGCCGCGGCGGTTCCATCGCCTCCGGCCCACGATGTGCACCGCCGCCGCGTTGAAGGCGTTGGCCGTACGCACCACGGAGCCGATGTTGAGGTCGTGCTGCCAGTTCTCCACCGCCACGTGGAAACAGTGCCTGCGGGTGTCCAGATCCGCGACGATCGCCTCGACCGTCCAGTACCGGTACTCGTCCGCGACGTTCCGCCGGTCGCCCCGGGCCAGCAGCTCCGGATCCCAGTGGTCACCCGTGGGCAGCTCGCCCTCCCACGGACCCACACCTACCTGCGGATCCTGGTCCGCAGCGGCTGGGACCGCTCCCGAGGCGCCGGGCCGGCCGTCCCCGGCCGCGGAGAGGTCCGCTCTCACCTTTGCGACCGCAGGGCCGTCAGCGCCCGCATGGAGCGCCGGGTCCGCGCCCGAGGCCGCGGCTGCCCCCTGGCCGGAACCCGGCGCCGGACCCGCGAGGGAAGGAGCGTCCGCGCCCGAGGCCTCGGGCGCGGCCGGTGATCCGCTCACTTCTCGGTCGTGTCCGCACCCGCGGCGTCGCCGGCGGCAGCGTCCTCCGACGCGGTGCTCCCGGCTTCCCCGGACTCGTCCGCTGCGGACGACGCGGATGCGCCGTCTGCGGCCGGTGCGGGCGCGACGCCTGCCTTCTCCGCGGCCTTCTTCGCCTTGCGGGAGGTGCGCGCCACCGCCTTGCGTCCGCCGCGCCCCGCTCCCGCCAGCAGTGTGCGCCGGTACGCCGCGGACGCCAGCAGGAAGACCAGGAGGCCCACCGCCGCGGCGATGGCCGCAGCGGCCAGGCCCTCCCACCACTCGGCACTGCCGGCGAAGTACCGCAGCGGCATCGCCACCGGCGAGCTGAAGGGGATGAAGGAGAGGATCTGGAGCACGGTGCGCTCCGCCCGGAAGTACATGGGCAGGACGGCACCGGCGACCATGAGCACCACGAGCGCACCGTAGCCGAACCGCTGGAGGCCCTTCGACGAGGCCGTCGAGACCCACAGATGCGCGGCGAGCACCAGGAACACCGTGGCGACGGCGGTGAGCGCGAACCAGCCCAGTCCCGGCAGCAGCGCCATGGCCTCCGTGGTGCGCTGTCCGATCGACAGCCCCACGAGGAGCACGCCCGCGCCCACCAGCACGTAGGTGAGGGAGAGCAGCGTGAGGCCGTACACGCGGCCCCATGCGGAGGAACGGGCCGGGATCGCGGAGGCGATGACCTCCGCGAGGCGGTTGCGCTTCTCCGTCCTCAGGTTCTGGTAGAGGGCGGCGCCCAGCGCCAGACCCGCGAGGAGCACGACGGCGCCCATGCCCCAGCCCACGGGGTCCGCCAGGGACGAGGCCACCGCCGGCTCGTCCACGTACTGCACGGGGACGGGCTGGTTGAGCTTCTCGAGGATGGCGATGGGCTCGCGGTCGAGCGCGATGAGCTGCGCCGGGCCCATGCCGGTGGGATCGAGCACGTACAGCGCGCCGACCTCACCGTCGCGCAGCATCTCCTCGCCCGCTTCCTGTGTCTCCGCCGCGACGACGGGGATGCCGACCTGCTGCGCGAAGGCGTCCGCCTGCTCGGCGGGCACGCCCACCACCGCGAGCGTGCTGTTGCCGCCAGCCTCCGCGCCCACGCGCTGGAAGCCGATGATGAGCGCGGCGATCGTCGCCAGGCCCAGCACCAGGGCGCTCACGTAGAACAGCGGGCTGCGCGCCACGCTCGAGGTCTCCCGGTTCGCCACCAGGTACGCGGCCTGGGACGCGGAGAGATCGTGGAACTCGCTCACCAGGCCCGTCTTGGGCGTGGAGGCAGGATCGGGGCGGTCCTCGCGCAGCTCCTCGGGGAGCTGGGCCTCATCGCTGAAGTCGAGGAAGTCGTCTGCGAGCTCCGTGTCGTTCGTCGTCTCTTCGCGGTTGTCTTCGTCTCGCCTGTCTTCGACCATGTGCTTACACCGACTCCTTGAACAGCTCTGAGAGGTCGCGGGTCACGGGGCCGAACTCGCGGGCCCCGGCGACACCGGTCAGGTACGTGGCAGCGGCCGCCTCGTCGGCGGCGCGGAAGGTGACGACGGTGCCCGCGGCGACCACGTCCTCGGCACCGGCCTTCTCCACCTGGGCCCCGGCGGCGGCTGCGGCCTCCGCGTCCGCGAGCCGCACCCGGAAGCTGCGGGACTCGCCCTGCAGCTCCTCGAGCGTGCCCTGGCCGGCGACCCGGCCGTGGGAGAGGATGACGAGGTCGTCGGCGACCTCCTGGGCCTGCTTCCACTTCTCGGTCGTGAAGAGGACGGGGACGCCGGACTCCGCGTGGTCGCGCAGCAGGGCGAACACCTTCGCCGCAGAATCCGCGTCGAGCCCGTCGAAGGGCTCGTCGAGGACGACCACGTCAGGGTCCGCCGCCAGCACCGCGGCGATGTCCACGCAGGCGACCTCGCTGCCGGAGAGGTGGTTCAGCTGGGCGTAGGCGCGGTCGGAGAGGTCCAGGCGGGCCAGCAGCGTGACCGCGTTGTGCTCCGCTGCTCCCAGCGTCATGCCGTGCAGGCGCGCCAGGTAGACGATCTGCTCCATCACCTTCATGCGCGGGTAGCCCCCGCGCTCACGGGGCAGGTAGCCGAAGTTCTGGCGGTCGCCGAACCCCAGCGCGTTCCCCTCGAGCTCGATCGACCCCGCCGTGGGATCGATGAGGCCCATGACGGCGCGCACCAGCTCGGTCTTGCCGGAGCCGCGCAGCCCCACCACACCGGTGAGCCTGCCGGATCTCGCTTCGAACGAGACGTCCTTGAGGTAGGTCTTCCTCCCGGAGGAGACCGTCAGTCCCTTCACTGTGAGCACGTGGTTGTCCTTATGCGTCGGGGTGCGCCCGCAGGTGCGGGTGCTGTGTGCGCTGTCTTGCCAGCGCGGGTCTGTCTGCGTGCGATGGTTCCGTGTCCGAGGAGGCCGCACACGCACAGGCCTGCGCGATCCATCCGGTACCGGAGTCAGTCTGGCCGTGCGGGCACCGCGCGGCAAACGCGGAGGCACGCGAGTCAGCGGCTTCGGTGCAGACTCCCAGCCTGTGCCGGGGCGCCGGACGGTCCCGCGGCTGTGCGGAGGCCGCGCCTCCACCGCCCCGGCGGCACCGGGACGGCAGGGCCGCCGAGGCGTCAGTCGAGGCCGAGGTCCCGCGTGGAGAGCGCGGTGAGGTACGGGATGCCCGCCTCCTTCTCCACGCGCTCCTTCGCGCCGGTCTCGCGGTCCATGACCACGACGACGGCCGCGACCTCGGCACCGGCCTCCCGCAGCGCCTCCACCGCGGTGAGCACGGAACCGCCGGTCGTGGAGGTGTCCTCGACGGCGACCACGCGCTTGCCGGCGACGTCCGGGCCCTCCACGCGCCGCCCCATGCCGTGCTCCTTGGCGGCCTTGCGCACCACGAAGGAGTCCAGCGGGGTGCCGCGCACCACGGAGCGGTGCATGACGGCGGTGCCCACGGGATCCGCGCCCATCGTCAGACCGCCCACCGCCTGCACGGCGCCCTCACCGTCGAGCAGGCCGTGCTCGGCGAGGAGGTCGAGGACGATGTCGCCCACGAGCGGCGCGGAGCGGTGGTCGAGGGTGACGCGGCGCAGATCGAGGTAGTAGTCGGCCTCCCTGCCGGAGGACAGGGTGACACGGCCGCGGACGACGGCCAGTTCATCGATGAGTGCGAGGAGCTGCGAGCGGGTGTCTGTCATGTGGGGAATCGTATCCGCTCCGCCGCGCACGCCCGTCCTCGCTGCCCGCATGGCGAGTCAGCGGGCCTGCCCGCACACCCGTCCCGCACCCCCGGCGTCTCCGTGCCCGCGTGGGGAGTCAGCCCGCGCCCTTGCGCATCCAGCGGAATCCGCCGCTCGCACCCCGCACCAGCGGACGGGGCAGCACCTGGAGCAGGGCGTACGCACCTTTGTACTGCGCGCCGGCCACGCTCACGGTCCGCCCCGCGCGGGCATCGCGCACGGCCGCATCGACCACCTGCTCCGGTTCCAGCCAGATCCAGCGCGGCCCCGTCCTGCGCACCCGCATGCGCTCGTGGAACTCCGTGCGGATGAAGCCGGGCAGCACCGCGGTCACGGTCACCGGCGTGTCCGCGAGCTCCGCGGCCAGCGCCTCCGTGACGATCATCGCCGCGCTCTTGGCCGCCGAGTACACGCCGTAGACCCCCAGCGCCGCCAGGGAGGACACCGTGAGGATCCCGCCGCGGCCGCGGGCGCGCATGCGATGGGCGGCGTGCCAGCTGAGCCGGGTGACCGCGGTGAGCATGACGGAGTCGCTCGCGGCGAGCGCCTCCGGCTCCGTGTCGAGGAGCGAGGTGCGCAGTCCGTAGCCGGCGTTGTTCACGAGGACGTCCACGCGGGTGGTGTCGATGAAGTCCGCCACCCGGGCGATCCCCTCCGAGGAGGAGAGATCCGCGGGCAGGGCGAGGGCCCGGCACCCGTGGGCGGCGGCGAGATCCTCCGCGAGACGCTCCAGCGCCACGGCATCGCGGGCCACCAGCACGAGGTCGTACCCGTCACGGGCGAGACGAGTCGCGAACGCACGCCCGAGGCCCGCGCTCGCACCCGTGACGAGCGCACACGGACGCTCGCTCAGTTCCGTCTCGCCGTCGTGTGCGTGCCTGCTCGCATCCGCATGCCTCGCCGCATCGTTGGCCGCATCCGCGTGCCTGTTCACGCCGTTGGTCGCATCGCCGGTCACATGGTCCACCGCATCCTCCTCGCCGTCCGCCCGCCGTCACACACCGCCTATCGTCCCAGCCGCCCACGTATAGGTGGGTGGGAAGCGCCGCTCGCGGGGTCTCGCGCCCGAGGCCGCCCACGCCGCAGGAGGTATCCGGTCAGCGCGGGGCGGCGGTGGGCGGGTTCCGGCGTGCCCGGATGCGCACCTGCGGCAGCGCCGGCGCGGGCAGCCGATCCCGCTCGCCCACATAGCCCTCGACCGTCCCGAAGCGCTCTGCTCCGGCCTCCCAGTCCGCACGGGCCTGGGCGATGTCCTCATGGGTCCTGCCCACGAAGTTCCACCACATCACGATCTCCTCGCCGAAGGGCTCGCCGCCCAGGAGGACCAGCCTCACCGGCTCCTCCCCCGCCTGCACCTCCACGGAGTCCGGCCCGGTGCCCAGATAGCCCAGCTCCGCACGGGCGAGCGCCGTCCCGTCGACCACGGGCGCGCCGCGGTCCACGAGGAAGCCGTGTTCGAAGGCGGGGTCCAGTGCCAGCCGGACGGAGGCGCCGGCGTCGATCTCCACCTCCGCGCCGAGCAGCGGCGAGAACACCTCCACGGGCGAGGTCGAACCGAAGGCGGTCCCGAGGAAGACGCGTGCGCGGCCGCCGGGGAACTCCACGAGCGGCGGCGCGTAGTGCTGGAAGTTGCGCGGCGCCCGGCGGTGCGCCTCCGGCAACGCCACCCACAGCTGCACGCCGTGGAGCACCGTGGTGTCCTGGGTCGTCACCTCGGAGTGCGCGATCCCGGAGCCGCCGGTCATGAGATTCAGCTCGCCCGGCCGCACCCTCGCGTGCACGCCGTGGGAGTCCCGGTGCTCGATCTCACCGGTGAACAGCCAGCTCACCGTCTGCAGGCCGGTGTGCGGATGGGGTGCGACGTCCATGCCGCCGGTGACCGCCACGTCGTCGGGGCCGTAGTGATCTGCGAAGCACCACGCTCCCACCAGTGAACGGGCCCGCTGCGGAAGGGTGCGGCGGACCGGCATGGCGCGAGGCCCGCCCAGCGGGACCTCCCTGGACGTCACGACCTCCACGCGCGCTCCGGCGGGTCCGGGTGCGGAGCCGTCTGCTGCGCCGGAAGCGGGACTGCCGGCGGGCTCGGTGCCGGTGCCCGGGACCGGCCCGGGGGCGCACACCTGTTCGCGGGGTTCCGCCTCGAGGTTGCTCATCTCCTCACCGCCTCTCAGCCGAGTTCGTCTTCCAGCCACGCGAGGACGTCGCCCGTCGCCGGATCCGCGTCCGCGGCGAGCTCCTCATGCGTGCGGACGTACTTGGCGACGAGCGGACAGACCGGGACGATGCGCATGCCCTCGCCGATCGTCGTCGCAAGCGCACGGGAGACGAGCTGCGTGGCCAGGCCCCGCCCTCCGTACTCCGGTGCGACCTCCGTGTGGTGGAAGACTCGCTGACTCCCCCGGTCCCTGTAGGCGGCCAGGCCCGCCCGCTCTCCGTCCACCAGGATCTCGAACCTGTTGTCCTCCGGAGCCTTGCGGATCTCCACTGTGGGATCGGACATGCTTCCTCCTCTGCCACTGCACACTGCGGGCTGCTCCAACACCGGACGCCACGGGCCGCCGCGGCTGTGCCCCCAGTATGCGTGCGCAGCCGGCAACGGGGAACCCCGCCGCACGCCAGGCCCCCACGCACCGTGCTCAGCCGTCCGCGCGGCCGGACTCCGTGGGCATCCGCACGGTGAGTGACTGTGAGGCGGTGCCCAGCGGCCCGCGGCCGTCGTGGAGCACCGCATGCGTGATGCCCACACCGGTGGGGCCGAAGCTCTGCCGGACGTCGAAGCCGAACTCCCCACGCGGACCCGCCTCCGGTGCCCGGAGGAAGTGGAGCGTGAGATCGACGTTGGGGAAGAAGATCCGCTGCGGGTCCTCCCGGACGGCGAGCCCGTTCATGCTGTCGGCGAGCTTGGCGAACGTCGCGAAAGGACCGTCCGCCTCCCCCGCCACGAGCGGCATGTCCGTGTGCACCCACACCTGCCGGCGGCCCGGGACGCCGCCGGGCGCCTCGGCCCCGGAGAGCGAGGCGATGTATCCGCCCGGCCACAGCTCGCTCAGCTGCCGGGGCGCGCACTCCTCCCACGCGGGGAAGGGCGCGAGGGCGTCTCCGGCCACCGGGGAGGTGTCCGAGGACTGCAGCCGCCACACGCGCGCCACGACGGAGGTGCGCGGGCGTCCCTCCACGGCCGGACGAGCGGGGGCATCCGCAGTGGCGGGGGCGGCCTCGGCCCCGGTGTGCGCGGCGCGGTGCACCATGCGCGCCTCCACGAGCTCGATGGTGCGGCCGGGGCGCACGGTCTCCACCTCGATGTCGAACTCGCCGGAGTGGATGACCCCCAGGATGTCGAAGGCGATGCGCGAGATGAGCGCGTCCCCGCCCAGCACCGCTTCCAGGTGATGGACGACCAGGCCCGAGGCCGCTCCCATGTGCTGTTCGCCGGCCTGCCAGGCGCCCTGCGCGTGGAGAGTGGACCGGTAGGATGACTCCCCCGTGCGGACGAAGTAGGCGTACGGGACGTCCTCGCCGCCGGCGCCGAGGTGGTGGTTGAGTGCTGCTGCCATGCCGTCAATCTATCGGGCGGCATCCGGGACGATCCGGCGGGCACCGGCGACACGCAGGGAGCACACCCGAGGCGCGCGCCCCAGGCGCACACCCGCGAAGAGTCCTGCGCCGCGGCGGCCTGCGGCACAGCCGCGCGGGGATTGGATAGTCTGTCGTCCATGCGCATCGCCAACTGGAACGTGAACTCCATCCGTGCCCGTGCCGAGCGGATCGGGGCGTGGCTCGACCGCTCCGATGCGGACGTCCTCGCCATCCAGGAGCTCAAGTGCAAGGACGCGCAGTTCCCCCGCGAGATCTTCGACGAACGCGGCTACGAGGTGGCCTTCCACGGCCTCAACCAGTGGAACGGCGTGGCGATCGCCTCCCGCGTGGGCCTCGAGGACGTGGAGGTGGGCTTCGCGGAGATGCCCGGCTTCGGTGAGGACGGTGCCGCCGAGGCCCGCGCCCTGTCCGCCGTGACCGGCGGAGTGCGCGTGTACTCCCTCTACGTGCCCAACGGCCGGGAGCTCGACCACGCGCACTACCACTACAAGCTCGAGTGGCTGGAGAGGCTGCGGGTAGTCGCCGCCGCGCGCCTGGCCGCGGACCCGGAGGACCGCTTCGTCCTCACCGGCGACTTCAACGTGGCTCCGCTGGACGAGGACGTGTGGGACATCGCGGAGTTCGAGGGCGCCACCCACGTCTCTCCGCAGGAGCGCGAGGCCTTCGCCGCGCTCGAGGCCGCGGGGCTCACCGAGGTCACGCGCCGGTTCACGCCCGGCCCCGGCGTCTACACCTTCTGGGACTACCAGAAGCTGCGGTTCCCCAAGAAGCAGGGCATGCGGATCGACTTCCAGCTCGCCTCCCCCGCCCTGGCGAAGACCGCCGAGGCCGCTGTGATCGACCGCGAGGAGCGCAAGGGCAAGGGCGCCTCCGACCACGCTCCCGTCATCGTCGACTACGCGGTGTGAGGCTCACGGGCGTGTGAAGCTCACGAGCGGGTGAGGCCCACGGCCGCGCCGGGTCCGTGTCCGGTTCGCGCCTGGTCCGTGCCCGGTCCGCGCCTGGTCCGTGCCCGGTGTCCGTGGCCGCGCCCGGTCCGTGCGCAGTCCGCACTGTGTGATGCTCGCCCTGCACCGCCCCTGCACCGATCCCGCCGTCCCCACCGCCGATCGCGTCGTCTTCTTCCGGATCTGCCTCCTCCGTCCGCTTCCGGCGGTGTGATGGGTGGAGCGCGCCCCCAGCGCACTCCACCCATCACACCGAAGGAAGCAGAAGGATGACGCAGATCAAGGCGGGCACCAGCCGCCGGACGTTCACGAAGGCGGCCGCATGGGCCACTCCCGTCATCGCAGCGGCGGCCACCGCGCCGATGGCCGCCGCGAGCACGGAACCGCCGGAGGAGGCGACGAGCATCGGCGGAACGAGCACCAGCCCGAAAGTCGGCAACGTCGGGTTCATCCGCCCGCAGGGGCTCGATCCGAACGGCAACGAGGGATACTTCCCGAACGGCCAGACCTTCCGTCTCCTCTCCTCGGACCTCGACTTCGACACCATCGTCGTCACCGCGATCACGGGCGGCACGATCGTGAAGCTCTCCGACGGCGAGTGGCTCATCACTCCGGACGACGGAGTGACCTCCGTGAACATCACCTTCAACAGCCCGGTGCCGGGCTCGTACCGGCTCGTGAGCGAGGGCCCCGTGGACCCGGGGCAGTCCTGGGGCGGCACCGTCCTGCCCTGAGCGGACACGAGGCCGCCCAGGGGCACGGCGCGGAGACCCCCGTCCCGACCTCGCCCCTGGGCATCCGTCCCCCGGCACCGCTGCCGCTGCCGGGGGACGCGCTGCGGAGGCGCGGGCTCACGCCCGCTCCTCCGCTTCGCTCATGTCCTTCCGGCCCGCGGGAGGGTGGCGGGAACGGCATTCCCTGAGACGACCACGGCGCCGGCAGCTGTTTCGAGGAGAATAGGGCATGGCCCCCACAACGGACCCGGTCGCAGGCATCGTCGACCGGCCCCGCCTCTATCGCGTGCTCGACGCCGGGCACGTCCGCCTCTGCATCGTGCAGGGGCCCAGCGGCTGCGGCAAGACCACCCTGGTGCGCAGCTGGCTGCGCCGGCAGGGGGACCTGCCCGCGATCTGGGTGCCCCTGGGCGAGGGCGTGACGACGCCTACGAGCATCTGGGCGAGTCGATGCACGCCGTCGACGCGGACCTCATGCACCTCCTCGCGGAACGGCCGGAGCTCCGCGTCGTCCTCACGACGCGCGCCCCCACCTGCACGGCGGACCTCGATCTCACGGACGGTTCCGTGGTGCGCGTCGTCACCCTGAGCGAGCTCGCACTCACCGAGGACGAGACGAAGGAGCTGCTGCAGAGCCAGGCGGGCATGCGCGACGAGGCGACCGCGGCCTCGGCGGCGGCCGCCGTGGTCCGCGCGACGCGGGGCTTCGCACTGGCGGTCCGCTCCGTCGTCCTCACCATCGCGCAGCTGGGCCGGATGCCGCCGCTGGACTCCGAGGAGTGGGGTGCCGTCGTCACGGCACGGCTCGAATCGCTCCTGCCGGATGCACGGACCGTACAGTTCGTCTCCGACACCAGCGTTCCTCCGTACGTGGACGTGGAGCTGGGCAGGCGCCTGACCGGAGCCGCAGACGCGTCCGCGCTGTTCTCCGTCCTGGAGCGGAACGGGTTCGGCAGATGGATTCCCTACGCCCCCGGACGGCAGGTCTTCCAGTACGTCGAGACGATCCGCTCGTCGTTCCGGACCCGGGCCGCCCGCGATCCGGCGCGCTTCTCACAGCTGTGCACCACGACGGCGGAATGGCTGCTCGACAACGAGGAGGTCGTCTCGCAGGCGCTCCTCTACGCCCTGGAGGGACGGGACCATCGCCTCGCGGACCGCGTCTTCTTCACACTCGTCATCGAGAACCCGGACAGCTACACCACCGATCGCTTCCTCACACCGCTGAGCGGCGTCCCCGAAGATGACCTCCGCATGCACCCCATGCTCGCATTCGGGCTCGCCCTCGCACTGACCGCCAGCCCCGTCCGCCGCGCGGAAGCACCCCGGATCGCACGGATCGCGGCGGAGGCCGAGGCCCGCCACTCCCACGCGGAACCGCACGTCGACGAGTTCGCCCTCGCCGCGATGCGCGCCATCGCCTGGCGCCTCGCCAACCGGCACCGCGAATCCGCCGCGCTCAGCACGCGCGCACTGCGGCTCTCCGAGCAGGCGAGCGCGGCGAACGGCTCGCAGTTCAGCGGGCACGTGGGGACGATCCTGCGGCAGCTCAGCTATTCGCTGTTCCAGGGCGGCCAGTTCGACGAGGCGATGCAGGCCGCGGAACGCTCGGTCTCCCTGTGCCGCACTCCGGTCACGCGGGACTTCTCCCTCGTCTACGCCGCCGCCTATCACGTATTCACCTGCGACGTGGTCCGCGCCGGAGCGCTGTCCGCATCGATCGACACCCGCTCGTGGCCGCCGGAGTTCCGCGACTCCTACCTCAACGGCATGGGGATCGTCGCGAACGGGTACCACCGCCTGGACGCCCTCGACCACGCCGGAGCCCTCGACGTCCTGCGCCACGCGGACGGCTTCATCGGCACGGCGGAGTTCTGGCCGTTCCTCACCGCGCTCTCCCTCTCAGCCCGCAGCGGTCTGGGGCAGGGCCTGCCCGAGGCGCGGCGGCTGCTGCGCGAGCTGCGCGGCGCTGTCCCGCCGCCGGGCGTGGGCGAGAACGTGGCCACCGAACGCCTCTGCGCGGTGCTGGCCCTCGCGCTGGTCTCCGCAGGCGAAACGGCTGAGGCGGCGCGCCTGCTGGCCCGGCTCCCCCGGCGCGGGCCCCAGCTGGCAGGTGCGCAGATCGCGGTGCTGCTGGCCTCCGGCAGGGAGCAGGAGGCGCACGACCGCACACGGCGCGCACTGGAGTGCACGGGCCACACGCTCCGCTCGGAGGCGGAGACCCAGCTCCTGGGCGCGGTGGCCGCCCTGCGGGTCGGGGCCCTCGACGACGCCAGGGCACTGCTGGTCGCGAGCGCGGTCACGTGGGACGTGTACGGCCCCCGCGCTCACGTGGCCTGGCTGCGGCCCGAGGACCGGCGGCGTCTCGGCGAGCTGTTCGCCGACGACAGCGGCGCCGTGGTCGGCCGCTTCCTCGACGCACGGGAGGCGACCCCCGGAGCCGTGCCGGGCCGCGCACCGGAGCCCGGCGGCCCTGTCTCGCCGCAGCGGATCCCGGCCCCGCTCCTCACACGGCGGGAGAAGGTCGTCCTCAGCGCACTTGCCTCGCACGCCTCCGCCCGGGACATCGCCGAGGTCCTCGTCGTCTCGCCCAACACCGTGAAGACCCAGCTGCGCAGCATCTACCGCAAGCTCGGTGCGTCCTCGCGCCGAGAGGCTCTGGACCTCGCGCGCGGACAGGGGCTGCTGCCCGAGCCGTGACCGGTCGCCCGCATGCGGTGTGACGGCTCCTTCACCCCGAAGCCCGCGGCAGGGTGAATTCGAGGGTGAACAATCCTCCGCCGCCGCTGCTTCGGACCTCTTCGCCACCGATCGCGTCATACGATCACCGCGCTGAATCGGATCCGGCGGCGGAGGGGAGGGCCCGGCATGAACGCACACGTCCGTGCGGACTTCGGCTCCGTCTCCGTGTCGATCCACCGCCTGGACGCCGCGACCGGCCTGGACCTGGACCTCGGCACGGACGCCCTCCATCTGCTGGTGGCTCGCGGCGGCGACCTCCGGATAGTCCTCCGGCCCCACGAGGGCGGCACCGTCTCCCGGTCCGCGACCGGCCCGCAGCCGGCCGCAGACGGGTGGCCGGCCACGGCCGGGCGCACCGCGTCCCAGGTCTGCGACGGTGAGGGTGCGCTGCTCCACTCCCTCGCGGACTGCGAGCTGTTCACGGCGGAGGGCTGCGAGAGCGTCGTCATCTCGGTGCCCCTCGAACTCGCCGCAGAGCTGGAGGGATTCTCCGACGTCGGCACTGCGCCGCTGCTGCTCGCCGGGACGCCGATGCTGCTCATGCCGATGGCCGCATTCGCCTCACAGGCGGCACGCGGCGACGGCGCCTCCGCTTCCGCGCTCAGCGTGTACTACGTGGAGAAGCTGATCCAGGAGATGATGCTGGGCATCGTCGCCCACACGGCCAGGATCTCGCGCGTCCTCACGCCCCGGGACGCCTACAGCGACGCACTCGACGTGATCGCCGCGCAGTACGCGGACCCCACGCTCAGCTCCGACCGCATCGCCGCGGCGGTGAACATGTCCAGGCGGCAGCTCGAACGGCTCGTCGCCCGGCGCGGGGCCAGCATCCGGGGCACTCTCCGCAGCGTCCGCGTGCAACAGGCCGCAGAGCTGCTGCAGGATGAGACGTACGACGCTCTGAGCACGGCGCGCATCGCACAGCACGTGGGCTACGGAGGCGCTTCCAGCCTGGCCCGCGCATTCGCGCAGGAGGGTTACGATCCTCCCTCGGCTCTGCGCAGCGGGGCCCGCGCCGCCTCGTGAGCGACGGGCTGCGGGGGCGTCCTCCATCTCGCTGAGGGTCCTCGCTGCCGGCGGATGCGGGTTGCCGGATGCGGGCCGGTGGATGCATGCCGCCGGGACCCGCCCTCACTCCAGCAGCCTCACCCCGGCAGCGCCACAGGCACCGCTCTGCCGTACGGCCAGTCCTGGTGGACCGCGGCGGGATCGGAGGGGTGCCAGCCGGGCGCGGGGCTTCGGACCTGTTCCTCCGTCTCGCGCGGGTCCTCACCTCGGCGGCTGCCAGCGGAGAGCGCGACGATCCGGTCCTCGTCCAGGGCGGAGTTCTCGAACACCCCGCAGCAGAGGCCGTCGCGGAACACCGCCACCCGGTGACAGCTGCCGATGATCTCCGTGAGGTCCGGGGACCCGAGCAGGACCGCGGCGCCGGATGCCGTGAGCTCCTGCAGATGACGCCGGAATGCGACCCGGCCCGCCTCGTCCGCCCCACGGGTGGGGTCGTCGAGGACGAAGACGGAGCTCTCGACCGCCTCGACGGTCCCCGCGGTGACCTCCTCCCTGCCCGCGGCCGCCCTGATGACGGATTCCGCACCGGAGCCGCGCAGCCCCGCGATCCCCAGCACCTCGCCTGCGCGCACGGAGAAGCTCGCACCGCGCACGCCGCCCGCCGTGCCGAGGCCGGTCACGGAGAGAAGCACCTCACCGGGCTCCGCAGGCAGGGGGCGAGCGCGGCGGCGCAGCCTCTGACCGAACACCCGGCGCACGAGGGAGTCGCGGTCGAGGTCGGCACCCGTGACCTCGGCCCGCACCTCACCGTCGCTCAGGATCACCGCACGGTCGCACAGTCCCCGCACCTCCTCGAGCCGGTGCGTCGCATAGAGGACGGCCCGCCCCTGCGCGGCCATCCGGCGGAGCAGGTCCATGCAGAGGAGCATGTCGAATCCGCTGAGGGCGCTCGCGACGTCGTCGAGGAGAACGACGCTGCTCCCCTCGTGCGCGACGCGGACCATCTCCACCAGCGCGATCTCCGCATCGCTCAGGCTCCCGATGCGCTCGGCACCGGTGAAGTCGAGGCCGTGCGCCGCGAACGCCTGCTGTGCCGCCGCACGGCGATCCGCGGGCATCGCCTCCTCCGGCATGTGCCTGTAGAGCGCCTCCGCGGTGAGCAGCGGTGCCGGGATCCGCGGATGCTGGGCGACGGTGCTGATTCCCGCGGCGAGCGCCTCCGACTCGTCACGCGGGGAGACGGGCTCACCGTGCACGCACAGTCGTCCCGCAGCCGGCGGCCGCCTGCCGCTCGCGGCCTCGATGAGCGCGGACGTGCCCGCACCGTTCGCCCCGACGAGGGCGACGACCTCCCCCGCGCGGAGGTCCATGTCCACGTTCCGCAGCCGCGTGCGCCGCCCTTCCCCCACCGTGAGCCCGGTCATCCCCAGCACCGCTGCCGTATCCACCCGGCATCACCCTCTCCCGCAGAAACCGCGTCCGCTCCGCCGCCACTGCGATTCTATGGCGGCAGGACGGCGTACCGCCCCGGGTCGGCACCGGGCGAATGACGCACCGCCGCCGGCGAACGACACCGAGCGAGGAGCACACGGAAGACACCACCCCGGGGCGACGGCGCGCTCACCGGGACGACGGCAGTGTCGGACTCACCGGTACGACAGCGGCAGTGCCGCATGCCGCCCGTTCGGGTGCGGACACTTTTTGGTATACCGAATGCTATGGTGGCGCGCATGGAATCCCCCATGCTCCCCTCCGGCGATGAGGACTCCGAGGTCGCCCGCGTCACGCTGCAGCTGCGTGAGCAGATCCTCGACGGCGTCCGCGCCCCCGGCAGCCGCCTCGTCGAGCGCAGTCTGGCCGAGGAGCTCGCTGTGAGCCGGGTTCCGGTGCGCGAGGCTCTCAGGACGCTCGCGGCGGAAGGACTGGTGACGCTCCGGCCGCGCACCTGGGCCACCGTCCGCGTCTTCGCCCCGGAGGACATCGCCGACCTCATCGAGGTGCGCCGCCTCTGGGAGGCCCGCGCCTTCCGCCTGGCCGCGCTCCGCCGCACACCTGCGGGCCTGGCGCGCCTGCGCGCCGCACTGCGCGCTCAGGCCGAGGCCGCCGGGCGCGGAGACGCGATCCGCGCCCGCCGCGCGGCCGCCGATTTCCACGCGATCGTGCTGGAGCTGGCCGGGAACCACCTGCTGCGCGAACTCGGGCAGACCCTCAACAGTCGCATGCGCTGGCTCCTGGCGCAGCATGACGACCTCGCGCACATGACCGCGGAGCACCGCGCCCTCTGCGAGGCCATCGAGGAACAGGACGCCGAGGCCGCCGGCCGTCTGGGCGCCGCTCACCTGCACAGCAGCCTGCGCCACCTCGCACCGGATGCCGCCGAGGCCGCCCGCACCCGCCTGGCCGACCACCCGGGCGGCCTCGCCCGTCCAGGCCGGACGGACGGCGACACCGCCCACTCGCATGAGACCTCCCTCCGGGAAGACGACAGAGCCGCACAGTGAACCAGAGCCGCACAGTGAACCGACCGCATCCGCACCGCACCCCACTCGACGCACTCGCCCTCATCAGCCTCGCTCTGCTGGCAATCTGCCTGCGCCCTGCGGCCACGGCCGTGGGCCCCGTCCTGGAGGAGATCCAGACCGCCTTCGGACTGCACGGCTGGCAGACCGGACTGCTCACCGCCATGCCCGGGTTCGCCTTCGCCGTGTTCGGGGCCTTCTCCTTCGTGCTGCTCCGCCGGCTCGGGCTGTTCTGGTCGCTGGCGGCCGCGAGCGCGGCGATCGGCGCGGGACTGCTCCTCCGGATCTTCGCCGGGGGCTGGTGGGGCTTCGCGGCCTTCACCACGCTCGCCCTCGCCGGCATGGCCCTGGGCAACGTGCTCCTGCCGGTCTTCGCGAAGGCCCGCTTCCCGCAGCGGCAGTCGCTGGCCGTCACCCTGTTCACGGTGAGTCTGGGGCTCGGTTCGACGCTGCCGGCGCTGTTCACCGCCCCGCTCACGGCGGCCTCGGGAGGCTGGCAGCTGGGACTGGGCATCTGGACCGTCCTCCCGCTCATGGCGCTCCTCTCCTGGTTCGCCTTCAGGAAGGCGGCGTTCCCGCCCGAGGCCGCTCCCCAGGACGAGGTCCGAGGCGCCCACCTGCCCGCAGACGCACCCACGGCTCCCACGGACGGCGCACCACCTGCGTCCGCGAACGGCGGCGAAGGCTCCGGCGCGCCCGCGGAGCCCGGCGAAGGCTCCGCACGGAAGCAGGCACCCGGCGTGGTGCGCTCACGCGGCGTCTGGCTGCTCACGCTGTTCTTCGGGCTGCAGTCGCTGCACGCGTACACCCACTTCGGCTGGGTCGCGCAGATCTACCGCGATTCCGGGCTCTCCGCCGTCGAGGCCGGGTTCATGATCACCCTCATCATCGCGGTGGGCATCCCCGGCGGCTTCATCGCCCCGCTCATCGTCGTGCGCCGCTGGCACACCCGCACCGTGCTGGGCTGCTACGGGGCGATCTCCGCCGCCGGCTACACGGGGCTCCTCCTGGCCCCCACCTCTCTCCCGTGGCTCTGGGCGCTGTGCCTGGCGGTCGGGGCTCTCTCGTTCCCCTCCGCCCTCGCACTCATCAGCGCCCGCACCCGCGATCCGGAGATCACGGCCCGGGTGTCCGCCTTCGTGCAGTCCGCAGGCTACCTGTTCGCCGCCGGCGGCCCGCTGCTCATCGGCATGGTGCTGGCCCGCACCGGCAGCTGGGACGTGCCCCTGCTCGGGCTCGTCGTCCTCGCCCTCGCGATGGGTGCGGCGGGCGTGCTGGCGGGATCCCCGCGCCCGCTCGACCCGGAGCTCGGCGGAACAGCCCGGACGCGGCTGTAGGACATCGGCTCCGCACCGGGCGAGGCCGTCTCCGGCCCTGCCCGGCCGTGACGGCGCCGGCCGAGGCGCGGTGACCCGCACCTCGGCCGCCCGGACCATGTGGAGACGCGGAGGAGCCGGGGAGAGCACGCGCTCTCCCCGGCTCCTCCGCAGGGATTCCTCCGGCCGGTGCCGGCCGGTGCCGGCCTGCCCGCGGACGTCAGCTGCCCGGGCTCACCCGCCGGGCTCGTCACCCCGGCCCGGCTCACCGCACGGTGCTGAGCCTCAGGCCCTGCTCCTCGAAGGCCTCGGGCCGGTCCACCGTCACGGTGTCGCCGTCGCGCACCTCGCCCGCCAGGATCTCCTTGGCCAGCCTGTCGCCGATCTCCCGCTGCACCAGGCGACGGAGCGGGCGAGCGCCGTAGGCGGGGTCGTAGCCCTCCATCGCCAGCCAGTCCTTGGCCGCCGCGGTGGCCTGCAGGGTGATGCGCCGCTCCGCGAGCCGCTGCTGCATCTCCGCGATCTGCAGATCCACGATCCGGCTGAGCTCCGCGGTGCTGAGCGCGTCGAAGAGCACGACGTCGTCCAGCCGGTTGAGGAACTCCGGCTTGAAGGCCATGTGCACGACCTCCATCACCTTGGACCTCTGCTCCTCCTGCGTGAGCGACTGGTCCACGAGGAACTGCGAGCCCAGGTTGGAGGTGAGGATGAGGATCGTGTTGCGGAAGTCCACGGTCCTGCCCTGCCCGTCCGTGAGCCTGCCGTCGTCGAGCACCTGCAGGAGGATGTCGAAGACGTCCGGGTGCGCCTTCTCCACCTCGTCCAGCAGGACGACGGAGTACGGCCTGCGCCGCACGGCCTCGGTGAGCTGACCGCCGGATTCGTAGCCCACGTATCCGGGAGGCGCACCCACGAGCCGGGACACCGAGTGCTTCTCCCCGTACTCGCTCATGTCGATGCGCACCAGCGCACGCTCGTCGTCGAAGAGGAAGTCCGCGAGGGACTTCGCCAGCTCCGTCTTGCCCACACCGGTGGGGCCGAGGAACAGGAACGAACCGGTGGGCCTGTCCGGATCGGACACACCCGCGCGCGAACGCCGGATCGCATCCGAGACGGACTGCACCGCCGCCTTCTGCCCGATCAGCCGCTCACCGATCACGTCCTCCGCGTGAAGGAGCTTCTCCCGCTCCCCCTGCAGCAGACGGCCGGCGGGGATGCCGGTCCAGGCGGCGACCACCTCGGCGATGTCGTCGGCGCGCACCTGCTCGTTCACCATGGGCCGGTCGGAGCCGTCCTCCTGGTCCTCGCCCGAGGCCTCGGCGGCCTGCGCTGCGGCCTCGGCTGCGGCGATCTCCTTCTCCACGGCGGGGATCTCGCCGTAGAGCAGCCGCGAGGCGGTCTCCAGGTCCGTCTCCCGCGTGGCGATCTCCGCCTGCGAACGCAGGTCGTCGAGCTTCTTCCTCAGCTCGCCCACGCGGTTGAGATCCGCGCGCTGGCGCTCCCAGACCGCATTGAGGCGGCCGAGCTCCTCCTGCTTGTCCGCGAGGTCCGCCTGCAGCGCCTCGAGGCGCTCCTTCGACGCGGCGTCGGACTCCTGCGAGAGTGCGAGCTCCTCCATCTTCAGCCGGTCCACCACACGGCGGAGCTCGTCGATCTCGATGGGAGCGGAGTCGATCTCCATCCGCAGGCGCGAGGCCGCCTCGTCCACCAGGTCGATCGCCTTGTCCGGCAGCTGCCGGTCCGGGATGTAGCGGTGGGACAGGGAGGCCGCGGCCACGAGCGCGGAGTCCGCGATGGTGACCTGGTGGTGGGCCTCGTAGCGCTCCTTGAGACCGCGGAGGATCGCCACGGTGTCCTCGACGCTGGGCTCGCCCACGAACACCTGCTGGAACCGGCGCTCCAAGGCGGGGTCCTTCTCGATGTTCTCGCGGAACTCGTCCAGGGTGGTCGCACCGATCATGCGCAGCTCGCCGCGGGCCAGCATGGGCTTGAGCATGTTGCCGGCGTCCATGCTGGAGTCCCCTCCGGCACCGGCGCCCACGACCGTGTGGATCTCGTCGATGAACGTGATGACCTCACCGTCGGAGCCCTTGATCTCCTCCAGCACGGCCTTGAGGCGCTCCTCGAACTCACCGCGGTACTTGGCGCCCGCCACCATGGCGGAGAGGTCGAGGCTGATGAGCTGCTTGTTGCGCAGGGACTCCGGCACGTCGCCGGCGACGATCCGCTGCGCGAGCCCCTCGACCACGGCGGTCTTGCCGACGCCGGGCTCGCCGATGAGGACGGGGTTGTTCTTGGTGCGGCGGCTGAGCACCTGCACCACACGGCGGATCTCCGAGTCGCGGCCGATCACCGGATCGAGCTTCCGCTCCCGTGCGGCCGCCGTGAGGTCCACGCCGTACTTCTCCAGCGCCTGGAAGGTGGACTCCGGATCCTCGCTCGTCACCTTCTTCCCGCCGCGCACCTGCGGGAGGACCGCGAGCAGGGCCTCTCGGGTGGCCCCGGCGCTCTTCATCGCCTGACCCACCTCACCCTGCTCCGCCGCGGCCCCCAGCAGGAGGTGCTCCGTGGAGACGAAGGTGTCGCCCAGGGCCTGCATCTCCTGCTCCGCGGCATTCAGCAGCGCCATGGCCGGGCGGGAGAGGCCGGGCCGGCTCACGGACTGCCCGGAGACCGTGGGCTGCGCGGCGAGGATCCGCTCCGCGGCGGCGCGCAGGGGCGCGGCCTGCGCGCCCGCGGCCTCCAGCAGGGAGACCGCGATGCTCTCCGGCTGCGCGAGCAGCTGCATGAGGATGTGCGCGGGCTCGATCTGGCCGTGGCCGCGCGCCACGGCGTCCTGGGCCGCTGCGGCCAGGACCTCCTGGGACTTGGTGGTGAACTTGGCTTCCATGAGGACTCCGTTCTGCTCTGGTGTCTGTGCGTATGCCAGGTCAACAGGAACAAAGTTGAGTCTATTCCACTCAAGGGGAGAATTCGTCGGCCGCAGCGCGCGAACGCACCCTGGATCGCAGGCACTGCGCTGCGCGCGTCGCCGTCCTCCCGGAATGCGTCACCATGCGTCCGGATCCCGCCATCAGGCAACGAAGGGATCACACTTTTCCCCGCATGGGCAGAACCGGTCGTTCCGATATCCAGAAATACCTATACTCGCCCCCAGGCCCCGGCTCTCCGCCGGACAGCCGCATTCGCTCCACTCTCTCAGAGCCACTGTGCGTCACATCTCGTACAGTGGCTCTGACACGCTGTCGAGGAGGCTCGTTGAGAGACGATGTTGAGTCTGCATGGCAGAAGCGTCTGCCGCGCAACGCCTTCATCGGCGATGTCCTGATCATCGTCCTCACGCTCACCGCCGCGCAGGTCGTGCGCTTCAGCGACGAGGACGCACAGCTGGCCGCGGACGATCTCCGCATCGACTACTGGCTCGTCGGAGTGCTGATCGGCGTGCTCTGGGTCCTCGCCCTGAACATCTGGCGTGCCTGGGACATCCGGGTGATCGGCTCCGGGACCCTCGAGTACCAGAGGATCTTCGCGGCCACGCTCGCCGTGTTCGGCGGGGTCGCGATCGTCTCCTACGCGCTGCGCATCGAGCTGGCCCGCGGCTACGTCGCCCTCGCCGCACCCCTGGGCCTCCTCGCCCTGCTGCTGTGGCGCTGGATCTCCCGGAAGCTCATCATCCGCAGGCGCAGCCGCGGCGAGCTCAGCCGCCGTCTCCTCATCATCGGCGGCCCCGCGGAGGTCCTGCAGCTCCACAGGAGCTTCGAACGCACGCCCGGCAGCGGGTATCTGCCCATCGGCGCGGTCCTCCCCGGCTACAGCCTCCACTCACCGGACGGTCAGGAGCTCCCCCTCCCAGTCGTCTCCGTGGAGCGGACCGCGGACGCGATCATGGACAGCATCCTGGAGAACCGCGCGGAGGTCGTCGCGATCACCGGCCACGGGCTCAAACCGCGCACCATGCGCGCGCTCAGCTGGGAGCTCGCCTCCCGGGAGATCTCCCTCGTCCTCGCGCCGGCGCTCACGGACATCGCCGGGCCGCGCATCCACTCCCATCCCGTCGCGGATCTTCCCCTCATCCACGTCTCGACCCCCAAGATCGAAGGCTTCCAGGCAGCGCTCAAGCGCACCTTCGACCTCTTCTGCGCCGCCGTGGGTCTCGTCGTCATCTCCCCGCTGCTGCTCGCCACGGCCATCGCGATCAAGCTGGACGACGGCGGCCCCGTCTTCTACGCGCAGCAGCGCATAGGACGGGGCAACGCACCCTTCACCATGTACAAGTTCCGCTCGATGGCGGTGGACGCGGACGCGAAGGTGGCGGAGCTCAGCGCGCTGCACGGCCAGGACGCCGGCAACGGCGTCCTGTTCAAGATGAAGGACGACCCGCGCATCACCCGGGTGGGCGCATTCATCCGCCGCTACTCCATCGACGAGCTCCCACAGCTGTTCAACGTCCTCCTGGGCACCATGTCCATGGTGGGACCCAGGCCGCCCCTGGAGCGCGAGGTCCTCCAGTACGACCCCTACGCCATGCGCCGGCTCAAGGTCACGCCGGGGATCACCGGACTGTGGCAGGTCGGCGGGCGCTCGGACCTGGACTGGGAGGAGAGCATCCGCCTGGACCTCTACTACGTGGAGAACTGGTCGTTCGTCCAGGACATCATCATCCTCATCCGCACCGTCAAGGTGGTGCTCGCCAAGGAGGGCGCCTATTGAGCCCCACGCATGAGCCCCATGCATGAGTCCCACGCAGCCGGGCGGAGCGCCCCCGCCGCCCAAGTGACGTCTGCGTAGCGGCCGGGGTGGGCGGCCGCTACGCAGACGTCACATCGCGGATGACCGGCGCCGCGGGTTCCCCGGCGCCGCGGCCTGTTCGGGTCACTCGCGAGGGCGCGAGGCGAAGACCTCCGCCTCCACGAGCGCCTCACACGCCTCGAACACCGCAGAGCGCACATCTCCGTCCGGCGGAGTGCCCAGCTGCGCGATGACACGAGCCTCCAGATCCTCCCAGTCATCGCCCTCGCAGACCCCGCGCCACAGCACGGAACCCAGTCCGGAGAGAAGCCTCACCTGGCGGTCCTCGCTGAAGACCACCGTGCCGCTCTCGCACTCGATCGCATCCAGCACGGGTGCGGCCGCAAAGGGCAGTCCTGCCGGCCCGGGGCCTGTGCCGTCGCCCGGCTCCACCCCGCGCTCACCCGGCTCCACCCCGAGAGTGCGCTGGGACGACGCACTGGCATCTCGGGCACCTGCGCCTCGGGCGCCGGCACGTCGAGCACCGCCTTCCCCGGGACCCATCGGCAGCACCTGCTCCCACCGCTCACAGACGCCCGGCGCGAACAGCGCGGGAGCGGCCTCGGCGATCCGCTCCGGTGCCCCCGCATGCAGCCGGCGGATCCCGCCCGTGGCCTGCGCCGTCTCCGCGATCCGCCGGAGGGGGCGGGGCAGCTCCGCCAGGTAGCTCGTCTGCTGCACGAGCTCCACGAGTGCCTCCGCGAGCGGCACCGGCGTCACCGCGGACTCCGCCGCGCCGTCGTCGCGGCGTTCCAGCAGGACGAGGCCGGCGACCCGCAGCTTCACATCCGGCAGGGGCAGCAGGCCCAGGGCGGACGGAGCGATCTGCAGCTTGTGCGCGTGCCCTTCCGTGATGACGGAGAGCGGCTTGCGATAGGGCAGGACGACACCGTCTCCCGTGAGGGTGATGGTCTCGTCGCTCACGTAGCCGTACTCCTGGGCGAGGCGGCGCGTGGTCGTCGTCTTCCCGCGCCCGGAGGGCCCCACGATGACTGCGACCCGTCCCCGTTCGTCGGCGATCCCGCCGGCGTGGAACAGGAGGTGCGCGCCCCGGTGGTGTTCGAGCGCGGCCAGCGTGACCCGGGTGCTGAGCACGGAGGCGACGCGCTCCGCCGAGGCCTCGGTGAGGATCCCGAGGTCGACCTCGGGGCAGGCATGCGGTGCCGCCGCGTCCGCGCCCTCGGGGCCGGCGGGCAGGACGATCCGGCGGCCGGCACCATCCCCGGCCTCGGGGCCGGACTCCGCCCACGGCGCGAGCAGCCGGGCGAGCAGGTGCCGCGATTCCGCGGCCGCGCACACACGCACACGCAGACCCATGGCACCCACCCAGCCCTCAGCGCGGTCGCCCACGACCTCCACCGGCACCGGGCGGATCTCCTCGTTCGTCTGCGGATTCACTCTCTGCAGGGCCTCTCCGTGACTGTCGGTCGCCCACCGGGGGCGTCCCGTGGGCGACGCTGGAATGCGCTCAGGAGAAATCTACCGTGCACGTACGGCTCGAGGGGCAGCCGTCCGCGCTCCCCGCCCTGCGTCGCTCCGCCCCGGCCCGCTCCGCACTGTCCCGGCCCGCTTCACATACGCGACGTCTGCGCAGCGGCCGCCCGCCACGGCCGCTACCCAGACGTCACTCAGCCGTTCGCCCGGCTCTCGCCTCTCGCCGCGAGGAGGCTCTCCACGAGCATCTCGATCTGCTCCATGCCCTCCACCACGGGCGAGGCGACCACCCCCTCCGCCCCACCGCCCAGGAGGACGGCGGACGGGGTCCCCTTCACTCCCAGGGCGCGCTTCGCCCAGCCTGCGGCGTGGAGGGAGAAGGGCACGGCCTCGGGCAGCTCCTCCCGCAGCTCCCGCGGCGTCGCCGTGGACGCGACCCGCAGCGCGACGGGAGCGATCGCCTCGCTCCACCCGGCCAGCCGGAGGGCCGCCTCGCGGCAGGGCGGGCAGGAGGGCGAGAGGAAGAGGAGGAGCACGGGAAGGTCCCCGCCGAGGCGCGCGAGAGGGACCGCGGTGAAGTCCTCGTGCAGGAGTTCGGCATCCGGTATGCGGTCGCCCATGCGTGCCGGAGCGCGGCCCGCAGAAGGGAACGCGGCCGTCTGAGCCGGTACAGGACAGTTGGCGCACGGAGCCGCTCCCGGTGCGTAGGCGCCGGCGAGGAGCGGAGGGGCTCCGGCCGGGGAAGGGGATGCCTCTGCCGCGGAACCGGGGTCCTCACCTCTGCCCGCCGAGGCAGATGCCTGCCCGGCCTTCCTGCGCAGGCCGCGCACCTGGAGGAACAGGACGAGGACGAGGAGGAGCGCCCAGCTCGTGACGACGCCGAGCGCAGCGACAGGACCCGCGCGCAGCAGTGCGACGGGCAGGAGACCCGCAGGAGGTGAGACGAGGACCGTCCCGGCGGCGAGCATCAGCAGGAGATTGCGGGCCACGGAACGCCACGTCACCGGGCTGCCCGCGGACAGCGCGCCGAAGCAGTCGCAGTCGACCGCCTCACCCCGCCGCAGCGCGGACCGCACCGCCGGTGAGGCCCAGCGCGAGTGCGAGCAGCACGGTGAAGGCCAGGAGTGCGCCGAACGCGCAGAGCACCGCCGCAGCGCGGACCGCACCACCGGTGAGGCCCAGCGCGAGTGCGAGCAGCAGTTCAGCCACAGGGAGCGCATGCGCGAACCCCTGCCTCTGCAGGCGAGCGGGCACGCCCAGACCGCGCATCGCCGCGAGCGCACGACCCGGGTGCCCCAGCTTGGCCGCTCCCGCGACGCCGAATGCGACGACCAGCACCCCGAGGGCGAAGCTGCCCGCAGCGCCGCCGCTGATCGCCTGTGCTGCTGCCTGCCCCCAGGCAGCAGCCTGCTCCCCGGCGGCGATCTGGTTCCACATGGCGGCCTGGTCCCACACGGCGGCCCGTACAGGGCCGGATGGGGAGAGGACCGAGGCTTCAGCTGACAGAGCGGCTTCCCTTCCTGGCGCACGGATCCCGGTGCGGAGCGGCGGGCGGATGCGTGCAAGAGCAGCGGGTGGGTGCGTGCCGAGCGGCGGGTGAGCCTCTCCGGCCCACCCGCCCCACGGTCATTCGTCGCGGCAGACGACCAGCGTGTTCCGGATGCTCCCCTCGAGCTTGGAGGTCTCACCCGCCTCGTAGCCGGCGGGCAGGGCGAGGGTCGCGTAGAGGCGCACTGCGACATCGACATTCACCGCGGAACCGATGCTCCCCTGCCCCGACCACTCGTCGTTGAACGTGTAGGCCACCGTGTTGGAGTCGATCGCCGCGACGCTGAGCAGACCGCCGAAGCCCTCGAGATTCCAGTCGATGAGGCTCACGCCCAGCCCCGATTCCTTCCGGATGGTCAGCACGGAGCCCGCGGGGATCGGGTCCGCGGAGGCGGTGATCCGGAAGTGGCGGCCCAGCAGGCCGAGCCCGGCGCAGCGGCCCTGGACCACGATCCCCTCGAGCGGCGCCTGCACGGACGCGGAGGCCAGCGGCACGGCCACCGCCGCACTGATCACGGGGATGGACCAGGCCGCACCCCTCGCCAGGCTCCGTCGCGACAGGCCCGTCTTCGTCTCTTCGTTCATTCTCACCTCGTGGTCGAGGAGCGGGATCGCCGCTCCTGATTCATCTCTGCCGGTGCACAGCGGACTGCGCGCGCAGTTCGTCCCTCAGCACAAGCCGGATTCGAACCACACGAGAGAGGAAATTACACCTCAGTAACCTACTGAAACGTCATTCGTGCAAATCCGTTCGCTTCGTGTGCACTTCATGCGCAGAACGTTCATTTCCACACGGCAACGGATCGACCACCCTGCCCGCCGGCCCTTTCCGCCCCCACGTTCCACCCCGCGCTCCACCCCGCGTCCCACCCCGCCAAGTTACGTCTGCGTACCGGCCGCCCTACACGGCCGCTACGCAGACGTAACTTGGCCGTTTCCTCCCGGGTCCCGCGCGCCCCGCCCACTACCATGGGGCCATGAGCGACCTCCACAGCACCGACCTCCTCACCATCCAGATCCGCGGCGCCGTCGTGACGCTGACGCTCGCCTCGCCCGCCACGCGCAACGCCCTGTCCACCACTCTCATGACGCAGCTGCGCGACACGCTGGAGACCGTCGGCGAGCGGACCGATCTCCACGCCGTCGTCCTCGCCGCCGAGGGCCACGTCTTCTCCTCCGGCCACGACCTCAAGGAGATCCGCGGCGCCTCGCACGCCCGCCAGCAGGAGATCTTCGACCTGTGCGCGGACCTCATGCTCACGGTCCAGCGGATACCCCAGCCGGTCATCGCACAGGTCCAGGGGCTGGCCACGGCCGCGGGTGCGCAGCTGGTCGCCACCTGCGATCTCGCGGTGGCCGCGGAGACCGCCTCCTTCGCCACGCCGGGCGTGCGCATCGGGCTCTTCTGCTCCACCCCCGGCGTGGCGATCGCACGCGCCCTGCCCACCAAGCAGGCCATGCGCATGCTGCTCACCGGCGATGCGCTCACCGCCCAGCAGGCGCTCGCCCACGGACTCGTCTCCGACGTGGTCCCGGCGGAGGAGCTCGTCGAGGCCGCCCAGGCGCTCGCGGAGAAGGTCGCCGAGGCCTCGTCTGCCACCGTCGCGCTGGGCAAGGCCGCCTTCTACCGGCAGCTGTCCATGTCCACGCCCGAGGCCTATGCCGCCATGGCGGCCACGATGGCGGAGAACGCCGTCCTCCCCGATGCGCAGGAGGGCATCGACGCCTTCCTCACCAAGCGCACCCCCACCTGGCAGGGGCGTGAGGCCTCGGACCCGCACGCGGGCAGGGGCGGCTTCACCGGCCGCTCGGACGACCGCGAGGACGTCCGGGGGCAGGGCGCATGACCGTCCTGGTCACCGGCGCCTCGGGCCTGGTGGGCTCTGCCGTGGTCCGTGCCCTCAGCGAACGCGGCACCCCCGTCCTCGCCGCGGACCTTCCGCCCGCGCCCGGCCCCGGCAGAGCGAGTTCGCCGGGCACGGGGACACAGGCAGACACGCCCGAGGCCGCGGCCGGCACGCACGGCTCGGGCCGGGAGTCCGCCGGGTGGGCGGTCTCCGGGCGAGGAGCGGGCAGACCCTCGCACGTGCGCCTCATGCGGTGGGACCTCACCACCGAGGTCCCCGAGGAGGTCGCCGCCCTCTCAGGCCGCGTCCGCACCGTGGTGCACTGCGCACGGAGGAGCGACGACTGGGGGCCCGAGGAGGAGTTCCACGCCGTCAACGCCGCGGGCACCCGCAAGGTCCTCGACGTGTTCCCCCACGCACGCTTCATCCACCTCTCCACCACCGCCGTCTACGGCATCGACCGCGACCACACCCGTCTGCACGAGGAGGCGGGTCCGCTGGAGGAGTCGGAGCACACGGCGCCCTTCCCCCTCACCGCCGCGCGCGCGGAGCAGGTCATCGCGCGGGTGCGTCCGGACGCGCTGGTCCTGAGGCCCGCACGCGTGTACGCCCCGGGGTCCGCGGACGGCCTCATCGACGACCTCGAGAGCTTCCGCCGCAAGGACGCCCTGCTGCTGCCCGGCGGTGCCAGGAACACCGTCATGCTCGCCCACCTCGACACCGTGGTGGAGGCGGTGCTCGCCGGCATCGACAGGCCGCAGGTGAGCGGTCGGATCAACGTCGCGGACCCGGAGCCCTACCTCTTCCGCGAAGCGCTCATGACGTATCTGGCGCGCACCGACCATCCTCCGGTGCTGCTCGACGAGCGCCCGGCGGACCTGGCGAAGGCACGCGCGTGGTTCGCGGCCAAGCGCGCCGGGAAGCCGCGTGCGGACAACCGCCCCGCCCACACCGTCGCGCAGATCGAGGAGTACGTGCGGGAGAGGACGTACAGCCTCGCGAGGCTCACGAGTCTGCTGGGAGTCCAGCCGGAGCAGAGGCTCGCACCGCACAGCTAGTCACGCAGACGCAGAAGCTCAGGCGGTGCACGCACGTGCGTGCACCGCCTGAGCTTGCGTGACGGTATGCGGGGTTCTCAGTCCGCGAGCCCGCCGGTGCGCCTGATCTGCTCCAGCCAGGACGCTGCGGCGGCGAAGGCCTCGTCCGTGACGCGGGGGTCCGCCGCCGCGGCAGCCGCCTCAGCGGAGATCGGCACGTCCCATTCGCCCTCGTCCGCGGGGTAGGACCCCAGGAACTGCACCTTGGCGGCGATGCGGTGGATGCCCTGCATGGCCTCCGCCACCCGCGCCTCCGCGATGTGGCCCTTGGCGTCGATGGAGAACTGGTAGAGCCCGAGGCCGTTGCCGGTGGGCCTGGACTCGATCCGGGACATGTTCACGCCCCGGGCCGCCAGCTGCTCCAGCATCTCCAGCAGCGCCCCCGCGCGGTCGCTCGCGAGTCCCACGACGAACGTGGTCCGGTCCGCGCCGGTGCGCTCCGGCAGCTCGCCGGGGCGGGTCACGCAGATGAAGCGGGTGACCGCGTTGCGCTCCTCGCCGATGTCGTCGGCCAGCACCTCGAGCCCGTAGGTCTCGGCCGCCAGCAGAGGACACACCGCGGCCTGGAACGGGGCCTCGGCCGCAGAGGGTGCGGCGGCGAGCTCGGCCGCAGCGGCCGCGGTCGAGGACGTCGCCCGGTACTCCGCACGCGGCGCGTGCTCCGCGAGCCAGAGACGCGCCTGCGCCTCCCCGTGGGGATGCGAACCGAAGCTCGTGAGCGTCTCCACCGACGCCTCGCCCGGCCGCGCAGCGAGCACGAAGCGGACGGGGATGACGGCCTCGGCGACGATCTGCAGACGGCCGTGGCGGGTGAGCGCGTCGAGCGTGGCCGGCACGCCGCCCTCCACGGAGTTCTCGATGGGGACGACCGCGGCGTCGACCTCACCGTTGCGGACCGCCTCGAGCATGAGATCCGCAGATCGCATGGGCACGCGCTCCGCAGTCTCCAGCTCGCCCCTGCGGGTGAGGATGCGGATGAGCGCGGCCTCCGTGAACGTGGCGGTCGGGCCCAGGAAGGCGTAGGAGCGCGCGGGAGCAGACGGTGAGGACGGAGCGGTCATGGGCGAGTGCGGTTCTTCCTTGAGGCGAGCTTGCGTGCGGCGAGGGCGCGTGCCACATCGCGGTACTGTGCGGCGCGGTGGAGGACTGCGCGGAGGTCACGACCGGTCACGCGGTGGTGGAGATCGCACTCGACCTCCTGGACGCGCATGCCCGCGCGCACCAGGTCGATCGTCATGCCGGTCTCCACGCCCCATCCCGCCGCGAAGGGCTGGGTGGCCTCGAAGGCCTCCCGCGTGAGGCAGCGCATGCCGGAGAGCGGCTGCGTGGCGACGAAGCCGGACTGCGCCTCGATCCCCCTGGCCGCCAGCCCCACCACGAGCCCGAACCCGCCGCCCTTGCGCTTCTGGGGCGGCAGGATCGCGATGGTCGCGTCCGCCTCGCCTGCGAGGACGGGGCCCGCGAGCGGTGCCGTGTTGGCCGCGGAGTCCTCGAGGTCGCCGTCGATGAACAGGAGCGCCCGGTGCCGAGGCCGCTGTCCCGGCTCCAGCTGCGAGATCTCGCGGTTGCGCACCGCATTGGCCCCGGTGATCATCGCCTGCGCCTTGCCCCGGTTCTTCCGGTGCGTCACGACCTGGGCGCCGGCCTCACGGGCGCGGGCGGCCGTCTCGTCGGAGGAGCCGTCGTCCACGACCATCACGAGGTCCGCCCCCGGGATGGTCTTCGCCGAGGCCACCGTCGCCGCGATGCGCTGGGCCTCGTCCTTCGCCGGGATGATGACGGCGAGGGCCTCGGGAGTGGTGCCCGCACCGGCCTCGGGGGCGGGCCTGCCTGGTGTCTGCGCTGCCTCACCCATGTCAGCGGATGGTCAGCTGACGGGAGACGACGCCCGCCTTGGCGCGGCGCTCCTCGTAGTCGAGGGCGGTCTCGGCGGAGACGGCCTCGTCGAAGCGCGCGGCGAAGGAGGCCAGACCCTCCTCGAGGTCGTCCGGCTGCGTGGCCGGCGGGAACTCCCAGACGGGGACGACGATGCCGTGGGCGCGGAAGCAGCCCAGGTACTTCCCGCCCTCCGTGCCGAGGTCGTTCTCCCCCTTGGCGTGCAGCCGGGCGAGGCCGTTGAGCACCTTCTCCTCCGGCTGCGTCTGCGCCCACCGGACGTAGACGCGGCCGGACATGTTCGTCCAGTACGCGGACGGTGCGGAGACGAGCTTCTCCGTGGGGCTGATGGACTCATTGGCCTGCGCGAGCGCGGCGACGACGTCCTCGTCACGCAGCGACTCGTCCTCCGGCACCCAGTAGTCGAAGGTCTCGTGGAGGGTGATGTCGAAGGGGGCGGAGAGGTCGAGGACGTCCTGGAGACGGGGCCCCTCGCCGGGCTGCGAGTTCGCCTCCACGTAGGTGCCGGGCTCGCCGGCGGCCACCTCGAGGATCGCGGCGGCGAGGTCGCGGGAGGGGTCCGCGGAGGAGAACGGCACCTGCAGGCCGGCCATGAGCACGCCGTCCGCGCGGTGGAGCGCCTGCCAGGCGGCAGGGAGGAGCGAGGCGAGGACCACCTCATGCCCGCCGTGCTCCTCCGTGAGCCGCACGGTGGCGGTGGCGGCCGGGACGAGCTCCCGCAGGCAGATGAGATCCGCCTCGAACGGCAGCCCCTCGAACGGCCGGGGCACCCATGCGCCCGCCTGCGCCTTCGCCAGGCGCTTGGCGATGATCTCTTCTCTGGACTTCTTGGACTTCTTACCCATGCGGGTCAGTCTACGGGGAGCGGGGCGGAGGACGGCTCAGCTCCGTGCCAGCAGCGGTGGGGCGGTGCCGGGGTGTCCTGCGGCGTGCGGGAGTGGTGCGGGGACGGGACGGACTGCGCCGCCTCAGGACGGGGCGAGCTGCGCCGCAGGGACGGGGCGGGCGGGGCAGCCAACGCTGGGGCCCGCCTGTCGACGCTGCCGCCCACGTATACGTGGGCGGCCGGGTGCACTACCGGGGTGTCCGGAGGGAATGCACCCGCCGCGCCCCGGCCTCCGGCTCAGTCCGCCTCGACGAAGCCTCGCTCGTAGGCGTCGCGCAGGGCCTCCCAGCCCACCGCCATCGCGTCCTCACCCACCACGCGCTCCACCTCACGCCCCTCCATGAGCAGGGACAGCACCGCGAGGCACACGTGCCAGCCGGCGGCGGTGGGCGGTACGAGGTCGCGGCGGGTGAAGGTCTGGGTGACGGTGAGGACGCAGGCGGCGCCCACTTCCGCAGCGGCAGACTCGTCGAGCGGGACGGCGGTGATCTCCCACAGCACCTCGCCCTCGCCGCCCCAGGCGTGGCGGAGCACCTGACCGGGCGCGACCTCGATGACCCGTGCGTCGACCGCGGGGCCCTCGGACGTCTCCCGGGAGACCGCCGGGCCCATCTCCGTGAGCGGGCGGTCGGGGACGATCGGCGACCAGCGGGCCAGCAGCTCCGGCTGCGTGAGGTGGTCCCACACCGTCTGCGCATCGGCGGCGAGCGGCACGCCCATGCGCAGCAGGGTGGTGCCGTGCGAGAGGGACTGGGCCTCGGCGGTGACGGAGGCCTCGGCGAGGGCCTGGGTGACGGCGGAGACAGTCGACTCGGACAGCGGCATGCGCACTCCTGTGATGTGGGGCTGGCGGACTCGCCCTCCACCCTACTGACTGCGCGCCCCGGCGGTCTGTCTCCTTCTCCCGTGCTCGCGCGTGCTCGTGTCCTCGTCCGGGGCGGCCTTTCGTCTCCACTCGACGGAAGCCCGCGCCCGCACCGCCCTCTCGTCCGGGGGAGCCTGAGCCCGGGGCGTCCTCACCGGCACGACCGCCTCCCGGGAACCGGAAGCACTGGGCCGCAGGGCCGCAAGGCCGCAAGGCCGCAAGGCCGCAAGGCCGCAAGGCCGCAAGGCCGCAAGGACAGCCTGACCTGACGAGGCCGTCAATTCCGTTGACTCGCCCGCGCGGATGTGACAGATTTCTAAACGATCGATCAGTCGTGCGCCCCGGCGTGCACACCGCCTCGCCCGCGCAGTCTCGCGCAGGGGAGATGCGGCCACCACGTCGCGGCCCGGCTGCCCCGGCAGAACCCAGACTCGAAGGAGAGCACATGTCCGCACGCTTCACAGGCAAGGTCGCGATCGTCACGGGCGCCTCGCGCGGGATCGGGCTGGGCATCGCCCAGCGTCTGGTGGATGAGGGAGCCCGCGTCGTCATCACCGCACGCGGCGAGGAAGCGCTAGCCGCGGCCGTGGAGCAGCTGGGCGGCCCGGAGAAGGCGCTCGCGGTCGCGGGCAAGGCCGATGACCCGGCACACCAGGACGAGACGATCGCCAAGGCGCTGGACGCCTTCGGCTCCGTCGACGTGCTGGTCAACAACACCGGCATCAACCCCGTCTACGGCCCCCTCATCGAGCTCGACGACGCGGCGATCCAGAAGATCTTCACGGTCAACGTCCACTCCACCATGCAGTGGACCCGCAAGGTCTACGAGGCCGCCATGAAGGAGAACGGAGGCTCCATCGTCAACCTCTCCTCCGTGGCGGCCGTGCGCCAGCCGCACATGATCGGCTTCTACGGCGCCACCAAGTCGATGATCACGCACATCACCAAGCAGTACGCGATGGAGCTGGGGCCGGACATCCGCGTGAATGCGATCGCGCCCGCCGTCGTGAAGACGAGGTTCGCGGAGAAGCTCTACGAGGCCGGCGAGGAGAAGGTCGCGGCGGCCTATCCGCTCAAGCGCCTGGGCGAGCCGGAGGACATCGCCGCGCTGGCAGCCTTCCTCCTCTCCGACGAGGCCTCCTGGATCACCGGCGAGCTCGTCGTGGCCGACGGCGGAGTCACCCTGGGCGGCGGCGCCTGACCGCTCACCCTCGCCTGCGCCCGGCGCGTGCCCGAAAGCCTCGGGCACGCGCCGTGTGCATCCTCTGCCGAGGCCGTTCGGGCGCACCGGAGCCGTCCCTCCCCCGCACGCCCGCCTCGGCCGCATCCACGGCGCGCACACGCACGGCCACTATGCTCGGCCCATGACAGCAGCCCACTACAGCGGCTCCGCACAGTCCGCCGCAGACGTCGCCTATGCCGTCACACAGGCCGGATACGAGGTCGTGGCCTCCTCCCCCGGCACCTCACCGCGCGCCGCGACGGCGTTCTGGACGCAGGCGCGCGCCGCCTTTGCACCCGAGGCTCTGGAACAGGGCCTCCCCCGCGACTACCGCGCGCTGCTCCGCGACCCGCAGGGGACTCTCCGCCTGCTGCACGTGCGCCAGGGCGGCACCCTCCATGCGGAGAGCAGCGGGGCGGTCTCGATCGCCGATCCTCCCGGCCCCCAGCAGCCGCCCGGCGTGAGCATGTGGCAGAGCCTGCACACCGGAGACGCGCACCCCGTGTTCGTCTGGGACGGCACCGAGCTGGGGTTCTGCGGCCTGGTGGACTTCTTCCAGCTGCACAGGAACCTGCTGAGCTCACTCGCCCCGACCCAGGGCGGCCAGGGCCTCCCGACGCTGCGCGGCACCGCTGTGCTGCTGCGGACGGAGCACGTCTACGAGTTCGAGATGAACCGCCGGTCGCGCTTCCTCGTGAGCGACACCGGCGCCCTGCACACCCTCACCCCGGACGAGCTGCACGCCGGCTTCCGCCCGGTGTGGTGAAGGAGGAACACACGCATGACCCATGGACCCGGCGAAGAGGGCACCGGCCCGCGCAGAGGCTCGAGCGGCGCGGACGAGGAGACGGTCCGGTACACGGAGGACGACAGCACCCGCGTGCTGCCGCGGGCCGAGTCGCCCCGCATCCGCCGCGCGGCCTCGCAGCAGGAGTCCCAGCAGGGCCCGATCCTCGGCAGGCGCCGGGGCCACCCGCGGTCTCCCGCCGCCGGTGAGGCACAGGCAGCCCCGCCGTCCACCCGCGTGATGCCGTCCGCGGCGGCCCCGGCCGGAACGGCGGGCGCGACGGGAGCAGCGGGTGCGGCCGGAGCCGCGGAAGCAGCCGACGACGGCACACGTCTCTACCCGCAGGCCGGCTCCGGCGGTGCGACGCCCGGACAGGGCACAGGCGCCGCCGGGCAGGACGACGGGGGCACGCGCCTGTACCCGCAGGCCGGCGCGAACTGGGCCGGTGGAGCCGGGGCCGGCGGGTTCGGTGCGGGCGGCGGAGATTCCGGCGGCCCCGGCACTCCCGGCGGCTTCGGGGCGGAAGGGGGACCGGGCGAGCCCGAGTTCCAGGACACCGCGTTCTCGCGAGCCGTGTTCGCGCAGGGCATCGACCTCGCTCCCGTACCCGGGGCCTCTGCCTCCGGGCCCGCCCCGGAGGAGCCCGAGGAGCCCACGCCCTGGTACCGGCGGGCCTCCTCCTGGGTGATCATCGTCCTCCTCGCACTGCTGGTCGCTGCGGCGGCGCTGCTGTTCTGGCCGCGGGACGACGAGGCCGCGGACGACCCCGCGCCCGCGGCCACGGAGGAGGTGGAGGAGACGGAACCCGCCGAGGAGCCCACGCCCGAGGACGACTCCGGCCCGCGCTTCCCCTGGTCCGACGGCGGCTCCGAGGAGGAATCGCCCTCCGGCGACGACTCCGGGAACGACTCCCCCGAGGAGGAGAGCCCTGCGCCCGAGGACGACGGCGGAGGACCGTTCGACGACTGGCGGCCGCCGTGGGACGACGGCGAGGGTTCCGGCGGCTCGGACAGCGGCAACGGTGGCGACGGCTCCGGCAGCGGCGAGGGCTCGGACGGGGGCTCCCCGGACGAGGGCAGCGGGAACTCCGGGAACGACGGCGGTTCCGGAAGCGACGGGGGCTCCGGAGACGGCGGCTTCACCTGGCCCTGGGAGGATCCCGACTTCACCTGGCCGTGGGAGAACGCTCTGCCCTCCCGGAGCTGAGCCCTCACGTCCGCGGGGCGGGGTACGGACTGCCGGGTGCCGGAAGGTCAGCTGAGCGCTCGCACCCGCGGGGCCGGGCCTCTTCGCTCCTCTGCGAACGCACCGCTCACGCCCCGGGCGGAGCTCACGGGTGCAGAGCGCTCACTCCTGCGCCGGCAGCGGTCCCCCGCGCAGGACGAGCAGCAGCGAGACGGCCACCGCGACGGCCGCACCGCTGCCCACCAGCAGCATCGAGCCCAGCGGATAGGTGAGCGCCGTCCAGGCGAAGCCCACCGCGAGGCCGGCGAACCGCCCGGTGTTGTGCAGGCCGAACGCCAGCGGGTTGCGCCCGCCCGCCGTCTGCGAGACGGAGAATGCGGCGAGGCCCTGGCTGGCGTTGAGGGCGGCCCCGAGCACCGCCAGGAGGACGACGATCACCAGCGCCTGCACGACCGGGGCCGGGACCGCGGCACCCGGCTGGGCCTCGGCGACACCCGCCTGGGCTGCGGCACGTCCCGCAGCCTCGGCGACGGTGTGCGTGCCCACCGGGCCCCAGTCGAGCCAGGCGCCCAGCGCCAGCGTCACCGCCAGCAGCGCGGACAGTGCGGACACGACCGCGAGCCACCCGCCCAGCCGCTTCTGCAGCACGGAGGTGAGCGGCGCGGCCAGCGCCATCGCGGCGGCGGTCGTGAACACGACGAGGCCCACGAACCCCGGTTCCAGCCCCAGCACCTGCGCGAGCCACAGCGGCAGGGAGGACAGCGTGATCCCCGTGACGACCATTGCGGACATCGCGATCGCCGTCGCCCGCATGTACCGGGCCTCCATCAGCAGTCGGGGCGGCACGAGCTCGTCCGGGTGCCGGGAGGCGAGCACCATGAAGACCACCCCGCAGACCACGGCGGCAGCGCCCACGAGGAGCTCCACGGGCCAGGGTCCGCGCTGGCCCACCAGCGTCACTGTCGCGATCGCGAAGCCCACAGCGGCCATGAGGAACCCCATGCCCGGCGCGTGCAGGGGCACTCTGCGGCCCGCCGTGCGCGGCACGGTGAGGACCACGACGGCGAACAGCAGGCCGGAGAAGGCCGCGGAGAAGCAGAACACGCCGCGCCAGCCCACGGCCTGCGTGATCAGCCCGCCCAGGGGAGGTCCCATCGCCTGTCCCACGCCTATGGCAGCCGCCCACGCCGCGAGGGCCGCTGACCCCTTCTCCGGCCAGAGGATCACGAGGGAGCGCTGCACTCCCGGCGGGAACGCCGCGCAGGCCGCCCCCTGCACGGCCCGCAGGACGATGAGCATCTCGAGGCTGGGGGCGAACACTGCCAGCAGCTGGGCGAGCGCCAGCAGCGCCAGGCCCGCGAGCACCACGCGGATGGCCCCGAACCGGTCGCACAGCCATCCCGCCAGCGGGACGGAGACCGCCATCGCGACGGTGTAGGCGGCGACCGCGAGGACCACGCGCGCGTCGGTCGAGTGGAACTCCTCGCGGATCCAGTCGAGCGGCGCGTTGATGACGGTGCCGCCGAGCGTGCCCGCCGCGGTGACACCCAGCATCGCCAGGTATGCCAGCCTGCCCGGCGGGCGGGTGCCGGTCACTGTGCGGAGCCCTCCCCCGCCGGGGGAGCGCTCAGCCAGGCGCGCACGAGGTCCGAGTCCTCCCCCAGCCGCGGCGGGGCGAGGTCGTAGGCGACCGGCGTGCGCGAGAGGCGCAGGGGGCTGGCCACGGTGGGGACGACGCGGTCGCCGGAGCCCACCTCGGCGACCGGGTCCAGACCCATCTGCTCCGCGAGCTGCACTCCCTGCGCCACCGAGTTGATGGGCGCGCACGGCAGCCCGCGCTCCGTGAGGAGGGCGTACCACTCCTGCGCGGACCGGTGGGAGAGCGCCTCCAGCAGCAGCGGCTCCAGCTCCTTGCGGTGCCGGTTCCGGGGAACGGCGGTGGCGAAGCGCTCGTCCTCGAGCCACTCCGGACGCTCCACCGCCTCCGCGAGCACCGCGAACTGGCGGTCGTTGCCGCAGGCGATGATGAGCTCCCCCTCACCCGTCGCCATCGGCTGGTACGGGTAGAGGCTGGGGTGCTCGTTGCCCATGCGCGTGGGCACGTTGCCCGCCGCCACGTAGCCGGAGGTCTGGTTGACCATGCCGGAGAGCGCGGAGGAGAGCAGGTTCGTCTCCACCTGCTGGCCCTCCCCCGTCGCCGTGCGGTGACGGAGCGCGGCGAGGATGCCGATGGTGGTGTGCAGGCCCGTCATCACGTCGAAGATCGCCACTCCGCCGCGGAAGGGCGGGCCGTCCGGAGCGCCGGTGAGACTCATGAAGCCGGAGAGGCCCTGGACGAGCAGGTCGTAGCCGGGCTGCGGATTGTGCCCGCCGAACCCCGTGACCGAGGCGTAGACGACGCTGGGGTTGCCGGCCCGGACGGTCTCGTAGTCGAGCCCGAACTTCGCGAGCCCACCGGGCTTGAAGTTCTCCACCACCACGTCCGCGCGCCGGGCGAGCTCCTGGGCGAGCGCCAGGTCCTCGGGCACGCCGAAGTCGAGCACCACGTCGCGCTTGTTGCGGTTGACGGAGAGGTAGTAGGTGGCGTCGTCGCCGCGCACCGGCGGCTTCCAGCTGCGGGTGTCGTCACCGCCGGGGCCCTCCACCTTGATGACGGTGGCACCCAGGTCCGCCAGCATCATCGTGGCGTAGGGGCCCGCGAGCACCCGTGAGAAGTCCGCGACGACCACGCCCGCCAGCGGGCCCTCCCCGGACCGCTCGAACAGGCTCTCCGTGGTCACGTTCTCCGAGCTCATCGGCTGACTCTCCTCTTCCGTTCTCATCGAATCTCCAGTGCCGGCCGTGCTCGTCGCAGGCGCAGTCAGCGCAGGCACAGTCAGCGCAGGTACAGGCGGACGGTGTCGATCTCGTCCCGGAGCAGGCGCACCTGCTCCGCCGTGGGCTCCGAGGTGACCGCGACCTCGTCCGCGACGGCCAGGTCCCAGCCGGTGGCCTCGCGCACCTGCTCCACCGTCACTCCCGGGTGCGTGTGCGTGAGCACGAGCTCGCCGTACGGGTCCTCACGCCGCAGCACGCCCAGCGGGGTGATGACGGTGCTCACGCCGTGGCCCTGCGGCATGATGCCGCGGCCGCTGGCGCGTGCGGCCACCGGCGAGGGCGAGGTGACGAAGTCCAGCTGCGCGGGGAACGAGGCGTGGTCGTGCCGGCGGATGATGACGAACACCTCTCCGGCGTTGGCCATGATGTCCGTCGCCCCGCCGGAGCCGGGCAGCCGCACGGTGGGCTTCTCCCAGTCGCCGATCACGGAGGTGTTGAGCGAGCCGTGCCGGTCGATCTGCGCCGCACCCAGGAAGCCCACATCCACGTTGCCGCCCTGCAGCACGTAGCCGAACAGCGCCTGCATGCTCACCACGGACTCCGCGCCGGAGACCACCACGGAGTCCGCGATGCCCTCCGCCATGGCCTCGGGGTGCGCTCCGGCCACGCCGGATTCGTAGATGAGCTCGATGCCCCGGTTGATGGTCCGGTGCGCCAGGTCCACCGCCAGGGTGGGCAGTCCGATGCCCGCGAACACCGTCCGCTTGCCGGCCAGCAGCGCAGCCGCCGCGCAGACGATGAGCTCCGTCTGCGAGTAGTCCTGAGCCACCGCCGCCTGTCCTGCGTCCACCGCTGCCGTTCCCTCCACAGTGCGTGCTTCCGTGCGTGCTCCGTCCACCGCGCTCATGCGTCCGTCCTCCTTCTGCCGTAGTCCACCGGCTGCGAGGGCCGCGAGGCCACCTCCAGCGAGCGCAGGTGCTCCTCGCCCACCTGCGCCAGGTACTCCTCGTGCGTGCGGGTCCCCCGCACGTGGGTGTCCAGCCACTCCTGGAGCTTCGCGGGGTCCTTGGCGAGCGGCGGCCACATCCGGTAGAAGGCGTTGTCGCGGTCGTAGGAACCCTGCACATACGAGGGGTGCGCGCCGCGGGGCACCACGCACACGGCGTCCACGGCGTGTGCGGGGATGAGGGTGCGGTTGGGATCGGAGCGGACCACCTCGTCGTCCACGATCTCCTCGACCGTAACGATCACGCGCTGCGCGGCGTAGACGGCCTCCTGCTGCACCCCCGTGATGCCCCAGATCTGCGCGTTGCCGCGGGAGTCCGCGCGCTGTGCGTGGATGATCGTCACATCCGGGTTGAGCGGCGGCACCACGTAGACGGTGCCCTCGCCGTAGGGGTCGTCCACCTCGCGGATGTCCGGGTTGATGCGGGGGATGTCCGAGCCGGCGAACGAGCGGATGGGGACGAAGGGGAGGCGGCTGGCACCCGCGTGGTAGCGCAGGACCATCGCGTGGTGGCTGTACTCCTCCACCGCGAGGGGTTCCGGGTCGTGCTTCTCCAGACGCCTGCGGATCTCGTAGAGGCTGCCGGCGGAGCCGGAGGCGAAGAACGAGCACACCAGCCGGTCGACACAGCCCGCGGCGATCAGCATGTCCGCGATGAGATCCGGGGTCATGCGGCAGAATGTGAGGTGCTTCCTCCCCTGCCGGATGATCTCGTGGCCTGCGGCGAAGGGGATGAGGTGCGAGAAGCCCTCGAGTGCGATGGTGTCCCCGTCGTGCACAAGCTCCGCGATCGCCTCGCCGAGGTCTCTGACCTTGTCCGAGCGCCGGTCCGGCGCCCCCTGCTCCTCTGCCACTGGCAGCTCCCTCTCTCACAGCTTCATCGCTCCGCTCCGGAGCGTCCTGCTCACCGAGCGTCCCGCGTCACAGCAGGACCCCGCCAGATTATGTCAACAGCCAGAGAGAATCCACCTTCTTTCTTTATATTTGAGCATTAATCATGCGATACTGCCGTTCATGGAACTGCAACAGATCCGCGCCTTCCTCGCCGTGGCGGAAGAGCTGCACTTCGGTCGCGCGGCGGAACGGCTGGGCATGGCGCAGCCACCGCTCAGCCGCACCATCCGCCAGTTCGAGAAGGAGCTGGGCGCCGAACTCTTCCACCGCACCACCCGCCAGGTCGCCCTCGCCCCCGCGGGCGAGGCCCTCGTGGGCCCGGCACGCGCACTGCTGGAGGCCTCGGAGACCGCGGAGCAGGCCGTGCACTTCGCCGCCGCCGGCGACACGGGCCGGGTCCGCCTCGGATTCGGCGGCTACTCCTCCGCCCTGCTCGCGGCACGGCTCACCCGCGCCGTCCGCCACCGCAAGCCCGGCATCACGATGGAGCTCGAGTCCAGCATCTACACCAAGGAGGCCCTGGACCGGCTGCGCGACGGCACGATCGACCTCGCACTCGTGCGCTGGCAGACCCAGCCGCCGCACATCTACGGCCGGCCGGTCATGATCGACCAGCCCGTCGTCGCCGTCTACGGCTCCCACCGCTTCGCCCGGCGCACCTCCGTCAGGGTCGAGGAGCTCGCGGACGAGAGCTTCATCCTCCTGCCCTCGGACTCCGGCTCGACGATGCGCGAACTCATCTCCCGCTGGTGCCATCGCGCGGGCTTCGAACCCCGCGTCGTCCAGGAGGTCGCGGACTCGTGGATCATCGGCGCCCTCATCTCCACGGAGATGGGCATCACCATCTCCTACGACTCCGTCACCGCCGGGTTCAACCACCCCGGAGTGGTGAGCGTGCCCCTGGAGGTGGGCCACGACGACCCCATCGTCGTCTACCTCGCCCACCGGGAGCCGCCCAGCAGCCCGGCGCTGCGCGAGGTCCTCACCACCGCCGCGACCGCCCTGCCCACCATCGAGGTGCCCACCGGCTGAGCCGGCGCCTCGGGCGCACACGCCGCGTCCGTCCGCCCCCGCAGATCCGGCTGCCGCACCACGCGCACCCGGCCGGAGATCACACCTCCGCCCTCCGCGTCCGCGTCCGCGTGTGATTCTGGAGAGACCTCCTCGCCGCGGCCGCCTTCAGGGCCGCCGTCCGCGTGAGAATCTTGACCCATGAACGGTCAGGTCCTCTCGGCAGCGGTCGCGATCGGCGTGGGCATCCTCATCGCCGTCGCGCTGTTCGTCCCCTTCGTGTACGCGAACTACCGGCGACGCGGACATCTCACGCTGCTGCGCACCCTCCTCTGGACGGCGTTCCTCATCTACGCGATGGCGCTGTGGACCTACACCCTGCTGCCGCTGCCGGACCCCGCGCAGATCCGCTGTGCGCCCGCCCAGCTCACCCCCTTCCAGTTCCTCGCGGACGTCCGGACGTTCGACACCTCGGGCCCGCGCGCGCTCCTGCACAATCCCGCCGTCCTCCAGGTGGCCTTCAACATCCTGCTGTTCCTGCCACTGGGCATCCTGCTGCGCTGGCTGTGGGGACGCGGGATCATCTGGTCCACCGTGCTCGGCTTCGCCGTCTCGCTCTGCATCGAGACGACGCAGCTCACCGGACTGTGGGGGCTCTATCCCTGCGCCTACCGGCTCTTCGACGTCGACGACCTCATGGCGAACACCGTCGGCGCACTCCTGGGCGGAGTCCTCGCGGCCGCCTTCGCACTGCTGCGGCGGCTGGCCGCAGGCACTGCCGCAGGTGAGGCCGGCATGAGCACCGCGCCCGAGGCCGGGGCCGGCGCGGGCCCATCCCCAGTCACGGCCGACGCGGGCACGTCTGCGCACGCGGCCGGCGGGGACAGGTCTGCACTCGAGTCGAGCGCGGGCACCGCAAGAAGGCCCCGTCCGGTCTCCAAGCGGCGACGCGTCCTGGGCGCGGTCTGCGATCTCCTCTTCGCCACCCTGCTCTCCACGACGATCACGGTGACGATCAATCTCCTCGAGTACGCGCTCACGGGCGAACTGCGGGCGGACTCCTCCGGAGACCTCGGCACCGCCCTGGGAATCTGGGGAACGGTCGCGGTCACAGGTCTCCTCACCCTCTTCACCGGCCGCACACCGGGCGACCACACCGTCGCGATCCGCTATGCCTCCGCAGCACCCGCGGACAGCAGGACTGCGACCTCCGGGGCTGCCGGTTCCGGGACAGCAAGCTCCGGAGCTGCAGGCTCCGGAACTGCAGGTTCCGGGACCGCGGCCTCGGCCTCCTCCTGGGACCCCGCCTCCGGGACGGGCTCCGCCTCAGCCCTCGGTCCTGCCCCGGACGCACCCGCGGGCATGATCACCGATCCGACTGCAAGCGCACACGCCCTGTCCGCGCCCGGCCGCATCCTGCGCTGGCTGGGCGGGATCGGCGGCTATCAGCTCATCTCCGCCACCGGCAGCCTCGGATTCCTGTTCCTCCTGGTGGGGGCGGTGTTCGTGCTCGCAATGGAGCGCGGCCGGGGGCTCCCGGGCATCCTCTCCCGGAGTGAGCCCCAGGACGCCGTGCCCACCTCGCGCACCTGAGCGCCACCCACCTCCGCCCACGCCTTCATCCCTGCGCCAGTCCCCCACACTCACCCATGCCCCAGAGCTGGACTGATCACTTCACCCAGCCATCTCCGCGACGTCGGCCGGGGAAAACGAGCAATCCAGAATCGGAATATGCGGCTGGGGGGGCGAGCGTCGGGAGGGGGGCCGCGAGGCGACAGGCGAGGCCACCGGGACACGAGCAGGCGCATTCGGATGGACCATGCGCACCCAGGGGTCCCGCCCGCACACCTCAGACCCCGCACGCGCAGCCACAATCTCGCCCGAATGCCCCAGTCTTCGGTTCGCACGCCCCCGACTGTTCCACCTGTGCGCATCAATTCGATGCCACTATCAACTAGACAGGTATAGATGCGCGTGGGACAGTAGGAGCCACACCACACTCATCGAGGAGAGATCGTGTCGAACGCACCTGCATCTGCATCTGACATCGTCATCTGCGAACCGCTGCGCACCGCAGTGGGCGCCTACGGCGGCCAGTTCAAGGACATCGCGCCGGAGGTGCTGGGCACCACCGTCGTCTCCGCGCTGATCGAGCGCACCGGACTGGATCCCGAGGTCATCGACGACGTCATCTTCGGGCAGTGCTACCCGCAGGTCGAGGCCCCGGCCATCGGCCGTGTCGTCGCGCTCGATGCAGGCCTGCCCGTCACGGTCCCCGGCCGCCAGGTGGACCGCCGCTGCGGCTCCGGCCTGCAGGCCGTCATCGACGCCATGGGTGCGATCTCGACCGGCGGCGCGGAACTCATCATCGCCGGCGGCGCGGAGACCATGTCCCGCGCGCCGTTCTTCAACGAGGAGATCCGTTGGGGAGTCCGCGGCGGCAACATCGAGCTCAAGGACAGCCTGGTCCGCGGCCGTCTCACGGCCGGCGGCAGGAACTACCCGGTGGAGGGCGGCATGATCGAGACCGCCGAGAACCTCCGGGAGGAGTACTCGATCTCCCGCGAGGAGCAGGACGAGCTCGCCGCGGAATCGCACCGCCGCGCAGCCGCGGCGGCGGAGAACGGCACCTTCGCGGAGGAGATCGTGCCCGTCACGATCGCCGCCACCCGCAAGACCCCGGAGACGCAGATCACGACGGATGAGCACATCCGCCCCGGCACCACGGTGGAGAAGCTCGCCAAGCTCAAGCCGATGCGTCTGGGCCTGGACCCCGCCTCCACCGTCACGGCGGGCAACGCCTCCGGCCAGAACGACGGCGCCGCGGCCACCATCGTCACCACCCGCGCGAAGGCCGAGGCCCTGGGCCTCAAGCCCCTCGTCCGCATCGTGAGCTGGGGACTGGCGGGCGTCCCGCCGCGCACCATGGGCATCGGCCCGGTCCCGGCCACCGCCGCGGCACTGCAGCGCGCAGACCTGGAGCTCAAGAACATCGACCTCATCGAGCTCAACGAGGCCTTCGCCGCCCAGGCTCTGGCCTGCACCCGCGAGTGGGGATTCGGCAAGGACGACTTCGCCCGCACCAACGTCAACGGCTCCGGCATCTCCCTGGGCCACCCCGTGGGCGCCACCGGCGTGCGCATCCTCACCACCCTCTCCCGTGAGATGGAGCGCCGCGGGGCCCGCTACGGCCTCGAGACCATGTGCATCGGCGGCGGCCAGGGCCTCGCCGCGGTCTTCGAGCGGGTGGACGCCTGATGGCGGAGACCTCCGGCACCACCCCCGCGCCCGAGGCCGGCACGGGCACAGCAGCGGAAGCCGCCACGGCCTCGGGCACGGCCCAGGCCCCGGCGCGCCCGCTCGCGGGCATCACCGTCGTCGAGCAGGACTCCTTCGTCGCCGGCCCCTCCTCCTGCCTGGGCCTGGCCCAGCTGGGCGCGGAGATCATCAAGATCGACCCCCTCAAGGGCGGGCCGGACATCGATCGCTGGCCGCTCAATGCCGAGGGCCACTCCATCTACTGGGGCACCCTCAACCGCGGCAAGCAGTCCGTCGCGCTGGATCTCCGCAGCCCGGAGGGCCAGGAGCTCGCGCAGGCGCTCATCACGGCCGGCGGTGACGACCCCTCGAAGAACGGCATCTTCGTGTCCAACAACGTGGGCCGCCCCTTCCTGGGCGACGAGGCCCTGCGCGCCAGGCGCGCGGACCTCATCCACGTGAAGGTCCAGGGCTCCCCCAGCGGCGGCCCCGGCGTGGACTACACCGTCAACGCGGAGACCGGCATCCCCGGCATCACGGGCCCCGTGGGCTCCTCAGCGCCGGTCAACCACGCCCTGCCCGCCTGGGATCTGCTCTGCGGCCAGGCCGCGACCACCGCGGTCGTCACGGGCCTGCTCCAGCGCCAGGCCACCGGCAGGGGCGCGTACTCGGAGATCTCGCTGGCGGACATCGCGTTCGCCGCCGTGGCGAACCTGGGCTGGTACACGGAGGCGCTGAGCAGCCAGCGCGCCAAGCACGGCAACCACATCTTCGGCAGCTTCGGCACGGACTTCGCCACGGCGGACGGCCGCTCCGTCATGGTCACCGCCATCACCCGTCGCCAGTGGGCCGGCCTCGTGGAGGCCACCGGGATGACCGCGGTCGTCGAGGCCCTGCAGAGCGCACTGGGCGTGGACCTCGCGGACGAGTCCGAGCGCTACGGGCTGCGGGAGACCCTCGAGTCCCTGCTCAAGCCGTGGTTCGCCGCGCGCACGCTCGCGCAGGTGACCGAGGCCTTCGAGGGCACCGCCGTGCTGTGGGCCCCCTACCGCACCACGGCCGAGGTCGCCGCGAGCGTCGCGGCCGCACACGGTGTGGGCACGGACGGCGGTGTGAGCCAGGACGGCACGGCGGCCGCGAACACCGCTCCGGCCTCGGGCACGGCGGGCTCCGGCACCGGCGAAGGCGCACAGGCGAGCGGGACCCCGGCCGGCCTCGGCGGCAGGGTGCTGCGCACCCTCGAGTCCCCGGAGCTGGGCACGATGCTGGTGGGGGCGAACCCCATCCGCTTCGACGGCGAGTACCTGGGCGACGAGAGCCCGACCGTGTTCGGAGGCGCCACGCAGCAGGTGCTGAGCGCCCGTCTGGGTCTGAGCCATGCCGAGCTGGGCAGACTCTGTGACGCAGGTATCATTCACAGTTGATAACGTTAGAGAACCCGACCCCGCAGCGGTGCGTACGTCGCCGCGTCCCCGGGCCAGCGGTTCCCCAGGAAGGATGAATCACCCACATGCGGATTGTCACTTTTGTCAAGTACGTGCCGGATGCCGCCGGCGATCGCTCCTTCGAGTCCGACAACACCGTCGACCGTGAGACCGACGGCCTGCTGTCGGAGCTCGACGAGTACGCGATCGAAGAGGCTCTCAACCTCACCGACAAGGACAAGGGCTCGGAGACCATCGCCCTCACCGTCGGTCCCGCGGAGGCCAAGGACGCCGTTCGCAAGTCCCTGCAGATGGGCGCGGACAAGGGCGTGCACGTGCTCGACGACGCCATCTCCGGCGCCGATGCCGTGGGCACCGCCAAGATCCTCGCCGCCGCCGTGCGCAAAGTGGAGGCCGACGAGGGCCCGGTGGATCTCATCATCACGGGCCTCGCCTCCACGGACGGACAGATGTCCGTCGTCCCCGTCATGGTCGCGGAGCTGCTGGGCCGCCCCGCCGCCACGCAGGGCTCCGCACTCGAGGTGACCGACACCACCGCGACGATCCGCCGTGACGGCGACGTCGCCTCCCAGCACGTCGAGGTCGCGCTGCCCGCCCTGGTCTCCGTCACGGACCAGATCAACGAGCCGCGCTACCCCTCCTTCAAGGGCATCATGAAGGCGAAGAAGAAGCCCGTCGCCCAGTACGACCTGGCCGACCTGGGTCTGGATGCGGCCGAGGTGGGCGGCGCCGGCGCGCTGGTCCAGCTCGTCGAGCTCTCCGCGGCTCCTCCGCGCAGCGCGGGCGAGATCGTCACGGACGAGGGCGACGGCGGCACCAAGCTCGTCGAGTGGCTCGCGAACAAGAAGCTCGTCTGAGCTGCGCCCAGAGTGCCCGTCACCTCCAGCCCCTCCTCGCGTAAGGAATAGAACCCTATGTCTGAAGTTCTCGTTCTCGTCGATCACGCGGACGGCAGCGTCCGCAAGTCCACCTTCGAGCTGCTGACCGCCGCCGCGCGGATCGGCGAGCCCGTCGCCGTGTTCGTGGGCGATGCCGCCGCCGGCGAGGCCGCCGCCCCCACGCTGGGTGAGTACGGTGCCGCGAAGGTCCTCGTGGCCTCGGACGCGGCCTACTCCGAGTACCTCGTGGCCCCGGCCGCCGAGCTGCTCGCACACCTCGTCACGGAGCGCCAGCCGGCCGCCGTGCTCGTCCCGGCCTCCGCCGACGGCCGCGAGATCGCCGCCCGTGCCGCGATCAAGACCGGCTCCGGCCTCATCACGGACGCCGTGGACGTGGCCGCCGACGCCACCGCCTCGAAGTCCGTGTTCGCCGCCGCCTACAACTCGACGGCCAAGGTCACCGCCGGCACGCCGTTCATCGCCGTGAAGCCCAACTCCGTCTCCGCCGAGCCGGCCTCCGGCGCCGCGGCCGTGGAGTCCGTCTCCTTCGCGCCCTCCGACGCCTCCAAGACCGCCCGCGTGGTCCGCGTCGAGGAGAAGCCCGCCTCCGGCCGGCCCAACCTCACCGAGGCCGCGATCGTGGTCTCCGGCGGACGCGGCACCGGCGGGGACTTCTCCCCCGTCGAGGCCCTGGCGGACGCCCTGGGCGCAGCCGTGGGCGCCTCCCGTGCAGCTGTGGATGCAGGCTGGTACCCGCACTCGCACCAGGTGGGCCAGACCGGCAAGGCCGTCTCCCCGCAGCTGTACGTGGCCGCCGGCATCTCCGGTGCCATCCAGCACCGCGCCGGCATGCAGACCTCGAAGAACATCGTCGCCATCAACAAGGACGACGAGGCTCCCATCTTCGAGCTCGCCGACTACGGCGTCGTGGGCGACCTCTTCTCGGTCCTCCCCCAGGCCACCGAGGCGGTCAACGCACGCAAGTGAGCGTGAGCGCGGCGGCGCTTGCGCCGAGGCGCTTCGGTGCCGTGGCGCGTCAGCGTGAATGCCTAGGTTCGCAGCGGCGCTTTTGGCGCAAGACGTGAGCGCCCAGGCGTCGCGTGAACGCCGCATCAGCGCAAGCACCGTGAAGGGGCTCTCCCACCCACATATATGTGGGTGGGAGAGCCCCTTCGCTTTGTGTGAAGCGCTGCGATCCGTGCGGGCCGCGTCAGCAACGAAGGTGCGCGCCTCTCCGCATGCCGCCGCGGCCTCGGAGGTCTGTCGCCGCGCTCCACGTGCATGCCGCGCAACATCCTGCGCACCCGCCTCTTCTGCCGCGCGCCCCATACCCGTCCTGGGCACCCGCTTCGCGTCAGCATGACACCCGCTTCTCGTCTCGGATACCCACTTCTTCACGCGAATTCGCGGGTGTCTGGGCGAGAAGCGGGTGTCATCCCCGCGGATGCTCATGAGGGGACACGCGGGGCCATTGCCCGCGGTCTCGGTGGCTGGGCGGCTTGGTGACTCGGTGACTCGGTGACTCGGTGACTCGGCTCAGTGTACGAGCGGCGTGATCGTGTGTTCGCGGCCCAAGGCCTCGAAACCCACGCGGGCGCAGGAGCGCAGTCCGGCCTCGGCAGCCGGCAGGAGGACGACCGGAACCCCGAGCTCAGCCTCGAGGACCGTCCGCACGGCCGCCGAACGCACCACTCCCCCGGTGGCCGGCAGCACCTCCGGCGCGGCATCGAGGCGGACGAGAAGCTCGCGCACCTCTCCGGCAAGAGCACGCACTGCGGCGAGGTAAGCACGATCGGCGTCCGTGGTGCCTTCCCCCGCCGCCTCCACACCGCTGGCGTCCGGCACTTCGCCGTTCTCTGCGCTCACCCCTGCGCTGCCCGCTGCGCTCACCCCTGCGCTGCCCGCTGCGCCTGAACCACCAGGGCCCCTTGCCTTGCCGGCAGCACTGCTGCCACCCATCGCCGCGCCGCTCTCTGCACTGCTCTCCGCAGCGCCACCCGTCGCAGCGCCACCCGTCTCCGCATCACTCTCTGCCGCGCCGCTCGCCGCACTGCTCTCCGCGCCACTCTCCGCAGCGCCACCCGTCGCCGCACCGCGCGCCGCCGCACCGCGCGCCGCCGCACCGCGCACCACCGCGCCGCTCTCTGCCGCGCCGCTCCCTACCGCATCATTCCGCGCCGCTCCCCGCTCCGTGGCCGTACCTCCGCCCGTTCCCGCTTCCGCGGCGAGCGCACGGAGGAGAGCGGCCTCCGCGGCAGCATGTGCGGCCTCGGAGTGCGGGTCTTCGAGACCGAGCTCCCTGCGACGCACCCGCTCCAGGGCCTCCCCGGCCTCGGGCATACGTGCGAGCGCGAGGTGCCCGGCCGGATGGGTGAGGCGGTGGTGTGTGCCGGGCTCACCGGTCTCAGACGGCAGCGGCAGCGCCGAGGCCGGCCGTGGATGCACGTGCGCGGCCCAGCCCGTCGTGCCCAGGTGCAGGTAGAGGCTTCCCGGCATGCTGCCGACCATGCCGTCCGTCGCCGCGCCCGCGTCGCCGAGTGCCATGACCACCGGCAGCCCCGCAGGCAGTCCGAACTGCGCTGCGGCCTCGGGCGTCACCTCGCCGATCGTTCCCGGGTCCGTCAGCTCCGGGAAGGCCAGCGGCTCGAACACGGGACCGAACGGGAACCAGTCATCGGTCCGCGTGAAGTAGGCCGAGGTGGTGCTGGCCGTCAGCCTGTCGCAGACGCTCCTGCCCGTGAGCGCGAAGCCCAGCCAGCCGGCGGCGGAGAAGAGGATCCGCCGGGAGCGCTGCATCGCCTCGGGCTCCGTGCGGGCAAGACGCAGCAGCTTGGGCGGGAGCGCATCGGGGCCGGGAGCCAGCAGGAGGCGGGCCGCCCAGTCCGGGCGCGCCGCGAGGAGCTCCGCGAGTTCCGGTTCCGCCTCCGTGTCCGAGTAGAGGACAACCGGGTGTGTGGGTTCGCCGGCGGCACCGAGCAGCACGAGGTCCTGCATCTGACCGGTCACCGCGAGGGCGAGGAGCGGCGGGATGGGCGCGGCCGACGGAGCGGGCTCTCCCGGCGGGACGGAACCCTCGGGCTGACCGGGATCTCCGGGCTGGGCGGAAGCACCGAGCGAAGCGAGCGCATCCTCCTCGGCCGACGGTCCCTCTGCGGCAGAAGGGCCCTCCCCCGAGAGCAGGCCCAGAAGCTCCCCCAGCACCGCACGGACGGCGGTCTGCCAGTCCAACACATGCTGATGCATCCGCCCGTGCGGTCCGCGCTCGGTGGGCAGCGGTGCGGCGGCCTCGGCGAGGGTTCGGCCCGAGGCGTCGACGAGCGCGGCCTTCACGTGGCTGGTGCCGAGGTCGAGGGCGGCGATGCACCCGGGCGCCGGATCCGGAGACGGCTCCGTGTCCGGACGTGCGGAGGGGCGAGGGGTGGAGGAGCACGAGGTCACCCGACCATCGTAGTGAGCGCGCTCGCGCGTGCCGAAAGTCCGGCCGCGTCTCCCCCGCACCCGGAAGGGGTGGTGACCGGCGTCACGAACGGCGATAGGTTGGTGCCGTACACCCGTTCCGGCAGGAGGAGACCGAGGAGACCATGAAGAAGCGATTGATACTGCTCGCAGGCGTGGGGATCGGGTTCGTGATCGGCTCGTACTCCGGACGATCGAGCTACGAGAAGCTCCGCGCCCGGTTCGACGAGCTCGTCTCCGACCCGCGGGTCCGGGAACAGGTCGGACGAGCCGGCGAGGCGGTGAAGGACAAGGCGCCGGAGGTGGCGGCGGGCGTGAAGCACGCGGCCGCCGCGGCCGCGGAGAAGGCCGGAGAGCTCAAGGAGGCCGTGGAGCACCGGACCGCCTCGGACACCGGGGACGCGGCCTCGGCCCCCGATTCCGCCGAGGAGCAGACGGAGGCGGACCTCGATCTGGAACCCGAGCACATCCCGCCCCTGGGCGACGGGGAGATCGCGCTCGATCCGGATTCCGAGTCCGATCCCGAGACGCCCATGGAGGACGAGGGACCGCTGCACGAACGCTGAGCTGCAGGACGTCTGTGCCCCGTACGGAGCCGGCGGGGTACAGACGCACGCACTGCGCTCACACGCGAAGAGGATTCACCGGCGCACCTCCCACCGCCTCGGACGGGGCACAGACGCGCTCAGAGCAGCGATGAGGTCAGCCGGCAGACGTTCTCGATGTATTTGCGCATCATCGACCGCTGCCGCCAGACCTTGGGATTGAGCTGCGCGGAGTGGGCGCGGTAGTCCTGCTCCTCCAGCTCGTACATCTGCGCGGCGAAGTCCCGGTCGATGACGAACAGGGACACCTCGTGGTTCATGGAGAACGAACGCTGGTCCATGTTCGAGGAGCCGATGACGGTGACCTGGTCGTCCACGATCATGAACTTCGAGTGCAGCACCGTGGGGGCGTGGTACTGGTAGATCTCCACCCCGGCCTCCACCAGCTCGTCGTAGTAGGACTCCTGTGCCTTGGCGGTGACCCAGTGATCGCTGGTCGCACCCACGTACAGCCTGACCGCCACGCCGGACTGCGACTCCGTCTTCAGCGCGGTGAGCAGGGCGGTGTCCGGCACGAAGTACGGCGAGCACACCACGACGCTCTCATTGGCGTTGTAGATGAGGTGGGTGAAGAGCTGGATGTTGTTCTCCTGCTCGAACCCCGGCCCCGAGGGCACCACCTGGGCGAGCATGCCCCCGTCGTCGGGCAGGTCGAGCTGCCGCTCGAACTCGTCGAAGAGGATGTCGTCCGTCTCCGAGTACCAGTCCGAGGCGAAGACCGCGTTGAGCTCGTCGACGACCGGCCCGCGGCACTCCACCATGAGGTCCTTCCACCGCAGCCCGCGCCGGAGGTTGGCCCGCTTGTTGTAGGACGGGTGGATGACGTTCTGGGAGCCCGTATAGGCCACCTCCCCGTCGACCACGAAGATCTTGCGGTGATTGCGCAGATCCGGCCGCTGGTACTCGCCTCTCCACGGGCGGATGGGCAGGCTCCGGCGCCAGGGAACGCCTGACTCGTCCAGCATCCGCACGAGCTGCTTGTACCCGGGATACCCCAGCGACCCGACGTGATCGACGAGGATCCGCACGCGCACACCCCTGCGGTGCGCGGCCAGCATCGCCTCGATGAGTCCCTGCGTGTCCTGGTCGAGCGCCACGATGTAGAACTCGAAGTGGACGTAGTCCACAGCGCGTTCCGCAGCCTCCTTCATGAGCCGGATGCACTCGGAGGAGTCCTGCAGGAGGGTGAAGTCGTTCCCGTGGACCATCGGCAGCGCGCCCAGCTCGTAGTTGAGCTGGGCCGAGGTGGACAGCGGGAGCGGCAGATGGTCGTGCTTCCCGACGATCGCCTGGTGGCCTGCCTCCTCCTTCACCAGCTGGTTGATCTCGTGCTGCTTCTCCCGCCGGCGCAGCGGCAGCTTGGGCGAGCCGAGGAAGAGGTAGACCAGCAGCCCCAGGAAGGGGAACAGGAAGATGAGCATGAGCCACCCCAGCGCCACCTCCGGCTTGCGGCGGTAGGGGATGGTGCCGAGGGCGATCACCCGGATCGCGAGATCCAGGCCCAGGACCACGAACGCCGTCCACCCGGGCAGCTGCGACTGCGCCCACTGCACGAGCCCGGCGGTGTCCATGGCAGCTCCTAGTCGCAGGCGCATCTGCGGAGGTGGGAAGTGTGTACGCCATGAGCCTATCGTCCGGGCCGGACACGGCGGACGTCTGCACCCGGCCCCGACGGGCGAGGACCCACGCACTCCCTTCGCCACTCAGCTGCGATGGGGTGGTGAAGGGAACCTCCTGGGCTCCAGAGGCGATACCCCGATCCGGCCTCAGGAACGTAGATGCTCCAGCAGCGCGCCGCGGAAGAGTTCCGCTGCGGGACTGAGCCCGATACCTGCCCTGTGCACTACCGCGAGGGTCCTCTCCACCTGTTCCTCCAGAGGGATGATGACGATGCCCGAGAGCTGCATGAGCGGGACTACCAAACGCGGCACCGCAGTCATGCCCATCCCCGCGGCGACGAGACCGCCCACCGCCGCGATGCTCCCTGCACTCACCATCTCCGAGACGCGCACCCGCTGCTGGGCCAGTGCTCTTCGCACCAGAGGGCCGATGCTGGTGATCGCGTCGAACGCAACGAACGGCTGCGCCTGGAAATCCGTCCACCGCAGCAGTTCCCTGTCTGCGTACTCGTGTCCCGACGGCACCGCTGCCACGAACCCGTCGCGGATCGCGACCTCTGCCCGGATCCCAGCAGGCAGAGCCTCGTCTACTGCCACAAGACCCAGCTCAGCACCGCCTTCGGCGACGAGCGCCATCGCTGTGTCCTGTTGACCGTCCTCGAGCACAAGCTGCACGTCCGGGTACGTATCGCGGAATCCCGCCACCACTGCGGGGAGCACGGTGGCCGCGACCGACGGCAGACATGCCAGGCGCACGGACCCGACCGAGCCTGCGGAATACGCCGAGGCGAAGCCCACTGCGTCCTCGAACGCTCGCACGGCAGTCGCCGCACGTTCGGCAACGGCAGTCCCCGCATCCGTAGGAACAGCCCCCTGCGAGGTCCGCACGAACAGTCTGATGCCGATGCGCCTCTCCGCCTCTGCGACAGTCCGGCTCAGCGCAGGCTGGCTCACGCCCATCTCCGCGGCCGCAAGCGTGAAGCTGCGCAGGCGGTGCAGCGCGACGACGGAGGTCAAGTGCCTCATCCCCAAGTTCATGCGTTCAGGTTATGTCCTCAGAGAGAACCGGTATTGGACGCTTTTCCTGGGTTGTCGGAGCATGGACGGGACACCGAGAAGGGAATCGACGATGCTTTCGCTCATCGGCTATGCCACCATGCTCATCATCCTCGCGCTGCTGCTGACGCAGCGCGTCTCCCCCGTCGTCGCGCTGGCGGGTGTGCCCATAGTCGCAGCTCTCATCGCCGGCAACCCACCCGGAGAGGTGAGCGGTTTCCTCAGCACGGGAGTCGCCGGGGTCGTCGACGTCGTGGTGATGTTCGTCTTCGCCATCGTCTTCTTCGGGATCCTGAGGAACGCAGGCTTCTTCGATCCCGTCATCGACGCCCTCGTGCGATTCGGTGGCGGCTCTCCCCGAACAGTCACCGTGGCCACCACCGCACTCGCATGTGTCGCCCATCTCGACGGCGCAGGAGCGACGACCTTCCTCGTGACCATTCCGGCCATGCTCCCCCTCTACCAGCGCCTCGGGATGAGCAGGCTCACGCTGACGGCATGTGTGGGACTGGGAGCAGGAGTGATGAACATCCTGCCCTGGGGCGGCCCCAGCGCACGCGCAGCAGTGACCGTGGGGGTGGATGCGAACGAGCTCTGGGTCCCCCTCATCCCTGCCCAGATCGTGGGGATCGCGGCGGCTCTCGCTATCGCATTCCTCCTCGGACATCGTGAAGCCCGCCGCCTGGCCCGCGGCGGTGCGGCGGATTTCACCGACGGCCACGGTGAGGGAGAGCCCGCGAGTACGGATGCAGCCCACCCGACCGCACCCGTGCCGCGGAGCGCTCTCCGCCAGTGGACAAACGGCCTCCTGCTCCTCGCCGCCCTGGGTGTGCTCATGTCCGGCATCGTCTCCCCGGCGATGGTGTTCATGGTCGCAACTATCCTCGCCCTGCTCCTCAACCACCGCGGCATGAAGAGCCAGGTCGCACAGTTCGACCACAGCGCGCAGTCCGCCATGCTCATGGCGAGTACGCTCCTCGCCGCGGGTGTTCTCCTCGGGGTGCTCGAGGAGAGCGGCATGATCGCGGCGATGGCCAAGAGCGCCGCCGGCGTCCTCCCCACGGGGCTCATGCCCGTCCTGCCTCTGCTCGTCGGGATTCTGGGCGTTCCGATGAGCCTTCTCTTCGGCCCCGATGCCTACTACTTCGGTGTGCTGCCGGTCCTGACCGCGGTGGGAGCGGAACACGGCATCGATCCGGTGGTGCTCGCACAGGCCTCGATCATCGGCCAGGAGACCGTCGGCTTCCCGATCAGCCCGCTCACCGGGGCGTTCTACCTCCTCGTGGGCCTTGGCGGGGTGTCGATCGGCAGGCATATCCTCAATCTGATCGGATGGGCGTGGATCGTCAGCGTCGTCATGCTCGTCGTCGCCGTACTGATGGGAGTGATCCCCGCATGGACCGCCTGACACCCGCGCTCCGTCCGCGTCCCAAGGATCCCGGGCACATCCGCCTCGGCGCCGGTGCCGGATACGCCGGTGACCGGATCGACCCTGCTGTAGAGCTGGCCCAGTTCGGAATGCTGGACTACCTCGTCTTCGAACTCCTGGGCGAGCGGACTGTTGCAGCAGCCCAGCTCAGGCGGCTCCACGACCCCGACACCGGTTACGACCCCATGCTGCTCGAACGCATCGACGCCGTAGCTGCGCACTGCGCGGCCAATGGAACGACGGTCATCACCAACGGCGGCGCGGCGAATCCCCTTGCGGCCGCCCGTGCAGTGGCAGAGTTGCTCGCCCAGCGGGGCATACCTCTGACAGTGGCAGCCGTGACCGGTGACGACGTACAGGCAGCCGTTGCGGCTGCGGACCCGGTGCTCTGGGAGACAGGAAGACCCGTCTCATCTGCCGGGTCGGCGCTGATCTCGGCGAACGCCTACGCGGGCAGCAGCGGAATCATAAGTGCGCTGGCTCGGGGAGCTGACATCGTCATCACCGGGAGGGTCGCGGATCCTTCCCTCTACGTGGCGCCGCTGTGCCACAGCTTCGGCTGGGCTCCCGACGACTGGCACCGCCTGGGAGGGGGCACCCTCATCGGCCATCTCCTCGAATGCGCAGGGCAGGTGACCGGGGGATACTTCGCGGACCCCGTCACGAAGCCGGTGGACGGCCTCGACCGCCTCGGCTTCCCGTTCGCAGACGTGGCCGCCGATGCCTCTGCCGTCCTTTCCAAGCTGCAGGGGACGGGCGGCACTGTCACCACGGCCACCTGCACGGAGCAGCTCCTCTACGAGGTGAACGATCTCCGCAGCTACCTCACGCCCGATGTGATCGCCGACTTCTCGCGGGCACAGTTCGAGCAGCTCGCCCCCGACGAGGTACGGGTGAGCGGCGGCACCGGCCGCGCCAGACCGGCAGAGCTCAAAGCGACACTCGGCTTCCACGGCGGCTGGGAGGGCGAGGGCCAGATCAGCTATGCGGGTCCGCGCGCCCTCGACCGCGCTCAGCTCGCCGCGGAGGTCGTGCTGAGCAGACTCGACCGCGTCCATGGCATCGTCCCGGAGGACGTGGGCGTCGAGTTCATCGGCACGGGCGCAGCCCTCAGACGTCCGCCCTCCGCGGTTCCCGAGGAAGTGCGACTGAGGATGGCGGCCGTCCTGCCCGAACGGCGCGCGGCGCTGGCGGTCGGCCGGGAGGTCGAGTCCCTCTACACCAACGGCCCGGCAGGGGGAGGCGGCGCACGGCACTCCATCCGTGAGGTCATCGCCGTGAAGTCCGCAAGCATTTCCAGGGACGCCGTCTCCTCCGAAGTGATCCTGCACCGGCCCGCGACGGGCGAAGGGACTGCGGCGCCAGGGGATTGCACCATCGACGAGGAGGCCTGATATGACCCGTGTCGACGAGCTGGCGGACGCCCGCACAGGAGACAAGGGAGACTCGCTGATTCTCGCCGTCGTCGCCCGCAGCGAGGACGGCTTCGAAATGCTCGCGGAGAAGCTCACACCGCGAGCGGTGGCCGAGCACTACGGCTCCCCGGTGGAGCGGGTCTCCCGCACCGAGCTGCCGCACCTCCGGGCCCTCACCTTCACTCTCGCTGGATATCTGGGCGGAGGGGTGACCGGTTCGTCCCTCCTCGACGGACACGGGAAGGCGCTCAGCTACCATCTGCTCGACCTCGACCTGGAGTGAGCAGCCCCGAAGGAACAAGTGCCCGCATATTCCATTCGCCGCCCCGCCGAGGCGGGCAGGCGAAGGAGATGAGAGGACCCTCGGGCCGAACACGGCGATCCCCCGCACCGAGGCGGTGCGGGGGATCGCGGAGGAAGCCGGCCGGAGCTCCACACAGATGCGGCAACTGCGCGCTGCTCACCTGCGGCAGCTGCACGCTGCTCAGATGTGGCGGCCGCCGGCGATCTCCTGCACAGTGCCGGTCATGTACGAGGACATGTCGGAGGCGAGGAACAGCACCACGGACGCGACCTCGGAGGGCTCACCGGGGCGGCCCATCGGGATCTCCGCGAGCTTGGAGTCGATGACGTGCTGCGGCATGGCGGCGGTCATGGCGGTGTTGATGAAGCCGGGCTGGATCGCGTTGACGCGGACGTTCTTGAAGCCCACCTCCTTGGCGGCGGCCTTGGTCATGCCCACGATGCCTGCCTTGGCGGCGGAGTAGTTCGTCTGGCCCAGCATGCCGACCTTGCCGGAGATCGAGGAGACGTTGATGATCGAGCCGCCGTTCTCCTGCTCGCGCATGATGCCGGAGGCCGTCTTGAGGCCGTTCCAGGTGCCGCGCAGGTGCACGGCGATGACCTGGTCGAATTGCTCCTCGGTCATCTTGCGCATGGTGGCGTCACGCGTGATGCCGGCGTTGTTGACCATGACGTCCAGGCTGCCGAACGTCTCCACCGCGGTGCGGCAGAGCGCCTCGACCGCCTCGAGCGAGACGACGTTGCAGGCCACGCCCACAGCGCGGTCGCCCACACCCAGCTTGGCGGCGGCCTCGACGACCGCCTCCTCATTCAGATCGCCCAGCACGACGTTCGCGCCCTCGGCAACGAACGCCTCCGCGATCGCGAAGCCCAGTCCCTGCGCGGCTCCCGTGACGACTGCTGTACGGCCTTCGAGAAGTGCCATGTCCATTCTCCTTCAGAGATTCGTGTGGTGAGGATTCGTGTGGTGGAGCAGGCCCGTGCCCGAGGCCGGCTCGCCCCGCGCGGGGAGCTCAGCCGGCCTCGGGCGCGGTGTGCCCTCAGTTCTTGTGTGCGCCCTTGAGCACCTGCCGGGCGATGACGAGGCGCTGGATCTCCGAGGTGCCCTCGTAGATGCGGAAGAGGCGCGCGTGGCGGTAGAAACGCTCCACGCTCGTCTCGCGCATGTAGCCCATGCCGCCGTGCACCTGCACGCCGCGGTCGGCCACGCGGGCCAGCATCTCCGAGGCGAAGAGCTTCGACGAGCTGGGGCCCAGCTTCCGGTCCGAGCCATCGTCCCAGCGGCGGGCGGAGTCCAGCACGAGGGCGCGTGCGGCGGCGAGCTCGGTGTAGCAGTCCGCGAGCTGGGCCTGCACGAGCTGGAAGTCCGCGATGGGCCGGCCGCCCTGCTTGGCGTTCTTGGCGTGCTCCACCGTGTCGTCGAGGATGCGGGTCGCCTGGCCCACGCACATGGCGCCGATGTGGAGGCGGCCCTTGTTGAGCGAGGCCATCGCCGCGCGGAAGCCCTCCTCCTCGCCGCCGATCATGTTCGCCGCGGGCACGCGCACGTCGTCGAAGAAGATCTCCGAGGTCCAGGCACCGGCCTGGCCCATCTTCTTGTCGTGCGGGCCCACCGTGACGCCCGCCGAGGCCGTGGGCACGAGGAAGACGCTGATGCCCTTGGTGCCGGTGGCGTCGGGGTCCGTCCGCGCGAAGACCATGAGGACCGTGGAGAGCTGCGCATTGGTGATGAAGCGCTTGGAGCCGTTGATGACGTAGTCGTCGCCGTCGCGCACGGCCTTGGTGGTCAGCCCGGACGGGTCCGAACCCGCGTCCGCCTCCGTGAGGGCGAAGGAGGCGATGGCCTCACCCGAGGCGATCTTGGGCAGCCACTCCTGCTTCTGCTCCTCCGTGCCGTAGTTCACGAGCACCTGGCCGGCGATGCCGTTGTTGGTGCCGAACAGCGAGCGGAAGGACGGGGTGGTGTAGCCCAGCTCGAACGCCAGGCGCGCGTCCTGCTCCGCATTGAGGCCGAGGCCGCCGTACTCCTCCGGGATGGCCCAGCCGAACAGGCCCATCTCCGCGGACTCCTCACGGATGGACTGCGGGATCTCGTCGGTCTCCTCGATCTCCAGCTCGCGGGGCACGACCTGCTCGCGGACGTACTCGCGCACCGTGGCGAGCACCTCCTGGAAGGTCTCCTCGTCCATGCCGGGGTTGCCGGGGTAGGGGTTCTGGGTGCTCATCTGCTCCTCGATTCTGTGATGCGACCGCACTGCGAAGCGGGTTGCCGGGCGGGTCGTCGGCCGTCCGGTGCTGCGGATGACAGCGGACGGCCGCGGCGTGCCCGGGCGGCTGCCTCAGCCGCGAACAGCCGGTTCAGACGCCGGGCGGAGACACGCATCCGCGCTCCCCGCACACGCCTGAACCGGCCGCACACGGATGGTTCAGTCCTCTTCGACCATGAGGGTGACGGCCTCTGCGATGCAGGCCGGGCGGTCCTGGCCCTCGATCTCGATGACGTGGTCCATGACGACCTGGACGCCGGAGGACTTGCGGACCACCTCCTTGAGCGTGACGACGTCGCGCACCTTGGAGCCCACCTTCACCGGGTTGGGGAAGCGGACCTTGTTGAGGCCGTAGTTGATCTTCATCTTCATGCCGGTGACGTCCGTGACCTGGGCGCCCAGGACAGGCAGGAGGCTCAGGGTGAGGAAGCCGTGGGCGATGGTGCCGCCGAACGGACCGGCCGCGGCCTTCTCCTCGTCGATGTGGATCCACTGGTGGTCGCCGGTGGCGTCCGCGAAGAGGTTGACGCGGTCCTGGTCGACCGTGAACCAGTCGCTGGAGCCCAGCTCCTGGCCGACGAGCTGTTCGAGTTCTGCGATTCCGTTGATGGTGCGCACCATTGCGGTCTCCTTCTATCAGTACAGATTTACTATCAATGAACCGTGACTGCTTACACTCTCAGCAACAGTGTAGACGCGCAGGTGCCACAGGAACAGCCCATCGGCGCATCCGCGGACGGGGCACGCGCACCGCACAGGCCTCGACCGCGCCTCCACCGGGCGCTCGCACGCTGCTTAACGAGTGATCAGTCACACTGGGGATACTATCGATCAGGACGGTCCCCGCCGATGCGGACCGCCAGGCGGAACCAAAGGAGCACGGATGAGCACCGGAAAGCCAGTCGACCTCGAAGCCCTCGTGATGGGCGACGACCGCGCGGATCTGTCACAGGCCACGGACCCGCTGACACAGCGCGGAGCAGACGCACGCGACCTCACCGCCGACCTCAACGCAGCCCGCGAGTACGCCGCTGCGCGGGCCGCCTCCCATGAGAAGAGCGCGACACGGGGAGCCCCCGCCGCCGGGACCTCGGCACAGGGTCCGGCCGCGCAGGGCTCATCCGCGCAGGGAGGGTCCGTCGACTCCCGGGGCCGCCCCACGCATTCGTCCACCGGCGTGCCACTGGACTATTCGCGGGAGGTCCCGGTGCGACCGGCCACCAGCGTCATCATGCTCCGGGAGGGCCGCGGGTCCACGCCGCTGGAGGTGTTCGTGCAGCACCGGGTGAAGACGATGGACTTCGCCGCGGGCGTGGTGGTGTTCCCCGGCGGGCGCGTGGACCCCGCGGACCATGAGACGGCCTCCACGCTTCCCCTGGACCCCGCCGCCGAGGCCGCCCACACCCGTGCCTGGGAGCGCACCGACGCCGAGGCAGCCGGCGGCGTGCGCTCCCTCCTCGCCTGCGCGGTGCGCGAGGTGGAGGAGGAGACCGGCCAGCGGATCGCGCCCGCCGCGCTGAATCCCTGGGCGAACCTCGTCACACCCCCGGGACGCTCCAAGCGCTTCGACACCTACTTCTACGTGACCGGCGGCGCGGAGCTCTCCGCCCTCACGCATCAGACGACGGAGGCCACGAACTCGGAGTGGCTGGGCGTCCGCGAACTGCTCGACGGCGAGCGCGCCGAACGGTTCCGGCTCATGCGCCCCACGCTCGCGCTCCTCACCGAACTCGATGCGCTGGGCGACCTGAGCGCCGTCATGGACCTTGCGACGGGCGGCGAACGCGTCATCGAGTCGATCCGCCCCAAGATCCCCGGCGTCCACTGAGCCCTCCGGGCGCTCGCACCACAGCCCGGGAAGCGGTTCAGCCGCCCACTCATATGTGGGCGGCTGAACCGATAGGCGGTGTGTTCGGTTGCCCGCAGCGCGGGCGCGTCGCGGCGCCGCGTAACCCGCAGCGCAGTGTCACCCGCAGCGCAGTGTCACCCGCAGCGCAGTGTCACCCGCAGCGCCGCGTCACCCATAGCGCAGTGTCACCCGCGGCGCGGGCGCGTCGCGGCGCACCGCCTCAGGCCAGGGTGTACCGCCCCTCCGCGTCCGGGCCTCGGACCACTCCGCGCTCCGCGAGATCGGCCAGGTGCTTCTCGCATGTGCGCAGCTCCACGCCGTCCGCGAAGCTGGGGCGCTTGCCCGGACGGTAGACGACGCCCTTCCCCACCATCTCCTCCGGCGTGGCGGCTCCCGCGCGCACGAGGTCGAGGACGGCCTGCTCACGCGCATCGAGGACACGGGAGAAGGCCTCGAGAGCGGCGAGGTACTCCTCGCGGTCCCGGTACGGTCCCTTGTGATGGGCGCCCGTGAAGACCTGCGCCTCGATCTGTGCGCAGCGGGCCAGCGCGGCGCGGAAGTCCGCGATGCCGGATTCCTCGTCGCTGTAGAGCGGGCCGAACGACGAGAGGTCCACGTCGCCCAGGAACAGCACGCCGTCCGGCTCGACGAGGAACCCGCAGTGCCCCGGGGTGTGTCCGGGAAGATGGACCGCGGTGATGCGCACGCCTCCGCCCAGGTCGAAGACATCGCCGTCCGCAAAGCCCTGCGCGTGCGGGACCGGCGACCACGCGAAGTCCCGGCGGACCGAGGCGACCGCGTCCTCGGACATGCCCATCGCCTCGGCGAAGGCGTCCTCCGCGCGCACGGCGTCGAGATCGCGCTCATGCACCCGCACCTCGCCCCGGAAGCTCCCCAGCCCCACCGTGTGGTCCTCGTGGTAGTGGCTGATGAGCAGCAGGTCCGCGTCCTCGGGCACCGCCTCCAGGCACGAGTCGAGCATCGCGGTGCGCTCCGTGCCCGTCACCAGCAGCGGCGAGCCGTACGGGTACTTCCCGCCCCCGGCACGCAGCTGCACCGTGTGCGGCCCCAGCCTCTCGGCCTCGGCGGCACCTCTGTACGCCCGGCCCGTGTCCTTGCCTTCCACCGTCATCCCCGCTTCTTCTCCTTGCGCGCCTGCAGGTGGGCCATCCGCTTCGCGATCGCGGCCTTCTGCTCGTCCGTCCCCTTGAGCTTCGCGAGCTCCTCCTGCTCCGCCGCGAGGCCCTCCTCCAGCGAGGCCGTCGCGGAGAGGTCCACGAGCTTCTTCGCCGCCACCAGCGAGGACCGCGACTGGTCCGCGATCTGCACCGCGAGCGCATGCGCGCGCTCCAGCGGCTCCGCGGCGACCTCGTCGACCACGCCCCACTCCAGCGCCTTCTCACCGCTGATCATGTCGCACGTGAAGATGAGGTGCTTGGCCTTCGACGGCCCCGCGAGGCGCGGCAGCAGCTGCGTGCCCATCATGTCCGGCACGATCCCCCAGACGACCTCCATGAGCCCGAGGCGCGCATCGGGTGCGCTCACGCGGATGTCGGCCCCCAGCGCGTACTGAAAGCCCGCGCCCAGCACGGGACCGTGCAGGCACGCGATCACCGGCACCGGCACGTGCGAGAACATCTCGACCGACTGCTGGGCGAGCGCCTTCGCGGCGGTGGGGAGGTCCAGCGGGGTGCCGGCCGCGCCGCCCTCGGCCAGCCGCTTGAACTGGCCCATGTCCAGCCCGGCGCAGAACGCGCGTCCCTCGCCGCGGAGCACCACGGCGTTCACCGTGCCGTCCTCACGCAGCTCCAGGGCCGCGGCGATGAGGTCGCGCATGACGTCCGGCGTCACGGAGTTCATGGTGTCCGGGCGGTCGAGGACCACATGCGCGACGGGTCCGTAGGTCTCGATCCGCACGGTGCCTGCGGGCATGGCGTGCACCGCATCCGGCGCGGGGAGCACGGCCGTGCCCGAGGCCTCGGGCGGGGTCTGCGGTGAGGGAGCGGCAGGTGCCGGTGCGGTGGCACCCGCGGCGGCCTGGGCGGGCGCGGCAGCGGCGGAGTCCCGGTCAGGCGCGGCAGCCTGGGCTGGGGCCACGGCCTGGGCGGGCGTCTCAGTCTGTGCGGGCGTCCCGCTCTGTGCGTGGGACGCGGATGGGGGTGTGGTCGTCATCGTCCTCCTCGGGCAGGGCCGGCGGGTCCGGGAGCCTGGGGCGCCCGGCTGCGGCCGGCATGTCGCCTCTCACCGTACCTGCCCGGCGCCGCGCCTCCTCTCCCCGCCCGCGCCCAGGCGGTCCGGCACCGCTCAGCCGAGGAGCGAGAACAGACCCCGTGCCAGCGCCACCAGCGCACCCGTGCCGGCGAGCACGATCGCCACGGTGCGGGCGGCCTCGGCGGAGACCCTGCGGGAGAGCCATGTGCCCGCGCCGATCCCGCCCACCACTGCGACGGCGATCACGGGGAACAGCCACAGCGGCGGGAGCTGCGCGACCGTCGTCGCACCCACGGAGAGCTTGGCGCCCACGGACACGAGCCCCATTGTCATGAACGTGGGCTGCATGGTGGCGGCGAAGCGGCGCTGCTCCCAGCGGGCGAGCTTGGAGTAGATGACCATCGCAGGGGCCGCCACACCCGCCGCGGTGTTGAGGAAGCCGCCCACCATGCCCGCGGCCGCGGTGACGGGCGGCAGACCGCGGCCGCTCACGTGCGGCACCCGCGGCAGGCTGAAGGTCATGACGAGCGCCAGCAGCACCACGGCGCCGATCACGATGTTGAGCCACCCGTCCCCCAGCTCCCGCACCAGCAGCGCCGCCGGGACGCCGCCCACCACCGCCATGGGGGCGAACACCAGCCACCGCTTCCAGTCCACGTCGCGGAGGACGGAGAGCATGATGAGGAAGCCGGAGACCACGGTCGTGGCGTTGGTGACGAACACGCCCAGGCCCGGCCCCATCGCCAGGGCGAGGGTGGGAGCGACGACGAGGCCCACGCCGGTGCCGGAGAGACGCTGCAGCGCGGCACCCACGAGCACCGCGGCGATCACGAGGGCGAGGAGCGAGGCGGACACGCTCCGAGGCTACTCCCGGGGAGGTCGTTCGGGCGCGGGAGGGCAGGCGCGGGAGGGCGGAGGCACGGTAAGGCGGGGCGGGAGGGGCGCAGCGGCAGGCGCCCTGGCCTCGGCTCCGAGCGGGTACGCCACGTCCTCTGCTGCAGACCGTCCGCTCCGCGAGACCAGAGGGCGCCCGCATCGACGTGGTCCACATCACTGTGATGGTATGGCGTCCATGGCACACGTGATCTTCTTCCACTCCGCTCTGGGCCTGGACAAGGGCGTCCACGCAATGGCAGACGCCATCCGCGAGGCCGGGCACACCGTCACCACACCTGATGTCTACGACGGGCATGTGTTCGACTCCACCGAGAAGGGCATCGCCTACCGCGACGAAGTGGGCTTCCGCACGCTCACGGACCGCGCCACGGCCGCGCTGGCCGGGGTCGAGGGACCCCTCGTGGCCGCGGGCATCTCCCTGGGAGCCGCGCTGGCCCAGCGCCTGGGGAAGAAGGACCCCCGGACCGAGGCCGCAGTGCTCCTCCACGCGGGCGGCGAGTCCCGGCTCATCGACTGGCCCGCCCGCGTCGCGCTGCAGATCCACCATTCCGTCGACGACCCGTGGATCGACGAGGGCGGCCCGGAGAACCTCCTGCGTTCGGCCGCTCGCGCCGGCGCCCGCGCCGAGCACTACCTCTACCCCGGCGACGCGCACCTCTTCGCGGACCCCACCAAGCCGGACTTCGACGAGCGCTCCGCGGAGCTGCTCTCCGCGCGCGTCCAGCTCCTCCTCGAAGACCTCGACGCCGCCCGAGGCTGACCCCCCGCACCCCTGCAAGTTACGTCTGCGTAGCGGCCGCCCACCCCGGCCGCTACGCAGACGTAACCTACGAGTGGGGTGGAGCCCGCGCCGCGCCCGGGCACCTCCGCCACGCCCGTTCCCTGCTCACACACTCTTTCGGGAGGCGTTCAGAGTGCGGGTACTAAGATGTATCCGGATTCGTGCGGACCTGCCCCACAGGTGCGCCCGCACGCATGCGAGTCCGCGCCCATCGCTCCGGACCCGCACACCCCATGCATCGACCCGGAACGGACGCTTCTTGAACGGCAGCAACGGCAGCAACGGCAACACGACCTTCCGCCACAGGAACGTCGCCCTTCTGGGGATCTCTGAGGTCACCGCCCCGGTGGAGCTGACCTCGGACGAGCTCGATGCCCGCCTCGCCGGCGCCCTGACCTCGCTCGGGCTGCCCAACGGCCTCCTCCAGCGCGTGGCCGGGGTCCACGCCCGCCGCAACTGGAACCGCCCGCAGGACTTCACCGCCGGGGCTGCCGAGGCCGGCCGCCGCGCGCTCAAGGTCTCCGGGATCGACCAGAGCCGGATCGGCCTGATGATCAACACCTCGGTGACCCGGGAGCAGCTCGAGCCCTCCGTCGCAGTGGCCGTCCACGACGGGATCGGGCTCGGCCCGCAGGCCATGAACTTCGACATCGCCAACGCCTGCCTGGGCTTCGTCAACGGAATGACCGTGGCCGGCACGATGATCGACTCCGGGCAGATCGACTACGCGCTCATCGTCGCCGGCGAGGATGCCTCCCACGTCCAGGACGCCACGGTGCGCCGGCTCAGCCGTGACGGCATCACCCGTGAGGAGTACCTCGAGGAGTTCGCCTCCCTCACCCTGGGCTCCGGCGCCGCCGCCGCAGTGCTGGGGCCGGCCGACCGCCACCCCGAGGGCCACCGCGTGCTCGGCGGTGTCACCCGTGCGGCCACCTGGAACCACGAGCTCTGCGTGGGCGACCACAACGGCATGTTCACGGACGCGAAGGGCCTCCTGGACAACGGCATGGAACTCGTCGTCGCCGCGTGGGAGGAGGCGCACGCGGACGGCTGGGACTGGCGCAGCATGGACCGCTACGTCACCCACCAGGTCTCCTCCATCCACACCAACGCCATCACCAAGGCCGTGGATCTGGACCCGCGCCGCGTCCCCACCACCTACCCGGAGCTGGGCAACGTGGGCCCCGCGGCCCTGCCCATCACCCTCGCCCGCGAGGTCGAGAGCCTGCGTGCCGGCGACCGGGTGCTGGCGATGGGCGTGGGCAGCGGGCTCAACACCGCGATGACAGAGATCGTCTGGTGAGCCGCGGATGAGCCCCCGCATCCCCGGCGCGCCCAAGGCGCTGCGCCCCGCCCTGCCCGCCTCCGGCATCCCCGCCCTCCCCGCGCGCCTGCCCCATGAGGCCTGCGGCGAGTTCGAGGGCTTCGATCCCGCCTGGTCGCGGCTCGTCACGGTCGACACCTTCGACGGCGCCCGCACCTTCCACGTGCTGGACACCGGTCCGGCACTCGCCGAGGCCGGCCTCACCCCCACCGGCACCATCCTCGCCCTGCACGGCAACCCCACCTGGTCGTACCTGTGGCGGCACCTCGCACAGGCGGCGATGGACCAGGCCGCGGGGACCGAGGCCGCAGGGCCTCGGCCCGGGCGCGTATGGCGTGTCATCGCCCCGGACCAGCTGGACATGGGATTCTCCGAGCGCCTCCCGCACGCCCGCGCCCCGCGCCCGGCGGATCCCGGTGTGCGCCGCATCGCGGACCGGGTGGCGGACTTCGACGCGCTCGTCACCCACCTGCTGGCCGAGGGTGACGGAGACGCGCCCACCGGTCCGGCAACCGCAGCAGGCACCGCGGAAGCCACCGCCGCCGCAGCAAAGGCTGCCTGGGAGAGCACCGCAGACCACCCCGTCGTCACGATCGGCCACGACTGGGGCGGCGTGCTCTCGCTCACCTGGGCCGCGCGCAACCAGGACCGCGTCTCCGCCGCCGTCTCGCTCAACACCGCCGTGCACCAGCCCGAGCACGCGCAGCTGCCGGCACCGCTGGCCGCCGCGCTCGCGGGACCGCTGCTCCCCGTCTCCACGGTGCACACGGATCTGTTCCTGCGCACCACGCTCTCGCTGGCGAAGGACGCACTCTCCGCCGGGGCCGTCGCCGGGTTCCGGGCGCCCTACACCACGGCGGCGGAGCGCGGCGGGATCGGCGGGTTCGTCGCGGACATCCCCGCCACGGACACGCACCCCTCCCACTCCGAGCTGCAGCAGCTGGGCGAGGACATCGCCTCCTTCACGCACCCGGCTCTGCTGGTGTGGGGCCCCAAGGACCCCGTCTTCCTCGAGCGCTACCTCCGCGACCTCCGCACCCGCCTGCCGCAGGCGGACCTGCACCGCTTCGAGAAGGCGAGCCACCTGGTGAGCGAGGAGGAGGACGTGGCCGGCGTGGTGCTGCGCTGGCTGGAGGAGCAGTTCCCCGCAGCCGGTCCGTCCGCAGTCGCGCAGACCCCCGCGGCCGAGGCCGCGCGCACCTCTGCGACGACGGCCTCGGAACCGTCCGCAGCCTCGGCGGCGCCCACGGACGCGGAGGCCCCCGCAGCCGAACAGCCCCGCACCAGCACACAGCCCTCGGAATCCACGCGCCTCATCGTCGATGCGCTCGAGGAGCGCGCGGACGACCACTCCCCCGCCACCGTGGACATGTCGCAGAATCCGCCCGCATCCCTCACCTGGGCGGAGGTCGCGGCGCGCGTCCAGGCCATCGCGGAGGGCCTCGTGCGGCTGGGCCTGCGGCCCGGCGACCGCGTGTCCATGCTCGTGCCGCCCGGCAACGACCTCACGACCGGCCTCTACGGCGTGCTGCGTGCGGGCGGAGTCGCTGTGGTGGCGGACGCGGGTCTGGGGCCTGCGGGCATGACCCGCGCGGTGCGTTCGGCCGACCCGCAGTGGATCATCGGGGAGCGACCCGGCCTGGCCCTCGCCCGCATGGCCGGCTGGCCCGGTCGCAGGCTCTCCGTGCAGAAGCTCTCCCGCGCCCAGCGCACCGCCCTGAGCGTGGAGACGAGCCTGGAGGAGCTCCTCGATGCGCCCGAGGCCGCCGGCACACCGCTGCCCCGCCCCGCGGCCGAGGACGACGCCGCCATCCTCTTCACCTCCGGCTCCACTGGACCGGCCAAGGGCGTCCGCTACACGCATGCGCGTCTCACCGCTCTCACACAGGTGCTCACGCGGGTCTTCGACGTACAGCCGGGCACCTCGCTCGTCGCGGGCTTCCCGCCCTTCGCACTGCTGGGGCCGGGGATCGGGGCGGTCTCGACCACGCCGGACATGGCGGTGACGAAGCCGCGCACGCTCACGGCCGCGGCCCTGGCGGAGGCGATCGAGGAGGGCGGGGCCACGATGGTCTTCGCCTCCCCCGCCGCCTACCGCAATGTCGTCGCCACGGCCCATGAGCTCAGCCTCGCGCAGTCCACGGCGTGCGCACGCGTGCAGATGGTCCTCTCCGCAGGGGCGCCCGTACCGCTGGAGCTCATGAACGCCCTCGCGTCCGTGTTCCCCAATGCGCGCATCCACACGCCCTACGGCATGACCGAGGGCCTCGTGCTCACGGACATCGACCGGGCCGAGGTCGCTCAGGCGCACGCGGACTCCGAGCGCGCGCTCCGTGCCGCAGCGGAGGAGCCGTCCGCCGAGGCTGCAGCCACCTCCGAGGCCGCAGCAGGGTCCGCCCCCGCTGCTGCTTCCGCCCCCGCGACTGCCTCCGGCACCGCAGCTGCCTCCGGCACCGCCCGCACCTCCGCCCGCACCGCGGTCTCCCGCGACCTGGGCGTCTGCGTGGGCCGGCCGGTGGACGGCGTGCGCCTGGCGCTCGCTCCCATCGGCGAAGACGGCGCTCCGTCCGAGGCCCTGCTGGAGGGCGAGGAGGCCCAGGGCGTCCTGGGCGAGTTCGTCGCCTCCGGCGCACACCTCAAGGCCGGCTACGACCGCCTGTGGAGCACGGACCGCGCCGCCGCCCGCGATTCGCGCGACGGCCTCCTCTGGCACCGCACCAACGACATCGGCCACTTCGACGCTCACGGCCGCGTCTGGCTCGAGGGACGCGTCCAGCACGTCGTCACCACACCGCACGGTCCGCTGGGACCGGGCGGCCCGGAGGCCGTGGTGGACGCGCTGGACGGCGTGCTCCGCTCCGCCGCCGTGGGCGTGGGGCCCACCGGCACGCAGGCCCTCGTCATCGTCGTGGAGCCGGATCCCGCACGGTCCCCGGGCGTCCGTGGCCGCGGGCTGCACTCCCGGGGGCTCCCGGCGCACGGTCCGGCGCCCCTGGGGCTGGCCTCGGCGGTCCGCTCCGCCGTGCGCGCCGTCACCGGCCACGACGTCGCCGCGGTGCTCGTCACCCGGTCCTTCCCCACGGACATCCGCCACAACTCCAAGATCGACCGCTCACGGCTCGCACGCTGGGCGGCCGAGGTGCTGGCCGGCGGGCGCATCGGGAGGCCCTGACGCCACGCAGGGCGGACCATCCCCGCCGGCACCGCCCACGGCAGGCCGGGCGCATCACCCCGGCCTGCCCGCCCCGGCTCCCGTTCGTCGGACCCGGATCGTCCGTCCCCGTCACCAGGAGGCACTCATGCACGTACTCGTCACCGGCGCTTCCGGGCTGCTCGGCTCCTCGACCGCCCGGGCGCTCATCGATGCCGGCCACACCGTCACGACGCTGCAGCGCAGGCCCTCAGGCGTGCCGGGGGCAGTGGACGTGCAGGGCTCCGTCACGGATCCGGAGGCCGTGCAGATGGCGGTCTCCGGGGCCGAGGCCGTCATCCACATGGCGGCGAAGGTCTCCGTCTCCGGGGACCCGGCGGACTTCGAGCGCATCAACGTCGAGGGCACCCGCGTGCTCCTCGAGGGTGCGCGCGCGGCACGCGTGCGCCGCTGGGTGCACATCTCCTCGCCGTCGGTGGCGCACGCGGGCTCCTCGCTCACGGGCGACGGCGCGGGCCCGGCGGACCCGGAACGCGCGCGCGGCGACTACGCCCGGACGAAGGCCGCCGGCGAGCTGCTGGCACTGGGCGCGGACGCCCGTGCCGAGGCCGCGGGGGAGGACTTCCGCGTCCTCGTCCTGCGTCCGCACCTCATGTGGGGGCCGGGCGACACGCAGCTCACGGAGCGGATCATCGACCGCGCGCGGGCGGGGCGGCTGCCCTTCATCGGCTCCGGTGCCGCACTGGTGGACACGCTGTACTCGGCCAACGCCGTCGAGGCGATCACCGCGGCGCTGCCCGCGTGTGCGCGCGTGCACGGCGAGGCCCTCGTGCTCACGAACGGGCAGCCGCGGATGATCGGCGAGCTCATGAGCCGGATCGCGCTGGCAGGAGGGGCGAAGCCGCCGGCCGTGCACGTGCCGGTGGCGGCGGGGCTGGCCGCAGGTGCGGCGGTGGAGACCGCGTGGGAGCATCTGCCGGAATCCGTGCGGGAGAAGGGTGACGGCGAGCCGCCGCTCACCCGCTTCCTCGCCGAACAGCTCTCCACCGCCCACTGGTTCGACCAGCGCCGCACGCGCGAGGTCCTGCAGTGGGAGCCGCGCGTCTCCGTCGAGGAGGGGCTCGCGCTCACGGCGGCCCACTACGGCGGCAGCGCGGACTGAGGCCGCCGAGGCCGGCCGGCTGACCCGGGCCGGCCTCGGGCAGATCCCACCCTCGCCGAGGCCGCCTGTCCCAGCACGGCCGGCTCCGGCACAGCCGACCCCGGCCTCGGGCCGCCTCGCGCGAGCCTCGCCCCGCTGCCTCCGACCCCGGCCTCAGCCGGCGAACTCCTCCCGCAGGCGGTGCTTCTGCAGCTTGCCCGAGGCGTTCCGCGGCAGCTCGTCCACGACCTCCAGCCGCGTGGGCTTCTTGAACGACGCCAGCCGGGGCGCGAGGAAGTCCTGGATCTCCTCCAGCGTGGGCGGGTCCGCCGGATCCGCCGGTACGACGATCGCCAGGGGCGTCTCCACCCACTGCGGGTGCGGCACGCCGATCACGCTCGCATCGGCAACCTTGGGATGAGCGGCGACGGCATGTTCAACCTCGACGGAGGAGATGTTCTCCCCGCCGGAGATGATGATGTCCTTCGCCCGGTCCACCACCGTCACGTAGCCGTCCTCGTCCCGGGTGACGAGATCGCCGGAGTGGAACCACCCGTCGTAGGTGGCCTCGGCGGTCTGCTCCGGCTTCCGCCAGTACTCGCGCATGAGGCCGGGGCCGCGGTAGACGATCTCCCCCGTCTCCCCCACCGGCACGTCCTCGCCGTCGGGCCCCACCACTCGCGCGGCGACGAGGCCCACCGGCTTGCCCACGGCACCCATCCGGGTGAACGAGTCCTCGCTGGAGAGGACGCACGTGACGGGAGACATCTCCGTCTGCCCGAAGGCGGCGCTGATCGCCGCGTCCGGGAAGGTGTCCGCCATGAGCTGCAGCGTCTCCCGGCTCGCCGGGGACGCACCCCACTGCAGCGCCTTGAGACGCAGCCGGCGCTCCCGGATGCCCGGCAGCGAGCAGAACGCCTGCCAGAGGGTGGGCACGAGGAACATGTTGGTCACGCCCTCGGCCTCGACCAGGTCCGCGAGCGCGGCGATGTTCGTCATCACCTGCGAGGGCGCCACGACGACCTTCACCGAGTTGAGGACCGCCGGATAGACGGTGCCGATCGCGGCGATGTGGAACAGAGGGACCACGAGCATCAGGGCGTCGTCCGCTCCGCCGGCCGGGGCGATGCGGTTCGTGGTGATGGTCTGCGCCGCCATGTTCAGGTGTGTGAGGACCACGCCCTTGGGGGCGGAGGTGGTGCCGGAGGTGTAGATGATGAAGGCCGCCTCGGACTCCGCCACGTCCACGGGTGCGGAGATTTCGCCGGAGTCCGCGATCGCCTCGAACTCCTCCCCGAAGCGGATGACCGGGACCTCGCCGCCGGAAGTGGCCTCCGCCAGCCGCGCCTCGCCCAGCTGATCCGCGAACCCCAGCACGGCGCCGGAGTCCTCGATGAGGTAGTCGAGCTCCGGACCGGCGGAGCGGATGTTGAGCGGCACCGCGACCGCGCCGGCGGTGTTGATCGCCAGGAGCGCGGCCAGCGCCTGCGCACTGTTGAGCGAGAGCAGGAACACGCGGTCGCCGGGCCCCACGCCGCGGCGCTGCAGCTCGGCCGCGACAGCCCGCATCCGCGCGTGCAGCTGGGCCCAGGTGGTCCGGCTCTCACCGTCCACGTGGGCGATCTGCTCGCCCCTGTCCTGAGCGTGCAGCTCCACCATGTTCATCCAGTGCAGCCGCCTGCTCGCGGCCAGCTGTGCATCCAACATCGTCGTCTCCTCCTCCGCGCTCATCCGCGCATGTCCGTTCTTCCCGGGAGCGCTGTGGGCGTCGCGGCCGCTGCGTCCCGACCTCTCGTGGCGTCGAATCCTCCCCAGGTGCGCCGCGGACACCCGGATCCTTCACTCCGCTCTCACTCCGGCCTCCGCGGCAGGTGGATCTCCTCGTAGATCCGCGCGCCGAACGGCTGGAGATCCAGCGGCGAGCCCTCCCACTCCTGCGCGAAGGCGTGGTAGTCGTCCTCGGCGGGGATCCCGCTCTCCTCCGCGAGGGCCGCCCACTTCTCGTAGCCCTCGTCGAAGGAGGCTGCCGCGGCCGCACCGTCGAGGGCGTCCGAGGCCTCCACCTGCGCGCGGAGCTCCTCGACCGCGCCCTGGAACGCGGACTCGGCGTCGTCCTCCAGGCGGGCAACCTCACCGCCGTTGTCCTCGATCATGCCCACGGCGGTCGCCGAGGAGTCGATCATGGCGGTGAGACCGGCACCGGTGAACACCTCGAAGGAGTCGAAGATCGCCTGCTTGGCCGCGAGCGGCAGACGCTCGTAGCCGGGCCCCGCGACGAGTGCGGTGGGGTTGCGGCCCCATGCACCGTCCTGCGGCAGGGACACGTGCGGCGCGACCTCGAGGAAGCCGTAGTCCGCGCCGATGCGCAGACCGCCCAGGGTGCAGTCGATGGTGTTCCGCTGCAGCGCCTCATAGGCCTCCGTGAACTGCATCGACACCGGCGAGGCGTCCAGCGCCTCCACGATCGTGAAGTCCGAGGCGGACCCCACGCGGATCTGCTTGCCGCGGAAGTCCGCCGCGGAGGTGACGGGCTCCGTGCACATGAGGGCGTTGGAGGTCTCGAAGAACATGGGACGCAGCACCGTCGCGCCCATCTCCTCGTAGTTCTCGACGACCTCGGGCGTGTCCCAGGCGGTCTCCAGCGCGGCCGCGGTCGTGGCGACCTCGGTGAGCACGGGGCTCGAGGGCGTGGACGGGCTCAGGCTGATGAGCTCGCCGATCGCCTCGTACTTGCTGGGCGTGTAGATGGGGATCTCCACGCCGATGTCGATGCGCCCGTCCGCCACGGCCTCGGTCACCTCGTCGAAGGGCGCCACCGACTGGCCCCACGCCATCTCGAACGTCACCTTGCCGCCGGTGAGCTCCTCGACCCGCTGCGCGAACTCGAGCTCCGCCTTGCCGCTGCCGCTCTCCGCCGAGGCCCCACCGCCCTGGTAGGTGAGGGTGACGGGCTCCATGTCCTCCAGAGCCGCCTGGTACTCCTCGGGGCTCGCACCGTACTCCACGCCCTCGCCGCCGCCGGCCTCCCCACCAGCGCCGCCGCCCGCGCCGCCCGCACAGCCGCTCATCCCCAGCGCAAGCGCGAGCACCGCAGCGGGGAGCGCGGCGGAGCGCAGTCCCCGGTGCGGACGGGATTCGCGGACGGCGCCTCTGGGGCGAGTGATACCGGCGGCGCGGACCGTGTGGGCATCGCCGGCCGGGGGACGACGGGAGGGACCTCCGGACATGCGCGCAGTCGTCGGTTCCAGCATTGTTCGGCTCTCCTTTGAACGAACGATCAGTCAACGTGGACTGGAACCGAGGATACCTGCTTCCGCCGCCGTTCGCTCAGCCTGAGAAGGCCTCCCGCAGCCGGTGCTTCTGCAGCTTGCCCGAGGCGTTCCGCGGCAGCTCGGCCACGACCTCCAGCCGCGTGGGCTTCTTGAACGACGCCAGCCGGGGCGCGAGGAAGTCCTGGATCTCCTCGAGGGTGGGCGGGTCCTCGGGGTCGGCGGGCACCACCACGGCGACCGGCGTCTCCACCCACTGCGGGTGCGGCATGCCGATGACGCTGGCATCGGCGACCTTGGGGTGGGCGGCGACGGCGTGCTCGACCTCCACGGAGGAGATGTTCTCCCCGCCGGAGATGATGATGTCCTTCGCCCGGTCGACGACGTAGACGAAGCCGTCCTCGTCCCGGGTCACCAGGTCACCGGAGTGGAACCACCCGTCGTAGGCGGCCTCGGCGGTCTGCTCCGGCTTGTTCCAGTAGCCCTGCATGAGGCCGGGTCCGCGGTAGACGATCTCCCCCGTCTCCCCCGCCGGCACGTCCTCCCCGTCCGGACCCACGACGCGCGCGGCGACCATCCCCACGGGCCGGCCCACGGAGCCCATCTTCACGAGGGAGTCCGCGCCGGTGAGCGCGGTGGTGGTGGGCGACATCTCCGTCTGCCCCAGCCCCGCGCTGATGATGGCGTCCGGGAAGGTGTCCGCCATGAGCTGCAGCGTCTCCCGGCTCGCCGGCGAGGCGCCCCAGGTCATGACCTTGAGGTCCAGCTTCCGCTCGCGGATGCCCGGCTGCGAGCAGAACGCCTGCCAGAGGGTGGGCACGAGGAACATGTGGGTGACGCCCTCGGCCTCCACCGTGTCCGTGAGCGCCTCTATGCTCATGAGCACCCTGGAGGGCGCGACCACCACCTTCGAGGCGTTGAAGAACGCCGTGTAGGCGTTCGAGACGCCCACGATGTGGAACAGCGGGACGACGATGATCGAGGCGTCGTGCGCGGTGCCGGCAGGACCCATCCGATTGGCGGTGATCACCTGCGTGACGAGGTTGAGGTGGCTGATCATGGCGCCCTTGGGCGCGGAGGTGGTGCCCGAGGTGTAGACGAGGAAGGCGGTGTCCGTCTCCGCCACGTCCACCGGCTCCGGCACCTCGCCCGAGGCCGCGCACGCGGCGAACTCCTCCCCGAACCGGAGGACGGGGACGTCCTGCGCCGCCGTGGCCTCGGCCAGCCTGGCGGCTCCCAGCTCGTCGACGAAGCCGAACACCGCGCCGGAGTCGCCGATGAGGTAGTCGAGCTCCGGCCCTGCGGAGCGGATGTTGAGCGGCACCGCGACGGCGCCCGCGGTGTTGATCGCAGCGAGCGCCGCGATGTACTCGACGCTGTTGAGGGCGAGGAGGTACACGCGGTCGCCCCGGCTCACTCCCCTGCGCTGAAGCATCGCCGCGACGGCGCGCACCCGGTCCCTCAGCTCCCGCCAGGTGAGCCGGAGCCCCTCCCCCACCAGCGCCTCGGCCCCGCCGCGGTCCTGCGCGTGCAGCTCCAGCATGTTCATCCAGTGCAGGCGCCTGCTGGCCTCGAGCTCGGCGTCATAGGTCATGGTCTCCCCCGGTCTCCGTCACGGCCGGGAGCGCATCCGGGCGCAGCGCGTGCGGTCCACGTCGCGGACGCGCAGCGCCACCCGGGGCGCCCGGCCTGGCAATGTCCGTGACCATCATTACAGTATTCCTATGACGCAGAGCACACAGGATCAGACGTATTCCGCAGTCGCCCGGCGCGCGGCCGCAGACCCGGAGGGCTTCTGGCTGGAGGCCGCAGAGGCGATCGACTGGACGGTTCCGCCCACACGCGCGGTGGACGGCAGCCGTGCGCCCGTCTACCGCTGGTTCCCGGACGGGGAGCTCAACGTGTGCGCCAACGCGCTCGACAGGCACGTGGCCGCCGGCCGCGGGGCGCAGGCCGCACTCGTCTACGACTCCCCCGTCACCGGTACGGTCCGGACCTACACGTACGCAGAGCTCCTCGACGAGGTCTCCCGCTTCGCCCGCGCGCTGGCGGAGCGGGGCGTGGGCCGGGAAGACACGGTCGTCATCTACATGCCCATGGTGCCCGAGGCCGTGGTCGCGATGCTCGCCTGCGCGCGCCTGGGCGCGGTCCACTCGGTGGTGTTCGGCGGCTTCGCGGCCAATGAGCTCGCCGTCCGCATCGACGACATCCGTCCCAAGGCCGTCATCAGCGCGTCCGCGGGGATCGAACGGAACCGGGTCATCGAGTACAAGCCCCTCCTGGACCGCGCGCTGGAGATCGCGGAGGCGGAGCCGGAGTTCAGCGTGGTGGTGCAGCGGGAGCAGTCGCCGGCGCAGCTGCGCGAGGGCTTCGACCTCGACTATGCCCGGCTCCTGGAGGCCGCGCAGGAGGGCATCGACCCGGTGCCGGTGAAGGCGACGGACCCGCTCTACGTCCTCTACACCTCGGGCACCACGGGGAAGCCCAAGGGGATCCTCCGCGATGCCGGCGGCTGTGCCGTCGCACTCCAGTGGTCCATGCCCCACGTGTTCGACCTGCACCCCGGCGACACGATGTTCACGGCCTCGGACGTGGGCTGGGTGGTGGGGCACTCCTACATCGTCTACGCCCCGCTGCTGGCCGGCGTCACCACCGTCCTCTACGAGGGCAAGCCCATCGGCACCCCGGACGCGGGCGCGTTCTTCCGGGTGATCGAGGAGCACGGCGTGAACGTCTTCTTCGCCGCCCCCACCGCCATGCGCGTGGTCCGCAAGGAGGACCCGGACGGGGAGCACCCCGCCGCTCGGGACCTCTCCTCGCTGCGCGCGGTGTTCCTCGCCGGCGAACGGCTGGACCCGGACACCTGGGAGTGGACGACGCAGATGCTGCGGTCTTCGACGGGCCGCGACATCCCGGTGGTGGACAACTGGTGGCAGACGGAGACCGGCTGGCCCATCGCCGCGAATCCGCTGGGCATCGAACGGCTGCCGCTGCGGCCCGGCTCGCCCACCGTGCCCACCCCCGGATATCAGGTGCGCGTCGTGGATTCCGCGGGCGCTCCGGTCCCCGCCGGCACGGAGGGCCTCATCGTCATCGATCTGCCGCTGCCGCCCGGCACGCTCGCGGGACTCTGGGGCGATGAGGAGCGCTATGTCTCCAGCTACCTCTCCGCCTTCGAGGGCACCTATCTCACCGGCGACTCCGGCATGATCGACGAGGACGGGTACGTCTACGTGATGGGCCGCACCGACGACGTCATCAACGTCGCCGGTCACCGGCTCTCCACCGGAGTGCTGGAGGCCGTGGTCGCCTCGCATCCCGGCGTGACGGAGTGCGCCGTGATCGGCGTCCACGACGAGACCAAGGGACAGATCCCGCGGGCCTTCGTGGTGCTCTCCCCGGGAGCGGACGCGCAGACGGTGCCCGCGGAGCTCGTCTCCCTGGTCCGCTCCGAGGTGGGACCGGTGGCCGCACTCCGGCAGGTGGACGTGGTGGAAGCGCTGCCCAAGACGCGCTCCGGCAAGATCCTCCGCAAGACCATGCGGGAGATCGTCGACGGCGAGGAGGTGCGCATCCCCTCCACGATCGAGGACGTCACCGTGCTGGAGAGCCTGCGGGAGGGGCTGAGCCGCTGAGCGGTCGCCCCCTCGGGGGCGGAGTGAAGGGCCCCGCGTCACCGAGCGCGGGCCGCCCACGGCACCGGGACACACCGCGGAATGAAGGGCTGGGAGGCGTTCGCCTCCCAGCCCTTCCCTCAGCACGCCGTCCTCAGCTCTCGGGCCGGGTTCCCCTTCAGGCCCTGCGGCGGCGGGTGAAGAACAGCGCGGTCACACCGACTCCCACGGTCACCACGCCGAGGAGCAGAGCGGCAAGGCTGCTGCCGCCGGTCCGCGGCAGGTCCGAGCCGTCGCCGGCACCGTCGTCGTCACTGCCGTTGTCGTCACCGTCGTCGCCGGCACCGTCGTCGCCACCGTTCGGCGCATCGTCGTCGGCCACGACGCTGAACGTTCCGCTCAGGTCCTCCGCCGAGGCGTCGACGGCAGAGGCCTCACCGGATCCCTCCTCCACGGAGGCCTCCACGGAGTACTCGCCCAGGTAGTCCTCGGCGTCGGCCGCGCTGACCCCGTAGACCACCGCCGATGCGACGCCCTCCTCGTCGGCCTCACCCGGGAGGGTGCTGGGCTCGACGTTCTGCTCCGCAGCAGGCGCCACATCGAACTCGACCTCGGTGCCGGGCTCCAGCCCGTCCACCGTGAGAGTCACGCCCTTCCCCTCGTCGAGGAAGTCGGAGACGCCGATCTCCTCGGGGCTGATGCCCAGTGCCGGCTCAGCCGGCTCGTCCGTCGGGTCCGTGGTCGGGTCCGTGGTCGGGTCCGTGGTCGGCTCCTCGGTCGGGTCGTCCGTGGGCTCCGTGGTCGGGTCCTCCGTCGGGTCCGTGGTCGGCTCCTCGGTCGGGTCGTCTGTGGGCTCCTCGGTTGGCTCCTCCGTCGGGTCCGTGGTCGGCTCCTCGGTCGGGTCGTCCGTGGGCTCCTCCGTCGGCTCCTCACCAGGGAAGAGCGCGTCGCGCTGCTCGTCGGTCAGCTCGACGGGCTCGCGGTAGACGACCGACTCCTCGGTGCCGTTGCCGTGCGCGGTCCAGACGACCGCGTCGTACTCCTTCGCCTCCTCGAGGCTGCTCGCAGCAACGGTGGAGACCTTCGTGAAGCTGTTGGCCGCCGAGGTGTCCCGGAAGTAGGAGAACTCGGCACCGAGCACGTCGGCGGAGGTGAATTCGTCGGGCTTCTCCCGGTCGATGATGGCGGAGTACACGCCCACCGCATCGCTGCCAGTCGAGGTCTTCGGCAGGTTCCTGTAGTCCGTTCCCTCGACCTCGACCTGGAGGCCGTCCGCCTCGGAGGCGCCGATGACCTCGTGCGCGGTGGCGCCCTCGAACTCCGCGGGTTCCTCGGGCGGGGCCTCGTAGCTGTAGGTGACTTCGACCGGGTTGGTGGGTTTGCGGGGCTGGATGGAGGTCGCGCCGCCGGCGGTGGAGTACCAGTAGGAGTCCTGGCCGGTGGCGACGTTGAAGTCGATCCACTCCTGCGGGAAGGCGCCCCACCACTCCTGGGTGCGGTCCTGGATGTTGCGGCCCTGGGTGTCCGTCTCCACCCCCAGGTAGTCGGGGGTGACCTCGAACCCGGTCTCGGTGAGATCCACCGTGGAGTTCTGCAGATTGGCAATCGGGCCCTCGACCGGGTCCAGCTTGATCCACTTGGAAAGGTCGTCCATGTCCGTGCCGTAGCCGGAGTAGGTGCCGGTGATGGTGCCCTTGCCGTTCTCCACGACCAGCTTGGGGTCGGAGATGGTCCAGTAGGTCATGCCGCCGTAGTAGGCGAAGGTCCAGGACCCCTCCCACTCGATGGTGCCGGTGTCCGTCTCCGGATCCACGGTGCCCGTGCCGCCGGTGATCTCGACGAAGTCGCCGGTGTGGTTGTCCTCGGCCTGCGCGTTGGTCTTGCTGTTGACCAGCGCGCCGTCCACGGTCTTGCAGCGATCGGCGAAGTTGTTGAGACCCTCGCCGTCGGACTTCCTGATCGAGGTGTTGCCGTCGACGAAGCTGCCGTCGGCATCGGTCGGGAACAGCTCCCCGGCGTCGGCGGCGGTCCAGATGCGGGCCATGCCGCTGTCCCCGGCCTCTCCGGCGACGAGGAAGTTGCAGCCGCCGAAGTAGGAGCCGCCGGTGGACTCGTCGTTGACCGACCAGTTGAAGGTCGCATCGGTGACGTTCCCCTCCGCCGCCTGCGCGGGACCGATGGGCAGGCCGGAGGCGGCCGCTCCCACCGTCACCGCAGCGGCGAGCGCAGCGAAACGGGCACCGCTCTTGCGAGCAGGTGTCTTCATATGACTCTCCAGTTCGTCGTGCGCGCCGCGGTGTGTCCCGCCGGCGCTGGTAGTGACGCGCTCCTGTCAGCCACGGCCCCGCTTCATTCCGCAGAGCTCCTGATCTTTTAGCCTCACCTGAATTTAGTGAGGCTAACCATTCAAAGGTTAGGCTGACCTCAACGTCATGCGCTACAGTAGCCGTGCCGCACCTTGGAATCAAATGTGAATCCGGTGATCGGTCACTCAACGACAGCGCCGCCTGCCACGGGAGTCGGCACACCGAACGCACCGCACCTGCCTCCGGCGCAGCCAGGCCCGCGCAGGTAGAACAGATTGAAGGGAACACATGCCCGCAGGTCCCCTGAGGCGCGTGCTGCGCACCCGCCGGAAGGCGATCCGCCGCGGCTCCTGGATCGCCGGCGGCCTCGTCGTCGTCCTGCTGCTGTGGAACAACGGACTCCACAACATCGGATCTTCGACCTTCGCCGCGAACGACAGCTGCACCCCACCGGAGGCAGTCGCGGATCCGCAGCCTCCCGAGCTGCCCGGCACAGATCGCGCCGACCTCCCCGACCCCAAGACCATCGAAGGCAGGACCACCGCCTACACCCGCACCGGGGAGATCGCTCCGATCGACGCGAACCCGGAGCTGTCCCAGCGCCTGCCGGTCACCGTGAAGAGTTCGGACGGACCGGAGCAGACGATCACCGACACCAGCCGCATCCTCGCCCTCAACCAGAACGGCGGGCTCGCCGCCGCGGTCGTCGGCCTGGGGCTGGGCTGCAACATCATCGGCAGGGACGTGGCGACCAACATCAGCGGTCTCATGCCGGAGGCCGAGGACGTCCCGCTCGTCACCCAGAACGGGCACGAGCTCAATGCGGAGGCGGTCCTCAACCTCGCGCCCACGGTCATCCTCACGGACACGACCATCGGTCCCTACGACACGCAGATCCAGCTCCGCAACGCCGGGGTGCCCGTCGTCTTCATCCCTTCGAGCAGCGAGGACGGCATCCACGGTGTGGGCGACCAGATCCAGGCCGTGGGCGATGCGCTGGGCCTGTCCGAGCTGGGCGAACGGCTCGCCAAACGCACCGACGCGGAGATCAGCCAGACCATCCAGGCGATCGGCGCGGAGCAGGCACCGCCGGACGCGGAGGACAAGCCGCGCACTGTCTTCCTCTACCTGCGCGGGAGCATCTACTACTGGTTCGGCCGCGGATCGGGCGCGGACACGCTCATCCAGGGCATCGGCGCACGCGATGTCGCCACCGAGGTGGGCTTCGAAGGCATGTCCCCCACCAATTCGGAGGCGCTCATCAAGGCGGCGCCGGACGTCATCATCGTCATGACGCTGGGACTGGAATCGGTGGGCGGCCTGGACCGCGCGCTCGAACTCCCCGGCATCAGGCAGACGCCCGCCGGGAAGAACCGCCGGATCGTCGACATGAGCGACTACGAGGTCATGAGCTTCGGACCGCGGTCCGCCTCGGTGCTCGCCGCCCTGTCGACCGCCATCTACGACCCTGAGCACTCCTATCAGCCCGAGCACGGCCCCGAGGCCGTGGAGAAGCGCGTGGAGGAGATCCGCGAGGAGCGGGCTCAGGACGAAGGAGAGACCGAATGAGCGCTCCCGTCGAACGGCGTGACCGCACCCAGCTGCGCGGACGGCACTCCGTCGTCACGGACTCGCAGGACCGCACCGCAGCGGAGGGCGCGGGTGCGCCCTCCGCACTGCCGGGCGCGGAGGGCGGAGCCCCGAGACGCGGCGGGGTGGCCCCGCCGGAGCCCAAGCCGCGCGGCGGACGCGGACGCAGCGCAGTAGGCCTGCTGTTCCTCGTGCTCTCGGTCGTGCTGGTGCTCGCCACCCTCGCCTCGGCGATGATCGGCCAGCTGTTCATCCCGCCCGGCGAGGTGGTGGGCTCCTTCTTCCGCGGTCTGGGACTGAGCTTCTCCTGGCTGCCGGCCCCCGGGCAGGAGTTCGGCCACGAGGCCCTCTGGGAGGTCCGCTTCCCCCGCGTGGCGATGACGATCCTCGTGGGCGCCGCGCTCGCGATCGCCGGCGCACTCATGCAGGGGATCTTCGGCAACCCCCTCGCGGAGCCCGGTGTGGTGGGCGTGAGCTCCGGGGCCGCCGTGGGCGCGAGCTTCTCGATCCTCTTCGGCTTCACCTTCCTGGGCTCCTTCACCACCCCGCTCTTCGCCTTCCTCGCGGGCCTCGCCACCACCGCGCTGGTCTACGGGCTCGCCCGGGCGCACGGGCGCACCGAGGTGGTCACCCTCATCCTCACGGGTGTGGCGGTGAATGCCGTGGCCGGCGCCGCCATCTCCTTCATCGTGTTCAAGGCGCCCACCTCGGCGCGCGAACAGATCGTCTTCTGGCAGATGGGCTCCTTCAACGGCTCCCGCTGGGAGCAGGTGAGCGTGATCCTGCCCATCATCATCGCGGGAATCGCGGCCTCCCTCTTCCTCGCCCAGCAGCTCGACCTGCTCGCGCTCGGCGAGAAGTCCGCCCGCCACCTGGGAGTCAACGTCGAGCGGCTCCGCATGCTCGCGATGATCTACGTGGCCCTGCTGGTCTCGGCCGCCGTGGCCTTCGCCGGGATCATCGCCTTCGTGGGCCTCGTGGTACCGCACCTCGTGCGCATGCTCATCGGCCCCGGCCACCGGGCCCTGCTCCCGGCCTCCGTGCTGGGGGGCGCGGTGCTCCTCGTCATCGCGGACCTCGGCGCCAGGACGCTCGTGGAGTTCGCGGACCTGCCGATCGGCATGCTCACCTCGCTGGTGGGCGGACCGTTCTTCTTCTACCTGCTGCGCCGGTCCCGCGCGGCGTCCGGAGGCTGGGCATGAGGCCCCTGTTCCGCGGGCCGCGCCGCCCCGCATACGCCTCCGTCGGCACCACGCTCATCCGAGTCCGCGACGTCGTCGTGGAGTTCGGGGAGAAGCGGGTGCTCGACGGCATCGACCTGGACATCCGCGCCGGGGAGGTCCTCGCGATCGTCGGCCCCAACGGCGCCGGCAAGTCCACCCTGCTGAATGTCATCACCGGCGACGCGGAGCTGGTGAGCGGGAACGTCGAGGTGGACGGTCATGCCTGGCACGCCTGGACCGGACGGGAGCTCGCCATGCGCAGGGCCGTCCTGCTCCAGCAGGTGGACGTCTCCTTCCCCTTCACCGCGCTCGAGGTCACGGAGATGGGCCGCTCGCCGTGGGCGAACCTGCCGGAGTCGCAGAACGACGAGCAGATCGTCCACGGCGCCCTGGCGCGCACGGAGACCTCCCACCTGGTCGCGCGCAGCTACTCCTCCCTGTCCGGCGGCGAGCGGGCGCGCGTGGCGCTGGCCCGCGTGCTCTCCCAGACCGCGGCCGCCATGCTGCTGGACGAGCCCACCGCCGCACTCGACATCCGCCACCAGGAACAGGTCCTCGCCACCGCGCGCCGGTACGCGGCCACCGGGAGCGCCGTGGTCGTCATCATCCACGACCTCGACCTCGCAGGGGCCTACGCGGACCGGGTCGCCGTGCTCGCACACGGCAGGATCGCCGCCGACGGCCCGCCCGAAGAGGTGTTCTCCGCAGAGCTCCTCTCCCACGTCTACGACTATCCGGTGCACGTGGTGCCGGATCCCATCACCGGGGCGCCTGTGATCGTCCCCATCCGCACTCCCAAGGAGCAGCTGCTATGAGCAAGGCACACATGCGTCACGCTCGCGCCGATGCGCCCGCGTGCGCCGCGGACCAGGAAGCGCTCGCGCCCCGGCGCGCCGCGCGCGAACAAGCCGCACGCCGCACACGCGGCCGCCGGCTGAGGGCGGCGCTCTCCGCGCTCGCCGTCGCCGCGCTCGTCGCCGGCGGCGGTCTGCTCGGAGCCGTCGGCCCGTCCGCCCCGGCCCAGGCGGCCGCCAAGGTGACGATCGAAGGCGGGGACAGCCTCGATCCCGACGGCGAGACCCAGCTCAAGCTCAAGGGCACGGGCTTCCAGTCCGTGCAGGGCGGGTTCGGCGGGATCTACGTGCTGTTCGGCTGGGCGAAGGACGGCACCGGCGGCGGCTGGCGGCCCAGCAAGGGCGGCAAGACGGGCGAGGACTACCGCTACGTCTACGACGACGAGACCAAGCCCGCGGGCTTCCAGCTCTTCGTCACCTTCCCCGGCTCCTCGACCGCCGACGCCGCCAACGGCGGGCAGATCAACGCCGATGGCACCTGGGAGGCCACGCTCCGCGTGCCCGGCGCGAAGTTCGAGTCCTATGACCGCTCGCAGAACGTGGCCGAGGTCGACTGCTTGGCCGACGGCTGCGGGATCATGACGATCGGCGCGCACGGCGTGGTGAACGCGAACAACGAAACCTTCACCCCCGTCTCCTTCGCCGGCGGCTCCGGCGGTGGGGACGGAGGCGGCGAGGAGGAATCCGAGGACGCTGAGGCCGCTGCGGACGCTCCCGAGGCCGAGGACGCCGAGGCCTCCCCCGAGGCCGCCGCCGCGGACCCGGGCACCGCGCAGCAGGCGGCGGTTCCCGCCGCCGCGGATCCCGAGCTCCTCGCCGCACAGCAGCGGCAGACCACCCTGCTCGCAGTGCTGCTGGGCGTGGGCATCGTCCTCACACTCTGCGTGGTGGGGCTCGCCTTCGGCATAGGCGGCTATCTCGCGATGAAGTCCCTGCTGCTGGGGGTGAATCCGGAGGCGCTGGAGAAGGTCCGGGCCAGGCGGGAGGCCCGTGCGGTGCGCGCCGAGGCGAAGCGCCGGCGCAGGATCTCCGCCATCCGCAGGCGCGAGGAGATCCGCAGCCAGCGCGCCGAGGCCCGCGACGGCGGCCGCGTCGCCCGCGCGACCATGGATTCGCCGGAGACCGGCGCGAGCACCGCGGACGAAGCCCTCATGCGCTTCTTCGCCGGAGGCGACGACGTCGCCGTGCCGACCGCGGCCAACGGCGCGGCGCAGTGGGCGACACCGGCGCACACGCCCGCGGCCGAGGACGCGGACACACAGTCGATCGACCCGGTGGGAGGCACCTCTGCGACGCCCTCCTCCGAGGCGCGCACCACCGTGCTGACACACGTGAAGGAGGATGAGCGATGAGACGCACAGGGACGAACGCAGGAGGGGGGCGGAGGAATCCGCGCGCCTTCCCCCGGCAGACGCTCAGGAGGCGGCTGGCGCGCCTCGGCGGCATGGCAGGCGCCTCGCTGCTCACGGCGGTCATGGGCATCGGCATGGCAGCGACGCCCGCGAACGCGGCGGAGACAGAGGTCGAGGACGTGACCTTCAACTGGTCGGTCAACGACGAGTCCACCGGCGGCTCCTACTTCGGCGGCTGCAACTTCCTCGTCGCCGGAGAGGCCGGGGACACCGGCATGGCCCGCATCTGGACCGCGAACGACGCCGGAACCGTCTACAAGACCGACGAGGACGGGAACTTCAGAGTCGGCAACACCACGATCCGCAAGTCCGACGGGGTCGCCGTCAGCAGCTTCAGCAAGCGCTGCAGCACGGCGGACGGTGCGACGGTCAACAGCAACACCAATGCACAGGCGGACGACAACCACACCGGTGACTTCGTCGAGATCACCGGCGGCACCGGGACGGTCGATCCGGAGACCGACACCGCGGACATCCGCTGGGAGGGGTCCTGGACGTTCGCCTATTACGGCGGCATGACCTACTGGACCATCTCCGATCCGCATCTGAAGGTCACGAACGGCAAGGGCGCCATCACCGGCACCTACTCCGGCTACGGCACGGACATGGACGACCTTTCCAAGTGGATCAAGCTGGACCCGGTGGAGGGCCCGATCGCGAATCTGCAGAACTCCACGGTGGATGTCACAGAGACCGGGTTCGAGGTCACGCCGGACTACCTGGGGGTGGAGACGGACACCGAGGGCCGCAACATCCAGGACCGGAGCCAGGAGTGGTGGGGTGCCTTCCCGCAGGAGTGGATCGACTTCAACGTCGCCACCGGTCAGGACTCCTACTGGTACTCGTCTGCCGGCGGCGCGACCTCCATCCAGCCCCGCAAACCCACCAACCCGATCACGGTCGAGATCGCCTCACCCATGCCCCCGGGACAGGTTCCCGAGGCCATCACCGGTCTCGAGGTCGGTCCCGGGCACAACTCGGCCTCGGTCTCCTGGGAGCACCCGTCCAATGGCGCAGCACCCAAGTACGAGCTCGCCTGGGCGAAGGGTTCGCAGTCGGTCGGGCAGGACACCGATCCGAAGAACGACTCCGGCTGGTCGTCGCAGAATCTGGGCGCGGTCAAGTCAGCCACGATCAACGGCCTGGAGCCCGAGACCGAGTACACCGTCGCGCTGCGCGCCTCCAACAAGAACGAGGACGGCGAATACCCCGAAGACCTCATCGGCGACTGGATCAGCACGACCTTCACGACCGGGAAGACACCCGCGGAGGAGCCGCCGCCGGACGATACACCGGACTCCCTGCCCGGCGGCGATGAGGAGGACGGAGACGAAACCGGCGATGGCTCCTCCTCCGACGGCGCGGTGTTCCGCTGGGGCATGAACCGCGAGGCCGGCTCCGGTGCGTACTTCGGCGGCTGCAACTTCATCACGGCGGGCGAGGCTCCGGACACGGGCATGTCCAAGGTCTGGACCGACAAGTCCTTCTACAAGACCAAGGCCGGCAACGTCTCCGTGCGCAAGCCCAACGCCTCCGGCGACTGGGTGGACGCCACCTGGGACAACAAGTGCCTGGACCGCAACGGCAAGACGCTCTCCACCAACGGCAAGGACCAGTGGAGCGAGCAGCAGGTCGTCATCACCGGTGGCGAGAGGACCACCAGCGGCGACGGTGTGAAGATCCAGTGGAAGGGCTCGTTCAGCGTGGTCTTCTACGGAGGCATGACCTACTGGTTCGCCAAGGACCCGGTGCTCGAGCTCGACGGGAACGGCAACGGCACGGTCACCGCCGAGGCCTCCGGCTACGGCGCGGCCATGTACGACTCCTCCAAGTGGGACAAGCTCTCGTCCACCACCATCACCCTGGCGAACGTCAAGGGCGTCGATGTGGACAAGGCGGAGTCCGACGGAGGCTTCACCGTCACCCCCGAATACCTGGGCGTGAAGTACTCCGGCACCGGCGGCGAGGAGGACAGCGGCGGGAACGACGTGGGCGGCGAGGGAGGCAATCCCAACAAGCAGGCTCCGCGCACTGCTGAGAACGAGGACTACTGGGGCGCCTTCCCCTCCGACTTCCTCGACTTCCAGAACGAGACCGGGCAGTTCTCCTACTGGTTCAGCTCTGACGGTGCCCGTGATCCGTACAAGCCCACCGTGCCCATGACCGTGGGCTACAGCGAGGACTACGACACCACAGCAGGCGACTACTCCGGAGAGGAGGCAGCCGGAGGAAGCGGAGGCGCACCACAGGCCACGAATCCCGATGCCGGCGCACAGCCGGACGGTGCCAACGGCGGAGGAGCCCCGGAGGCGGCCTCGGCGGAGGAGGCCGATCTCTCCGAGGACCGCTCCGCGTTCTCCCAGGTCGCGCAGGACGCAGCCGGTATGGAGGGGATACCGACGAGGACCGTGGTCATCGCGGCGATCACCGGCGGTGCCGGCCTCGCCGCGACGATCACCTCGATCGTGTACTTCCGCAGACGGCTGGGGCTGGACCCGGCCGCGTTCGTCTGAACGCAGCATCTCGCGGCGGGTCCGCACACGGTTCGCACTCAGACCCGCCCACTACCCTCATCACCACCACGAGCACTGGAGAAGATCATGACCGCAGCCCAGCACACCGCTGAGCAGACCATGCCGCAGCGGCCCGGGGAGCCTGCCGCCGGCTTCGCCGCACGGGTGAAGACGGAGACCCAGGCCGCACACGACGATGCCGAGCACTCGGCCTTCATGGACGACCTGCTGAACGGCAGGCTCGACGCACAGGCCTATGTCTCCCTCCTCGAGCAGTACCTGCACCTCTACCGGGTGCTTGAGGCGGTGGAGTCACGCTTCGCCGCCGCACCGGAGCTCGCAGGCGTGCTGGACGCCCGGCTGCACCGTTCCTCCGCACTCGAGGCGGATCTCGCCGAACTCAAGGACGAGGCACCGCTCGCCGCCCCCACCGCAGCCACGGCGGAGTACATGGGACGGCTGAGCAGCCTCGGACCGGAACAGCCGGAGAGGTTCTTCGCCCACCACTATCTGCGCTACCTCGGCGATCTCTCCGGCGGGCAGGTCATCGGCAGACTCGCAGGTCGGCACTACGGCGTGCCGCAGACCGCCATGCGCACCTGGCGGTTCGACGGCATCGAGAAGCTCAAGCCGTACAAGGACGCCTACCGGGAGGCGCTCGACTCGGCACCCCTGAGCCCGGCGCAGCAGGCCGCGTTCATCGAGGAGGCCTCCGCGGGGTTCGTCCTCGCCCGGGAGCTCTTCGACTCACTGCGCTGAGCGGCGGCGCGCTGAGCGGATCACCCGGCCCGCACAGCGCGCCGCCCGTGCGGACGGTCAGCGATCCTCCGGAGCGCCGCTCTCCGGGCCTTCGCCGTCTGCGGCGTGAGCGCTGTCCCCACCGGCCTCGGGCTCCTCGTCCGCCTGCGTGTCCCGGTCCGGGCTGGGCGCCAACTGCTCCCACAGCATGAGGACTCCCACGCAGACGAGCCCGCCCACCAGTCCGCGCGACAGGCTGCCCCACGGGCGCGGCCAGTCGCCGAACCCCGTGGTGACGCTCAGCAGGAACAGAACCACGACGGCAGCGGCGACCGCAACGATGTAGCGCATCCTTCGATCCTGCCAGCCCCGGGGGCGCGCGCCAAACACCCGGTTGCACGCCGGGAACATCACGATCGTGTAACATCGCCGGATGCGTGAGCGGGAACCCCGCGCACGCCGCCATCGGAACCGCTGCCGAGAGAGGAGGCCGGACCATGTCACTGCTCGCAGAGCGCCGGGCGCACCCGCCCGCAGAAGACACAGCGACGGGCGCTGACGCCTCGGCGATGGCCGGCCCCCGCGCAGCGCACGCGGCCGGTGACCGCGTCGCCCGCTCGCGCACTCGGCGCCGCCGCTCCGTCCTCGCCTCCGCGCTCATCACCCTCCTCGTGGCAGGCGGGCTGACCCTCGGCCAGGCGTCCCCCTCGTCCATGCGCGACGCGGAGACGATGACCACCTCGCAGCTCTCGGCAGGTCAGCGCTATGTGGCCGGAGAGGTGGCTGACATCACCCGCGCGGAACTCGAGTCCGCGGGCCTCGCGTCCGACGACATCGCCCGGGCCCAGAAGATCGTCCTCATGACGGCGCTGCAGGAGAGCTCGCTGCGCAATCTGAACCACGGCGACGCGGATTCGCAGGGCCTGTTCCAGCAGCGGCCGTCGATGGGCTGGGGAGACATCGAGCAGGTGCGGGATCCGCAGTGGGCGGTGGCGGCGTTCCTGGGCACCAACGACGCGGTCGAGAATCCCGGACTGCTGGACGTCGCGAACTGGCGGACGATGTCGCTCAACGATGCCGCGCAGGAGGTGCAGCGCTCCAACCACCCCGAGCAGTACGGGCGCTGGGAGGCTCTCGCCACCTCCCTGCTGGAGGAGTCCGAGGTCCGCTGACCGCCGCTTTCCCGATCCCCAGCACCTCCGCGTTTCCGCCTCCCCTCCGAAACCCCCTCTCCCCGCAAGTTACGTCTGCGTACCGGCCGCCCACCACGGCCGGTACGCAGACGTAACTTGCGGGAAGGGGAAGAAGGGGAAGGGGAGAGGAGAGGGAGAGAACTTGCAGGGAAGCGGGAGGGGAAGGGGGGATGAGGGAAGGCGGCGGGGGTGCCGCGCTACGATGCGTTCCATGAGCCAGCAGCCGCAGACCGTCGGAACCGCACACTCCCCGGGCGCGCAGGCACCCGTCGAGGTGTGCGCCCCGGACCTCGACCCCGCAGACGGTCCCGACTACTCCGCGGAGACCCTCGACCGCACCGCCGAGGTCTTCCGCGCCCTCGCCGCGAGCTCCCGGCTGCGCATCCTCCTGGTCCTCACCCGCGGCGAGACGAGCGTGTCCGGGATCGTCGACGAGACGGGCCTCTCCCAGCCGCTCGTCTCCCAGCACCTCAAACTGCTCCGCAGCCTTCACCTGGTGGAGGTCCGCCGCATGGGCCGCGAGGCGATCTACTCCTTCAAGGACGACCACGTCTCCCACATCCTCCTCGACGCGCTCGACCACAGCGTGGAGCACGAGGACGACTGAGGCCGCGCCTCGGTCCGCGCGCACATGCCTCCGCCCGCCGCGGCACCCCTCACCCACGCCCGTCGACGGTGCGCCCACCCTCGACGGCACCGCTCGGCCCCACCCTACGGACGGCGCTCCTTCGCGGAGCAGAGGGGACCTGCGCGTCCGGTGACGGGCAGGCACGGATTCCGGAGGAGCGCCGGGGCCGCGCCGCCGGGAGACCGGCCTCCTCAGCCCGCGGAGGAGTCCTGGAACCGGCGGATCCGGGTCAGCGCCTCGGCGATGTTCTCCGGCCCTGCGGCCAGCGAGAGCCGCACGTAGTCCCGGCCGTTGACGGGATCGAAGTCCAGACCGGGGGCGAGCGCCACGCCCTCCCGCTCCAGGAGGCCCGCGCACCAGGCAGTGGCGTCCCGGTAGACGCCCAGCACCTGGTCGATGCGGAAGTACATGTAGAAGGCGCCGTCCGCCGGGGCCATGTTCGTCCAGCCCAGTCCCTCCACCGCGTCGAGGACCAGCTGCCGCGCACGCGCGAAGCCGGCCACCGCGGCGTCGCACTCCGCGTAGGACTCCTCCGTGAACGCCTCGACGCAGGCGTGCTGCGCCGGGACCGGCGGGCAGAGTGCGAGGTTGCCCGCGATGTCGTCGCAGGGCTTCACGAGGTCCTCCGGCAGGATCGCCCAGCCCAGCCGCCACCCGGTCATCCCCCAGTACTTGGAGAACGAGGAGATGACGACGCCGGTGTCCGAGCACTCCAGGAGGGACGTGCCCTTCGACGAGCCGAAGGTGACGCCGTGGTAGATCTCGTCGGAGATGAGCCGCACGCCGTTCTCCGCGCACCAGCCGGCGAGCGCGGCGAGCTCCTCGCGGGAGATCATCGTGCCGGTGGGGTTGGCCGGGGAGGCGAGCATGAGGCCCTTGAGCGGCTCCTGCCGGTGCGCGGCCTCGAGCATCTCCACGGTGGGCTGGAAGCGGACGTCCGGCCCGCAGGGCAGCTCCACGACCTCCACGTCCTGCGCGCGGAGGATGTTCGTGTACGCGGGGTAGCCCGGCGTCGCGAGCGCCACCCTGTCACCGGCGTCGAAGCTCGCGAGGAAGACCATGTCGAACGCGCCGGACGAGCCGCTCGTCACGGCGATCCGGGAGACGGGGACCTCCACCCCGTACCAGCGCCGGTAGTGCTCCGCGATCCGCTCGCGCAGGCCCACGATGCCGAACACCTCGGAGTAGCCCAGGTCCGTGCCGTCGAGCACCACCTCCGCCGCGCGCCTGCGCACGTCCGCCGGCGCACCCTGCTGCGGCTCGCCCACGCACAGCGAGATGACGTCGCGGCCCTCCGCGCGCATCTCGAAGACCCGGTTGAGGATCGTCATCACCTCGAAAGGGCGCACGCGGGAGGAGCGGCGGGAGACCGTCAGCGGGGCAGCGGTCACGGACGCGGCAGCGACGGCGCGGTCCGTTCCGGTCTGGTCGTCGATCATGGCCTCACTCTAACGGCGCTCCGGCATCGCCGAGGCCCACCGCAGCACCTCAGTCCCCACCCCTCATGCGGAGGGCAGCTCCCAGGTGTGCACAGGCGCACCCGAGGCCTGGTTCTCCGCATAGAGCCGGGTGAGCGTCCGCAGACCCTCCGCCCGCTCCTCGGTGCCCACCGCCGCACGGCCGGACAGGGCGTCGAGCGCCTTTCGCTGCCACCACGCGCCGTTGCGCCCCGTGCGCGCACGCTCCTCGTAGATGCCGATGAACTCGTCGATCAGCTCCTCGTCCACCTCGAGCTGCTCGAGGCCCACCCGCGCCTGCGGGGCCAGCGTCTCCAGCACCAGCTCGGTGACGTCGAGCGTGCCGTGCTTGGGCCAGCTCACGCGCGCGCCGATCCCGTCCCGGGCTCCGTTCTCGAAGTTCTCGTGCGCCTCCGCGAAGGTCATCCGCGACCACACCGGACGGTTCTCGTTCACGAGGAAGGAGACCATCCCGTAGTAGAAGGCAGCGTCCGCGACCATGTCCTTCACCGAGGGTCCGGCCGGCAGGAGCCGGTTCTCGATCCGGATGTGCGCGGAATCCCCGCCGGGCGCGTAGATGGGCCGGTTCCAGCGCCACACGGTCCCGTTGTGCAGCCGCAGCTCGTGCAGGAGCGGCACGCCGCCATCCGTGGCGATGGGCGTGCCAGAGGCCTCCCTGCTCTCCGGCAGCAGCGGCGGGAAGTAGCTGACGTTCTCCTCGAAGAGATCGAAGACGCTCGTGATCCAGCGTTCGCCGAACCACACGCGCGGCCGCACCCCCTGGTGGACGAGCTCAGGCGTCCGCGTGTCGATGGACTGGGCGAAGATGGGCAGGCGGGATTCGTGCCAGAGCCGCCGCCCCAGGAACAGAGGTGAGTTCGCGGCCATCGCCACCTGCACACCGGCGATGGCTTGCGAGGCGTTCCAGACGTCCGCGAAGCGGTTGGGCGCCACCTGGAGGTGCAGCTGCATGGAGGTGCAGGTGGATTCGGGAGCGATGTCCGCGAACTCGTGGGTGTAGTGGTCCTCCCGGTCCAGGTCGATGCCCACGTACTCCCCACGGGCGTCGATGACCGCGTTGGAGAGCGCCTTGTAGCGGTTCTCCTCCGTCATCCACGCCTCGTTCTCCAGGAGCTCCGTGGTGACCGTGGGAAGCGTGCCGATGGAGACGGGGGTGGCGCCCACCGCCGAGGCCGCCTTCCGCAGGGCGGCGAACCTCGTCTCGAGGCTCTGCTCCAGTTTCGCCAGCCCGTGGTCCCGCACCCGCATGACCGGCAGGTTGATCTCCACGTTGTAGGCGCCGATCTCCGACTGGAAGTCGCCGTCGTCCGCCTCCGCGAGCACCTCGGCGTTGCGGAGCGCGGGCTCCCCCTCCTCGTCGATGAGGTTGAACTCGACTTCGAGGCCCACCGTGCCCTTGGCGACGAAGACCGCCTTCTGCAGATACGAGTCGAAGGTCTCCAGGTTCTCCTGGAGCTTCGTCCTGTAGTGCGTCCGCTCGCGCGGTGTGTACCGGGTGGACCCGACTGCTTCTCCCATGCACGAATGGTGGCACAGATCTCACCTCCGCTCCCACTTTCCGTTCCATGCCCTCTCACCGTCCCGCCCGCCTCGGCCCCGGCTGCTCACCGCCGCGGACCTCGCGCATACACTCGCCGCATGACCGCACACCTCGATTCCGCCGTCCTGTCCTCGCTCGTCCCGACCGCCGAGTCCCGTCTGCCGCAGATGCTCGCGGACCTCGAGCGGGTCATCTCCGTCGAGACGCCCTCGCACGATCTCGCCGCCGTGGCCGCCGGTGCCGCGGACTTCGCCGCGCTGATCGCAGAGCGCCTGGGAGCGACGCCGGAGACCGTCGTGGTGGACGGGGTCACGCACCTGCGCCTGCGGTTCGGCTCCGCGCCCGTCCGCGTCGCGGTGCTCTGCCACCAGGACACCGTGTGGCCGGTGGGCACGCTGGAGCGCATCCCCTTCTCACATGAGGACGGCGTGATCCGCGGGCCCGGCAGCTTCGACATGCTCACCGGCGCGATCATGGCGATCCACGCCATCGCGATGCTGCAGGAGCACGGCGGGCCCGAGGCCCTCGACGGTCTCACGCTCCTCGTCACCGGCGACGAGGAGGTGGGCTCCCTCACCGGCTCGGACTTCCTCCGGGCCGAGTCCGCCGGTGCCCGCGCCGCCTTCGTGCTCGAGGCCTCGGCCGGCGAGGCGGGTGCGCTCAAGCTCGCGCGGAAGGGCACGTCCATCTACACCCTCGTCATCCACGGGCATGCGGCCCACGCCGGGCTGGAACCGGAGAAGGGCGTCAACGCAGGCCTGGAGCTCGCGCATCTGCTGCAGCAGGTGGCGACGCTGGGCGATCCCGCACTGGGCACCACGGTCACGCCCACGCTGCTGTCCGGCGGCACCACCACGAACACGGTGCCGGCGCAGGCGCAGTTCGACGTGGACGTGCGCGCGAAGTCCCTCGCGGAGCAGGAACGCGTCGACGCGGCGATCCGTGCGCTCACACCCACCGTCGAGGGTGCGCGGATCGAGGTGCGCGGCGGCATCAACCGTCCGCCCATGGAGCGCAGCGCCTCCGAGGGCCTCTTCGCCCGTGCCGGCGAGCTCGCGGCGGAGCTGGGCATCGACGCTCCCGTGGGCGTGGAGGTGGGCGGCGCCTCGGACGGCAACTTCACGGCCGGGGACGGCATCCCCACCCTCGACGGCCTCGGCGCCGTGGGCGACGGCGCACACGCGGAGCACGAGCACGCGCTCAGTGCCCACATCGCCCCGCGCACCGCGCTGCTCGCAGCCCTCCTGGCCGACCAGCTCGCGGACTGAACGGCGGCGGTCCGGGCGACACGGCGCGCGGGCAACGCGACGCGGCGCGAGGGAAACGGGCAACGGGCAACGGGCAACGGGCAACGGGCAGAGCCTCACAGAGGCTCCGCCGCGATGCTGACACGAGGCTCCGGTCGCGTGGCAGACTCAGCGGTATGACAGCCGACGACGACGCCGCATGCGACGAGCACGGTCGACCGGAACCTCCGCACTCAGCCGGCGAGCTCGACACCCTCCTGGGCTTTCTCGACTTCCTGCGCGCCTCGCTCGCCTGGAAGACGGACGGCCTCTCGACCGAGCAGCTGCGCCGCTGCCTTCCGCCCGCGGACCTCACACTGGGCGGGATGCTCGCGCACCTCGCCTTCGTGGAGGACTTCTGGTTCACGCACACGGCTGCACGGGAGCGCATGCCCCAGCCCTGGGCGGGCACGGACTGGGACGCCGACCCCGACGCCGACTGGCACCTCGTGCACACCTCCGACGGTGTCGAGCTGCGCGCGCTGTGGGAGGCGAGCACTGTCCGGTCGCGCACACAGGTCGCGCGTCTCACAGAGGGCGGTGCGGCCGTGGCACTGGAGCGGACGCACCCGGCCTGGGGCGGGAGGGCGCAGGTCTCCCTGCGCTGGATCCTCACCCACATGATCGAGGAGTACGCGCGACACCTCGGCCACGCCGATCTCATCCGGCAGTCGCTCGACGGCCTCACGGGGGAATGAGACCGCGGCTCCGGCCCACGGCCGGGAAGCCGAGCCGCTCCGTTGCTACCCTGCTGTCATGCAGCTCACCTCACTCCGGCTCCACCGGATCTCCATGCCCCTCATCTCCCCCTTCACTACCTCCTTCATGCGGGAGACGGAGAAGGACTGCTACCTCGTCGAGGCGTCCTTCGACACCGAGGCCGGCCCCGTGACCGGCTGGGGTGAGTCCGTGGCGATGATCGCGCCGCTGTACTCGGAGGAGTACGTGGACGGCGGCATCGCCGTGACCCGCGACTGGCTCGCGCCGCGCCTGTACGAGGCGGAGAGCCTCACGGCGGAGACGGTGGGCTGGCACCTGCGCCACATCGTGGGGCACCCCATGGCGAAATCCGCGCTGGAGATGGCGGTCCTCCACGCCCAGCTGCTGGCGCAGGGCCGTTCTTTCCAGGAATACCTGGGCGGCGTGGGCGCCGCCGTGCCCTCCGGCGTGTCCGTCGGCATCCAGGATTCGATCCCGGAGCTCCTGCGCGTGGTGGGCGGCTACCTCGAGGAGGGCTACGCGCGCATCAAGCTGAAGATCAAGCCGGGTGCGGACCTCGAGCCGGTGGCGGCGGTGCGGAAGGAGTTCGGCGACGACGTCCTCTTCCAGGTGGACGCCAACGCCGCCTACACGCTGGTGGATGCCGCGCACCTGCGCCGGCTCGACGACTACGGCCTGCTCCTCATCGAGCAGCCGCTGGGCGAGGCGGACATCCGCCAGCACGCGGAGCTCGCCACGCTCATGCACACCCCCATGTGCCTGGACGAGTCGATCGTCTCCGCCGAGGCCGCCGCCGATGCGATCTCCCTGGGGGCCGCCGCCGTCATCAACATCAAGCCCGGCCGGGTGGGCGGCTACCTCGAGGCCAAGCGGATCCACGACCTCGCCCGCGCCCACGGTGTGGCGGTGTGGCACGGCGGCATGGTGGAGACGGGCCTGGGACGTGCGGCGAACGCCGCGCTGGCGAGCCTGCCGGGCTTCAGCCTCCCCGGAGACATCTCCGGCTCCAGCCGCTTCTTCCACGAGGACATCACGGAGGAGATCGTCATGCACGACGGCGTCGTGGACGTTCCCACCGGCCCCGGCTTCGGCGTGAGCATCGACGAGGCACAGCTCGCGAAGTTCCGCACGGAGGTCATCGACCTCCCGCGCTGAGCGGGCTCCGGCACGGCGAGATGCACGCGGGCCGGGCGGTGCGCGGCACCTCGCCTCCGGGCTCCCGGTCCGCAGCGGGGGAACTCGGAGGCGAGATGCATTGCAGCGGAGGTGAGGTGTGTGTCCGACGACGGGGCAGCGCGCCGGAGGCTTGGCTCAGTCCGCGTCGCCCGAGGCCGGGTCGCCTTCGTCGTCCGCGTCCGCGGACTCCGTTCCCCTGCGCCGCTCACGCAGCGCCTCCTCGATGAGCGCGCGCACGTCGATCCCGCCCGTGGGCGCCGGCGAGGCATCGAGCTCCGGCGCCGCGGGTCCTCCGTCCTCCTCGACCGCACGCACCTGATCGTCCGCGTCCGCTCCGGCGCCGGAGCACTCGGGCCCGGCATCGCCATCGGCGGCTGAGCGATCCGCCTCCGCACGGCCGTCCGCAGCGTCCTCGCCCGAGGCCGGGTCGTCCGGGGCGCCCCCGTCCTCTCCCGGCCCCGCGCCGCCGTCCGGTCCGCGCCGATCGTCCTTCCCCGGCCGAGGGGACTGCTCATCCGCATCGTCCTGCCCGGCCGCATCTCCGAGCCGTCGCCGCACCGCGCCGAGATCGAACCAGTCGCCCAGCCAGTCCTTGAGGTCCTCGAGATCGGCACTGTCCATACCGCGGCCCAGCAGGCGCTCGATTCCCTCGGCGACCTCTCCCGGGTGCCAGCCGGAGGGGCTCGCGGACGGGCTCACCTCGTCCGCGGCATCGCCCCTCCCGTCAGCACCGCGCTCCTCGGTGCCGTGGTCCTCGGCGTCGCGGTCCTCCCGGCTCCTGCGCCTCTGTTCGCCGCGTCCCGGGACCCAGCGCTGGGTGAGATCGTAGAGACCCGTGAGCCCGCGGTCGCCGAAGGTGTCCGCCACCCTCTTCACGAGAGACACGTCCGCGCCCAGCTCCCTGGCCATCCGCTGCAGGGAGGCCGCGTCGAACGCCGCATGCGGCGACAGCCCTCCGCCGCTGCCGGAGCGGCCGCTCGCGCCACCGCTGCCGGCACCGACGACACCACCGGCCGGTCGCCGGAGCTCCTCGGTGCCGGCCTGGGCACGCACGGTCTCCGCCTCGGCACGCGAGGCCTCAGCCTCCGCACGCGAGGTCTCTGCCTCAGCCTGCCGCACCTGCGCCTCCACCCGGCGGGTCTCCATCTCGACACGAGACGCCTCCGCCTGTTCCCGGACGACCTCGGCCTCCGTGCGCCGTACGCGGGCCTCCGCCTCCCTCGCCTGCACCTCGCGGAGCGCGCGGGCCGCCTGCTGTGCCGCCGTCCGCGCACGGAGCTCCTCCGCTCTCAGCCCCGCGGCCTCGGTCTCCAGCCCGGCGGCCTTCGCCTCCCGCTCCGTCCGCTCGGCGGCCTCCTGCGCGAGCACACGGCCGGTCCGCCGCAGCCAGAGCAGCCCCATCGCCGCGAGAGCCAGACAGCCTGCGAGGACGAGCGCTGCCAGCAGCAGGAGGACGATCTCTGCGGCGTTGGTCTGGAACATGCGGATCCTGTTCGTCGCGGTCTGAACGTCACCCACCAGTATGACGGACGCCACTTCGCGGACCATGCCCGCAGGCGGTCATACCCCGCTGCGCACCGGCGCGCACACTCCGCACCCACCGGCGCGGGGCGGCCGCTCCCCCACGCGACAGCGCCTCCCGCGTGCGGAGAACGCATGCGGGAGGCGCCACTGCGGGCCGTTCGTTCAGACGGGCGGACCGGAGAGCATCAGCGCGGTGAACACACCGCCCACCACGACCAGCCCCGCCACGACGGAGACCACCGGCCGGTGGAGCGTCCAGGAGACCACGGCCTCGGCCGCACCGGCGGGCTCGTCACCCCCGCGCCCCAGGCGCCAGCCGCCCTCGAGGCCGCCGCGCCGGGTGACGACCACCTCGAAGGGGACGGTGGCGAACGGGATGATCGCGGAGAGCAGCCCCAGCAGCACCCTCCCCACGCGCCACTTCTGGGACACGCCCACATAGACGGTGGCGACGATGAAGGCGAGGAACATGAAGCCGTGCAGGGCACCGCCCACGCTCACCAGCGCCTCCGTCGTCCGGGTCACGTACTTGAGGAACATGCCCGCGAGGAGCAGTGCCCAGGTGAGGGCCTCGCCCACGGCGAAGATGCTGAAGAAGGTCTTGGGAGTCACGCGTCCATCCTCACGGACCGGACGCGGGTGAGCGCAGGCCTCCCTCATCTGAGAAGCCTGCGCTCACCTGCTGGACGGATCTGCTCGGATCCCGGGCCTCGCGCCGCATCGCCCCGGGTGGGAACGACGCAGCGCGAGTGGGATCCGACTCCGGGTCAGCCCCTGCGCCGCGAGCGGGTCGCGGCCACCAGTGCGCCGCCGCCCACCAGGAGGATCGCCGCCGCCGTCACGAGCGGGAGGGTGTCCGCACCCGTGCGGGGGAGGCTGTCGGCGTTGTCGTCCCTGCCGCCGTCGCCGCGACCGTCGTCCTGACCGCCGTTCGGGTCGTCGGTGGGCTCGCCGCCGGGGTCATCCGTCGGCCGCTCCGAAGGATCGCCGGTGGGCTCACCGGTGGGGTCGTCCGTGGGATCCTCGGTCGGCTCCTCCGTGGGCTCACGCAGGTCATAGGCCAGCGTGTGCGCGGCGAAGCCGATGGCCGGGAGGAAGATGTCCATCGACTCCGCGGAGACGTTCTCGATCGTGTCGTCGACGGTGTGGTAGTAGCGGTCGTACTGGACGCCCTCCACGCCGCCGAACTTCTCGACCTCGTCCGCGGTCTTGATGCCGTCGGCCCCGGAGAACAGGCCCGAGGAGGCGATCCCGTGGTCCATGAACGCCTTGTAGTCGGAGCGGCCGGAGAAGTCCGTGCCCACGTGCGGCTGCCCGTCCGCGTCGAAGAAGTCCGTGAAGATCTTCTCCAGTTCGGCCGAGCCCTCCGGCACCTCGACGCCTTCGGGGATGGGGATGTCCGAGCCGTCGGAGTCGAGGGTGCCGACGATGAAGTTCTCGCTGCCCACCATGTCGAAGTTGAGGTAGGAGTTGATCCTCGCCAGCTCCGCCTCGTCGAGGCTCTCGACGTACCGGGTGGACCCCACGAGGCCCACCTCCTCCGCGCCCCAGAACCCGAAGCGGACCTGGTGGTCGACCTCGGTGGGCTGCGCGGCGAGCTTCTCCGCCACGGCCAGCAGTGCCGCGGTCCCGGAGCCGTTGTCGTTCACGCCCGGCCCCTCCGCCACTCCGTCGAGGTGGGCGCCGAGCATCTCGACGTTCTCCGGGTCGCCGGCCTTCGTCTCCGCGAGGATGTTCCACGTCTCGACGGAGTCGAAGCTCGCGTCCACGGAGAGGTCGCCGGTGAGGGGCTCGGCAGCCTGCTCGGCAGAGCCCTCGCCGTCCTCACCGGGAGCGGTCGCCGTCGCCTCGGCCGCATCGCCCTCAGGGGCATCGCCGTCACTCGAGCCGCCGAGGCCGGCACTCGCACCGTCTGCGCCGTCCGCGTCCGTGCCGTCGGCATCCGCGCCGTCGGCCGCGGCCTCGAGCACCTTGTCTCGCAGGGCATCGCCGTCCGTCTGGGTCAGACCCACGGCGGGGGCATTGCCCTCCACCCGGTCGCCCAGGGTCGCATTGAGGGGGTTGTCATCCGTGTTGATGATGACGACGCCGGCGGCCCCCGCGTTCGAGGCGTGGGTCACCTTGAGCCCGAAGTCACAGGTGCCGCGCTTCACGAGGACGATCGAGTCCCTCACGTCCGCACCGAAGTCGCCCGCCTCGCAGCCCAGCTCCCCGCCGGCACCGTCGCCGAACGCGTCGTCCTGGGGCACGGTGAGCGGCGCCCCGGCCACCTCTCCGGCCTCGGCGTTGCTCAGGCTGAATGCCTCGTAGTCCGTGCCGTCGGCGGAGAAGCCCACGGAATGGGACGTGTAGGCCTCGTGCGTGAAGCTCTGCCGCTCCACCTCGTACGCGCCGGTCGCCTCGAGGACGCTCTCGACGTACTCCGAGGCCTCCGCGTAGCCGGGCGTGCCCAGCGCACGGTGGCCCTGGGAGGCGTGTGCGAGCGAGATGTCGGAGATCTCGCGCAGGTGCTTCATCGCGTCTGCGCCGGTGACCCCCATATCCGTGTGCTCGGAGGGGCCGTCCTGCGCCGGTGCGGCGAGGGCGGGAGCCGTGGCGGTGGCGGCGAGACCCAGTGCCGCCGCTGCCGCGACTGCGGCGGTGCCGCGCACCGCTGCGCGGTGCCGTGAGGATCGTCTCTGCATTGTGTGCCTTTCGATGTGCGCCCGGTGCGCGGCGCGTGTGCGCGGCAGGACTCCGGGCGCTCTGCGAGTGGTTCAGGTGACACTCAGCAGCCTGTAACTGCGGTCACATCTTCTACACAGTAACGAACGGGGGCGTGATTAAGGTCACATATTGATAACGGTCGTGACCGTCCAGTGATCTCCGATGCCACAGCGCGCCCACGCCAACTCACGCGCCAGCTCGGCGAGAGTCCTCCGACCATTGCCTTGATGTTAACGGACATATACATTTGAGTTGCCTACACGGGAGCACATCATCCCTTGCGCACACCGCACGCACACGCATTCAGCATGGATCGCCGACAACGCCGTCGAACGATCATCGACATGAAGGCACCGAGAGGAAAGAACCGTGGAAACCCACCGCACAGGCGCCGCCCTGGCAGCCCTCCTGCTCACCGCCGTCTCCGGATGCGCCGGAGGCGTGCAGAACGAGCAGGACACCGTCACGCTCACGTTCGCCGACCTCACCTCCCAGGACAACACCCTCGGCCAGGCCGCCCAGGCCATGTTCGAGGCGATCGACGAGGAGTACGCAGGCACGATCGAGGTCGAGTACTTCTGGTCCGGCTCCATGGCGGGAGGGACCGAGATCCTCAACTCGCTCAGCTCCGGCATGGTGGACTCGGCCAGCATCCCGACCGCCTACTACCCCAAGGACCTGCCCGTTGCGAGCTGGGCGGAGGGACTCACCGGCCTCGCGCCCACGGCGAACATCCTGCCTCCCTTCGTGGTCAACCCCGCCATGCATGCGGCGTTCGACAGTGAGGCCGTCACGACGGAGTACGCGGAACACAGCGCGGTGCCCGTCACGGTGGCGACCACCGACTCCTACGCCCTCGTCTGCAAGGACCCCATCGACAGCCTGGAGGAGGCCCGCGGCAAGCTGGTGCGCGTCGCCTCCACCCAGCACGGCGCGGAGGTCGAGGAGCTCGGCATGTCGCCGGTCTCCCTGGCGCACGGCGAGACCTACGAGGCACTGCAGCGCGGCACCATCGACTGCACGATCACCTCCATCTCCGGCGCGGAGGACCTGGGCCTCTACGAGATCGCGAAGCACCTCATCCCCATCGGCTTCTCGCCGACGGTCCTGCCGGTGCTGTTCAACACGGACACGCTCGAGAGCCTGCCGGAGGACCTGCAGGAGATCATCCGGACCACGGGACGCCAGGCGTACTTCGACACCTATGCCCATGCCTCGTTCGACGAGGTCCACGAGCTCCTCGAGGACGGGCCTCTTGCCAGGGATGCGGACACGGAGATCCTCATCCCCACGGACATGCGCGATGCCCTCGCGGAGTTCCGGACGCAGCGTGCGAAGGATCTGGCCGAGGCGGCACCCGAAGGCGTCGACGACGCCGAGGCCCTCGTCACCGGCTTCGCGGAGACCGCCGGCGCCGATGCCCCTCTGTTCGAGGAGGCCTCCAGCATCAGCGCAGACCTGCCCGAGGACGCCGAGGAGTTCCGCGCCCGCTACGCGACGATGGCCGAGCGCACCGGCGAGCTCGACGGCTACCTGGAGGAGGTCGCCCCCTGACGGCCGCGCTCTCAGAGGTTGTCCTCGCGCCATGCCGCCCAGGCCTCGGCCAGCTCGTCTCCGCTCGCATCCGAGACGACCCCCTCCCAGCCGGCGAGCATCGCCTCCTCCTTCTCCAGCAGCTCCTCCTGCCGCTCCTGGGCCTCGTCGCTCCACAGCCCCTCCTCCTCGAGATAGGCGATGGCGCCCGCGTGGAACGGCACCACGGTGGGCACGAGCGGTACGCGGTCCGGGGCCCACATCTGCCCCATGGCCGTGGAGGACTCGTACTCCGGGTACGTCTCCACGATCCGCCTGGTCATCTCATACGCCTCCTCCTCGGGCGCATCCGCACGGGTGACGATGGGGAGGGGGTAGTGCATGGCCCAGTCCGACTCGCCCTCCGCCTGCCCGGGCGCGCCGGAGAACTCGTCGATCTCCACCGCCGGCGCCCACTCGGCGAATGCCTCCTGGAGCTCCGGGTCCGCGGGATCCATCTCCACCCACGCGTACTCGCCCGAACTCCGGAGCTCGGCCACGTTCGAGGCGTCGGTGGACATGATCATCACGTCGATCTGCCCGTTCTTCAGCGCATCCGGCTGATCCCCGTAGGCGACGTCCACCGCGTTCGTGTCCTCCCGCGTCAGCCCCGCGGCCTGGAGCAGGGCCTGCACCTTCGTGTCTGCGGAGGGGTTCGCCGTCACCCGCGGCACCTGCTTGCCCGCCAGGTCCTCCGCCGAGCCGATCCCCGCGTCCGCGCGCGCAAGGAAGCCCACCCGCGAGACGGGCGTCCACACGACCCGCAGCCGCTGCGGCCCCCACTCCGGCACCGCGTACTCGTACATGCCCTCGAACGCGAACCAGTACTCGTCGCCCGTGCGCGCGAAGTCCGCGGTCTCCTCGACGAGCGGCTGCAGCCGCCCCACCCCGGTGTCCGAGGGGAGAATGCGGAAGCGCGTCCCGTCCTCCTGCATGACGGCCTCCGCCACGGCCGCCACCTCCGCATAGGACGAGGTGGAGGTGCCGTAGCTGGTGATCACCACGTCATCCGCTCCGCCCTCGGCCTCCCCTCCGCCGGCGCACGATGCGAGCAGCAGTCCCACCGCCGCGACGGCTGAGCACTGAAGTCCTCTCCGCATGATTCTCCCTTCCGCCCGGCCCCGCAGAAGGGACCGCGCCAGTCCGACCGGAGCCCCCTCGCCCAACGGCGCGCTCGTCGTCGAGCCGTGCGCCTGGTCCTGGCACGAGCCTAGTATCGCGAGTGTCTACCGTCAATAAGCGTTAACTTCCCAGTGCAGGCGAATCGCACGCAGACTGCCACAGGCACCCCATTCCAGGGCCACATAAAGGCCCTGGTGCCGCCCTCCCACTCGGAAAGCGGCACCAGGGCTCAGCGGCCACGTGTGCATATCTATTAACTTCGCACGGCTGCCCCCGCCGCGCCGGGGCACACGGGGTCAGGCTCGCCACTCCAGGAGAAGCGTCTCCAGCGCTTCCGCCTCGTGCGGCACCGGGCGGGGCTCCTGGATTCCGTGTGCGGAGAACCGCGGCGCGGGCCTCGGCTGCACCACACCGTCCGCCTCCACGAGCACGCCGCGCGCCGCCAGCTGCGGGTCCGCAGCGGCTTCCGGCATCGCGCGCACCGGGGCCGTGCATGCATCGGTGCCGTCGAAGACCTCGATCCAGTGCGCCTGCGGATGCCGCGCGAACTCCGCCGCCAGCACCGCGCGCTGCGCCGGCCAGCGTGCGGGATCCAGCCGTTCCTCCTCCGGCCAGCCCGGCAGCCCCAGCGCCTCCGTGACGAGGTCGAAGAACGGCCGCTCCACGGCGGAGACCGCCATGTGACGGCCGTCGGAGCACGCATAGACGGAGTAGAACGGAGCGGAGCCGTCGAGCCGGTTGCGACCGCGCACATCGGAGAAGCCGCCGCTGCCCCGCCGGGCCCACATCATCGCGGACAGCGCCGCGGTCCCGTCCACGATGGCGGCGTCGACCACCTGCCCGCGCCCGGTCCTCTCACGCTCCAGCAGAGCGGCGAGGACGCCCAGGACCAGGAACATCGACCCTCCGCCGAAGTCGCCCACGAGGTTGAGCGGAGGCACGGGCGCGGCGTCCGGGCTCTGCCCGATGAGCGAGAGCGTGCCCGTCCGGGCGATGTAGGCGAGATCGTGACCGGCGGTGCGCGCCTCCGGCCCGTCCTGCCCCCAGCCGGTCATGCGGCCGTAGACGAGGCGCGGGCAGCGGGCCATGACCTCGTCCGGCCCCAGTCCCAGCCGCTCCATCACACCGGGCCGGAAGCCCTCGATGAGGACATCCGCGGCGTCCAGCAGCCCGCGCACGGCCTCACGGTCGTCTGTGTCCTTGAGATCGGCCCGGACCAGACGCCGGCCGCGGAGCATCGCATCCGCAGGCGGACCACCCGCGGGACGCTCGATGCGCACGACCTCGGCGCCGTGGTCGGCCAGCAGCATCGCCGCGTGCGGACCCGGACCGATCCCGGCGAACTCGACGACCCGGATTCCCGCAAGCGGGCCCGCTCCGGTGTCCGCGCCCGCATCAGTGCCGCTCATCCTCCGTCTCCCCTCTCCGCCGAGGCGGCGGCCTCGGCCGCACCCCTCTCACCTGTCGCCGTCGGCACCGTCACGCCGGCCGCCTCGGCCGCGGTATCCCGCAGCTCCCGCTTGAGGATCTTGCCCACGGGTGAGAGCGGCATCCTCTCGACCAGCTGCACGGATCGCGGCAGCTTGTAGCGGGCCAGCCGCTCCGCTCCGAAGCCGCGCAGCTCCTCCAGCGAGGGGTGCGCCCCCTCGCGGGGCACGACGACCGCGTGCACCCGTTCCCCGAACCGCTCGTCCGGCACTCCGATCACCGCGATCTGCGCGATGTCCGGGTGCTCCGCGAGCGCCTTCTCCACCTCGGCGCTGTAGACGTTCTCCCCGCCGGAGATGATCATGTCCTTGAGCCTGTCCGCGAGGAACAGGTAGCCGTTCTCGTCCATCCGGCCCGCATCGCCCGTGTGCATCCAGCCTCCGCGCAGGGCGCGGGCCGTCTCCTCCGGGTGCTTCCAGTAGCCGAGCATGACGTTGTCCCCGCGCACTGTGATCTCGCCGACCTCGCCCACCGGCACCTCACGGTCGAGCGAATCGACGATGCGCACCTCAGCGTGGGGCGCGGCCCGGCCCACCGAGGCCAGCAGCGCGGGGTCGGAGTGGTCATCGGGACGCAGCGAGGTCGCCACCGGCCCCAGCTCCGTCATCCCGTAGCGCTGCGAGAGGCTGATCCCCGGCAGCCGCGCGCGCAGCCGGCGCAGCAGCTCCGGGGAGATGGACTCCGCCCCGTAGCTCACGGTCCGCAGGGTGCGCAGCCTCTCCTCCTCCCCCTCCTCCAGATGGTCGAGCATCCAGGCGATCATCGTCGGCACCATCGTGAGCGTCGTGATGCGATGCCGGTGGATGAGCTCCGCGACGGCGGCCGGGTCGAAGCCCGGGACCACGACGATCGTGGAGCCGATCATCATGTGGCCCAGGAGGTTCCCGAGCGCTGCGAGGTGGAACAGCGGGGAGATCACGAGGCAGCGCTCAGCGCGGTTGGGCAGGCCGGTGGAGGCGAACGTGCCCAGCGCCGAGGTCATGACGCTGCGGGCGCTGAGCATGACACCCTTGGGCTCGCCCGTCGTGCCGCCCGTGTAGAGCAGGAGGGCGAGCGCGTCGGCCGGGAGCCGGGCATCGGCCATCGGCGCGGCTCCGGCGATCCATTCCCGCACGTCCGCGAACCCGGCGGGCGCGGATCCGCCGCCTGCGTGCACGAGCACGGTGAGGCACGCGCAGCGCTCCCGCAGAGCCACAGCGGCCCCGGCGAAGCCGTCACCCACGAGGAGGACCGCGACCTCGGCCTCCTCGATCTGCCCGGCCATCTCCGCCACCGACCAGCGGTAGTTCACCGGAGTCGCGACAGTGCCGGCCCACGCACAGGCGAAGACGTGCTCGACCACGCGGACGGAATTCTCCGCGAGGATCCCCACCCGGTCGCCCGGCTCCACCCCGTGGGCGCGCAGAGCGGCGGCGAGCCGGGCGACCTCATCGACGAGCTCCCGCCAGCTCAGCTCCACCTCCCCGTCGACCACTGCGGCGGCGTCCGGGCGCTGCTGCAGATTGCGGTGCAGAGACTGCGTGAGCTCCATGACCGCCTCCTCTCAGCCCTGCGACCGATCGGCGGGACGGGCACCGCCTGCCGAGGGGCCGCCCGTGGCACTGCGCGCTGCAGCACTGCCCGCGGAACCGCCTGTGGAGGCACCGCCCGCTGCCCGGCTCCCGCCCCTCGCGGTCCGGTCCAGCGTGCGGGCGATGAGCTCCTTCTGCACCTCGTTGGCCCCGCCGTAGATCTTCTGCGCCCTGGCATCGGTGAAGAGGCGGGCGATCGCGTACTCGGTCATGTAGCCGTAGCCGCCGTAGAGCTGCAGGAGCTTGTCGATCACGTCGTTCTGCTGATCCGTGAGCCACCACTTGCACATCGCCGCCTCTGCCGCGCTGAGCTCCCCGGCCATGTGCCTGCGGATGCAGTCGTCGAGGAAGACGCGCGCCACGCGGGCCTGCGTCGCGGCCTCCGCGAGCACGAACCGCGTGTTCTGCATCGTGATGAGCGGGGCGCCGAAGGCCTCGCGCTCGTTCACGTAGTCCACGGTCTCCCGGACCGCCAGCTCCATCGCGCAGATCGCGGTGATGCCGATGATGAGCCGCTCCTGGCGCAGCTCTCCCATCATGATCCCGAAGCCGCCGCCCTCGGCGCCCAGCAGGTTCTCCGCCGGCACCCGGACCTCGTCGAAGAAGAGCTCCGAGGTGTCCGCGCCGTGCTGGCCGATCTTGTTCAGCGTGCGCCCGCGCCGGAACCCGCTCACCGCATCCGTCTCGACGACGAGGAGCGAGACCCCGTGCGCGCCGGCGGCGGGGTCCGTCTTCACCGCGAGCACGATGAGGTCCGCCGTCTGCCCGTTGGTGATGAAGGTCTTCTGCCCGCTGACGACGTACTCGTCACCCTCCCTCAGCGCGGTGGTGCGGATGGCCTTGAGGTCCGATCCCGCGGACGGCTCGGTCATGCCGATGGCCGCGACCCGCCGCCCCGAGGCCAGCTGCGGCAGCCAGCGCCGCTTCTGCTCCCGAGTGCCGTGGGCCAGCAGGTAGTGGGCGACGATGCCGCTGTGGACGTTGTTGCCCCAGGACCTGTCGCCGGTCCGGCCGATCGCCTCCGCGACCGCGGCGAAGTGCAGGAACGAACCTCCCCCGCCGCCGTACTCCTCCGGGATCGAGGTGAGCAGGAGTCCCAGCTCGCCGGCCCTCTCCCAGAACTCGCGGTCGACGAAGCGCTGCTCGTTCCAGCGCTCGAGATTCGGCACCGCCTCCTTCTCGAAGAAGTCGCAGGCGAGCTCGAACAGGTCCGCGACCTCACCGGTCATCCAGCTGGGCTTGGTGCGGTCGAGCGCCGTCATGCCGCGTCCTCCGGATCTGCCGCGACGAGGGCATCGCCGCGGAGGGTGACGGTGCCGTCGGCCAGGGTCACGGCGATGTCGAGCACGGCAAGACGCTCGCCGTCGCGCTCGACGACCTCGCGCACGGAGCCGGTGCAGACGGGCTCCGCGAGCACGGGGGTGATCGCCGTGAAGCGCACACCCCACTCCCGGATGCGCGGCTGCGCGACGTTCGCCGTGAGGAATCTGCCCAGGTACGCCATCGAGAGCATGCCGTGGGCGAACACGTCGTCCAGGCCGGCGGACCGTGCCACGTCGAGGTCGATGTGGATGGGATTGTGATCGCCCGAGGCGCCGGCGAACAGCGCGAGAGTCGTGCGGCTGATGGGGGCGAGCGCGAGCGGGGTGAGCTCGTCGCCCGGGGCGAGGGCGCCCTGGGAATGCGGGACGGATGCAGTGGCGGTCATGAGCGGATCTCCAGCTGTCGGATCGCGAGCACATTGCTCAGTTCTGCGATGAGCGCCCCTTCGCGCCTCACCGTGGTGCGCCGGACGATGAAGGTCAGCGCACCGCCGCGCTTCTCATAGCAGTCCGTGTACTCCGCCGCGAGCTCGAGCTCCTCGCCCGCGTAGGCGAGCGCATGGTAAGTGAACCGCTCCTCACCGTGGAGGAACTGCCGGCGGTCGAAGCCGAGCTCGTCGATGAGCACGTGCGAATCGGGGCGCCGCAGCTCCAGGCTGAAGAGGAAGGTGGGCGGGACGAGAAGGTCCGCGTGCCCTGCGGCGCGCGCGGCCTCGACGTCCGTGTACACCGGATCCGTCTCCCCGATCACCTGCGCGAAGAACTGCAGCTGGCTCCTCTCCGGCGTGGTGCGAAACGGCGGCAGGGTCCTGCCGATGATGCTCTGCGGCTGCGGGCGCGGCTGCGAGGGCGCCTCCGTGTGCGGCTGCGACATGCCGGTCCTCCCTTCAGATCGTCGTCGAGTAGGACGAGGCCGCCGTGGGCAGGCCCGCGAGGGCAGAGTCGAGTTCGTCCTCCGTCCAGGCCGCACCGTCCTTGTCGAAGGCCTCGACCTCGGTCCAGCCCTGCATGTGGCCGATGTGCCCGCCGCGGTTGGCGAACACCTGGCCGGAGACCGGGCAGTCGGCCTGGGCGAGCCAGGCGACGAGCGGAGTGATGTTCTCCGGCGCCCAGGGATCGAAGCCGTCCTCGGTGATCTGCGCGTCGAGGCGCTCCCCCATGCCCGGGGTCTGCAGGGTCAGGCGCGTCCGGGCGGCCGGGGCGATGCAGTTGGCCCGCACGCCGTAGCGCTCCAGTTCCCGCGCCGCCACGAGGGTGAGCGCGGCGATGCCCGCCTTCGCGGCGGCGTAGTTCGCCTGGCCCGGATTGCCGAACAGCCCCGAGCCCGAGGAGGTGGTGATGACGGAGCCGTTGACCTCGCGTCCGGCCTTCGATTCGGAGCGCCAGTACGCGGCGGCGTGGTGCAGCGGGGCGACATGGCCCTTGAGGTGGACCGCGACGACGGAGTCCCACTCCTCCTCGGAGAGGTTCGCCAGGGTCCGGTCCCGCAGGATCCCGGCATTGGCGACGAGCACGTCGAGGCGTCCGAATTCGCTCACCGCCAGCTCCACCATGTCCGCACCCGCCGCCCAGTCGGTGACGCTGCCCACGTAAGCGACAGCGGTGCCGCCGGCCGCCCGGATCTCCTCGACCACCTCATGCGCCGGTGAGGCGTCAGCGCCGGCCCCGTCCGGGCCGCCCCCGGCGTCGTTGACCACCACCGAGGCCCCCAGCGAGGCGAAGCGCAGCGCATGGGAGCGCCCCAGCCCCCTGCCCGCGCCGGTGATGATCGCCGTCCGACCCTGCAGATTCCCCATGCGACTCTCCTCGAACTCATACGGTCGTTATCTTCGGGCTTTCGCTCAGCCCGCGCTCACACGGCATCCGGCACTGCGTCTTCGCAGACAGATGCGCCTCCACGAGCGTTGCGATCAGAGTATTTACGGAGGAACTGTATGTCAACAGACGTTAACAAGGCGGGAGTGCGGCCGCCCCCGTAGTCTTGAAGGGTCAAGCGCATTACGGCATTCGAGGGGCAGTTCGCACATGGGCAGTCGGAACGGCAGGGGCGGCGCGGACCGTCCCGCGCAGATCAGGGCGGCGGCGGCCCGGCTGTTCCGCCAGCGCGGGTACCAGGAGATCGGGATCGACGAGATAGGCGCCGCCGTCGGCATCTCCGGCCCGGCCATCTACCGCCACTTCAAGGGCAAACACGCACTCCTCGCCGCGATCATCGAAACGCATCTGCGCGACCTGCGCGAGGCCTGGCACCGCCTGGGCGGCGCGGAACGCCCCGCGGCCATCCTCGAAGCGGTGGTCGAGACCGCACTGGACGATCCGGACGGCTACTTCGTCTTCGCCTACCAGCGACAGCATCTGGACGCGGAGGCGCACGAACGGGTGCGCCTGATCCGCGCAGACATCCGCGCGCCGTGGAAGGACCTGCTGGCGGAGTTCGGCGTCGCCCTCGACTCACCCGAGGGCAGGCTCAAGCTCACCGCCCTGCAGGGCCTGCTCATCCACGTGGGGCTGACGGGGAACGCCGGCAGGGCGCGCCGCGCCGCGATCGCCGCGGAGACGGCTGCACGCGTCCTCTCCACCCCGCTGCCGGACGCCGCCCCGGCCATCGAGCATCCCGCGACGGGCGCGGAGGGGGACCCCCCTTCCCCGCTCCGGCACGCGAACCGCCGGGAGGCCGTCCTCGCCGCGGCGACCTCGCTCTTCCGCAGATCGGGCTTCAATGCCGTGACCCTCAGGGACATCGGCGCAGAGGTGGGCATCACCCCCTCCGCGATCCACCGCCACTTCCCCAGCAAGGAGAGCGTGCTCGCCCAGATCGTGGACCGCGGGCACGATCTGCTGCTGACCGCCGTGGACGTCGCCCTCCGCACGGCCCGCACGCCGGAGGAGGCGGTCAGGATCATGGTCGCGCGCCTCTGCCTGCTGCACGTCGAGTTCAGCGACCTCTTCGGGATCAACTTCACCATGGCCGCCGGCACCGACCCCGAGGCCCGCGCCGAGAGCAAGCGCAGACGGCGCGTCGTCGTCGAGGAGGTCGCCTCCAAACTCCACGACGCCTTCCCGGGCATGTCCCTCAAGGAAGCGCGCGTCCACGTCGGGGCCGTGTTCTCGATCCTCGCCCGCACGGTGCAGAGCGACGAGCTCCTCGGACGCCCCGGGCTCGCACAGGAGTTAACCGTCATATGCACCAAAGCGGTCATGGGAGCATCGCCTAGCGAGCCCTGATCACCCATTAACACGCCTTATTCTCCCGGATCCCCTAGGTCACCCTTGCCTTTGAGTTAACGCTCATATATGTTTCTGGAAACACGGCGGACTCAAGGGGGAGACTGGGGTGACGACAGGGATCATCAGCTACGGCGCGTATGTGCCTCGCGCGCGACTCCGATCCGAGACGGTGCGCGAGGCGCTGGGCACCGGGCGCGCGGGCCGCACCCGGGCGGTCGCGGGCTGCGACGAGGACACCACCACGATGGCGGTCGAGGCCGCCCGCCGCGCGCTCCGGGAGCTGCCGGCCGATTCCGTGGGCGCGGTGTCGTTCTCCTCGGCGCACCCGGTGTACGCCGCGAAGACGAACGCGACCGCGGTCCACGCGGCGCTCTCGCTGCCCGCCCACGCCCGCGCCGTGGACCGCTGCGGTCCGGAGCGCAGCGCACTCGGCGCGCTGCTCGACGGGTTCGCCGGGTCAGGGACTCACCTGGTGGCGCTGGCGGACACCGTCGTCGGCCCCGCCGGCGGCGCGGACGAGATCGGCGGGGGCGACGGTGCCGCCGCCTTCGTCCTCGGCGGTGCCGCACCCGTCGCGGTGCCGCTGGGCACAGGAGCGGCCACCGCCGAGTTCCTCGACCGCTGGAACGCACCCGGCGAGACCTTCGCGCGCACCTGGGAGGAGCGGTTCGGCCAGGAGGCCTACACGCGCCTCGGCGCCGCCTCGGTCGCCCGGGCGCTGGAGGATGCGGGGCTCGCTCCCTCCGAGGTCACCTCCTGGGCGGTGACGGGCCTCTCCGAGCGCGCCGCCCGGCAGCTCGGGAGGTCGACGGGCCTCGGGGATGTGCGGACGGACGACCTCACGAGCGTGATCGGCCGGGTGGGCAGCGCGCACGCGGGCATCCTGCTCGCGGACATGCTCGACCGGGCACGGCCCGGCGACGTCCTCGCCCTCACCCTCCTGGCCGACGGCGCTGACACCCTCGTCCTGCGCGTGACGGAGGCGATCACCGCTCACCGCCGCAGGGAGACGACAGCTGCGCAGATCGCCGCGGGAGACGACCAGCTCGCCTATGCCACGTTCCTCACCTGGAAGGGCCTGCTGGAGCGGCCGGCCCCGCGCAGGCCGGAGCCCGCCCGCATCTCCGCGCCGGCCTCCCTGCGCGAGGCGCGCTGGAAGTACGGGTTCACGGGTGCGCGCTGCGATGCGTGCGCCACCCGCCACATGCCGCCCCAGCGCGTGTGCCTGCGCTGCGGGGCGAGCGGTCGGATGAAGGACGAGCCGCTCGCGGACGTCGCCGGCACCCTCGCCACGTACACCGTCGACCACCTGGCCTATTCGCCCGCGCCGCCCGTCATCGGCGTCGTCATCGACTTCGACGGCGGCGGCAGGTTCGCCTGCGAGCTCACGGACGCGGACCCCGAGGCCGTCGCCATCGGCGACCGCGTGCAGATGACGTTCCGCCGGATCGGGGAGGCGGACGGGATCGTCAACTACTTCTGGAAGGCCCGCCCACTCAGCGAGGAGGCGTCATGACGTCACATGGGATCAAGGATCGCGTCGCGATCATCGGAATGGGATGCACGCGGTTCGGTGAGCACTGGGAGACCTCGACCGCGGACATGGCCGTCGACGCCTGCGAGGCGGCCTTCGCCTCCGCCGGCGTCGCCAAGGACGATGTCGACGCCTTCTGGCTCGGCACCCTGACCTCGGGCTTCTCCGGGATGACGCTGTCGTCCGCGCTCAAGACCGACTACAAGCCCGTCACCCGGGTGGAGAACTTCTGCGCCTCCGGCTCCGAGGCGTTCCGCAACGCCTGCTATGCCGTGGCCTCGGGCGCCTACGACATGGTGATGGCTGTGGGCGTCGAGAAGCTCAAGGACTCCGGCTACTCCGGACTGCATCGCGCCGATCCGCCGAACGCGGGCACCGGCGGCAGCCTCACGGCGCCCGCGCGCTTCTCCGTCATCGCCCCCTCCTATGCGGAGAAGTACGGGGTGGAGCGCGAGGACTTCAAGTCCGCCATGACACGGGTCGCCTGGAAGAACCACGCGAACGGGGCACGGAACGAACGCGCCCAGTTCCGCTCGGAGGTGCCGGAGGAGACGATCCGCGCCTCTCCGCGCGTGGCCGGGGACCTCGGGGTCTTCGACTGCTCGGGGGTGAGCGACGGCGCCGCGGCGGCGATCATCGTGCGCGCCGAGGACGCTCACAAGTACACGGACGGCCCCCTCTACGTGAAGGCGCTGGCCTTCGCCGCCGGGCCAGGCACGGGCCCCATCGACCCCGAGTTCGACTACACCTCGTTCGAGGAGGTCGTCCGCTCCGCCTCGGACGCCTACGCCCAGGCCGGGGTCACTGATCCCGTCGAGGACCTGTCCATGTGCGAGGTGCACGACTGCTTCACCCCCACGGAGCTCGTGCTCATGGAGGACCTCGGCTTCTCCGCCCGGGGTGAGGCGTGGTCGGACACGCTGGAGAACCGCTACGCGCGCGACGGCGTCCTGCCGGTCAACCCCGACGGCGGCCTCAAGAGCTTCGGGCACCCCATCGGCGCCTCCGGACTGCGCATGCTCTTCGAGTGCTGGCTGCAGCTGCGGGGCGAGGCGCCTCAGGAGCGGCAGATCGCACTGCGGGGCAGGAAGTACGGGCTCACGCAGAACCTGGGCGGCGGTCCCGGCGAATGCGTGTCCTTCGTGGCGATCGTCGGCGCGGAGGAGGGCTGAGCCATGCCCGCATCAGGCTTCCCGCCCCTGACACCCGAGGCCGCGGAGACCGTGCAGATCGAGCGCGCGGGGCCCGTGACCACGCTCGTGCTCAACCGGCCCGAGCGCCTCAACGCCGCGAACACGGACATGTTCGCGCGTCTCACCGAGGCACTGCACGAGGTGGACAGGGACCCGGACTGCGCCGTGGTCGTCCTCACGGGTGCCGGGCGGGCGTTCAGCACGGGCAAGGACATGAAGGCACCGCAGGACTTCGCCGCCGTGGAGGACCGGACCCGGCGGAGCCGTCGCGTGTTCCAGACCGTCCGGCTGCTGCGCGATCTCCCGCAGCCGGTGATCGCGGCGGTGCGCGGTCATGCGGTGGGCGCGGGCTTCGCCCTGGCAGCGGCCTGCGATCTGCGCGTCGTCGCCCCGGATGCGAGCTTCGACCCCGTCTTCACGGACATCGGCATGACTCCCGGGGATCTGGGTCTCTCCTTCCACCTGCCTCGCCTCATCGGGGCCGGGCGGGCGGCCCACGTCCTCTACACCGCGACCCCGATCCTCGCGCAGCAGGCGGTGGACTGGGGGCTCGCCTCGGAGATCGCCGCGGACCCGCGCGGGCGGGCGCAAGAGCTGGCCGCGGACCTCGCCGCGAAAGCGCCGGAGTCGCTCCGGCAGACGAAGGAGCTGCTCGGGGCAGCGGCGACCGCGTCCAGCCTGCACGATCACCTCCTCCTGGAGTACCGCTCCCAGGTGATCTGCGCGGAGACCGCGGACCACGCGCGGGCGGTCCGGGCCTTCCGCAGCAGGAGGCAGTGACTCTCGACACCTCTATGATCAAGTGATTGCGCAACTATTGAATTGATCTCTCCTGAGACCTAGACTCGACGCTCGGCACAGACCCGGTCGCGCTCGAGCGCGGCCCGCAGCCACGGACCCCGTCCGCCGCAGCCGGACCCTCAGGAGGAGAGACCATGACCGACGATCAGCAGGAGCCCGCCGCACCCCCCGCTGAGCGTCAGCACCCCACCCAGGCCGTCTTCACCTCGGAGGACACGCTGTCCGGACCCGACCGCGCCCTCGTGCGCCGCTGGCAGAAGCACCTCGCCAACGAACGCCTCGAGGAGCGCGTCTACCGGAGCCTCGCCTCCCGCAAGGACGGCCAGGAGGCGGAGATCCTCACGGCGCTGGCGGACGCGGAGTCCCGGCACCAGTCGCACTGGAGGACGCTGCTGGGCGACTACGCGGAGCCGCCCCGCCGCCCCTCCTTCGGCACCTACCTCCTCGCACTGCTGGGCCGGGTGTTCGGCTCCGTCTTCGTCCTCGCGCTCGCACAGCAGTCGGAGTCCCGCTCGCCCTACGCCAGCGACCGCTGGGCCACCAAGCGGATGGCGGCGGACGAGGCCATCCACGCGGAGGTCGTCCGCGCGCTGGCGCAGCAGTCCCGGGCACGGCTCTCGGGCAGCTTCCGCGCCGCGGTGTTCGGAGCCAACGACGGCCTCGTCTCCAACCTCGCACTCGTCCTGGGCGTGGCCGCCGCCGGCCTCACCACCGGCCAGGTCCTCCTCACCGGCATCTCCGGTCTGCTCGCGGGCGCGCTCTCCATGGGGGCCGGGGAGTACGTCTCCGTGCGCTCACAGCGGGAGCTGCTCGAGGCGTCCTCGCCGGACCCGGAGTCCTCGCGCGCGCTCCCCCACCTGGACATCGACGCCAACGAACTGGCGCTCGTCTTCCGCGCGCGGGGCCTGACGCCGGAGGAGGCGGATGCGCGCGCGGAGGCGAGCATCCGCCGCGCGCAGTCGCGCATCCACAAGCGCCCCTCGCCCACCCACCGCGGCGACCCGGAGCTCAGCCTCGGGCCGGTCGACGAGCACGAGGAGCTGGGCACCGGCCTCGGCGCGGCCCTGTCGAGCTTCTGCTTCTTCGCCTCGGGCGCCATCATCCCGATCCTGCCCTACATCTTCGGCATGACGGGCCTCGCCGCCGTCGCCACCGCCTCGGCACTGGTGGGCATCGCGCTGCTCGCCACCGGCGGCGTCGTGGGCGTGCTCTCCGGCCGCCCGCCCCTGCCCCGCGCGCTGCGGCAGCTCGCCATCGGATTCGGTGCGGCCGCCGTCACCTACGCGCTGGGCCTGGCCTTCGGCACGGTGGCGGGCTGAGCGGAGCCGCGTCCTCTCCTACGATGACCCTGTGAACGCCGCCCATCCTGTGAACGCCGCCGGTTCCGCTCCCGCCACGGAGGACGCCCCCGATCCCGCGCACGCCGCCGGCCCTGCGCACGCCGCGCGCCCCGCTCCCGCCACGGAGGACGCCCGCCTCACCGGCACTGCCGCCCTCAGCCCGGCCGCCCTCGCCTATCTGCAGGAGACGGCCCGCCGCACTCCGGTGCCCACGGACCGGCTGCCGCTGCAGCAGGCCCGGGCCCAGGCCTCAGCCGCGGAGTGGAAGCAGCGGCCCCCGCAGCCGGTCGCCCGCACCCTGGACACCTTCGCCCCCTCCCCCACCGCCGAGGTGCCGCTGCGGATCCACTGGCCCCTCGGCGGGGAGCCCGAGGCCGCACCCCTTCCCGCGCTCCTCATGCTGCCGGGCGGGGGCTGGGTGACGGGCAACGCGGACCTGGCGGACAGCGCGAGCCGGGCGATCGCGAACGCCGCGGGATGCGCCGTGGTCATCGCCACCCCGCAGAAGGCGCCGGAGCACCCCTTCCCCGTTCCGCTCACGGACTGCCTCGCCGCCTACGCCTGGGTCACGGAGCACGCCGCCGGCCTGGGGCTGGACCCGCTGCGGGTGGGACTGGCGGGCGACTCCGCCGGCGGCAACCTCGCACTCGCCACCGCACTGGCGCTCCGCGACCGGACGGAGTTCGAGATCCCCGCGCCGGCAGCGGGGACGCACGCGCCCTTCAGCTGGGCCGCGCCCGAGGCCCCCTCCCCCGCCGCACTCGCACTCGTCTACCCGGTGACGGACGCGGGGCAGGACACCGCGAGCTACGCGGACTTCGGTGCGGGCTGCGGCCTCACGGCCGAGCGCATGGCCTTCTACTGGGACTGCTACGCACCGGGCGAGGAGCGCCGCTCGCCGCTGGCCTCCGTGGGCCGGGCGGAGCTGGGCGGCCTGCCGCCCACACTCCTCGCGACCGCCGGGGCGGATGTGCTGCGCGACGAGGACCTGGCACTGGCGGACAGGCTCCGCGCGGCGGGCGTGCCGGTCACGCAGTGGGACTTCCCCGGGACGCCGCACGGGTTCCTCCACGCGGACGGCGTGCTGCGTGAGGGCGCGGACCTCGTCGACGGGATCGGCGCCTGGGCGGGTGAGGCGCTGCGCGGCTGACACGGGCGCGGGGGCATGAGGTGCAGCGGCGTGCGGGGCGGGCTGTCCACGCCGCGCACACCTGGCACGGCATCCGCGCACCTGGCACGGCATCGGCGGACCCGCCACGGCATCCGCGCACACCGCCGGCGCGGGAATAGGATTGCGCTCATGCCGTACGCGCTCGCACTCATCGACTTCGACGCCGGCGCGGTCGTCCCGCACGACCTCGCCGCCGCGCACCTCCCCGTCGAGGACCTCACCGTCCACCGCGGCGAGGGGATCTTCGAGACCGCCCTCGTCACCGTCGACCCGGCCTCGGGCGCACCCCGCGTGCACGGAGCGGATCTGCACTTCGCACGGTTCCGGGCCTCGGCCCAGGCCCTCGCCCTGCCCGCGCCCCCGCGCGAGCTCTTCGACAAGGCGATCAGCACGGTGGTCGAGGCGACGCTGGGGGACGCGGACGAGTTCGCGGTGCGCTATGCGATGTCCCGCGGCCTCGACTCCCACGCGGACGCGGAGGCGCTGCGGGCGGCGGGGGTGTCCACCGGCGCGCACGGCTGGGTCTTCTCCGCCTCCGTCACGGCGGCGCAGAAGGCGCAGCGGGCGGACGGCATCCGCGCCGTGACCGTCGACCGCGGCTATCCCGCCTACATCGGCGAGTCCGCACCGTGGCTGCTGGTGGGTGCCAAGACGCTCTCCTACGCCGTCAACGAGGCCGCCTCCCGCGAAGCTCGCGCCCGCGGCGCCGACGAGGCGCTCTTCGTCTCCCACGACGGCGTGGTGCTCGAGGGGCCCAACTCCACTCTCGTCATCCGTCGCGGGGACACGCTGCTCACCCCAGATCCGCGCGCGGGCCTGCTGCACGGCACCACCCAGCGCGCCGTCTTCGCCGGAGCGCAGGAGGAGGGGTGGAAGACCGGGTACACGGATCTGAGCGTGGAGGACGTCCTCGCCGCCGACGGCGCGTGGATGGTCTCCTCCGTCCGCACCGCCGTGCCGATCCTCGGCCTCGACGGCACGGACCTGCCCGCGCAGAGCGAACTCACCGCACGCATGCACGCGTGGATCCGCGCCCGCTGACGTTAGGCTGAGACGAGCACCCGCGCGGAGTCCGCGCGCATCCGCAGCCTCATCGTAAGGAGACACTCCATGAACAAGCTCGCTTGGCAGATCCTCGGCACCGGCGGAGCGGCGCTGGCGGCCATCGCCACGCGCAAGGCCCTCGGCGCGGTGTGGGAGAAGTCCACCCACCGCCCCGTGCCGGACAACCCCGCGAACAGCGAGGTGGGCCTCGGCGAGGCGATCGCGTGGACCGTCGTCTCCGGCGTGGGCATCGCCGTCGTCCAGCTGACGGTGCAGCGGTTCGCCGCACAGGCCGTCCGCAGCAGGTTCGGCGAGGAGGCCCTGCCCAAGAAGATGCGCCTGGTCCAGGCCGCGCGGGACTGAGCCGCCCGGCACCGGACTGACAGCCCCAGCGGCACGCCATCGCCCGAGGCCGCCTCTGCGCACGGGGTTCCCGCACCCATGACTCCGGTCCGGTTCATCCGCCGCCGGGCGCCCCTCTGCGCACGGGGTTCCGCGCGCCCGCAGCTCAGAGCGGCCCGGGCACGCGGGCTCCGGGGAGGGCCGGGCTCAGCGTTTCGGGCTCAGCGGCGCAGCGCCTGACGCACGGCGGCGACCTGCGCCGCCGTCATCTGCCCCGGCGCCGAGGCCGCGCCCACCGTCGCGAAGGTCGCCGCTGAGCCGAACTCCGCCGCGCAGAGGCGGGTGAGCCTGCCCCGCTCGCCCATCGCGATCCCGATGACCGGGATCGCGAGCGCCTCCGAGGCCGCATGGGTCGCCTGCATGAGGCCGAAGACGTCCTCCATCGTCTGCGGCATCACCGCGATCTTCGCGACGTCCGCACCCGCAGCCGCCATCCGGTGCAGCCGCGCCTGGATCTCCTCCGCCGGCGGAGTGGCCTCCCACTCGTGCGAGGAGGCCACCACCGCCACCCCGGTCTCCCGTGCCGCGCCGATGAGCTCGAGCGCACCGTCGCGGGCGATCTCCACGTCCACAGCGGACGGCGACACCATCCCGCCGCGGTCGTCCGGTGCCGCCACGCCCATGAGCGCCGCCACGAGCTCGAAGTAGACCTCGAGGGGACACTCACCGCCCTCCGCCTCACTGCGGAAGGTCGCGAGCACGGGCAGGCCCGGCAGCGTGGCGGCCTCGAATCCCTCCACCACTGCACGTGCGGCCCGCGATGACCGCACACCCCACGCATCCTGCGCCTCGAGCAGCGCATCGACGCGCCACTCCAGCACGTCCACGCCGGGCTCCGACCCGGCTGCGGCGGCCTGCGCGGCCACGGCCTCGGTGCTGCCGCCCGTCAGCGGCGCGATGATCGCGGGCACCGCGAGGGGTGCGAACGGAAGTGGCCTCATGCCACCGACTCTACCGGGCAGGGACCATTGCGCCGCACCGCGGATCCTGTGCCCGCACTGGGCTTGACCTGCGGAATCGGTGAGCCGCGACTAACAATCCAGTAACGCACCCGTGACCTGCATCTCCGCAGGTCAGCGCGGCAATCGAACGCTCCGTGCACAAGCGGAGAACGGAACTCCACAAGATATCAACAAGGTCTTCCACAGGGTGAGCGTTAGGCTCGCTCTCAGGCAGGGCGGTGACGTCCCGCCGCCGGACGTCGGCGGAGCGATCCTCCGACGCGGCCTGCGATTCATCCACGGAGGTTGATGGAATGGTGAGTTCGCGATCCGGCAGCAGGGGCCGGATGCGCCGCTCCTCAGCGAACCGCGCATCCGCCAACCGCCTCCGCAGAAGTCGACAGGAAAGGATACGGCCACTGTGGCAGTAGTCCGCGCATCTCATGTCTACAAGGTCTTCGGCCGGCATGAGAGAGAAGTAGTCAAGCGCCTCAAGGCGGGTGAAGACCGCAAGGATCTTGCCGAGCTCGGCACGGCCGCGGTCATCGATGCGAGCTTCGAGGTGGCCGAGGGCGAGATCTTCGTGGTCATGGGGCTCTCCGGCTCCGGCAAGTCCACGCTCATCCGCATGATCAACGGTCTCTGGGACGTCTCCGACGGCTCCATGGAGATCGTCGGCAAGGACATCTCCAAGATGAGCGGCTCGCAGCTGCGTCAGGTCCGCCGCGACCACATCTCGATGGTGTTCCAGCACTTCGCCCTCCTCCCGCACCGCACGGTCCGGGAGAACGCCGCCTACGGCCTCGAACTCCAGGACGTGGGCCCCCGGGAACGCCTGGAGCGCGCCGACGCCTGGCTGGACACCGTGGGCCTGAGCGGCTGGGGCGACAAGTACCCCGGCCAGCTCTCCGGCGGTATGCAGCAGCGCGTGGGCCTCGCCCGCGCGCTGGCCGCGGAGACGGACATCCTCCTCATGGACGAGGCCTTCTCCGCCCTCGACCCGCTGATCCGCCGTGAGATGCAGGACCAGCTCGTCGAGCTGCAGAGCAAGCTCAACAAGACGATCGTCTTCATCACCCACGACCTCAACGAGGCCATGTACCTGGGCGACCACATCGCCGTCATGCGCGACGGCCGCATCGCCCAGATCGGAGACGCCGAGGACATCCTCACCCGGCCTGCGGACGACTACGTGGCGAACTTCGTCCAGGACGTCGACCGCACCCGCGTGCTGACGGCCTCCTCGATCATGCAGGACACCCACGCGGTGGTGACCCACTCCGCGGGCCCGCGCTACGCCATGCGCCTCTTCGAGCGCGAGCGCGTGACCGGCCTCTTCGTGGTCGACCGCACCCGTCATCTCCTGGGGACGGTCTCCGACCGCGCCGTGGTCCGCGCCGCACGTGAGGGCGTCGACACGCTCACGGACATCACGGAGACCGAGGGCATCCTCACCGTCAAGCCGGACACCCCGCTCTCCGAGCTCTTCGCACCGTCCGCCGGTGCGCGCGTGCCGCTCGCCGTGGTGGATGACGACAACCGTCTGCTGGGCATCGTGCCCCGTGTGGCGCTGCTCGACTCGATGGCCCACCTCTCGCCGGAGACCGGTGAGCTGCCGGCCGTCAGCCAGCTGCCGGCCACCGTGGAGCCGCAGGACGAGGTCACGGACGAGTCCCGTGCCGCCGAGGCCGAGGCCCCGGACGCCAAGCCCGGCATCGCCGCCTCGGTGCACGGCGAGACCGAGGACGAGGCGCAGGAGAGCGCCTCCGCATCAGCCACGTCCGACGACCAGAAGGGAGCCTGAGCCATGTGGTTCCTCTTCCCACGCATTCCGCTCGGCCAGTGGGCGGACTCGTTCATCAGCTGGATCCAGAGCGTCTTCGGCTGGCTGCTCGACGGGATCTCGGTCGTCCTGCAGGAGACCTACGAGTTCCTCTTCCTCATCCTCTCCTTCCCCGGGATCCTCGTGGAGAAGGAGATGATCGCGGACTCGTCCGTGATGAAGGCGCTGCTCACGATCCTCATGATCCTCCTCTTCGCAGCCCTCGCCTGGCTCGCCGCTAGCTGGAAGGTCGCGGTCTACACGGTCATCGGGTTCTACGTGATCTACGCGCTCGGCCAGTGGGAGAACGCGATGGCGACGCTCTCGATGGTCGTGGTCGCCGTGGTGATCGCCCTCATCATTGCGATCCCCGTGGGCATCTGGGCTGCGAAGTCGCCCGTCGTTTCCATGATCGTGAAGCCGGTCCTCGACCTCATGCAGGCGATGCCGGCGCTGGCCTACCTGGTCCCCGCCATCGTGATGTTCAGTGTGGGCATCGTGCCCGGCGCCATCGCGACCATCATCTTCTCCCTGCCCCCGGGCGTGCGTCTCACGGAGCTGGGCATCCGGCAGGTCGACCGGGAGACCGTCGAGGCCGGCCAGGCATTCGGCGCGAGCCCCGGTCACATCCTGCGCAAGATCCAGCTGCCGCTGGCGATGCCCACCATCATGGCCGGCATCAACCAGGTCATCATGCTCGCGCTCTCGATGGTCGTCCTCGCCGGCATGGCCGGCTCCGGCGGCCTCGGCGGCGAAGTGGTGGGAGCCATCAGCCGCCTGAATGTGGGCGTCGGCATCGAGTCCGGCCTGGCAGTGGTGCTGCTGGCCGTCTACCTGGACCGCGTGACCGGCGGCCTGGGCAACAAGACCCCGCTCGAGCGCGCCAAGCGCGCCTCGGCGTGACATACCTGAACAACCCGAGAAGAAAGGTCAACAGCGATGAAGACCCGCAAGCTCATGACACTCACCGGTGCGCTGGCCGTCAGCGCGCTCGCACTCACCGCCTGCGGTGAGACCGAGGCCGGCCAGCAGCAGTCGGAGGCACCCGCCGCCGAGGAGGGCGGCACGGACTGGACCAACTGCACCCCGGGCCAGGATTCGGCCGAGGCTGATGTCGCAGCGGACGAGAACAAGAACATCACGATCGGCGCGTACAACGGCTGGGACGAGTCCTTCGCCGTCGCCTATCTCACAGAGAACGTGCTCGAGGACGAGGGCTACACCGTCAACGTGGAAGCGTTCGAGGCGGGCCCCGGATACACCGCCCTCGCGCAGGGTGACATCGACTTCGCGATGGACACCTGGCTGCCGATCACCCATGCCGACTACCTCAACCAGTACGGGGACGACATCGAGGCCGCAGGCTGCTGGTACGACAATGCCAAGCTGACCCTGGCGGTCAACGAGGATTCCCCTGCGCAGTCGATCGCCGACCTGCCCGACATGGTCGACGACTACGGCGGCACCATCTACGGCATCGAAGCGGGTGCGGGCCTGACCCAGCAGACCGAGGAATCGGCCATCCCCACCTACGGTCTCGACGACTACGACTTCAAGATCTCCTCGACTCCGGCGATGCTCGCTGAGCTGAAGTCGGCCACCGATGCCGATGAGAACGTGCTCGTCACGCTGTGGCGTCCGCACTGGGCCTACGATGCCTTCCCCGTCCGCGATCTCGAGGATCCCGAGGGCGCGATGGGCGACGCGGAGCTCATCTACAGCTTCGCTCGGAGCGGCTTCAGCGAGGAGAACCCCGAGGTCTTCCAGCTGGTGAAGAACTTCGTCTTCGACGACGAGCACCTCGCCAGCCTCGAGAACATCATGTTCTCCGACGAGCACTACGGCGGAGAGGACCCGGAGGAGGCCGTCGCCGAATGGGTCGAGGACAACCAGGACTTCGTCGACGACTGGAAGGCCGGCGCACTCGCCTGAGTCACCGGCCTGATCAGCACGGACCGGATGAACGGCACCGGCTGACGGAGTCTCCCGGCTGAGCGCCCCACACGGGGCAGGAGCCGTGAAGCGGCCCGGATCCATGCGGATCCGGGCCGCTTCGTCGTACCGCGTCCGCGGCCGGCAGGGTCACATCTTGAGCCAGACGTCCCCGGCAGGCTTCACGACGGCGCCCGCGTCCTCGGCGTCTGCGAGCCAGTCCACCTGCCCGCCCTCCGGTGTGCGCACGGCGTCGCCGGCGAGCACCACCTCGAATCCCAGCACGAGAGCGGCCATGGAGGTCTGGTAGACGGCGCCGCGGCCGTCGCCGCCGGCCACGATGAGCCGGTCCACGCCGAGGTCGTCCAGACCCTCGGCCAGCTCCTCGACGCCCTCGAAGGCGTCCGGAGCCTCGGAGACGAGCACGAGTTCGTCCTCTCCCGTGCCGTAGACGGTGTCGATGACCGGAGCGACCGGACCCGTCTCCTCCTCGTCGCCGTCCTCCGCGTCCGCGTACACGCTGCGGAACTCCGCGGGCCCGTCCGCGGCAGCTCCCGGCGCCCCCTCGGCACCGTCCGGTCCGCGGCCTCGCGCACCGTCGCCGTGCGGCCCATCGACGGCACCCGCGCCCCCGTCGCCGGCGGCCTCCACCGCGCTGCCGACGACGTGGAGGATCACCCCGCCCACGCCTCGGGCACGGGCCAGGAGGTCTGCCAGCGCCGCAGGGGAATCAGCGGAGAAGGCCGGGGCGGTCGTGTCGATGAGAAGCAGAGCGTCCATGCCCCCAGCATCCCACGGATCGAGAAGCCGCCGCCGTCGCGGCGGCCGGCGCGGCTATCGTGGCCGGATGACGACTGAGAGCTTCCGCGCGGCGCTGGCCGCAGGCACACCGCAGCTGGGCACGTTCACCCTCGAGTTCGCCACCGCTGGGGTGGGCGCGCTGGCCGCCCGGGCGGGAGCGGACTGGATCCTCTACGATCTCGAGCACACCGGCTGGTCGCTGGACGCGATCCGGGCCTCGCTCGCGGTCTCCCGCAGGGAGCCGATCGCCTCCTTCGTCCGGGTCGCGGGGCCGCAGAAGGACCTCGTCAGCACCGCCCTGGACGCCGGAGCGGAGGGGATCATGATGCCGTGGGTCTCCAGCGCGGAGGAGGCCCGTGAGATCGTCTCGTGGATGAAGTTCCCGCCGGTGGGCGTGCGCGGCTCCGCGTTCGGCCTCGCGCACGACCTCTACCGCGGCGGGGACGCAGCCGCAGCACAGGCCGAGGCCAATGCCTCCACCGTCTTCCTCCCGCAGATCGAGACGCCCGAGGCCGTGGCCGCCGCCGCGGACATCGCCGCCGTGGACGGCGTGGACGTGCTGTTCGTGGGGCCCTTGGACCTCTCCACCAACCTGGGGGTGCCGGGGCAGTGGGACGCGCCGGAGCTCCTCGACGCGCTGCGCACCGTGGCCGAGGCCGCACGCTCCGCGGGCAAGGCGGCCGGGATCTTCTCCCCGGCACGCCCCCTGGCCACCGCGGCGCTGGACATGGGCTACACCGTGCTCTCCGCGGTCCCGGACATCGGCGCGTACCTGCACGGGCTGAGCACGGAGGTCACCGCCCTGCGGAGCCACGCAGCCGGAAGCTGACGCGGCGCCGGAGTGCGCTCGGGGACGTGGCGGGTGCTTCGCAGTGGCGCCGCACCCGCACGACGCGACGAGGGCCCACACCGCGTAGGTGCCTTCCCGCCCACCTATACGTGGGCGGGACGACGCGTTTCCGGGCCGAGCGCATCCGTCACCCCGGGAACCCGCGCAGCCACCCACACATACGCGGACGGTTCCGCACATTTCGGGGCCCACCACCCCGTCGGCGCTCCGCGAAACCCTCACGCTCCACCACTGCCTCACGATTCACGAGACCTGCGCGCTCCAGCACGCCCTCGCGCTTCACCACGCAGTCAACGCGTCACGAGGCCGTCGCGCTCCGCGAGCCTCTCGCGCTGTACGAGGGCGTCGCGGATCCTCTCGAACGGCACCGCGCGGAACAGATCCTTCCACGTGAGGCGGACGACCATGTATCCGAGGTTGCGGAGGGCGTACTCCCGCTCGCGCTCCGCGCGGAAGCTCACATCGCGGTCGTTCCCGTCCGCGGTGTACTTGCTCAGACCGTCCACCTCGACGATCAGCCGCGCACCCCTGTGGAGGAAGTCGACGCGGGCGACGAGATCCCCGTCCCCGCCGCGGATCTCCGCCTGCGGTTCGAAACCGGTGAGCGCATGCTGGAAGAACCGCACTGCACACAGGGATTCGGCCGGCGACTCCCTCCTCTCGTCTGCCTGAGCAAGCACCTTCGCCGCACTCCCCCGCGCCGCCGGGGTGGCGTAGACAGATGCCGCCGCCTCGACCGCTCTCCTCATCGCAGACGCTGCGCCGCCCTCTGCGTCTTCTTCCCTCGCAAGCAGATGGTCGAGCATGGGGACCGCCAGCTCCAGGCCATGATCACGGGCGATGTCTGCCACCGTGCGCGCTGGCGTGGTCACACGGTAGCCGCCGTTCTCCTCGACATGGCCCGCCGGGAGCCGGCGATCCCGCACACGCAGCCCGTTCCGCCGCCGCGAGCGCCCGGGCACGATGAGTTCCACCGCCTTCTCCCTCACCGTCACCAGCGGCAGCTGATGCACGAGAGCCGCCGCAGTGTGCGAGAGCACCGAGCCGACCGGCTGCCGGCCGCGGATCGCAGCGACCCCGCGCCGCAGTCGTTCGATGTCACCCAGCAGCCCCGGCTGATCCGCCGCGAGGGTGAGCCCCTCGTCCACCGCATATCGCTGCAGGGAGGCGTGTGCCTCCTCCTCACAGCGCCGGGTGAAGGTGTAGCGGTCGCGGCGCACACGGACGAGGCAGCACTGCAGCGCCCTGCGCAGAGCCGCATCCCTGTACCCCAGCGTGTCCAGCATGGCTCGGTCCAAGAACACGTACATGCATGGATCATGCTTTACCGGCTTCTACCGCTCAATAGACATAAGAAGATCTGTGGAAAACCATCCACACGCATCACACGCAGTCGTTCTGCACCGGAAGCACCGCACAG
>NZ_BAAAPZ010000006.1:0-16656 GCF_039531405.1 Brevibacterium salitolerans | reverse complement strand
TGGGCGGGAAGCCGTGTTTCCGGGCCCGGCGTTCTCGCCACCCCTGACACCGTCGCAGCCGCGCACCTATACGTGGGTGGCCAAGCAGGTTCGCGGGTCCGGCTCGCGGCGGCTCGCGGCGGCGACACGCGCTGCGCTCAGCCGCCCATGTCCCAGGCGGGTGCAGCGATGGAAGCGCCTTCCACCCTGAGGTGCGACAGCGAGGCGGCCGCGTACTCGCGCGTCTGCTGATCGTCGGAGGCGAAGCTGAAGGTGACGTTCACCTGGTAGAGCTGGCCGGAGACCGGGTAGTGCGCGATGACCCCCATCACGGTGGTGGGCTCGCCCTTGTACAGGGGCTCCTCCTCGCCCAGCTCCGCCTGGTACGCCCAGTAGTAGCCCTCGCCGGCCGGGCTCGTCTTCTCCACCACGATCTGCGTGTCCCTGTCGCTGAACTGGTAGCTGCGAGAGCTGTCCACCCCCTCCGCCGCAGAATCGCCGAAGCTGGTGGTGCAGTACACGCTCACCCCCGCAGCGTCGATGCCGGCGTCCACGGGCATCCCGTAGTAGGAGCCGCCGGAGGTGCTGCCGGTCCAGTCCTCGGGCGCGTAGAGCGACACACGGGCGGGGCAGGAGGAGCCCAGCGAGAGGCTGAGCTGCTCCATCCCCTCCGTCGAGGGCCCCTCCGTCTCCTCGATCACCGGTTCCGGCCCCTGGGTGGTCTGCGCACTGATCCGCACCGGGCCGCCGTCCCCGGTCGCCACGCGCACGCCCACCAGACCGCAGCCCGTCAGCATGACCGCCGCCGAGGCCGCCCCCACGGCCAGCGCACCCCGCCTGAGCACGGACATCAGCGCCGCCCTTCGCCGTCAGGACGTGCACCGCCGGGGGTCGGAGACTGCTCAGGCCCCGAAGGCTGCGGTGCCTGCCCGGACGGCGGAACCTGTCCGGGCTGCGGCGGCTGCCCCGGCTGCGGTGCCGGCTGCGGACCTCGGCCCTGTGAACCCTGGCCCTGTGAACCCTGGCCCTGCGAGCCCTGGCCCTGCTGACCCTGAGCCTGCGGACCCACCGGAGGCTTGAACTTGCGGTACGGTCCGGAGTCGAACCCCGGACCGCCCAGCGACTCACCCGTGCTGGTGTCCACGAGTGCACCGTCGATCGTCTGGATGCGGCGGCGGGATCCCCGGCGCGGCGTCCCCATGAATCGCCGTTCGTCCTGGCTGAGCTCGCGCGGCGGCAGGAACTGCGGCGCACCGCTGCCCACCCGGCCCCTCTGCTCCTGGAACGGCCGCACGGCACGGGAGCCCGCGGCCACGTGCGCCATGTCCGCTCCCGGCACCTGCGCGCCGCCCCGGCCGCTCTGCGGGGCGTCGCCCATCACCGGCAGCACGAGGCGCACCGAGGTGCCGACGCCTTCCTGGCTGAACAGCTCCACGGTGCCGCCGTGCCGGGCGATGATCGCGCGCACCAGCGACAGCCCCATCCCGGAGCCGGCCACGGCGCGCACCTTGGACCCGCGCTGCAGCTCGTCCCACACACGGGTCTGCTCATCCACCGGGATGCCGGAGCCGGTGTCCGCCACCTCGACGACCACCCAGCGGTGGTGGTCGATGATCTGCTCGTTGGCGCGCAGCTCCACGGTGTCCGTGTCCGCCGAGTACTTGATCGCGTTCCCCAGCAGGTTGAGGATCGCGGAGAGCAGCAGATCCTCCTCGCCCGCGACCTCGGGCAGCTTCCAGGGGGCCCGGGCGACCGTCGCGACGATCATCCGGTCCTCGGCGCCCGGCGCGGTCCGCGCGTCCTCCACGGCCTGGTGGATGAGCCGGTCCATGTCCACGCGCTGGAAGGCGATGGAGCGCGTCTCCACGTCCGCCAGCTTCCGCAGGTCCGCGAGCAGGCGGGCCACCCGCCGGGCGGAGGAATCGATCTGCCGGACCGCGGGCCCGACGATCTGCGGATCCGGGTTCGCGTCCTCGACGGCGCCGCGCACCGTCGCGACGGAGGTGCGCAGCGCCGTGAGCGGGTTCTTCAGCTCGTGGTCGAGGCGCACGAGCATGCGGTTGCGCCGCTGCACCGCGTCCTCCTCCACGCGCCGGCGCTCCTCCTCCGTGACGGCCGCGCGGCTGCGCACGATCCAGCGCCACAGCAGCCATCCGCCCACCGCGAGAGCGGCGCACACCACCAGCACCAGCACGATGAGAAGCCACGCACGGACCTCGACGACTATGTAGCTGTTCATCGCTGCGCGTCCGCTCCCCTGACCTCCGCCACGAACCGGTAGCCGCGGCCCGGGACGGTCGCGATCCAGCGCGGCTCCGAGGCGTCCTCCCCCAGCACCCGCCGCAGCTCCGCCACCCGCGAGTCCACCGCACGGGTGCCCACGACGTCGTCGAACCCCCACAGCACCTCCAGCAGCCGCGCACGCTCCACGAGCTCGCCCTGGTGGACCATGAGGTACTCGAGGAGTGTGAAGCCCTTGGGCGTGATGACGAGCTCCCGTTCGCCCAGCCAGGCGCGGCGGCCCACCCTGTCCAGCCGCAGGCCGAAGGTGGAGAGGAGCATCGTGGCGGTCGCGAGCGGCGGGCCGTCGTTCCGTGTGCGTCGCAGCACCGCCCGCACCCGCGCGACGAGCTCATGGGGGTCGAACGGCTTGTTGAGGTAGTCGTCCGCGCCCTCCTCCAGAGCCATGGCCCGCTCCACCGCCTCGCCCACCTGGGTGAGCAGGACGACGGGGACCCAGTTCTCCTCGCGGCGCAGCGTGCGCAGGACCTCACGCCCGTCGGCACCGGGCATGAGCACGTCGAGGACGCAGGCATCGGGTCTGTGCCGCCGGATCTCGTCGAGGGCCAGCATGCCGTCCGAGGCCGCGATCACCCGGAAGCCCGAGCGTTCGAGGAAGGGCACCACCGCGCCCAGGACGTCCGGTTCGTCGTCAGCGACGAGGACGAGCGGACTCGTCCCGCCGTTCCCGGTTGTGGGTTGGCTCGTCATCGTGGCGTCCAGCCTCGCCTTCGTCTGGGGCTCCGGCCCGGCCGGAGAGACCCGGTGCGTCCGGACGCGGGAGCCCTATGCGGTGTGCTTCCCCTCGTCTGCCCGTTCCTTGTCCCCGCGTTCGCGTTCGGCCACCTCACGGGCCTGCGCACGCGACACGGCGTCGGACAGCTCGTCGCGATACAGCATAGACCGACGCAGATGCTTGGTACGATAACCGGCTCGGCCCACCATGTGTGCGGCCACCGGCACCGTGAAGAGCTGGAAGAGGACGATGAGCAGCATGGTGGAGATGGGGCCCCACTGGAACACCTGCACCGTCACCGCGAACATCACGAGCACCAGCCCGAACAGCTGCGGCTTGGAGGCCGCGTGCATGCGCGAGAGGAGATCGGGGAACCGCAGCGCACCCACGGCGGCGGCGAGCGAGAGCAGCCCCGCGCCCGCGATCATCACGAGTGTGATCGTGTCCTGGATCATGCGCGCTCACCGTTCCCTTCCGCCGCGCTGCCTTCCCGGGGCGCGCTGCCTTCCTGCGGCTCCCGCTCCGCGGCGGTGCCGGGGTCGTTCGCCCGCGCTCCGGCGTCCGGGCGGCCCGCGAGCTCCCCGAGGCCGCTGGCCTGGACCTCGGCTCCGGCCTGTCCCGTCTCCGCGTGGCGGATCTCGTCCTCACGCGTGGCCGCGTCCTTCACCTGGGGAAGGGCGCCCGAGGCGCGCAGCGCCTGGCTGCCCGTGTCACGGCGGCGCGCACGGCGGGTGCGGGGCGTCGTGCGCATGTCCGAGCGGGAGACGTAGCGGGAGACGCTCACGGACCCCACGAAGCCGAACATCGCGATGACGAGCATCACCGGCAGCACGTCCGTCCGTCCGGAGACCGCCGCGAACCCGCCCAGACCGCACATGATGGTGGCGAGCAGCACGTCCGTCGCGATCATCCGGTCGAGGATCGAGGGCCCCTTGATGATGCGGACGACGGAGAGGACCGCGGCGGCGAAGAACAGCATCCCCACGGCCGCGGACACCAGCACGAGGGTGCCCGAGCTGTAGTCGCCGGCGAGGTTTCCGAAGGCCGTGGTCATGCGCCCTCCTTCACCTGGCGTGCGAGCTTGGCCCGCAGCGCACGGGCGCGGATGGTCCGGCTCTCCAGCACGGGCGGCAGACCCTTGGCCTCGCGCGCCTCGTTGAGCGCCTGCACGTCGTGCGGGGAGCCTAGCGTGCAGATGAGCAGGTGCTCGATCCGGTGCGTCTGCCTCCGGGCGTTCTCCATCTCCTCCTCGTCCGCGCAGTTGAGCACGTGGACGAAGACGACGGCGCGTGCACGGTCGATCTCGATGACGAGCGAACCGGGGATGAGGCCGTTCACCATCGTCACGAGGGTGATGAGCAGGTCCGAACGCGTCGCGAGGTCCACCGCCACGACGGAGCCGGCGGCCACCGGCTTGGGCCGGAAGCTCAGCCACGCGACCTGGAACGAGGCCGCCAGCACGTGCGCGCAGAACCAGACGACGAACCAGGCGCCGTAGAGCACGTTGATCCGGCCGGACAGCTCGATGGGCGGCAGGTAGAACAGACGGGTCACGCCCAGCGCCACGACGAGCCCGGTGAGGACAGTGAGGACGCTCACGCTGTCCCAGAGGAACACCCAGACGACCACGAGGACGGCGATGTAGAGGACGGCCTCGACGAAGCCCTGGCGGCGCCGGAGACGGTGCGGCATCACGGCTTCCCCCCTTCTGCGTGGGCGGCTTCAGCAGGACCGGTGCCCTCACCGGCCTCGGCGGCCCCGTCCTCGCCGGAGCTCCCGGCACCCGCACCGGCGTCCGCGGACCGGCCCTCGGAGGCACCCTGCGCGGGATCGGAGCCGAGCACGGCGGACGAGTACGTGCCGGCACCCCGCAGGTTCTCCGCGGCGCGTCCGGACACCTCCCACAGCGGTGCGGCGAGGACGGTGAGCATACAGGACACCACGACCATCCCGGCGGTCGCCACCATCATGAGCGAGGGCATCCGCACGGACGGCTTCCACCGCTCACCGTGCATGAGGGCGGTCTTGCGCTCCGCCGCCTCCTCCACGAGCGCCGGGGTGGGGTCCTCCGCCTCCGCGGGCTCGCGCCAGAACGCCACGTTCCAGGACTTGCCGATCACGTACAGCGTGAGCAGCGAGGTGAGGGTGCCCGCGACGATGAGCACGACGACCAGCCAGTCCCGCGTGTGGAAGCCGGCGTCGAACAGCGCCACCTTGCCGATGAAACCGGAGAACGGCGGGATGCCCGCGAGGTTGAGCGCGGGGATGAGATAGAAGATGCTCACGACGGGCGCCAGCACGGACAGGCCGCCCAGCTTCCGCAGCGAGGTGGACCCGCCCCGCATCTCGATGAGGCCGATCGCGAGGAACAGCGCCGTCTGCGCCACGATGTGGTGCAGGGTGTAGTAGATCGCCGCGTGCACGCCCTCCACCGTGCCCATCGCCACGCCGAACAGCATGTAGCCGATGTGCGAGACCAGCGTGAAGGACAGCATGCGCTTGATGTCCGACTGCGCGATGGCGCCGAGGATGCCCACGATGAGCGTGAGACCGGCGATGATGAGCAGCGGCACGCGCAGGCTGGAGGTGGAGAACAGCACGGTCTCCGTGCGGATGATCGCGTAGATGCCCACCTTGGTCAGCAGGCCGGCGAACACCGCCGTCACCGGCGCCGGTGCGGTGGGGTAGGAGTCCGGCAGCCAGAACGAGAGCGGGAACACCGCCGCCTTCACCCCGAATCCCAGCAGCAGGCTGATGTGCAGGATGAGCTGGATGTCCACCGGCAGCTCGCTCAGCCGCCCGGCCAGCTGGGCCATGTTGACGGTGCCGGTGGCGCCGTAGATGAGGGCGATGGCGGACAGGAACAGCACCGAGGACACGAGCGAGATGACGATGTAGGTCACGCCCGCACGGATGCGCGCGGTGGTCGCGCCCAGGGTCAGCAGCACGTAGGAGGCCGCGAGCAGCATCTCGAAGCCCACGTAGAGGTTGAACAGGTCGCCGGCGAGGAAGGCGTTGGACACGCCCGCGCAGAGGATGAGGTAGGCGGGGTTGAAGATGGAGACGGGCGTGTCGTCCGACTGCTCCGTCTCCGCCATCTCCTGTCCGGCCGCGTAGATGTACACGCCGAGCGTGACGATCGAGGAGACCACCAGCATGAGCACCGCCAGCCGGTCCGCCACGAGCGCGATGCCCCACGGCAGCGCCCAGCCGCCCACCGCGAGCACCTGCGTGCCGTGGTAGTCGACTCCGATGAGCAGGAGGATCGACAGCGCCGTGGTGAGCGAGAGCGTGACGGCGGTGATGACGAGCTGCACCCGCGGATGCCGCTGGAAGATCAGCGTCGCCGCGGCCGCCAGCAGCGGCAGGATGACGGGCAGGGCGAGGAGCTGACCGAGGAGTGCGCTCATGCCCGTCCTCCTTCGCTCGTCTCGTCGTCTGCGGTGCCGGGTTCCGGTGCGGGGGCCGCACCCGAGGCCGCGCCGGGTGCCGCGGCCTCACCCGCGTCCCCGGAGAACTCGGTCCCCCCGCCGTCTGTCCTGCCGCCGGGCTCCGGTTCCGCCGTCGCCGCCTCGCGGAGCGCGGCGCGCACCTGCGGGGTGGAGTCCCGGTCGAGGTCCAGCGGATGGTCCTCCACCGGGTCCGTCGCCTCGTCGCCGAACTCCGTGTCGTCGTACTCGCCGCTCGTGCCGGCCTCGTCCCCGGATTCGCGGGAGCGCTCGAGCGCCACCCGCACGTCCTCGAGGTCGTCCTGGAGGGTCTCGTCGCGGACGAAGCGCCAGGACCGGTAGATCATCGCCAGCAGGAAGGCCGTGATGCCGAAGGTGATGACGATGGCGGTGAGGATGAGCGCCTGCGGGAGCGGATCCAGCATGCCCTCCGTGGAGAGGTCGACGCCGTCCGTGAGCGGCGCGCCGCCGGGAGGCCCCGCGGTGAGCAGGAGGAGCACGTTGGTGGCGTTGCCCACGAGCATGAAGCCGAGCAGCACGCGGGTGAGCGAGCGGTCGAGCATGAGGTAGACGCCTGCGGCGTACATGACGCCCATGGCCGCGAGCATGATGAGGGGAGGGGTCACAGCCGGCCTCCCGCGGAGGAGCCGTCGACGTCCAGGTGGTCACGTCCCATGATGGCGCGGATCCTCTTGTCCCTGTCCGGGTCCTCGGTGCCCGGCAGCTTCTCCGCCAGGGTCTCCTCGTCCCGCTCCTGCTGGATGTCGACCTCCACGCCCAGGCTGCGCACCACGCCCACCATGAGCGAGATGACCACGAGGTACACGCCGATGTCGAAGATCGTGGACGAGCCGAAGCTCACGTAGCCCAGCACCGGCAGCTCGGTGGACACGTAGAACGACTGGAGCGCGGAATCGGACCACAGATAGCCGGCCACGGCCGTGCCGGCCGCGAGCACCATGCCCACGCCCATGACCGGGCCGGGCTGCAGGCGGACGGCCTCGGCGTACTCGTACCGGCCTCCGGCGAGGTAGCGGATGACGAAGGCGAGGCCCGCCACGAGCCCTCCGGCGAAGCCGCCGCCGGGCAGGTTGTGGCCGGCGAACAGCAGGTAGACGGAGAAGACGAGGAAGGCGTGGAACATGAGGCGCACCGCGACCTCGAGCACGATCGAGCGGTTGTGCGGGGCCAGCGTGCGGCCGGCGAGCAGCCAGGAGTTCCGGCGCTCCTCCGCTGTCTCCTGACCCTGTCTGGCGAGCATCGCGGCGGCCTCGGGGTCCGCGGGCTCGCCCACGCGGCGGAGGGAGACGGTCTCCAGCACGGGCTCCGCGAACCGGCGGCGACCGCCCGGCGCCCCGGAGATCCGCTGGATGGCCTCGCCGTGGCCGCTGACGAACACGAGGCTGGCCACGCCGATCGCACAGGCGATGACGACGGAGAGCTCGCCCATGGTGTCCCAGCCGCGGATGTCCACGAGGGTGACGTTGACGATGTTCTCACCGTGCCCGCCCTCGTAGGCCAGCGCCGGGAACAGCTCGGAGATGGGCAGGTGCCCGCGGGCGCCCATGACCACGAGGGCGACGACCACCATGAGGACGCCGAAGGCGACGGCGATGAGCGCGCGCAGCGAGGGGTTGAGCCGGCCCTCCTGCTTGCCGATCCGGGCGGGCAGGCGGCGCAGGACGAAGACGAACACCGCGAGGGTGACGGATTCGACCAGGATCTGGGTGAGGGCGAGGTCCGGGGAGCCCTGGACCGCGAAGAAGGCCACCATCGCGTACCCGGTCACGCCCACGATCACCACGGCGGCGAACCGCTTGTCGATCTGTGTGGCCGCGACGGCGGCGAGGATCATGACGGCGGCGATGAAGATCTGCAGCGGGCTGTCCGCGAACACGAAGCCGGAGGGCCACGTGTCGTTGAGCAGCAGCGCGATCCCCAGCGCCGCGAGGGAGAAGACGTAGATGACGCCCTGGTAGAACGGCATGGAACCGCGCTGGGTGCGCGCCGTGACGAAGGACGCGAACCGCTCCAGCTGCGCGATGGTGCTGCGGTAGGCGGCGCGGAAGTCGATGCCGTCCGGCAGCGCCACCTGGAAGACGCTCACCTGACGGCGGAAGACGAACATCGTCAGCCCCGCGGCGAGGGTGAGCCCGGAGAGCAGCAGCGCCGGCTCGAACCCGTGCCACAGCGCCACGTGGTAGGCGTGCGTGTGCTCGCCCGCAGCCGCGAGCGCGGCGTCCGCGGGGTCCAGAGGCAGGTGGCGGGACCAGGCGGTGACCACCGAATCGATGAGGGAGGCGCCGAAGGCGGCACCCACCGTGACGACCGTGAGGACCGCGGGAGCGGCGGTGAAGAGCGGCCCGTCCGGCTTGGTGCGCTCGAATCGCTCCACCCCGGGCTTGACGGCGAAGGCGCCCCAGACGAACCGCGCGGAGTAGGCGACGGTGAGGACGGAGCCCAGGAACACGCCGATGAGCGCGATGATGCCCAGCTTGGACCCGTTCTCCAGCAGAGTGCCGTAGACGGCCTCCTTGGCCACGAAGCCCATGGTGGGCGGCAGACCGGCCATCGAGGCCGCGGCGATGATCCCCATGACGGCGATGAGGGGGTAGGCGCGGCCGTAGCCGGAGAGCTTCCGGAGGTCTCTCGTGCCGGCCCGGTGGTCGATGATGCCCACCACCAGGAACAGCGTGGCCTTGAACATGGAGTGGCCCAGGAGGAGCGCGAGGGCGGCCGTGGTCACGTCGCGGTAGCCGAACGCGGACACCGTCGTCATGAATCCCAGCTGGGAGACGGTGCCGTAGGCGAGGATGAGCTTGAGGTCCGTCTCCTTGAGCGCCTGCCAGCCGCCCATCAGCATGGTGAGCAGGCCCAGGGTCACGAGGCCCTCCCGCCACACCGGCATGTCCGCGAAGCCGGGCGCGAGGCGGAGGACGAGGTAGACGCCGGCCTTCACCATCGCCGCCGCGTGCAGGTAGGCGCTCACCGGGGTGGGAGCGGCCATGGCGCCGGGCAGCCAGAAGTGGAAGGGGACCAGCGCGGACTTGGACACCGCGCCCACGAGGATGAGGAGGACGGCGACCACGGTGAGCGGATCACCGTCGAAGCCGGTCTCGACGATCGCGGGGATGCTGCCGGTGCCGTAGAGGATGCCCAGCAGGATCATGCCCACGAACATCGTCAGCCCGCCGGCCGTCGTGACGATGAGCGCCTGCAGCGCGGCCCGCCGCGACTGCTGCCGCCAGGCGTACTGGCCGATCAGCAGGTAGGAGAACACCGTGGTGCCCTCCCAGAAGAGGAACAGGGTGAGCAGCTCGTCGGCGAGGACCAGGCCGTACATCATGCCGACGAACGCCATGAGGACGCCGCCGAACCGCGCCAGCCGCGCCTCGTCCGCATCGAAGTAGCGTGCGCAGTAGACGAACACGAGGCCGCCCACCGCCGTGACGAGGAGGCTGAAGATCCAGGCGAGGGAGTCCATGCGCAGCGCCATGGACATGCTCAGCTCCGGCAGCCAGCGCAACTCTGCGACGGGCGCGGAGAAGTCGTCCCGGAGCACGTCCGGGAGGAGGGAGAGCGAGTACGCGAAGCCCGCGAAGGGGACGAGGGAGAGGAGCACGAAGGCCGTGCGCCCCACCAGCCGGAACAGCAGGGGTGCCGCGAGCGCCGCAAGGAACATAGCTCCGAGCAGCACTGTCATCAGCTCACCCCTCAGCAGTCGGTTCCGTCGCGCGCAGGCTCCATTTTTCCACAGATCGGACGGTGTGCATAAATCTTCGTCTCAGAGTGCGGTCGCGGAGTTGCAGCAAGCCGCACGAGAGGAGGACTATGGCCCTCCTCACGGAGCCCGAGGCCTCGGGCGGAGACTCCCCCGCCCCCGCGGGAGCGCTTCCGGCAGCCGAGACGGCCCCGCCCAGGGTGCGGCGGTCAGGCCGCGCCGAGCTGCTGAGCGGAGACCAGGAAGCCGGCCTCGTCCACGCCGGCACCCGCGACCGCGGTCATGATCTCCCGCGCGCATCGCTCCAGGACGCCGATCGCGGCGGTGCGGATCCGCGCGAACTCCGGGTCCGCTGTGGGCAGCCGCCCCAGTCCCTCGGGATCCTCCCAGCGCACGGTGTACACGATCTGCTCCCCCGTGGTGTGCGCCCGGATGATGGCCGGCAGCTGCGTCTCCAGCATCACCTGGATCTCGATGCGGCCCGCCCGCGGGCCCAGCACGTCGTCCAGCGGGACCTCGATCGCATAGCCGTCGAGCACGACCGGATCGTCGGTGCGCACGCGGCTCTCGGCGGTGGCGTGTGCGCCGGCCGGCGGGCGGGGCAGCCGGGCCTGCGGCGCAGCCCGCACGATGCGGCCCAGCAGGACCTGAGGGTCGAGCCAGTACTCCGAGTAGACGAAGAGGCCGGGGGTCAGCTCCGGATCCGGCCGCAGGAAGCGCGGCTCCCGCACGGCGTCCGCAAGACCGTCGCCGGGACCGGCTTCGAATGCGCCGGCGGAACCGGGGTCGTCGAGCCGGGCCTCAGCCGCCCAGGGTTCGTCCGCGAGGCGGATGACGAGGCCCAGCCGCCGCGCCACCGCGATGAGCTCGTCGAGGACGCGCCCCTCCTCCTTGCACGGCAGCCCTGCCGGGAAGCACTCGTGCAGTCCGTCCACGTCCGGCAGCCAGGCGGGCGGAGGGACGGGCTCACGGTCGCGCGGACACTCGAGCGCGTAGAGACCCGCCGTCTCCGGCGGCAGGGAGAGCGCGGCGCTGAGCTCCCGGTCCACGGGGAACGGGCCCACGAGCTGGGAATGACGTGTGATGCGGTAGGAGTGCGCACCGGCCTCCCCCGGCACCGGCCGGCCGGGAGGCAGCTCCGGGCGGAGATTGCGCAGGAGGCTCACGACGTCCTGCGGCTCGAGCTCCGCGTCGAGCAGCAGGAGGTGGGAGCCGGAGAACGCCCGGGCGCGCTCGGAGACGCTCATGCCCCGGCCTCGGGCGCGGTCTCCGCGGCGGGGCTCCGGTAGAAGTCGAGGTGCGAACGGGAGGCCGTGGGTCCGCGCTGCCCCTGGTATCGATTGAGGTTGCCGGCCGTGCCGTAGGGGCTCTCCGCCGGGGAGGAGAGGCGGAAGAAGCACAGCTGGCCGATCTTCATTCCCGGCCACAGCGTGATCGGCAGGGTCGCCACATTGGACAGCTCGAGCGTGACGTGGCCGGAGAAGCCGGGATCGATGAACCCTGCAGTGGAATGCGTGAGGAGGCCCAGCCGGCCCAGGGAGGACTTGCCCTCGAGCCGGGCCGCGACATCCTCCGGGAGCGTGACGAGCTCCAGCGTGGAGGCGAGGACGAACTCGCCGGGGTGCAGGACGAAGGGCTCACCGGGGTCCACCTCCACCGCCCGCGTGAGCTCCGGCTGGTCCTGCGCCGGATCGATGACCGAGTACTTGTGGTTGTCGAACAGGCGGAAGAAGCGGTCGAGGCACACGTCCACGCTCGCCGGCTGCACGAGGGCGGGGTCGAAGGGGTCCAGCCGTACGCGGCCGGCATCGATCTCGGTGCGGATCTCGCGATCGGATAGGAGGCTCACACTGCAAATGTACCCTCCGGGGCAAGCCTCCCGACACGCGAACAGCGGTGCCGCGAACACCGTACGATCGCGCTCCCCCACACCCCTTCCACCCCCTGCGCGGCCGCCGCCCGCCCTCCCTCACCAGCAGGAAGACCGCACCCGCAGATGGTCCGCGGATCGGAGCGCCGAATTCCATGCGTGTAGTTCCCGCGAGATCCTCGAAGTCGCCGCTTCCATGCCATACAGTGGGCTACTGTCTACGCCCGTGCACGTTGGTGCCTTCCCCTTCTCAGCCAGAGGGTGCCGGGAGGATCGAACGTGTGCGGTCGTGTTCCCTACGACCGAAAGGCACATACTGTGAAGACTTCAAAGAGTCTTGTTCTTGCCCCCGCAGTAGCCGCCGCTGTTTCCGGCTTCATCGCCGTTCCCGCAGTCGCGACCACTCCGGTGCCGGAGTTCACCGCTCCGAAGGCAACCCTGCCCCCCAGTGAGCAGCCGACTGCGACAGAGGATCCCACCGAGGACTCCACCGACGAGGCGAAGAGCTCCGAGGACGCCGAACAGGGCGATCCCGAGGCGATCGTCGAAGCCGACCAGGTCTCGCAGGCGGACATCGCCGACGAGAAGAAGGGCATCCGGTTCTCCGGCAAGCACTTCACCCCCGATGAGAAGGCCACCGTGACCGTCGTGGGCACGGACGGCACCGAGTACAGCCCGGAGACCCCGCTCACCGTCACGAGCGAGGGCGAGGTCAACGGCCGCTACTTCTTCACCGCCACGGAGGGCGCGAAGGTCCCGGTGGGCACCTACTCGCTCTACCTCACGGACCTCAAGTCGGAGAAGCGCACGGAGAAGGTCACCTTCGAGGTCGTGGAGAAGGTCGAGGGCGGCGAGCAGCCCTCGGAGACCGCGGAGCCGAGTGAGTCCGCGGAGCCGAGCGAGTCGGCAGCGCCGAGCGAGACCGCCGCTCCCTCCGAGCAGCCCAGCGAGACCGCCGCTCCCACGGAGTCCGCCGCTCCCACGGAGACAGCGTCGCCCAGCGCGACGCCGTCCGCCACGCCTTCGGAGACGCCGAGCCGGTCCGCGGAGCCCACGCCGAGCGCCACGCCCACGGAGCAGCCGAGCGAGACCGCCGCTCCCACGGAGACGGCCTCTCCGTCGGCCACCCCCTCTGCGAGCCCGAAGCCCACGGAGACGGCGACCCCGTCCGCGGAGCCCACGGAGACCGCGGAGCCGAGCGAATCCGCGGAGCCCACTGAGACGGCGACGCCGTCCGAGTCCGCCGCGCCCGTGGAGGACCTCGGCCTCTCCATCTCGCCGCGCGCCGTCACCTCCGAGGAGTTCGCCGCAGCGGACGGCGGTGTGACCATCGAGGTCACGGGCGCCGAGCAGAGCTCCGACGTCCACCTCGAGATCGCCCACGCCCAGGGCAAGGTGGAGCGCTTCCGCACCAAGAAGTCGACCAACGCCTCCGGTGCCGTGGTGTTCACCATCCACTCCGAGTCCAAGCCCGTGCTGGGCTGGTACGGCGTGTACGTCTCCGGCACGGATGCGACCGGTGAGGAGTTCGAGGAGGAGGGCAGCTTCACCGTCACCACCAACGGCACCGAGGTGGAGAACGACGGCGGCAAGGACGCCGAGGACTCCGGCAAGGGCTCGGAGAAGGACGACGCGAACGGGGCGGACGACAAGGGCCAGGCCGGTCCGCAGATCGACGTGCCGAACCGCCCCGAGTCCGGGGACGAGGGCGGCTCCGGATCCGGCTCCGGCGATGACCAGGTCGGCACGCAGGACGGCGCAGGCGACAAGGGCACCGTCCAGGAGGAGGACGACTCCGAGAAGTCCGACTCGAAGGCGTCCGATGCCGAGAGCGAGAAGGACGAGGAGAAGTCCGAGGAGCCCGCTGCGGCCGGTGAGGACACCAGCGGCAGCGAGGACGCGGGCAGTGCCGGCGGCAGCGGCTCCGGCAGCGGTGACTCGAGCTCGCAGGCCTCGGGCAGCGGCTCGCAGTCGTCCGGCAGCGCCTCGGACCTCCCCCGGACGGGCACCGAGCTCACGGGCCTCGCCCTGGGCGCCGGTCTCATCGCGGTGGGCGCGGCCGCAGTCGTGGTGACACGCCGCCGCAGCAGGGGCACCGATCCCGCCGGTCTCTGACCGGGGGATAATGCGGGGGTGGACCCACACAGCACCGCACCCGCAGCAGGGACAGACGCACTGACAGCACAGCCCGGCCTCGGCGATTCCGCCGGCGCTCCCACAGCGACGGGGAGCACCGGCACCGCCGCGGCACGGACGACCGTGCTCGGTGAGGGGACGGCCGCTGCCAGGTCCCTCGACCTGAGCGGCCTCCGCCTCTCCGGCGCACCGCTGTCCGCGACTCCGCTGAACGGCGGTGACGACCTCGTGCTCATGGGGCGAGCCGAGGACGTCACCGCCGTTCTGCGTGCCGTCGCGGAACTCCCCGGCGCACGGGAGATCGCGCGTCCCGAACCGTCGCGGCTGCGTGTGGGGACCTGGCTGCGCCGGACCACCGGCACGGGCTCCCGCTCGCGTCTGCGGGCGGCGCTCCGGGACGCCGGGCTGAGCGGCTCCGTCACCGCGCGCACCCGGCTGAGCTCCCTGGACACGGCCGCGCGCACCCGGCTCCTCCTCGCCGCGGTGACGCTCACGGGCACCGACGGGATCAGCCATCTCGTCCTCCCCTCTCCCCTCGCAGGAGTGCCCGGCCATCTGCGCTCCGGACTCCGCACCGCCCTTCTGCGCGCGGTGCACGCCCGCGGCCTGGGCGCGGTGCTCAGCACGGACTCCCCCGTCGACGCCGTCGTCACGGGTGCGCGGATCATCGAACTCGATGCGGAGCAGGTGGCCCAGGCCGGTGACGCCCGGACCATCTTCGGCATGCCCCGCGGCGGCCTCAGCGCCGCGCTGGGCGGCGCCAATGTGATGTCCGGCCTCGCGCGGAAGGGCTGGCTGAGCATCGGCCACTCCCAGGTGCGCAGGCGCACCGAGCTCGACGGCAAGGTCTACCTGGCGATCCCCACCGACGCCGTGACGCTCTCCCTCGACGAGTTCGATCCCGCGTTCTCCGGCGAAGCCGTGTTCGAGGTGCTGGTGGTGGGCGTGCGGGACGAGGGCAGCACCCTCCAGGTCCGGCTCTCCCCCGTGGACACCGAGGCGGGCCTGCCGCTGGTCGCAGACGTCCTGGACGCCTCGCCGCGGCGGGCATGGCAGGCCGTCGCCGAGGCCGCGGGCGGCCTGCCCGCGGACGCCGGGGACAGCCTGCCCACGGACAGCGCTGACGGCCCGCAGGCGAACGCGGCGGAGAACCGGGCCGAGGCCTCGGGCACGGCGGACGGAGCAGGAACCTCCGCGGACGGGACCGGCTGGGCGCTCCTGCACCTCGGCCTCGGCGGCAGCGTGCCGGAGCAGCTGCGGAACCTGACGGTGGGTGCCAGGCTGTGGGCCGAGGTGGACACCGAGCGCATCCACGTCTGGCCGGTCGAGGAGTGACCACGGGAGGGACATCGGCATGAGGGTGAGGACGACGGCGATCGCGGGGCTGGCAGCGCTGGCCCTCACCGCGGCGAGCGTGCCCGCGCTCAACCTCCTCGTCTACTCGCCCGCGCGTGCGGTGGCCTCCTATCTGGGCGACATCGCGGCAGGGGACGCGGAGGGGGCCCGTGCGCGCCTGCTGACCGGGACGATCGAGAACGCCGCCGCGCTCACGGATGACGCCCTCGCCGGCGCACCCTCACTGCCGGAGCGGGTGGACGTGACCCGGTCGGAGACGGAGGGGCGCCGCGCCGTCGTCACCGCCGAGTACGACCTCGCCGGATCCACCCGGAGCCAGGAGTTCGAACTCACCCGCGACGACGGGACCTGGGGCCTCTACCACCGCTGGCTCATCGACGTGGGCGAGCTGCCGCGGCTCGAGCTCGAGATCGACGGTGCCTCCGCCGTGCGCCTCAACAGCGCGGACATCGAGGTGGACCGGGAGGGTCTGCCCGTGCTGTTCCCGGTCGAGTACAACGTGGGCTTCGCACAGGAGTACTTCCGCTCCTCCGTGGAGAGCGTGACCGCACTGGAACCCGGCGAGGAGCTCAGCACACGTCTGGCCCCACAGCCCACGGAGCAGCTGCGAGAGGAGGCCGAGGAGCTCGTGCACGCGCACCTGGACGAGTGCGTGGAGGCGAAGACGCTCCTGCCCACGGGCTGCACGTTCGGCTACGACTCGGACAACGAGATCCTCGGCGACGTGTCCTGGGAGATGGTGAGCTACCCGGCCGTGCGCCTGCGCTCGGAGCGAAATCGCCTGGTGGTGGCGCCGGCGAGCGGGGTGGCGCAGATCAAGGGGCGGTACCGGGACATCGTCACGGCGACGGAGTCGGACTTCGACGAGACGGTGCGGTTCACCTTCACCGCCGCGGTGAATGTGGAGGACAGCGGGCCTTCGATCGTTCCGCTCACGCCGGGACTCGCCAGCGGCGCCCAGGCCGTGCGGTAGTGCGGGGCGGGGCTGCAGCGCCGCCTCTCTCCGCGCCACTGGCTCCTCCTCCACCTCACAAGTTACGTCTGCGCAGCGGCCGCCCATCTGTCATCTCGCGGGACAGTGGTGACAGTTCTGCATCAGGACTTCGGTGACAGTTCCGGGTTTCTTGGT
>NZ_BAAAPZ010000005.1:0-127589 GCF_039531405.1 Brevibacterium salitolerans | reverse complement strand
GTGCTCCTCGCCGCCGGCGGACTCACCCCATGACCCCCACCCAATGTCCCAAGAGCCCACAGTGTGCGCCTGCCGGCGCCGAATGCACCCCTGCTCAGCGAGAAAGCTGCGGGCACCTCACGACCGGCCGCCGGGCGAACCTGCCTGCAAGCCACCGGGTGAGCCGGCGGGCTACTCCGCCGCGCTGCACGGCAGGCACCTTGGCCGCGGTGCACCTGCCTCAGTCCCGCAGCGACTTCGCGAAGGGGTGCATGCCCACTTCCTCGGGAGGCAGCGAACGGTCGTAGAGAGGCGTGTATCCGCTGCGCAGGTACAGCGCCACCGCCTCGGGCTGACGCGGGCCGGTCGTGAGGAAGGCGCGCGTGTATCCCTGGGCAGCGGCGCGATGCTCGAGCTCAGCGAGGATCCGCCGGCCCAAGCCCCGGCCCCGGTGATCGGCGCTGGTCCAGATGCGCTTGAGCTCCGCAGTCGCTTCGTCATAGCGCATGAACGCGCCGCCGGAGACGGGCACATCGCCCTCGAGCAGCAGGAGGAAGCAGCCGTGGGGCGGATCGAAGGCCCCGGCCGGGTACCGGTCGATCTCCTTGATCCCGTCCCCGCTCACCCGCATGTCCGCATAGCGCTCGTCGTACTCGCGGCCCAGATCGGTCAGCAAGGGCGCTGCCAGGGGGTCGCGCGCGCTCACCGTCACCACGCGGAGTGCCGTGCGAGCGCTCCCCGGCCCGTCCCCCGCGCCCGCGGCCGAGGACAGTTCCGCTGTGCCCGGGCCGTTCGCGGGAGCGGCGGCAACGGCGGGCGAGCCGGGAACGGGAGTCGCCCTGCCGGGATCGGGGGCGGCAGGGGTCGGAGCGGCGGGAGCGCAGCGCGTCACTGCGTGAGCAGTCGGTGCGACTCCGTGGGCGATGCCGGGCACGGGGGACTTCCTCTCCGCAGCGGGAATGAGCACCGGTGACGGTAGCAGAACGGTCGCTCCGCCCGGGGCTCTGCCGACATGCGGTGCCACACCGCACGCTGCCCTGTGGCACCGCACCGGATGTGCTCAGACTGCCTCGGGCAAGATCAGCCGGCCTCGGGCGCCTGCGCGAGGGACGGGCCTCCCCGCTGTGAGGCCCGGCGATCCCGCGAGATCTCCACAGTCGCCAGTGCCATGAGTGCCACGGTGAACGGCCAGACGAGGCCGAGCAGTGCGATGAGCAGCGTCCCGCCGACGCCGAGGCCGTCCGGGTAGGGGATGCCGTAGGCCATGAGCTGCATGAGTGCGACCGTGATCCAGAGGCAGCCGAACACCACTGCGCCGCGTAGCTGGGAGATGACGTTGCCGCGGCGCGAACATGACACCGGCCTGGCGTGCGGCGACCAGTACAGCGCGGCGGAGAAGACGGCGATCACAGCGAGATCGAGCACGTGGTCGAGGAAGCTCGCCGTCTGTGCCTCTGTCCTGGATAGTCCCATCGCCCAGCGGGATCGGAACCCCATGAGCACCATCGCCGCGAGACTCGTGACGGCAGCACATACCCGCAGCACTTGGTGGGCTCGCCGGCGGTCGCGAGCTGGGCTTCTGGAGAGCTCACCGGCGGGCGCGGAAGCACGCAGCGGCGGAGGAGTCGGTGAGCGGCGAGGGCTGCGCTGAAGAAACCCGCGACGCCTATGAAGTAGGCACTGGCGGTGCCGCCCACGACGCCGCTCTGCTGCGCATTCACCACAGCAGGATGCGCGCAGAGGCCGAGCGCGGCCACCGCGAGCTCCGCTGCCGGAAGGGCTGGCTGGGCCTGCGGGGAAGGCGGATCTGAGGGACTCACGGACACCTGGCGTCTGACGCCCAGTGGAGGCAAGCATAGGGCCGCGCAGGCGCCCTGCGGCTCACGAGGCGCTCCAGGCTCAGGGGCTTCCGGGTCCAGGCGAGCTGCGGCTCAGGGGATCTCAGCGCGCAGGGTCCAGATCTGCGGGCCGCACTCCGGACGCTGATGCGCGACCACCTCGAAACCGTGCCGCCGGTAGAGCGCGACATTGCGCTCGTCGGAGGTCTCCAGCCCGACCGCCGAGGCGCCGCGCGCCTGCGCAGTTCTGAGACCGGCGTCCACGAGTCTTCCGCCGAGGCCCCTGCCCTGTGCGGACGAGAGTACGCCCACCGTCTCCAGGGTCCAGTCCGCGGCGGGGAGCGGGGCAGCCAGGGCCTGTGCGGCCGGGAGCTCCGGTTCAGGGGACTCGACGCCGCCGAGGCGTCCGAGGCGATCTCCGTGCAGCGCGCGGATGCGCTCATACACCTCCGGCGCGGGCTCCGGGGCGGCGACGGGCAGCAGAGCGACGACTCCAGAGAAGTCCGCCGTCCGCAGCACGCTCCCGTGCCCGAGGGCATGCGCGAGGTAGAGCCGCTGCAGCTGTCTGAGACGCTTTCCGTAGCCGTCCTCCGGAATCACCCAGCGCGTCCAGGCGTAGTCGTGGAAGGCAACGGCGAGGACGGCGGCGGCGTCCTCGAGTTCGGCCTCGACGAGGTGGACGATCTGATCGGGACCGGGCCGAACGGGGATCATGGCGAGCGCTGCCTCCATCTGCGAGTGCGCTCCGGGAGCGCTGTCGGGACGAATTCTCTCCGGCGGCCGGGCCCGGCGTCAAAGGCGCCGGAGGCGGCGAGAAGGCCACCGTCGCGCCCGTGCTCTCCGTCGTCCTCTGCCCCCGCCCTCAGACGCGCACCACCCCGTCCGCGAGGACGAGCGGGGCGTAGACCGGCGCAGGACTGACGCCGTGGCCCGGGTCGATCCCCACGATGCTCCGCCCGCCTGCCCGGAAGACGATGTGGCGCAGATCCGCGTGGACGGTGAGCGACGGACGCACCCACGTCTCCGCCCACCACAGACCGCGGTCCCAGGCCAGCGCGGTCGAGTGCCCGTGCGCCTGGTGGAAGGGCATGGGCGCCTGCGCGCGCAGCCAGGAGGGATAGACCTCCCGCGCCGACGACGCCCAGACGGGGCCCGCGCAGATGTCGTCGACGCCCGTGAGCATCTCGCCGGGGAACCACAGCGCGCCATCCGCGCGGGCCTCGGCATGGGTGAGGAGCCAGTCGCCGCCGTCCGCCGTCTCGACCGCGGCGGCGGGAACAATGAGCCCGCTGTGCCACCAGTCCGCCAGGAGCGCCGCGGCTCCGTCCTCGATCCGCTCACGCCACTGGAACACCGGCCGGTCCACGTACAGCTGTACAGCTGCTCGTGGTTGCCCACCAGTTGCGTCCAGACCCCGCGTTGCAGCAGCCTGTCCGCGAGGACGACCGCCCCCGGCGAATCCGGTCCGCGATGGACGAGGTCGCTCACCTGCACGACGTGGAGGTCCTCCGGCCAGTCGAGGGCCACGGACGCCCAGTCCGCACCCGCCGGGGCGCGGCTTCCGGTCTCGAACCGCACCCCTAGATCCTCCAGCACGACCCGCAGCGCCTGCGTCTGTCCGCCCACATCGCCGAGGACGGCCGCCCTCCCCGCCCGCACCTCGGGCCCGGTGTTCTCCGGTTCCGTCGTGACGGGATCCTATGCACGGAACGGGTGCTGCCGGGGCGGCTGCGCCAGCGCGGAGGCGTGCGCGGCGGTGAGGAACGCGAGGAGCCGGCGCGGGCCGCCTTCGAATCCGGGGCGCACGGTGAACACAGTGCGCGCAGGTGCCCTCGTGCCGTGTGCTGCGAGGCTGCGCTGCAGGCGGGCCTGCCCTTCGGCCGTGAGGGTGTACTGCACCGTGAACCCCGCTCCTCTGGGTCCGCGGCGACCTTCGAACCCTGCGATGTCCGACCAGGGGACCTCCCCCGTCTGCCCGCCGCCGAGGTCTCTGTACCGGCAGCCGCTGAGCCCCCGGGGCGAGAGGACGAGCGCCTCGCGTCGCAGCAGTCGCCGGATGAGCAGCGGGACGCCCACGGGGCCGAAGAAGACGATGCCCGCCAGCGACGCCCAGGTGACGGGATGGAGGAGGGTCGCCCACCACTGCTCCGCGTCCGCGGCGAGCACTGCGGATCTGAGGAAGAACACCAGCAGGGAAGCGCAGACCACGGTGAACAGGACAGAGCCCACGAGTGCGGCCACGCCCCGCAGCCGTGAGCCGGGGATCACCACTCGCCCGCCTGCGCGTAGGTGGGCGAGGCATGTCTCGGTGGGGTGTGCGGGCCATTCCATGCCCTCATTCTCACACCGGGCGGCCCCCGTACGAGGCGCCCGTTCCCCCTGGCAGCGTCACGCAGGAAGGCCTCGTGCCGGGGAATTCATCCGCACCGCCTGCCGCGCACCCATGTCGTACGCTTAGGGCACCTTGCCGTTCCGGAAGAGTCCCGCACCGGTGCGCGTCCCTCCGGCTCGGATGCACCTGACCCCGACCCGAGAGGTTCCCATGCCGCCCTGGGCCGTCATCACCGCCGCGTGCGTCGTCATCATCGCCTTCGCCGTCTGGCTCATCACCGTCCGCAACCGCCTCGTGCGGGCGCGCAATCGCTCGCACGAGGCCCTCAGGGGCATCGACGTCGCCCTGGAGACCCGCTTCGACCAGGTGAAGGCGCAGGCCGAGGCGGCCTCGGGCGCGGTCGGGAAGGAGGTGGAGATGATGCTCGGGGCCACCGCCCTGCGCACCGGGCGTGGGATCGAGCAGCTGAGCGTCACGGAGAAGGCCGAGCTGGGCGAGGCCCTCGGGCGCGCCGAGCGGTCCCTGCTCGCAGCGGTCGAGGCCTATCCGGAGATGCGCACCCAGCAGAATGTCGAGCTGCTGCAGCGGACCGTCAACGAGACGGAGGAGCGCCTGCAGGCCGCCCGCCGCGTCTACAACAGCACGGCGACGGACTACAACACGCGCCGGCAGGTCTTCCCCACCGTACTCGTCGCCGGGCTCCTGGGATTCCGCGACCACGAGCTGTTCGAGCTGACGAACGCGGTCAAGCGCGAGCAGTACGACCTGGGAGGGTTCCTCGGCTCATGAGCGCACTGCATCGCATCGACGCCCCGGAATTCGAGCGGGTCTGGGCACAGGTCCAGGCACCGGCGGCGGACATCTCGCGGCAGTCGGCCCTCCTGCGCAGGAACAGTCCCCTGGGCTGTCTGCTGACGCTGTCGATGATGCTGGGTCTCCTGCTGATCCTGGGCGGGATCTTCCTGCTGGGATCGGCAGACGCCCTCATCGTCGGCGGGGCGATCGGAGCGGGCGTCCTCCTGCTGGGCCTCCCGGCGCTGGCCGTGTGGCGCACGTACTCGCGGGCCTCCTCACGGCACACCGCCGAGGTGGTGGCACCGCTGTTCGAGCAGCTCGCCGCCGGCATGAGCGGGAGGGACGGTGCACGTCTGCAGGCGCGCTATGAGCCTGACGGTGCCGTCCCCCAGCGGGTGCTGCGCAGCGCCGGATTCCTCACGGACGCGTCCGTGCCGCAGGAGGACTTCTTCACCGGACGGTTCGGGCAGACGGACTTCATGCTCGGGGATCTGAAGTGGGAGCTCTCGGAACCGGAGCTCAGTGCGGAGAGCAGGGAGAGGCAGAGGGCGCACGAGGCACGCAGGCAGCAGACCTGGGCCAGGAAGGAGCGCAGCCTCTCCCGGGAGGTCCGGCGGACGGACGGGGCACGGGGCACACGCGAGCTGCGCGAGCACCGGATGGCTCAGCCCGGGCGCAGCGGCGGCGGCCTCGTGGGGAAGCAGGTGCAGAAGGCACTGCGCCCGGCGGCGGAGGGACTCGAATCGGTGAACGCCGCGCTGGGGGCCTCGCTCGTCTTCTTCAGCGCGGACTTCCACAAGGAGTTCACGTCCCGGACCTACCTCCTGCCGCGGGCGGAGAAGCCGCTGGCGCTGCGCACGCTCTCGGAGGAGAGCGCGGCGCGGCAGGGGCTGGAGCCGATGAGGCTCGAGGACACCCGGCTCATGGAACGCTTTCACTGCTGGACGAACGACCAGGCCGAGGCGCGCTATCTGCTGACCCCTCAGCTCATGGACGCGATCAGCACGCTGGCCGCGCGCCTCGACTCCCCGCACGTGGCCGTGTCCTTCACCGGCACGCGGATGCACGTGGGCGTCGTGGCCGATTCCGATCGCTTCTCCGCCGACTTCGCCGATCCTGATCCGAAGGCCACCGCCAGGGAGATCTATGAGGACCTGGTCCTCTTCCTGTCGCTCGCAGAGCACTTCGATCTCAACACCCGCATCTGGACGAAACGGTGAGGGACCACGAGTGAGGCGGAGCCGCCTGCGTCCCTGCCGAAGCCCGCGGCGGTGCCGGGTACGGAAGTTTTGACAGGGGCATGCCGCCCACCGGTACCATGATGGAATTCTTGTTGATTCTCTCTGGACTTGCGGGTCCTGGAAATAGGTGTTTGATGTTCCGGCTCGCGCTGAGTGCGCCTCGCCATTCCGCATGACCGTCCGCAGCTGAACTCTGCCGGACGAGACATTCGGTTCTTCAGTATGCCCACGTCACGAATACGACGTCGGACCACTCCCTGACGGGGCCACTCGGCCTGCTCTTGCTGTTATGTTTTTTCCCAGTGAGGAGCACCCCGGTGTCCGATTGCACCACCGAATCAACCCCTACTCTCAACCTCGGCGCTTTCACCTGTACCTGGTGCAGGCTGACTGTGCCCGAGTACGCCCCGGACGGCGAACCGCGCAACCACTGCCCTTCGTGCCTGCGCTCGCAGCATGTGCACGACCACGCGGCCGGCGGCCCGGGCGAGTGCGAAGGCGAGATGTCACCCATCGCCGTCGCCGTGCTTCGCAGCGGTGACTGGATGGTGATCCACAGGTGCGTCCGCTGCGACGAACTCACCTCGAGTCCGGCCCGGTGCGACGACAATCAGCTCATCCTGATGCGCCTGGCGGTCCGTCCCCTGGCCCAGCCGCCCTTCCCCCTCGAAGCCTTCGGGACCATGTGAAGGGTGAGGAAGGTCTGCAGCCATGTCTCGAAAGAACGCACGCACTCGCAGCCCGCAGCGCCGAAAGGACGTCCTGCACTCCCGTGGAGGACACCAGGCCAACGACTTCCGTTGTGTGTCCTGCCGACTCGACGTCTCGGTGACTGCCCTTGGAACCGCCCATCGCAATCATTGCCCGCACTGCCTGGCGAGCAGGCATGTGGACAAGAGGATTCCAGGCGACCGGGCCGAGGCCTGCCATGGCCGCATGGAGGCCTTGTGCATGTCCGTGCGCCAGGACGGCGAATGGCTGATCATCCACTGCTGCGCATCGTGCGGCGAGCTGAGCGCGAATCGAGTTGCCGGTGACGACAACCCGCTTGCGCTGGTCCGGCTCGCCACCAGGCCTCTGGCTGATCCGCGGTACGCCAGTCGGCTTCTGTATGCCGTGTGAGTGAACTCCGACAGCCCTACGACTGATGTGGAAGGAAGCGGAAACCCGGGGCGACAGCGCTGAGGCCACGTTCTCTCAGCGCTGTCGTCCCGCCGTTCTCTCGGATGAGCACTCAGCGGGCGCGCCCCAGCCGAGCCCGCAGTCGATCTGTCTCCGCCCGCACACCTGTGGCTGCTGACACGTGTGCGGCTTCTGCTGCATGCGACGAAGGATCCCGGGGCACCTCAGGCCGGTTCATCAGCTGCCGATCCAGGTTCGAGGCGGAGCCGCCTGCCCGTCGTCGATGCGGATGTCACCCATCCCCAGCCACACGGACCGCGCTCTGCAGCGCGGGTCGGGGAGGACCACCTTCACCGTCTGCGCGGCGATGTCGTACTGCACCGCCGCCAGCTGCATGACCTCCGTGCCCGTCTCCCATTCGACATGCGCGAACACCGGCACCGGTGCGCGATGCGCGCCGTGGGGCGAGGGCTCACGGGCATTGAGGATCAGGACCTCGGGAGTGACGCCGAAGGCTGATCCGGAAACGTCAGCGGCCCTGTCGAAGTCCACGGCGATGGCAGGTTCCGCAGGGGTACCGGTTGGGGGCGCAAGATCCGGGTGAAGCGTCATGCGGCCGAGGCTAGAGGCAGGCACGGACACAACCCCGGAGGGCGGCGGAGCACCGCATGTGCCGAGGCGAAGCGCACACACAATCCCGTGAACCACGGTGAATCGGCGTGAACCTCGGGACTCGGCAGAGAGGCCCACAACCCCGGAAACAAGCGGAAGCCCCCGGTTTTCCGGGGGCTTCCAACTGCGGAGGATAGGGGATTTGAACCCCTGAGGGCGTTAACCCAACACGCGTTCCAGGCGTGCGCCATAGGCCGCTAGGCGAATCCTCCGAGAAGAACTCTACATGAGCCGTTCACCCGAAAGCCAATCACCCCGGCGCGAGCTGGGTCACACCCTCCCGAAGGCAAAGAACCCTCTACTGACCAAGACACTGACCGAACGTGCGATAAGGTCCGAGCATGGGAGCAGAGTCGCTTTCGCGCCGGAAGAAGCCGCGCATCTGGCCGCTGTACGTCGCCACCTTCCTGTCGACGTACACCTTCAGCGTCGCCAACATCGCCGCCCCCGGCATGCAGGTCGCCCTGGAGCTCCCAGCCTCGCGCACCACTCTCGTCATCGGCGCCTACTCCGTCTCCTTCGCCGCCGGCCTCATCATCTGCGGCCGCCTGGGCGACACCTACGGACGCAAGCGGCTCTTCCGCATCGGGATCGCCTCCATCCTCGTCACCTCCATCCTCACGGCCCTGGCCCCCACCCAGGAGCTGCTCATCCTCGGCCGGCTCCTCCAGGGGTGCGCCGCCGCCCTCACCACCCCGCAGATCCTCTCCAGCATCCAGGCCACCCTCCACGGCGCGGCCCGCAGCCGCGCCATCAGCCTCTACAGCGTCTGCGCCGGGTCCGGGACCATCGGCGGGAACGTGCTGGGCGGCGCGGTGATCGGCCTCCTGCCGCCGGAGCTGGCCTGGCGCGGAGCGCTCATGACCATCGCCGTCATCGCCGCCTTCGCCTGGACCGGATCCGGCTACCTGGCGGAGTCCCGTTCGCCCACACCCGAGGGCATCGACGGCCTCGGCTCCGTCATCCTGGCCGGCGCCCTCCTGTGCTTCATCACGGGCCTCACCAACGCCTCGGCCGTGGATCCCCTCCGCCCGCTGGACTCCCCCGGCCAGCTCGCCCTCACCGCGGCCCTCCTCGCGGGATCCGCCGTGGGCGCGCTGCTCCTCGCCCTCCACCTCCGCCGCCGTTCCGCCGCGGCACGGCCTGCGATCCTCCCGCTCCCGGTCATCCGCGTGCCTGCCGTGGCCATCGGGATGGCACTGGCGCTGCTGTTCTTCGTCATGCTCTCCTCCTTCATGTACAACTACGCCGTGCTCACACAGGAGGGGCTGGGGATCGCGCCGCTCACAGCGGGCACCGGCCTCATCGTCAACGGCGGGGCCTTCATCGTCGTCTCCCTGTTCGCCACGCGCCTGCTGGATCGGATGGGACCGCGCGTGATGATCCTGGGGGCCGGGACGCAGGCACTGGGCCTCGCCGCACTCGCGACCCTCGCCTTCACCCAGACGGAGCCGTTCCTCCTCTGGTTCCAGTTCACCGCCGTCCTCATCGGCGGCGGCCAGGGGCTCATGTTCGGCCCCCTCATCTCCGTGGTCATGAACCATGTGCCGGATTCCGTCGCAGGCCTCACCGGCGGTCTCATCGCCACGGCTCAGCAGGGCGGGATGGGCGTGGGGGTCGCGACGCTCTCCAGCCTGTTCACCGTGCTCGCGCACAGCATGCCCATACCGCTGGCGTTCGGCTGGACCACAGCGGTCACCGTCGCAGTCTCCCTCGGCTTCGCCGCTCTGGTGGTGCGTCTCCTGCACCCTCGCTGAACCCCGCCCGAGGCCTTTTGGCACATTCTGTTCACCCCACCCTCATCACGATTCGCTAACGGGCTGAGCGTCCCACAGGCCGCGAAAACACTGGTCACGGGAGCCCGGTGAGAGCCGCGTCACAGTCAGGAGCCGTTGCGGTCTCGAACCGTGATCTGCACCGGGCGCGCGGCGCGGAGAACTGTGACGAAGGCGGCGTACCATCTCGGGAGTCGAATCATCACTCGGAGGTTCTCGGTGCGCCGTCGTCCCCTTTCCGCTCTCGCTGCTCTGAGCGCGAGCGCCCTCGTCCTCGCTGCCTGCACGTCCGCTCCCAGCACCCGGGACGGCTCGGATCCGGACAGGGCCGCCGCCGAGGCCGCCGCAGCTCCCGTCGTCACCGTCGTCAACCCGCCCGTCGAGGAGACGACGGACGACGGCACCGCGGAGGCCGAGCAGCCGCAGGCCGGATCGGACACCGGCGAGTCCTCCGCCTCCGAGGCCGGCACGGAGCAGGCCGGCACGGAATCCAGTGCGGATGCCGAGGACGCAGGCGAGGACTCGGACGGCGACGCAAGCAGCACGGACCCGGACGTGGTCCACATCGCCGCCGGGGAGAAGCTCGAGCTGGCGGTCGACGGCGGCGAATTCACCGAGGTGGAGCTCATCGACGTCGACCACGAGACGGTCCCCGTGGACACCGGCACCTTCGATGTCGCAGGGATCGACGACACCGACGGCGCGGGCGAGGACACCCCTGCGGCGGAGAGCACCTCCGGGACTGAGGACTCCTCAGACACCGGGGCGGGCAGCGCGGACGGGACCGCGGACGCAGAGGCGGGCGGCAGTGTGGACGCCGGCGCGCAGGCGAGCGGTGCGTCCACCGCGGATGCCTCCGAGGCCTCGGGCGCGGACGACTCCGCACCCGTAGGCCCCCAGGGTACGGAGTGGATCTCCTCCGTGGACCTCGTGACGAGCGCGGCCTACCAGTGGACGGCCACCACCGTCGCCCCGGACGGCAGCGAGCACACCGCCACCGGCGTCGTCACCACCCCGGAGACCACCGCGGTGGAGGAGCTCACGGCCAAGACCGTCATCACGGACGGCGAAGAGGTGGGCGTGGGCGCGCCCATCATCGTGATGTTCAACTCGACCATCCCGGAGGGGGTCCGCGACGACATCGAGGCCCGTCTCAGCGTCGAGGTCACGGACGAGGACGGTGAGACCCAGGAGGTCGAGGGATCCTGGGCCTGGCTCTACGACACGGACGGCATCAGCCGCGTGCACTACCGCCCCAAGGAGTTCTGGCCGGCGAACGTCGAGGTCTCCGTGAATCTGCCGCTGAAGGACGTGGAGTACTCGGACCGCTGGTACGGCAAGGAGGACGTCGCCCTGGACTTCCAGGTGGGCCGCGACCAGCGCGTCACCGCAGACGCTCAGACCCACCGCATGAAGATCGAGCGCGACGGCAAGGAGATCGCGGACTGGCCCACCTCACTGGGGTCCCCGCAGGCTCCCTCCTACAACGGCACGCACGTCGTCATGGAGAAGCACGCGCACTACGTCATGACCTCCGAGCAGTGGGACTACGAGACCCCCACTGACTGGGCCGTGCGCATCCACAACAACGGCGAGTTCGTCCACGCCGCGCCGTGGTCCGTGGGCTCCCAGGGCAGCGCCAACGTCTCGCACGGCTGCATCAACCTCTCCACTGAGCGGGCCAAGGAGTACTACGACATGGCCCTCTACGGCGATCCCGTGGAGATCACGGGCTCCTCGGTGGATCTCACGACCAACCACTCCGACATCTCCGACTGGGTCTACACCTGGGACGAGTGGCAGGAGCTCTCCGCCCTGAACTGAGGCGGCCGGCCACGGGTTCCGCCCGGAGCAGATCCGCTCTGCTCCGGGCGGATCTGCGTTCCGCGCCGGCCTGGCCGCCGCCAGGCTGGGCACATGACTCACGCACTCACGGAACCTCCCGGCACCCTCTCCGCCTCGGACACCGCGCCCGAGGCCGCCCGCCCCGGATCCCTTCTCCCCCACCTCCTGCGGCAGCGACGGGCCGTGCTGTTCAACGGCGAACTCGACGACGACTCCGGCATGGAGATCATCGCCGCGCTGCACCTGCTCGCGGACGAGGACCCGCACCAGGACATCCACGTGTGGATCAACTCCCCCGGCGGCTCGGTGCCCATGATGCTCGCCATCGCAGACACCATCGAGGTGATCCCGTGCGACGTGGCCACCATCGCCTTCGGCTGGGCGGCCTCGGCGGGACAGTTCGTCCTCTCCGCAGGCACACCGGGCAAACGCCTCGTACTGCCCCACGCCAAGGTCCTCCTCCACCAGGGCTCCTCCGGGATCGGCGGCACGGCGGCAGACGTGGAGCTGCAGGCCGACGACCTCCGCCAGGTTCGCGACACCGTCCTGGGCCGCATCGCCGCCCTCACCGGCAGAACCTACGCGCAGGTGTTCGAGGACTCGCTGCGCGACCGCTGGTTCTCCGCGCAGCAGGCCATCGACTACGGCCTCGCGGACGCCGTGGTGACAGCGCCCGGACAGCTGCTCGCGCCCAGGCCGCAGGCGGCTGGGATCTCAATGGAAGGACAGCACGCATGAGCCAGTACACGATCCCCAATGTCGTCACCCGGGACTCCGGGGGCGAGCGCATCGTCGACATCTACTCGCGGCTGCTGAGCAGCCGGATCGTCAGCATAGGCACCGGCATCGACGACGGCGTGGCGACCACCGTCATCGCCCAGCTGCTGCACCTGGACGCGGAGTCGCAGGAGCTGCCGATCAGCCTCTACATCAACTCGCCGGGCGGCTCGCTCACGGCGATGCTGGGCATCTACGACACCCTGCAGTACATCTCCGCTCCGGTCGCCACCATCTGCGTGGGCCAGGCCGCCGCGGATGCCGCGGTGCTGCTGGCCGCCGGAGCCCACGGTCACCGCACCATGCTCCCGCATGCGCGTCTGGTGCTCCGGCAGCCGCAGGTGGAGGGAGGCCGGGCCGCGATCCCGGACCTCATCGTCGCCGCGGACGAGGTGGTGCGCCAGCGCAGCGCCGTCGAGGAGATCCTGCACCGGCATTCGGGGCGCAGTGTGGACCAGCTCCGCCGAGACCTGGACCGGGACCTCGTGCTCACGGCCCGGCAGGCGGTGGAGTTCGGCATGGCGGACGCCGTCGTGGAGCAGCGGGACATGTGAGATGGGCGCATGGGCCGGGCCGGCGGGTCAGTCCGGAGGGGTGGGGAGGGCCGGATAGGTGAGGCAGGCGGGATCCGCCCGGGGGCTCAAGCGTGGCGGCCGAGTCCGGCCTGGCGCGCTCAGGCGGCGAGCGCGAGTGTGGCCTGAGCTGCTCCGCTGTATGCACCAGTACCGCCCGCACTGTGCGTGATGCCGTGCGCGGAGTGCGCAGCGTGTGGGACGGCAGGGGTGTGCGGGACAGCCGGCTCATGGGCCGAGGCGAGCTGGGCGCTGAGCACCAGCACCTCCGGGAGCGTCAGCCGGAGCGCTCCCGCGATCGCCGCCACCATCTCAGAGGAGGCATCCTTGAGCCCGCGCTCCACCTCGGAGAGGTACTGGACGGAGACTCCGGCCAGGGCCGCGACCTCCCGGAGGGTGAGGCCCAGAGAGATGCGGCGCAGACGCATGACTCGGCCGAGTGTCTCTCGAAGCAGTGCTGTCTCCTCCATGCCGTCAGCCTAGGCAGGCCGGTCATCGCAGGACCAGCGCATCTGCTCACAGCAGAACGCCTCGCAGACGCCGCCCACGGGGAAGGCGGCATCGGGACCTGTCCTCAGCGCTCTCCGGCTGCTTCTCTCCGGTGGGCATTCAGCTCGGTCGTCATGGGGCAGAAGCGAGGGGCGTCCGGCATGCGAGAGCTGTCCCGTGGAGGCGCAGGCCGGGCGGATGTTCCACGTGAAGCACGAGGATGAGGCACGGCGGGTGGCCGACGGTCAGTGGATGACCATCTGCACATCAGCGGACTTCTGCCACTTCAGCGTCTTCACCAGACTCTTCTCACTGAGCGAGACACATCCCGCGGTGGTGCCGGAAGCGGTGTGCTTGTGGAGGAATATGGCCGAGCCCTTGCCCGGGGTGCGCTCCTCGTTGTAGCCGATCACCTGCGCGTACTTGTACGGGCCGGTCTGGTGGAGGGCCTCACCCCGGTATCCCTTCGACCTGCGCTGCATGGTGTTGTAGCCCTGCGCCTTGGAGGCCTTGCCGTCCACCCACACGTGGTCCTTGGTCACCGTCGTCCACTTCTGGTGGTCGAGACCGGGGTTCTTGCTGGTGCCGAATCCGCCACGCATCCAGAAGACGCCGGCGGGGGTCTTCCCATCGCCTTCGCGCTTCTTGGACGTGACGCCGTTGTAGCCGAGGTGGCCGGTGTAGGAGGTGTTGTCGCGCACGTAGCGATCCCCCTTCCTGCTGCAGAGGTAGACGTCTGCCCTGGAGGTGGAGGTCTGGCGCACTTCGATGACCTGCTGAGCCTTCACACCCTTCCTGCCGTCCAGGTACGAGCAGTAGAGGGTCTTCTTCTTGGGCTGTGTCTTCTTGGGCGTCTGCGTGGGGGCGGGATCCGAAGCGCCCAGTCCGGCCTTCGCACTGCCCACCTGTGCAGACTCGCTTCCAGCCCCCGTGCTGTCCTTCCCGGCCGCCTCGCTCTCCGAGCCGTCGCCGTTCCCCGAGTTCCCATTCCCCGAGCCGTCGTTCCCCGCGCCGCCCGCGTCAGAGCTCAGGTCTGCCGCGCCCGGCTGCAGATCCGTGACCCGGGCGGTCAATGCGCCGGGCTTCTCGTGCGCCTGTGCGGGCGCCGCGCCCATCACCAGGGTGATGCCTGCGATCGCGGCGACGATGCCGCCGGTCCATCTGCGCGCTGAGGACATGGCTGTGACTCCTGCTCATCGGGACGGAGGGGGAAGTGTGCGCCAGGGTCACGCACCTGTCATGACCCCGCACGGAACTGCCGTTCCTCTCCCCAATCTACGTGAGACCCTGCACCTCTGCCTCATATACGCCCGCCACGCACATTCGTACCTCCGCGCTCCCATCCCGCACACCCCTGCCCCTGCCTCGGGCTCTGCTCCGGACCTCTGCCCGGCATCGTGCGCCGGACCCGGACCTCTGCCCGGCCTCGGGCACCGAACCGGCCCCGGACCCCGGCTACGATCTCGTGTGATCGCTTTGCCCAGCCAACCAGCCGGCGGTGGCTGGGCGAAGTGATCACCTGACAATGGGCCTTCCGTGCGGTATGGCCCTTCCCGCATCCCACGCCCCTTCCCCGCTTCTCCTCCAGCCGGCGAGCCCCGCTTCTCCTCCAGCCGGCGAGCGCCGCTGTCTCGGCCTCCGGGACCGCCCCACACTCGGTGCACCCCACGAGACAATGGGCGGCATGACCTCCCTGGGCCCCGCCGCCGTTCCCGGCCCTGCCGCTCGCTCCGGCGGCACAGCCCTCTCCGGCCTCGCAGACCCCACCAGCCCCGTCGACGGCACCGCTCCCACCAAGGCCACCGGCGCCACCACCCACGCCCGCCACACCGGCAGCGTCGTCCTCTCCCGCAGAGGCCTCCTCCGCGCCGGCTCCGCCCTGCTGGCGGCCACCGCCCTCACGCCCGTCCTCGCCGCCTGCGCGAGCGAGACCCCGGTCGGCCTCACCGAGGACGGCCGCGCCCTGCCCATCCCGCCCCTGCTGGAACCGGACGCGGACGGACGCTTCGAGCTCACCGCCATGACCGGCACCACCGAGTTCCTCCCCGGAGTGGCCTCGGACACCTGGGGCTACAACGGCGCGCACCTGGGCCCCACGCTCCGCCTGGCCCGCGGCCGCTCCTACGAGGCCGTCCTCACCAACGACACCGACGAGGACACCACCTTCCACTGGCACGGTCTGCTCGTGCCCGCACACGCGGACGGCGGACCGCATCATCCGCTGGAGCCCGGCGCCAGCCAGACGATCGCGTTCACCCCCGACCAGCCCTCGGCCACGCTCTGGTATCACCCGCACCCGCATGAGAAGACCTCGGACCAGGTGCGGCGGGGCCTGGCCGGCATGATCCTCCTCGAGGATCCGGACGAGCACGCACCGGGAACCGCACCGGAGGGCTCGGCTCCGTCCGCCGCCGAGGCCCCCTCAGCCCTCCCTGCCGCTCGCACCGCCCTGCCCCACGAGTACGGCGTGGACGACATCCCCGTCATCATCCAGGACCTCCGCGTCACGGAGGACGGGGAGCTGCTGGGCCACAACTTCGGCTCCGACGTGGGAATGCTGGGTGAGACGGTGCTGGCCAACGGAGCTCCGGACGCCGTCCTCACCACGGACCGCGCGGTCCTGCGGCTCCGGCTCCTCAACGGCTCGCTGGGGCGCAGCTACGGCCTCCAGCTGGACTCCGGCGATCCGCTCACCGTGATCGGCTCGGACGGCGGGCTGCTGCCGGAGCCCGTCGAGGTCGCCTCGGTCACCCTCTCCCCTGCAGAGCGCGCAGAGGTCCTCGTCGAGGTGCCCGAGGCCGGAGTCGCCCTGGTCTCCCGCTCCCCGGATCTGGGGAACGTCGCCGATCCCGAGGGCGTGGGAGGCACGGACGAGTTCACGATCCTGCGCATCCGGCGGGGCGCGGAAGGCGCGGCCTCGGCGGGCACGGCGGAGGGACACGGCGGCGGCAGCTCAGCCGCGACCTCGGCGAACGGCTCCGCCGGCACTGCGACCACGGGGCCCGCCTCGATCTCCGCGCTGGGACTGCCGGCGGTCCTGGCAGAGCTCCCGGAGCCGGTGGACGGCGGTCAGCAGCGCAGCTTCAATCTGCGGGGCCGACAGATCAACGGCGCCTCGATGGACATGGAGCGCATCGATGCCGCGATGTCCTCACACGCTCCCGAGGTCTGGCTGCTCACCAACCTCGACTCCGCGCCGCACAACTTCCACGTCCACAACGCGCAGTTCCGGATCCTCGACGTGGCGGGTCAGGCTCCCGCGCCGGAGTTCGCTGGCTGGAAGGACACCGTCTACCTGCGGCCGCAGGAGGCGGTGCGGATCGCGGTCGTCATGCCGCACCACGAGGACGACGACGGCTCCCTCCCGTACATGTACCACTGCCATCTGATGCTCCACGAGGACGACGGCATGATGGGACAGTTCACGGTGGACGCCGCAGCGGGCTCGGCGCAGGCGGGATCCGCCGGGCACGGGGGCCACTGAGCGGGGTGCGCCTACCGCAGCGGCCGGCTGCGTGCCAGGACGAGGGACAGCGCGAACGCCACGGCCATGAGGGCACCGCTCAGCAGGCTCACGCCGCGCCAGCCGTCCAGCTCCCAGGCCAGCGGCGCCAGATTCCCGTTGACGGAGGAGCCCGCATAGTAGAACAGCATGTACATGCTCATCGCCTGGGCGGGCACCCCCACGGAGACGGACGCCCGCTGCGCCACCCACGCGCTGGCCAGGGCGTGCATCATGAAGAAGCCCACGCTCAGCACCGCGATGCCCACGACGATCCAGGCGAGCTGGGGCAGCGCCATGACGGCGATGCCCGCCAGGGCCACCAGCGGGGCATAGGGCATCACGCTGCGGAGGCTGAAGCGCCCGGCCAGCCTGCCGGCGATGACGGAGCCCGTCCCGGCCACCGGATAGACGAAGTAGATGAGTCCGATCACGCCCACGGAGAGCAGATAAGGCGCGGCCTCCAGCCGGAAGCCCAGCACGTTGAAGGAGCCCACGAAGGTGCCCATGCCCAGGCCGCCGATGAGGTAGAGGCACAGCAGCACAGGGTCCCGGAAGGCCCGCCCGAACTTCCGCAGCAGCTGCCCCAGGTCGTCGCGCTGCGGGACGAACCCGCGGGACTCCGGCAGCAGCACCCAGCACGCCGCCGCGCACACCAGGCCGATCAGCGCGGCGACGACCATCGCGAGGTGGGAGACGCTGAGGACGCCCGTCCCGGCGTAGCCCCACGATTCCGCGAGCTGGATGGTGAGCGCGGAGGCCACCCGGCCCAGCAGCCCGCCCAGTGTGGTGCCGAAGATGTAGGCGCCGGTGGCCGCCGTCGCGTAGTCACGATGGATCTCCTCCTTGAGGTAGACCGCCGCGGTGGCGGGCAGTCCGGCCAGCACGAAGCCCATGACGAAGCGGGCGGCGAGGAACAGCGGCCACGAGGGCACGAACGCCACGGCGAAGGCCACCAGCGCCGCCGCCGTGAGCGAGGCCCGGATGAGGCGCACACGGCCGATCCGCTCCGAGACCGGGACGGCCACGATCAGCCCGATGCCCAGTCCCGCTGTGGCGGCGGACACGGAGAGCGCCGCTGCGGAGGGCGTGATGCCGTAGTCACGGGAGAAGTACGGCAGAATCGCCTGTGTGCTGTAGAGGAGTGTGAATGTGGCGAGACCCGCCATGAGGAGGCCGATCTCGATGCGCCGCGTCAGCGGATCGCCTCGCCGATGGCCCTCGAAATCACTCACCCGACTACCCTAGTACCCCGGCGGGACGCGGCGGAGCACCCGCGCCTCCCGCATGCGAGCGCCTCGGCAGCAGGCCGTGCCGCTCGGAACGTTACGCATCGCTGAAGGAGCGTCAGTGACACAGCCGCCAACAGTGGACACCCCCGCGGGGAATCCGCACGCGCACGGGAACGCCGCGTGGGAGTTCGTCGCGCACACCCCGGACCTCGCGCTGCCGGACTTTGCCGCGCTCACGCCGGAGGGTCTCCGCGAGGCCTGCGCGCGCACCGTGGCCGGCGTCCGCGAATCCGTCTCCGCGATCCTCGCCTCCACCGACGAACCCGCGTTCACCGGGGTGACCCTGCCGCTCGAGCGGGCGAAGCTGCCCGCCCGCGCGCTCGCCGCGCTCGTGAGGGTCCTCGAGTCGAACGTCATGGACGAAGGCCTCGCCGAGGCCGTGGCGGACATCTCCTCCCAGCTCACCTCCCTGCGGCTGAGCATCGAGCTCGACGAGCAGCTCTTCGAGAGGCTCAGCGCCGTCTCCTCCGCCGATCTCATCCCGGAGGACCGCCGGCTCCACGAGCACACCCTCGCCCAGCACGTGCGGGCGGGCGTGCGACTGCCGCGGGAGGAGCGCGAGACCGTCGCGGAGATCTCCCGCGAGCTCGACCGGCTGGAGACGGAGTTCGGCCAGACCCTGCTCCGCGAGACTGCCGCCCGCGCCTTCGTCACGGACGATCCGGCAGCCCTCGCCGGGCTGAGCGAGGATCAGATCGCCGCAGCCGAGGCCGCAGCGGCTCCCGCACCGGCCTCGGGCACGGGGTCCTCCCCCCAGGACGACCGGACCCGGCAGACTGCCGGGGACGAGGCGGCCTCGGGAACCGCAGGAGACCTGACCGGAGACGAGGGGACCGCACCCCGCTTCCGGCTCCCCCTCACCAACACCTCACAGCAGGACGCGCTCACCGCTCTCACGGACCCGGAGTCGCGAAGGCGGCTGCTGGACCTCTCGCTGGGCAGGGGCTCCTCCGGCGGCCCGCACGACACGCGCGCGCTCGTCGCGGACATCACCGCACTGCGCGCCGCACAGGCCGCTCATCTGGGCTTCCACAGCTATGCGCAGTACGCCGTGGACGATTCCACGGCCGGTGACGTCGACAGCGCCGGCTCCCTGCTGCACCAGCTGCTCGAGCCGGCGCTGCGGCAGTTCGAGCGGGAGGCGCGCCGGGTCCGCGACTACTTCGGCATGGACGAGGACCGGCCGCTGGAGCGCCACGACGTCCTCCACCTGTGGGAGCGCTACCGGGCCGAGACCTTCGAGGTGGACGCGGCGGAGGCGAGCGCGCACTTCGAATTCGAGCGGGTCCTCACCCAGGGCGTCTTCGCCACGGCGCAGCGCCTCTACGGACTCGCCTTCTCCGCGCGGACGGATCTGCACGGCTGGCATCCGGATGTGCGCGTCTACGAGGTGCTCGAGGGCTCGCGCACCCTGGGGCTGGTGCTCGTCGACCCGTTCGCGCGTCCCGGCAAGCGGGGCGGCGCCTGGATGGACGAGCTGGTGACGAGCTCGCGCCTCACCGGCCTGCACCCCGTGACGACGCTGACGCTCAACGTCCCGCCGCCGGCACCGGGACGCCCCGCGCTGCTGACGCCGGACGAGACGATCACGCTGTTCCACGAGTTCGGCCATGTGCTGCACGGCCTGTTCGCGGACTCCTCCTACCCCTCGCAGGCCGGCACGGCGGTGCCCCGCGACTACGTCGAATTCCCCTCCCAGCAGTTCGAGATGTGGGCGCTCCACTCGCAGGTGCTGCCCGGCTACGCCGTTCACTGGCAGACCGGGGAGCCGATGCCTCAGGACCTGGTGGAGCGGCTGCGGGACTCGCAGACGTTCGGGCAGGGCTTCGCCACCCTGGAGTACCTCGCGGCGGCCATGCTGGACCTCAGCTGGCACTCACTGGAGGGCGGTGAAGTCGTCGAGGACGTCCTCACCTTCGAGGCGGAGGTGCTCAGCGCCGCCGGGTTCGACCCGCTCGTCCCCCCGCGGTACCGCTCCGCCTACTTCGCACACATCTTCTCCAACGGCTACGCGGCCGGCTACTACTCGTACCTGTGGTCCGAGCAGTACGCGGCGGCGGTCTCGGAGCTGTTCGAGGACCACGGCGGCCTGGACCCGGAGCTGGGCCGGGCGTATCGCGAGGAGATCCTCGCGCCGGGCTACTCCCGGGATCCGCTCGCGGCGCTGGAGCGGTTCCTGGGCGGCGAGGTCGGGACGGAACCGCTGCTGCGCCGCCGCGGCCTCGCACCGGCGCGGCCCGCTCCCCCGGCGTGTCCCGAACACGCACGGCTAGAGAGGGACCTGCGTGCGGCCGGCATCAGCACCCGCGTACAGGTGCATCCGGAGCCGCTCCCCACCGCGCAGGCGGCCGCGGACTTCCACGGGGTCCCCGTGGGCGCCATCGCGAACAGCCTCGTCTTCATCGCGGAGTTCCCCGACGAGGACGTGCTCGCGGAGAGGCGCGCGCAGAGCCGTGTGGAGACGCTCTCGCTGGCGCTCGTCGAGGAGGACGCGGCACAGGAGGCCGCTGCGGCCGAGTCCGGTGAGTCGCAGCCCGCTGGTGGCGGGGCGGCAGGCAGTGGCGGTGCGGCCGGTGGCGGTGCGGCTGGCAGTGGCGTCGGCGGTGCGGCCGGCGGCGGCTCGGCCGGTGGCGATGCCCCGTCGGGTCTCGCCGGTGACGGGAGCCACGACTCAGCTGCTGCCCGGGACGGCGAGAGCCGCACGGGCACGGAGACGGCCGCGGCGCCGGGTGCGAGCGGCCGGCACGAAGCGGAGGCGGCCTCGGGCGCGGGCGCAGCCGACGCCGCTGGGTCCGGGACGGGCACCGGTGCGGGCTCTGACACTGATGCGGTCACTGGCGCAGGTGTTGAAGGCTCCGCGCCTGCCGCAGCCGCCTCAGCGCAGCAGAGCGCCGGTTCAGCCGCATCCGGAGTACGTGCGGCGGACACCGTCGAGGATGAGGACGAACTCCCCGTGCGCGAGGAACCCGTCCTCATCATGACCTCGGGCAGCCACAGGGTGGACACGGCGTTCACCGCCGAGCAGATCGGGGCGGTGCGGCTCAAGCGGGCCACCCCGGAGCAGGTGCTCGCAGCCACCGGCCAGGCGGTGGGCGGCGTCGCTCCCGCCGGACACCCCTCGCACGTGCGGTCCTTCGTGGACCGGACGCTGCGGGAGTACGCGCAGCTGTGGGCCGGCGGCGGCACCGTCGAGGCCATGGTCCCACTCACGTACGCGGAACTGGTCCGCGTGACACAAGGAGAGGAAATCGATGTCGAACAGCAGTGACACGGGTGCGGGAGCACCCGGCACACACGCATCTGGGCAGCCGGGTCCGCACGCACAGGCAACCGCGCAGGCGGTGTCTGGGAACGCAGCGGGCTCGGCGGAGAACACGGACAGTGCGGCCGGTGCGGGCGTGACCGGTACGGACGGTGCGCCCGGCGCGGGCGCGATGACGGCCTTCGCAAGCACCCGGGGCCGCTACTACGCGCTCATCCTCGCAGTCTTCTGCTGCGTCTTCATCATCTCGAACATCTCCGCGACGAAGGTGATCGGATTCGGTCCCATCGTGGGCGACTTCTCGATCGTCACCGACGGCGGTGCGTTCCTCTTCCCGCTCGCCTACATCCTCGGCGATGTGCTGAGCGAGGTCTACGGCTTCCGCGCGGCCCGCAGGGCCGTGTTCATGGGCTTCGCCATGCAGGCGCTGGCGGTGCTCGTCTTCTACCTCGTCATGGTCTCGCCGCCCGGCCCCGGCTACGAGTCGCAGGAGGCCTTCGAGGCCGTGCTGGGCTTCTACCCGCGGATCGTCGCCGCCTCGCTGGCCGGTTACGTGGTGGGCCAGCTGCTCAACTCCTACGTGCTGGTGTGGGTCAAGCGCCGCATGGGCGAGAAGCACCTGTGGGTGCGCCTCATGACCTCGACCGGCGTGGGCGAGTTCGCGGACACCCTCATCTTCTGCATCGTCGCGTTCGCGGGTGTCATCCCCGGTGCGGACTTCATCAACTACATCATCGTGGGCTTCGTCTACAAGGTCGCGGTCGAGGTGATTCTCATGCCGGTCACGTACACCGTGATCCGCGTGCTCAAGAAGCGCGAGGTCTCCTACGCGCCCGGCGGGGAGGACTGAGCGGGCCCGTTCCCGGCCTCCCGGCCTCCCAGCGGGCTCCCGCCGCGGCCTCCGCTCTGGGCTCCCCGCACCCACCCGCCGCGGGCTCCCGCTGCGGGCTCCCGCACTCACCCGCCCATGTCTCAATCTGCGTCGAGGATTCCGCCTCTGAGCGACGCAGGCTGAGACATGGGCGGGTGCTGTGGCACACCCTACTCCGTAGGACAGGCGGATCCGGGCTGGGCATCCGGCTTCCCTGCAGTCACTTCCCCTTCGCCGGGAAGGAGTGTCCGGACCGCCGGCGAGGCCGAATCAGACGCGAGCGGGCGCGCCGTGCTGCTCAGCCGCGCTTCCAGCTGAGGGAGACCTCGATCTCAGCGCTGCCGGCCTCCTCGATCTCCACCTCGTACTCGTAGGAGACCCGGGCGGGGACACTCACCGTCACGTCCTTCTCCCCCTGGTGGACGGTCACGGAGTTCTGCTTCTCCAGAGAGTCCGCGAGGGCGCGCAGCTTCGCAGCGGCCTCTTCACGGGAGAGGTCGGTCTCGGTCTCGTGCTCATACAGATCGTCGCTCATGCCACGAGTCAAACACGTTCTGTGCTCTGCGGGAACCCTCTGCCAGGCAGGTCTCGCGGGCAGCGTTGCAGATGGAAACGCTGAACGCGACCGCTCAGTGGCGCTCACCAGTGAGCATCGTGAGCAGGAGAACGCTCCCAGATGCCGCGGCCTCGGCCTCCGCTCCACTCGCCGCGTCCGTCGGGCCTGTCACGGCCGCCCGGCCCGTCGCTTCCGCCCCGCTCGCCGGTTTCACCTCGCCTGCTGGGCAGTCCACGCGATGCTCCACATGCGCACGGCAGTGGACGATCGTCCCCGGTGTGAGGACGGTCGTCTGCCCCTCGCATGTGAAGGTGAGCGTCCCGCTGAGGCACTGCACAGTGATGGGGTGCGCCGCGGTGTGTTCGGGCAGCGACTGTCCTGGAACAAAGGTGAACGCGATGAGATTCGCCCCGTCGCCCTGCAGGAGACGCTTCACGGAGGGACGGCCGTTCCTCCGCTGAGGGTCCGGCGCTGGGGCGGCCGCGAGGACGTCGATGGGGCGAGATCCCAGCCCCTGTGCATCGTCTGCCATGCGCTTCTCCTCAGTTCAGTGCCCTACTTCCATCACTCACGGTCCTCGCTCCTGAGCCGAGGCGGATGATGCACCCCCAGAATCCCACGTTCTGCCGGCAGAGAGCACCAGGCGCGCAGTTCTCGAGTGTGTGGGACACGCGCCGCAGCACCGGTCCGAGCCCGAAGCCACCGGCGGAGCAGATTCCGGTCGCGATCCTCAGCCCGCTACACGAGTGAGGAACGACGGACACAGCCGATTCTCAGGTCCGCTCCCCGACTTCCCACCTGCCACGCCGGTGTTTGCGGCCGCGCCTGGAAGCCGTGAGTATTGCTGGATGAAACCCGAGTCGACCGAGCCGGAATCGCAGGATCCCACTCCCGGCGGACCCGCTGAGCAGGTGCCGCCCCGGCCCACTGAGCCGCCGCGCTTCGAGACGCCCTCGGAGCCGGACCTCCCTTCCGCAGACCCGGATGATCCGCTGACTTCCCCGGGCGAGGCACCCGCCCTCACTGACGAAGCGGAGAGCACATCCGACAGAGCCGCAGAGCCCGGCCCCGAGGCCGAACACGAGGACGACACCGAGCCGGGCGAGTCCGACCCAAGCGACTCCCTACCGGGCTTGACCAGCCTGACCAGGCAGCACGAGCCCGAATCGAGCGGACCCGAGCCGGGCGAGTCCACGCTGCACGAGCCCGAGACCAACGACGGCACCAGGCCGGGCAGGTCTGAGCAGGGTGAGCCCGAACAGCCCGAGTCCGAACCGAGCGAACCCGAGGAGACGGAAACCGACCCCGTAGCGGAGTCCGACCCCGTAGCGGAGTCTGACCCCGAGACCGGCTCCGTCCTCGGCGACATGACCCCGCCGGGCACATCGACGGAGAGATCCTCCGAGGATGAGGATGCACCGGACGCAGCAAACGCACCAGAGGCACCGGACGCAGGAAGCACAGCAGAGACAGCAGAGACAGCATCGGAGCCTCAAGCCGAATCGGCCAGGCCGGAAACGAACAGAGCCGAATCGACCGAGCCGGAAACGACCGAGCCAGACCCTGGCCTCATGCCCGAGGCCGCGGCTGCGGCCGAGAGCAGACTGGCAGCCGAGCCAGAACCCGGCCCCCACGCACCCCAGCCACCACAGCCGCCGAGAAGCGCGGAAGCCTCCGGGCCTCCCACTCTCACAGTGCCGATCGTGCGCCCCTGCGCGCCGTCCCCTGTGTACGACGCGCCCGAACAGCAGCCCACCTCGCAGCCAGATACCCATGCGCCTGCGGCTGCCCTGCCGGACGTCGCGGACGAGGTGCACCCCGTACCGCAGCTCACCGCCGCACAGAGCACCTCCGCGGAGCACGCGGCTGTACGCCTCGCGGCAGACCCGACCACCGCCGCACCACAGCCGGCGGAGACAGCCTTCCCGCCGGAGTCAGCTACGGCGGCCGCCGTTCCTCCACCCGCAGCCGCACCTGCGCCCGCAACCGCACCTGCGCCTGCGCCCGCAACCGCACCTGTGCCTACCGCTGACCCGCCACCCGCAGCCGCACCTCGGCGTACCCGCCGCCTGCGGCCCTTCCTCGCGGGCGCGGTCGCGGCAGCCCTGCTGGTGGTGGCTCTGGGCCTCGGGCTGCGCGCGCTCGGAGTGCTGGGTGGTGAGGAGCCCGAGGCCGCGAGCAGCCCCGACTCAGCGCAGGAACACGGTGAGGACGGCGGCGCACCGCCTCCGGACGGCACGGAGCTGAAGCAGCTGCGCGACGAGGCGTGGGAGGCGCACTCGGCGGACCTCGACGGGCAGTGGGTGGTCCAGCTGAGCTCCATGCAGAACCCCAGCAGCGGCGACGCGGCCCAGGACGGCGAGACCCTCCAACTCATCCTCGACAAGTACGAGGAGTTCAAGGACCGGTACCCGGATGCCGCACTGCTGTGGTCCGGGGACTGGTCCACCTACGCCAACGACGGCTACTGGGTGGTGGTGCGCAGCAGCCCCTTCCCCGATGCCGAATCCGCCCTGGACGAATGCGCCGCAGACGGTTGGGGCCGCGACGACTGCATCGCCACACGGCTCTTCATCACGGACGCGCCGGAGCACACCACCGAGTACATGCCGTGAGAGCAGCTTCGAACTCACAGACGACACCCGCATCGCCGTTCAGACACCCGCCTTTCACTGAGAATCAGCGGGTGCGCAGGAGGAAAAGCGGATGTCGCCTTCCGTGCTCGGGCGATGCCCTCCGCACTCAGACAGATCAGAGGAAGGCGTCGTCCACGGGAACCTGCAGGCCGATCGCCAGTCGGTTCGTCTTGTTCGCCGCGGCGACGATCCCGTGGAGCTCTGCGATCTGCTCGTCCGTCGCTCCCTTGCCGCGCGCGGCTGCGGTGTGCGAACGGACGCAGTAGGTGCAGTTGTTCACGGTCGAGACCGCCACGTAGATGAGCTCCTTGACCAGCGGATCCAGCGCAGTGCCAGGGCCCATGATCTCCTTGAGCTCGCCCCAGGTCCGCTCCAGATTGGCGGGATCGTGCGCGAGCGCTCGCCAGAAGTTGTTGATGAAGTCCGTGTTCCGCGTCGCTCGGATGTCGTCGAACACCGCTCGGGCACGGGGATCGAGCTCCTCATCGGAGAGAAGCGGGAGGGTGGGTGAGAACTGCTCCATTGCACTGCTCCTTCGCATGCGGGGTGTATGTGGGGACCTCAGTCCCTGGAAACGGAACCTGAGTCCTTGGGAACGAAGGCGAACACCCGTGTGGGGAAGCCGGTGCCGCCCACGATCCGCGGCACGCCCACGGCGATCACCGCGCCCGAGGCCGGAAGCCGATCGACGTTGACGAGATTCTCGAGGTGCCACAGGCCCGCGGGGTGGGTCACCTCCCGGTGCACCGGGAAGTCGGGCCGGTCGCCCGGATCGATGCCCAGTGTATCCACGCCGAGCCCCACCACTCCCTTCTCCACCAGCGCACGCGCCGCATCGAGTCCGAAGCCCGGGAACCTCAGATCCTCCGTCGTCTCCGAACCGGTGTATGCCAGTGCGTCCGTGCTCCGGGCGGCCCACCCGGAATCGATGAGCACTGCGGTGCCGGGCCGAATCGGACCGTGCGCCGCCTCGAAGGCCTCGAGGTCGTCCACCTCCACGACGGCGTTGGGGTCCGCGGCCGCCTTGTCCCGGATGTCGATGACCACGGCGGGCACCACCAGTTCGTCGATGCCGATGCCGGCGGTGTCCGCACCACCGGGGACGAAGTGCTCCGGGGCATCGAAGTGTGTGCCCGCGTGCTCGAACGTCGTCACGACACGTGCGTGGTACCCGCCGCCCTCGTGACTCACCGCGTCCGTGAAGGAGAGCGCCGGGGCTCCGGGCCAGATGACGGAGTCGGGCCCCAGCGCCGCAGAGAGGTCAACGAGACGGAAGCCCTGCGTGAAGGAGGCGAACGCCGCATCACGGGCGGCGATGAGGGTGTCGACGGAGGCAGGCATGGATATCTCCCTGAGCTTGAGGCGGATGCCCCCTCTGATCGCGGAGGCTGGGAACACTTCGCAAGCTACCAGCCGCCGGCATTCCGCGAGTGTCCTGCGTCACACTCCGACCTCATCAGTCATATCCTGGCGCATGACCACCGCGCCCGCTCCCGGCTTCGCCCCCGCACAGAGTATGCCGCGCCTCCGTCCTCCGGCCCTCCCTCGCCGATGCGCCCGGGGATTCGCCCAGCCCGGCATCCGCACATATCCCCTGATCATGTGAACTGCGCCCGCGGTTTCCTGCATACGATGGGCACACGACCGCGAACATCCCAGCCCGCCCGCCACATCAGGAGAGCACGTGCCCGGCATGCAAGAGCAGAGCGCAGTCTTCATCGACGCAGGATTCCTGCTGGCGGTGGGCTCCACCAAGACCACGGGCACCTCGCTCCGGTCCTCGACGGTGGTGGATGTGCGCCGGCTCATCGCCGGCATCGTCGAACGCACCAAGGAGGACGCGGGCCTCTCCCCGCTGCGCGTCTACTGGTACGACGCCTCCCACCACGGCGTGATGGCGGACGAACACAAGAAGATCGCGCTGATCGACGATGTGAAGGTCCGCCTGGGGCGCATCGGCATCAATGGCGCGCAGAAGGGCGTGGACCTCCGCCTGGGCCTGGACATGGTGGAGGTGGCCCGGAACCGCTCCGCGCGCGTCGCCTACCTGCTGTGCGGGGACGACGACATCGCCGAGGCCGTCGAGGCCGCCCAGGACCAGGGCATGAAGGTGGTGCTCGTGGGCCTCGAGGATCCCGGCCGGCGAGTGGGTCTGTCCTCCGTGGCCGAGCATCTGGCTCTCCAGGTCGACCGCATCATCACGATCCCCTCGGAACTCATCCGCAGCTGCTTCGAGCCGTCGATGTCCCACCGCAGCAAGGAGAGCGCGGAGGGGATCACCACCGTCGCCGCAGCTTCCGTCACGAGGAACACCGAAGGCGCGGAGCCCGGCCACACTCATGCAGCGGAGGGCAAGGACGCCGAGGCCCCGAGCAGGCCGGTGCCCAAGCCCGGTCCTCCACCCCGCCCGGCTCCGCCCGCCTCGGTCTCCTCGCCGGGAACCGCGCGGCCTCATGTCACCCGCAGCGCCACGACACCGCTCTACTCCACCAGCACCGAGTCGCAGGACGTGGACTGCGAGACGCTGTTCGACGTCGTCGAGGAGGTCGCGGTGAATACCGCCGAGAGCTGGCTCAATTCGGCGACGCAGATCCAGCTGGAGGAGCTCCTGCGGGACTACCCCTATCTGGAGCCGGACATCGACCGGGCGCTCCTGCAGGACTGCGCCGCGCAGATCGGTGAGACGGAGACCAACAGCCAGGCCATCCGCAAGCATCTGCGCGACAGCTTCTGGGCCGCCGTCCGCGAGCGCTGAGCGATGCGGGCGTCGCCACGCTCTCATTCCGCCGAGTGGCGTCTGCGTACCGACCGCTCCACAGACCGCATACATAGCGTCTGCCCTCTGTTTTCATTCGATCACTCAGACATCCCCCACTCGAACAAGTATGCTCCTCTTCTCATACCATGCCGGCGTCGGCGCCTGGTCCGGGTGATACGGCGAAACCGTAATAGGGAATCACGGTCTGTCTAGGGAATCAGAGCTTGGAAGCAACATGAAGGCGGATGGAGGAAGTCCGATTAGTGGAAACCCGTATCCTCACTCACATGAGCCCTTGTGCTAAAGTCCACGTCATACCTGCCGGACCAGCGCCGCAAGCCTCGGTCACATGCATATAGAAGGAATCCGATGGGCTGGAGAGAACGGATATCGAGACTGCCCCGGCGAGTGGAGGCCCTGCATGGCGAGATAGCCAAGCTTATCGATACGGATCCGCTGCCTGCGCATGAGATAGCGCCAGAGCTCGATGACACGTTCGCAAAGGAAGTGCTCATGGCGGCCTGGTCTTCTTCGATGACCGATGCAGACGAGCCCGAGGACCGTCTTCGGCCCGCCTTCAAGAGAGCACTGATCGCCGCCCAGGAGCACCCCTCGGGAAGGTCGAGATCGATCCGCAAGCTTGCCCAGCTGGTGGTGTCCTGCGTGGCCGAGCAGGAGGAACAAGCTGAATCGATCACCCCGCTCTGGGCCTCGTCCACTCCCGACCGTTTCATCAACCTGGTGATAACCGGGCAGGACCTGCAGTCAACGCCGTTCGCAGAGGAGCTCGTCTCTCATTTCGATGAGTCCACGGCGTTCGCCGCCCGCGCATCGATCTCCGGTGTCGGATCCTCCCATACGTCACCGCTGGTAACGGAATTCGCCGCAAGACTGAGGATGCGACCCGACATCTCCGAATTCTGGCGCGGAATACTCCTTCGCCTGCTGATGGCCTATCGAGCCAGCGAGCAGAGTCTGTCTCACAGAATCGCAACACGAGACTCTGGACACGCCCCAATCCTCTGTCATCTGCCGGACACCCTGTACATCCAGAGCACCTTCGGTGACCACCTTTCCGACTCCCTCGACATATATGCCGACGACCTGCGTAGTGAGCTGTGCTTCGCAGGAACGGACCGCACCGACGACGTCGATCTCGTCACCAACCCGGTGCTCGAGGTGAGTGATGGTTTCATCACCTCGCCATACCTCATCCTCGATTCGCTCTCTCCCTTCATCCTGAAATGGCTGGGGGAGCACGGAGCCTGGACCGAGGCCATCACCAGACCGTTCGAGGAGAAAGTGATATCACTCCTCCGCGAGACCGGTCTCATCGCCGGTACTGTTCACAAGTCGGGTTTCTGGGAGACCGACACTGAGCGGACTCCTCTGCACGAGCAGCTGCATGAGAGCAGGTCCACCTGCCCGGGAGAGATGGACGCGGTGGCCTTCGACGGTAGTGTCATGCTTCTCTTCGAGTGCAAGTCGGTATACCCGTTCGCCAAGGTGCGGAATCTTGCAGGGAAGGTCTCCGACGAAGACGTGGAGGGCTGGTTTGGGAACGCCAGAAGGAAGGCACAGTGGCTGGCTGAGGCGACCGGGCTCCCCGTGGGGTTCACCGCGATAGTGGTGGAGGGTGTCCGGTACTTCGACTCGGACGCTGCAGACAGGTGTGTGCCCGTCATCGACTTCGCCACTCTCCAGGAGCTGATGACCGCCGTCGATGAAGAGCACCTCCTGTAGGGCCCGCCTGCGCCAGAGCGGCACGGAAACGGCCTCACACCCGCTCGCGGCGCGCCCCTCCTCCCTCCCCCCGGAAGTTACGTCTGCGTAGCGGCCGCCCTGCACGGCCGCTACGCAGACGTAACGTGGAGAAGCTCGAGAGGAAGGGAGGTCCGCTCACGGTGGACCCGCACACAGGGCGGAGTCCCACCTCAGAGCTGAGCCCGCGCACAGGGCGGAGTCCCACCTCAGAGCCACACGCGGAGCCCCGGCTCAGGGCTTGTCGCCGGAGTAGTACCGGCCCAGGACCTCGGCCTCGAGTTCGTCGAACCTGCCGTCCTCGATCGACTGCCGGATCCGCGCCACGAGCCCCACCGTGAAGTGCTCGTTGTGGATCGTGCACAGCGTGTTGAACAGCTGCTCCTTCGCCTTGTACAGGTGGTGGAGGTAGGCGCGCGAGTAGTGGCTGCACGTGTAGCAGTCGCACTCCGGCTCGATGGGCTTCCAGTCCCGCTTGAACCGTGCGCCGGAGATGTTGAACCGCCCGTCGTGCGAGTACACGGCCGCGTTCCGGGCCACCCGGGACGGCGAGACGCAGTCGAAGGTGTCAGCGCCTCTGCGGATCGCGGCGAAGAAGTCGTCCGGTTCGCTGATGCCCAGGAGGTGCCGCGGCTTGTCGTCCGGCAGCTCCTCGCACACCCAGCCCACGATGGTGCCGAGGTTCTCCTTCTCCAGCGCTCCGCCGATCCCGAAGCCGTCGAAGTCCATGCTCGCCAGATCCCGCGCCGCCTTGCGCCGCAGGTCCTCGTACTGCGCACCCTGCAGCACTCCGAAGAGCGCCTGGTACGGCCGGTGCGAGCGCTCCTGTGTGAGCCTGACGTGCTCCTCCACGCAGCGCTGCGCCCACAGGCGGGTGCGCTCCAGCGACTCCTCCTGATAGCGGCGCGTGTTCGTGAGCATCGTGAGTTCGTCGAAGGCGAAGATGATGTCCGCGCCCAGCTGGTGCTGGACCTGCATCGACACCTCGGGGGTGAAGCGGTGCAGCGAACCGTCGATGTGCGAGCGGAACGTCACCCCGTCCTCGTCGACGTTCGCCAGACGCTCCTCACGGACCTCCTGCTGCAGGTCCTTCTGCATGTCCGGCCGGTTCGTGCCGGCGAACTCCGTGGAGAGCACCTTCTTGGATCCCACGCCCAGGCTCATGACCTGGAAGCCGCCGGAATCCGTGAAGGTGGGCCCCTGCCAGTTCATGAACGCGCCGAGGCCTCCGGCCTCGTCCACGATGTCCGGGCCCGGCTGCAGGTACAGGTGGTAGGCGTTGGCGAGCACGGCGTCCGCGCCCAGCTCCTCCACCTGCTCCGGCGTCACGGTCTTCACCGTCGCCTTGGTGCCCACCGGGATGAACGCAGGCGTGCGGATGTCACCGTGCGGCGTGCGGATCACACCGGTGCGACCGCCCGCCTCCAGGCGTGTGCCCTCGGAGAACCCGAACCGCGCGCGTTCGTTCACGGCCCCGCTCATCCGCCCAGCTCTCCGAGCATCTTGCCCGGGCTGAGGATGCCCAGCGGGTCGAGCTCGCGCTTGATCGCCAGGTGCAGACGCTGGGACACCGGGTCGAGCTCCCGGGCCAGCCACGTGTTCTTCAGCACGCCCACTCCGTGCTCACCGGTGATGGTGCCGCCCAGCTCCAGGCCCGCCTCCATGATGGCGTCGAACGCCGCGTGCGCCCGGCGCGTCGACTCCTCGTCACGGGCGTCGAAGACCACGGCCGGGTGCATGTTCCCGTCGCCGGCGTGGCCTGCGACGGAGGTGATGACCTGGTGTTCGGCAGCGATCAGCTCCATCCGGGCGAAGAACTCCGTGAGCGCCTTGCGCGGCACGCACACGTCGTCGATGAGCTCGCCGCCGCCCTGCGTCGCCGCGAACTTCTCCATCGCCGGAGCCACGGCCCGCCGCGCCGCGACGAACAGCTCGGAGTCCTCCGGGTCGTCGGAGACCGTCACCTCCGTGGCGCCCTGGGCCTCCGCGACGCGCTGGAAGGCCGCCAGCTCCTCTGCGGCCGCCTCCAGCGAACCGTCGCCGTTGGACTGCACCAGGATCATCGCCGCGGCACCGTCCGGCAGCCCGAAGTCCCCGTAGTCGTTGAGGAAGCCGATCGTCACACCGTCGATGATCTCCAGCAGCGAGGGCATGGCGCCGGAGGCCATGAACTCCGTGATGGTGGAGCCCGCGTGCTTGATGTCGTCGAACAGCGCCACGCCGGTGAGCGGGGGCGGGATCGCGGGGATGAGGTCGAAGACGATCTCCACGACCACGCCCAGCGATCCCTCCGAACCCACGAACAGACTCGCGAGGTCGAAGCCGGCCACGCCCTTCGCGGTGGGCCGGCCCAGGGTGGTGAGCGAGCCGTCCGCCAGCACGACCGTCAGCTGACGCACGTAGTCCTTCGTCACGCCGTACTTCACGCAGCACAGCCCGCCGGCGTTCGTGGCGACGTTACCGCCCAGCGAGGAGATGTCCACGGAGCCCGGATCCGGCGGGTAGGCCAGGCCGTGCGGTGCCAGTGCATTCTTCAGCTGCCGGTTGACGACGCCGGGCTGGACACGGGCGGTCTGCTCCACCGTGTCGATCTCCAGCACCTGATCCATCGCGGCCAGGGACAGGAGGAGCGCACCGTCCGTCGCATTCGCCGCGCCTGCGAGCCCCGTCCGGGTGCCCTGCGGGATGACCGGCACCCGGTGCTCGCTCGCGAAGCGCATGACGGCCTGCACGTCCTCGATGCTGCGTGCGCGCACCAGCCCGCGTGCACGGCCCACCGGGGAGAAGATCGCGCGGTCCTGCGAGTGGGCGAGCACGACGTCCGGGTCCGTCACCAGGGCGCCTGCGCTGAGTACCGCCTCCAGCGGCGTCAGGTCGAGGGTGGCCTCGGGCGGGAGGAGGCCCTCCCCTCGCGCCACGGCACGGTCCGAGGCCGAGGCACCGCCCGAGGCCGGTGCGGGCTGCGCGTGCCCGGCCAGGGGCTGTGCCGGCGAGGTCGCCTGCCCTGCCCCCGCGGGGGCCTCGGGCACGGGTGTCTGCTCAGTCGAGGAGGTCATGGCTCACTTTCCGATGAAGGTGCGTGCGATGTCGACGAGGCGGTCGAGCGCCTCCTGCGGGCCCACCGTGACACGGACTCCCGCGCCCAGATTCCGCACCGCCAGGCCTGCGGCCATGCAGGCGTCCGCGAACTCCTGGGACCGCTTGCCCAGCGGCAACCACACGAAGTTGCCTCCGCTGGGCGGCACCGGGATCCCCACCTCCCGCAGGCGGGCGGCGAGTTCGTCACGGAGGACGCCCACCTCCTTGGACCGCACGGCGATCTCGTCCAGGTGCGCCAGGGAGGCCTGCGCGGCTGCCTGCGCCGGTGCGGTCACGCTGAAGGGGGCGATGGACTTGCGCATCTCGTGGATGATCCCCGGCTGCGCGAGCGTGTAGCCCACGCGCAGGCCGGCCAGCCCGTGCGCCTTGGAGAACGTCCGCAGGACCGCGAGGTTGGGGTAGGTGGCGAGCCCCACGGCGGAGTCCACGGGCGCGTCCAGCCCCGCGCCGTTCGCCCGGATGGAGGCAGCGCCCTCGCTGCCGGGGGCGAAGTCCACGTACGCCTCGTCGAGGACGACGAGGACGTCCGCGGGCACCTGCTCCATGAAGGTGTCGAACTCCGCCTGCCCCATCACCGCGCCGGTGGGGTTGTTGGGCGAGCACAGGAGGACCAGCCGGGTGTCCTCGCGGATGGCCTGGAGCATGGCGGGGAGATCCATGCGGCCCTCATCCGCCAGCGGCACCGCGATCTTCTCCGCACCGGTGAAGCTCACCACCTGCGGGTACATCTCGAAGGAGGGCCAGGGGAAGACCACGCTGGTGCCGGCCTCCGCCGTGATGCCGATGAGCGCCGAGAGCCCCTCCGAGGCACCCGCGGAGACGACGACGTTGTCGTAGGGCACCTCGTGATGGGCGGCGAGCGCGGCGGTGAGATCGTGGGCGGAGGGATCCGGGTAGAGGTGCGGCGTGCGCGCCGCACCCAGGATCGCCTCCAGCGCTGCAGGCAGCGGATCCATGTGGTGCTCGTTCGACGAGAGCTTGTACGACTGCACGCCTTCGACCGGCGCCGGCGGTTTTCCGGGGACGTATGCGGGAGTGTCGGCCAGGGCGGGCCGGACGCGGAAGTTCGTCATGGTCCGATTCTGCCACCCGGCACGGACGCTTGCGTCCCGGTCCACAATGAGGAGATGGACGAGATCCCGCGGACGGAGCAGCCGGGCGACGGAGGACAGCGTCGTGACGCTGTGCAGCCCCATGCCGCAGAGCAGCCGAGCAGCACTCAGCAGCCGAACGACCCGGCGCAGTCGCACAGCGCAGAGCAGTCGCACAGCACTGAGCAGTCGCACAGCACTGAGCAGTCGCACAGGACAGAGCAGTCGCACAGCACGGAGCACCTGAGGGCGCACGCGACGCACCCCCTCGACTGGCAGGAGGACCTCCTCGGCGGGGACTTCTCCTCCCTGTGCCTGCCGCTGCCGGAGGACCGGCAGGCCACCCTCGTGCGGCATCGGCCCCGGCACTCGCTGCCTGCGGCGGGAGGCGCGCCGGGAGCTGCGGCGCTGGACCCGGCAGCCGCCCGCGATGCCTGGGTGCCCCTGGCCTCGGCGATGGATCCGCGCATGCTCGCGGACGTGGCAGTCCTCCACCTCCACGGCTGGTCCGACTACTTCTTCCAGCAGAACCTCGCACGGTTCTGGACCGGGCTGGGCGCCCGCTTCTACGCGCTCGACCTCCACGGCTACGGCCGCAACCTGGATCCGGATCTCATGGAGCGCTCGGCCTTCTCCGCGCTGCGCGAGCCCCCGGACCCGGAGCGGATGCAGCGTCCCGGCTACACGACGGACCTCTCCGACTACGACGCGGATCTCGAGGCCGCCCTCGCCGTCATCGCCCAGGAGTCCCCGGGCAGGCGCGTGGTGCTCTCCGCGCACTCCACCGGCGGTCTCATCGCCGCACTGTGGGCCGATCGCAACCCGGGGCGCGCGCAGGGCCTCGTCCTCAACTCGCCGTGGCTGGAGTTCCAGTTCTCCACCGCGATCCGGAAGCTGCTCCAGCCGGTGTTCGCACGGACACGCTCGGCCACCTCGGCCCTGCGCCTGCACATGCCCAACCACTACGTGATGGCGACCTCCGCGACCCTGGGCCGGCTCCCCTACGACATCCGCCTCAAGCCCGCGGAGAGCTTCCCTGTCTACGCCGGCTGGATCCGGGCGATCTTCGCCGGGCACAAGGCCGTGGAGGAAGGGCTGAACATCGAGGCGCCGGTGCTCGTCCAGACCTCCAGCCGCAGCCTCATGAAACTCAGCTACGACCAGGAGATGGAGGAGACGGACATCGTGCTCGACGTCGACGCGATCGCCCACCGGGCCGTGAACATCGCCCCCACCGTGGTGCTGGGACGCGTGCCCGGCGCCATGCACGACCTCTACATCTCCCACCAGGAGGCGCAGACGCACGCCTTCGCCGGGCTGCTCCACTTCTCCCGCGGATACCTGGCGAAGGGGCCCGAGGCCGCGGCGGAGTAGCGCGCGGGTGCGGTTGCAGCAGCGCGCGGGTGCGGGTGCGGCAGCGCTCGAGTGCGGGTGCACTAGCGCGCGGGTGCACGCACAGAGGGATGTGCGGGCGCAGAGGGATGTGGCTCCGCGCCCCATCCCGGGAGGTTACGTCTGCGTAGCGGCCGTGCGGGGCGGCCGGTACGCAGACGTAACTTGTGGGATGCGGCGTGCGGGATGCGGCGTGCGGAATCGAGGAGGCCCGCATCCGTGAGACGGATCGCACACGCCGGCCCGGTCTCCCCTACGATGCGGGCCATGACTGAGACTTCGCACACCGCGTCCGCATCGGCCCGGACCGCCCCGACGGAAGCTGCACACGACGCCTGGTTCGACCGTCTCGCCGCCCGCGCCCAGGCCGGCCCGTCCGAGCTCTCGGCGGTGCTGGCGATGGCCTCGGCGGGCGGTGATCTGGTCGACTTCTCCGGCGGCTTCCCGGATCCTGGCCTCTACGACACCCAGCTGCTGGGCGAGACCGCGGCCAAGGCCATCGAGTCGCGGCCCGAGGTGGCCCTCCAGTACGCGCCCAACTACGGGCTGGCATCTCTGCGCGAGGTGCTGCGCGCCGAGGTCTCCCGGACCCAGGCGGTGGTCCCCGGTCCGGACGACCTCATCGTCACCTCGGGCGGGGTGGATGCCCTCACCCTCATCTGCAAGGCCATGCTGAACCCGGGCGATGCCGTGCTGGTGGAGGCGCCGTCCTACCTGGGCGCGTTCAGCGTCTTCCGGTCCCACGACGGCGTCTGCGTCTCCATGGAGAACGACGCGCACGGCCTGATCCCGGCCAGCATCGAGACGGCGTACGCGCAGGCGCGGGCCCAGGGCGCGGAGCCCAAGGTCGTCTACGTCATCCCGGACTTCCAGAACCCCTCCGGCCTGCGCCTGGACCGGGAGCGCCGCAGGGAGGTCGTGGAGATCTCACGCCGCCTGGGGCTGCTCGTGCTCGAGGACGTTGCCTACCGCGACCTCGCCTTCGACGGCTCCTACGTGGACTCCCTCTACGAACTGGGGCCTGACGTGACGGTGCAGGTGGGCACCTTCTCCAAGACCTTCACACCCGGCACGCGCATGGGCTGGGCGGCCGGCCCCGCCACCGTCATCGACGCGATGGCCCAGGCCAAGACGAACACGGACCAGTGCGCGGGCGCTCTCGGACAGACGATCCTCGAGGCCCACATCACGGAGGGCCACTACGCCGCCTCGCTGCCGGTGCTCCGCTCCGCCTACGCCGCGCGGTGCCAGGGGCTCATGGACGCGCTGGACGGCGCACTGAGCTCCTCTGCTGCGTGGACCGTGCCCGCCGGCGGCTTCTTCACCTGGGTGGATGTGCCCGGCGTCGACACCAAAGCCCTGGCAGCGCTGGCGATCGAGGAGGGTGTGGCGTTCGTGCCGGGCGCACCGTTCTTCGCCGACGGGCGCGCGACCAGCCAGCTGCGCATGAGCTTCTCCCGCACGCCGGTGAGCCGGATGGCCGAGGGCGCCGCGCGGCTGGCCCGCGCGATCGAGCGAGTGCGGTGAGTGCGGGGGCGGAGGCCCTCAGACACGAGGCGGAGCCACGGCGCTCCCGTCTGCGGATTCGCCGCTTTCCCCTCCGAGACGCGGCGAATCCGCAGACGGGAAGCCCAGGAGCCCCCGTCACTTCTGTTACGAGTATCGCAATGCGTGGCTCACGCGTCGCGCAGGGCCCGCGCCGCCCGCCCCGAGACGCACACGCCCCCGCGACGCTCCCCACGCCACGCTCCACGCCTCCGCTCAGCCGGCGTCGCCCTCACGCAGCAGGTAGCGCTGGATCTTGCCCGAGGCCGTCTTGGGCAGCGCCTCCACGAAGTGCACACGCCGAGGGCGGGCGTGAGCAGAGTACTGCTCCTTCACCAGCCGCGCGAGCTCGTCGCCCAGCTCCGCGGTCCCGCTGACGCCCGGCGCCAGGACCACGAAGGCCTCGGCGATCTCTCCCCGGATCCCCTCCGGGTCCGGGCGTCCCACGACGGCCACGTCCACCACCGCGGGATGGGTGATGAGCACGCTCTCCACGTCGAACGGGCCGATCCGGTATCCGGCCATGAGGATGATGTCGTCATCCCGTGAGGTGAAACGGAAGTAGCCGTCCTCGTCGACGCTGCCCAGATCGCCCGTGAGGTACCACTCGCCGTCCTCGGAGTAGCGTTCGGCGGTCTTCTCCGGCGCGTCCCGGTACCCGGCGAACCAGAGCAGCGGGCTGTCCGTGCGGAAGGCGATCGCGTCGTCCACGATCCCCGCCTCGATCCCCGGCAGGGGCCTGCCCATGGAGCCGGGCCGGTTCTCCGTCTCCGCGTCCGGGTTCCAGTGCGCACAGATCATCATGCCCACCTCGGTCTGCCCGTAGTGGTCGCGCACGCAGGTGCCGAGCACGCGTTCGGCCCAGTCGGAGACGTCGGCGGTGAGGGGTTCGCCCGCGGACGAGGCCGCCCGCAGCCGCGCGGTCGTCTCCAGCCCGGACTTGGACAGCGCGCGGTAGACCGTGGGCGCCGAGGCGAAGCTCGTCACGCCGAACCGCTCCATGAGGCGGAAGGTGGACTCGGGAGAGAACTGCGCCGAGTGGAGGATGTTGGGCCGCCCCAGCGCCAGCGGGCCCACGATGCCGTAGTAGAGGCCGTAGGCCCAGCCGGGATCGGCACCGTTCCAGAAGACGTCGTCGGCCCGGTGATCGAGGCTGATCTCATGGTAGGCGTGGAAGGCGGCGAGCGCCCGCACGGGCACCGGAACGCCCTTGGGCTTTCCCGTGGTGCCCGAGGTGTAGAGCTGGAGGAAAGGTGCGTCCGGACCCACTGCGACGGGTTCCGCGAGGGGCTCTGCGGCCTCGGCCGCGGCGAACTCGTCTCCCGTGACGAGCTGCGGCAGCCACTCCAGCGGATCCACCTTCTCCCGCTGACTCGGCTCCGTGACGACCAGCTTGGCCTTCGCCGCGCTCATGCGCATCTCCACGGCGCCCGTGGCGAACGCGGTGAAGAGGGGCACGTAGACGGCACCGAGGCGGGCGAGCGCGAGCAGCGTGACCGGCAGCTCCGGACGCTTGCTCAGCAGCACGCCCACGCAGTCGCCGAGGCCGATGCCCCGCGCCGCGAGCGAGGTGGCCAGCCGCGACGATCGCTCGCGCAGCTCGCCGTAGGTCATGGGCGAGGCATTGAGCTCGTCGTCGACGAATGTGAAGGCGACGGCTTCCGGGTCGTGGCGATCGCAGAGGAGGTGGGCGACGTTCGCCTGGTCCGCGGCGTAGACCGCGAGGAGATGGTCGACGTAGTCATGCGGGAGGGGCATGGGACCTTCTTCCCTTCGGGGATGCGGTTCCCTCTCACTGTTTCACGATGCCCGCCGTGCGCCGGCGGCGGTCCTCCAGGCGAGACCTGGAGGCGCTGCGGCGAACAGACCCGAGCCGGCGCTCTGGACGTTCCCGTCTGCTGACTCGCCGCCGAAACGGCACGAAAGCGGCGAATCAGCAGACGGGAACGATCCCGTGCCGCTTCATGTCTGTTCCGCCATTCGTACGGACACACGCCACGGCAGCCCGTCAAACGACGAAAACCCCCGGTGTCACCGGGGGTTTTCAATGGCGGTAGCGGTGGGATTTGAACCCACGGTACGGGGTTACCGTACACAACATTTCGAGTGTTGCACCTTCGGCCGCTCGGACACGCTACCGAGAAAAGAGTTTACACACCCCTCCCCGCGCGCCCAACTCGGAGGGACGCAGTGTGACGAGCGTCATCCGCGATGCGCGGCGAAGAAGTCCGTGAGCAGCTGCGCACAGTCCTCGGCGAGCACACCGGCGTAGACCTCGGGCCTGTGGAGAGCCGCGCGGTCCCGCGGCAGATCCCAGACGGACCCGCAGGCACCGGCCTTCTCGTCCCAGGCACCGAACACGATGCCGCCCACCCGCGCCGCGACGGCCGCACCGGCGCACATGGCACACGGTTCCAGCGTGACGACGAGGATCGCGTCCTCCAGCCGCCACCGGCCCACCGTCTGCGCGGCCGCACGCAGAGCCACCACCTCGGCGTGCCCGGTGGGGTCATGGACGGCCTCGCGGATGTTGTGCCCGAGGCCCAGCACAGTGCCGTCCGCACCGACGACCACCGCCCCCACGGGGATGTCGCCGGACTCCTGCGCGCTCCCGGCCACCGCGAGCGCCATGCGCATCCACGCCTCGTGCTCAGGACGCACAGCCAGCCCCGACGACGCCTCCACACCCATACGAACGCTCAGTCCACCGCTTCCTCGTACGTGCCCGCGGTCAGCGAGCAGCTTCCAGGACCTCGGCGAAGCCCGCCTTCTCACCCACGTGCGCCACGACGCGGGCGGGGTCGGAGGAATGCAGGCCGAGCTGCTCCAGCAGCTCGGCGGAGCCCACGCCGTCAGCGGCGAAGAGGTCCGGGTCGCCGCCCCACTCGGGCGCCTGCTCGAACTCGAGCATCTGCGGATCGTCGTCCTCGTCCTCGTCGTCCTCAGCGGCCTCGGAGTCGTCCTCGTCGTCCAGCTCCACCTCTTCGTCCTCGTACTCGTCCGCACGGGAGTCGAGGTAGTCAGCGAACAGCTCCGCGTAGGGGCTCTCACCGGCCGCCTCGATGTCGGAGACGAACACCACCGCATCGCCGTTCTCGATCCGGATGAACGCGAACCACTCGTCCTCGTGCTCGACGACGGCGAGCGCGGAGCCCTCCGCGGAACCGTCGCCGGCACCGTCGACCAGGTCGGTGAGGTCGGACAGGTCGGCCACGTCCTCGAGTTGGAGGTCGAGTGGACGGTAGCCGTCGTCCGTGCGGGCGAGCACTGCAGTGAAGTAAGCCATGCGTCCATTATGTGCCGCGGCACCGCCCGGCGCACTCCCCGGAAGCCCGCGCTCCGGTAGATTCCAGGATCATGGACCTCCACATCGCAGACCACCCGCTCATCGCCCACAAGCTCACGGTCCTCCGCGACCGGAGCACGGACTCCTCCCGCTTCCGCACCCTCGCGGACGAACTCGTCACCCTGCTCGCCTACGAGGCGACCAGGAACATCCGCACTACCTCGACGACCGTCACCACCCCCGTCGCCGAGGCCTCGGGCACCGTGCTCGCCTCGCCCCGGCCGCTGGTGGTCCCGATCCTCCGTGCGGGGCTGGGCATGCTCGAAGGGATGCTCAAGATCCTCCCGACCGCCGAGGTGGGCTTCCTCGGGATGGTCCGCGACGAGGAGACCCTCGAGGTCGACGCCTACGCAGAGCGTCTGCCGGCGGATCTCACCGGCCGGCAGGTGTTCGTGGTCGACCCCATGCTGGCCACCGGCGGCACCCTGGCGATGGCGATCGACTTCCTGCTGGAGCGCGGGGTCTCCGAGGTCACCGCGATCTGCCTGGTGAGCGCACCGGAGGGCGTCGAGGCCATCAGCACCAAGTACGAGGGGATCGCCGAGGTCACGGTCCACACCGCCGCCCTGGACGAGCGCCTCGACGCGAACGGCTATATCGTGCCCGGCCTGGGCGACGCGGGCGACAGGCTCTACGGCATCGTCTGAACCACCGCGTCACACTGCGTAATATTTCGTCATTGTTCTTCACGGAGACTTGGCAAGAGGTCTCCCGGTTAAGAAGAATGACGAACATGACGTACCTCTCCTCACGCAGGGAGAGCTGTTGCACACAGTCCTGTCGCACACAGCTCATGCCATGCGTTCGCGGCAGCCACTGACACTGCTGTACCGCCGCGAACGGATCCCCACAGCACCCCGCCGCCGTTCCGGCATCTGCGCCCGGCCCTGCAGGCCCCGCGCACCACAGGAGGAGAGACCATGACCGCAGCCGCACCTCAGCCCGAGGCGATCCACCCCCGCAGCGCCCGCGCCGCACGCCGAACCGGAGCCCGTTTGACACCCGTCGACCCGCAGTCCGCGCCGCGCACCTACGGCCCCGCCGGCGTCCACGCAGGCCCCCGCGCGGCCCGCGGCATCGTGCTCTACGTGGGCCTCGACGAGGCGAAGGCGGCAGCGGAGGGCACCAACCTCGCGGCGATCGCGCAGGCGCTCAAGGACCAGGTGAGCAGCCTCTCCAGCGCGGCGGAGACGCAGGCCATCATCGCGCTGGCACCGGAGGGGCTCGGCAGCGACATCGATGCCGTACGCGCCGTGGCCGTCGGCTCGCAGGCCGCCACCGGGTCCCCCGCCGGCCTGCACGGCCCCGTCCGCCAGCGCATCCCCAGCAGGGTCGCACCGCCCGTCACCCGGGAGCAGCTGGAGGACGCCCGGCAGAGCGGTGCCGCCGAGGCCGGCCGCACCCCGCTCTCCTCCGCACCGCACCAGCGCCGCCCGGCCTCCGCCGCAGCACCGTCCCCGCACGCAGCCGGCGGACACCTCGGCGGGGCCGCCGGAACGGACACCGGCTTCGCTCCCACCGAGCAGCACGGAGTTCCCGGCCAGCAGTACGGCTACCCCGCCGCGGACGCTCCGCTGAGCATCGACATCCCGCGCCGCGAGGTCCACCTCCGCGGCTCGCAGGTGCCGGTGACCACCAAGGAGTTCGATCTCCTCGCCACCCTCGTCTCGCACTCCGGAGTGACGCTCACCCGCGAGGACCTCATCGACGCACTCTGGGGCACGGACGGCGAGCGTCCGGACGCCCGCACGGTCGACGTGCACATCCGCCGTCTGCGCAGGCGGCTGGGCGATCACTCCTCGATCATCCGCACGATGCGGGGCGCGGGGTACCGCTACGACGAGCACCCGGACGTCGCCGTGTGGCAGGCGCGCGCCAGCCGCTGAGGGAGCCCGCTCCCAGCGAGCCCGCACCTGCGGCTCCGGGCTCACAGGACCGCGTCCGCCGCCGCCCAGCATCGCCCCAGATGCGCGGCATAGACTCATCGGCGATGTCAGCCACACGCCGCTCCCCCACACGGGGAATCCTCGTCCTCACCTTCGGCATAGTCCTCGCCGCACTCCTCGCGATGCACTCGCTCCTCCCCACCACCTCGGGGATCGCCCTCATCGTGGAGACGATGCTGCCGTGGACCTGGATCCTCGTCGCGCTGCTCCTGCTCGTCGCACTCTTCCGCCTCTCCCTGCTGTCCATCGCGGGAGTAGTGGTCCCCGCCGTGGTGTGGGCCTCGATGTTCTGGCCCTACCTCCGGCCGGCCTCCGCCCCGGAGGACCCGGACCTCACCCTCGCGACGCAGAACGTGGGCGCCAAGCTCCCGCAGCCGTCCGCCACCGCGCTGAGCATCATCGACGAGGACCCCGACATCGTCGCGGTCCAGGAGATCGCCTCGCTCTCCGGGCAGATCATCGAGGACCAGATGGAGGGGCACTTCACCCACGGCGCGGTCGTGGACTCCCTCGGCGTCTGGTCCAAGTGGCCCATGTCCCAGCCGGAGGAGGTGGACATCGGCGTCTCCTGGCCCCGGGCGATCCGGACCACCGTCCACACAGACTCCGGCGATGTGCGCGTCTACGTCGTCCATATCCCGTCCGTGCGGCCGGGCATGGAGTCCGCGCGCAACATCGCGCTCGGCAAGCTCGCCGACGCCGTGAGCAGCGACCCCGCCGAACGCGTGATCGTCGCCGGCGATCTCAACACCGCCGCCTCGGACAGGAACTTCAGCACCATCGGCGAGGACCTCGAGGACTCCCGCGAGGCCGTGGGCGGCGGGTTCGGCTTCACCTGGCCGGGGGTCTTCCCCGTCACCCGCCTGGACCACGTCCTCAGCAGAGGCCTCGACCCCGTGGGCGACGAGGTGCTGGGCCGCGGTACGAGCGACCACCGCGCGATCCTCGCCTCCTACGACTTCTGACGCCGCTTCATCGTCCGGACGCCCGCTTCTCACAACGTCGGCACCCGCTTGGTCGCGCGGACGCCCGCTTCTCTCCGCGAAGAAGCGGGCGTCCACGCGAAGAAGCGGGTGTGCGCATGGGATGCAGCGGCACGGCGCGCCTACGCACGGCGCGCGCCGGCCATATACAGGGCCGCAGCCCGCAACTCACGCCACCCCGCAGCGCATGCCTCAGCCGGAGGCGCAGGACCCGGCCGAGACGGCCTCGGCCTCCGCTTCTCCCGCGCCGTCCGCTCCCGCTGCGCTCCTGCCCTCGGCCAGCGCGGACTCCATCTCCACGAGGGTGAGGGCGTATCCGGTCTCGTCGTCGGCCGCGGACTTGGCGAAGACCATGCCCACGACCCGCCCGTCCGCGTCCAGCAGCGGGCCGCCGGAGTTGCCGTGACGCACCACCGCGCGGAGCGCGTAGACCTCGCGGACCACGTCCTCCTCGTCGTAGATGTCGAGGCCGCGGGCCCGCAGCGGCTCCCTCACCCGCGCCGGAGAGATGGTGAAGGGACCGTTCTCCGGGAAACCCACGAGCACGGCATCGGAGTCCGCCTGCAGCGGCTCTCCGAGGTCCAGGGGCTCCGCGCCCAGGCCGGGCACCCGCAGGACGGCGATGTCACGCCGCTCGTCGAAGACCACCACCTCCGCGCGGTAGGGCGCACCGCGGCCGGCGATCTGGACGATCCGGTCCGTGGAGCCGGCGACCACGTGGGCATTCGTCACCACGAGCTCCTCGCCGAGCGCCCACCCGCTGCCCGACTGCGGCGCCGGGCACTGCGTCGCCGTGGTCGTCACGCGCACCGTCTGCTCCTCGGCCTCCCGGCCCACCTCGATCATCGCCGGGTCCGGCTCCCCGGCCGTGCGGATCTGCTCCGGCTGACCGGAGAACACCTGTGGGAAGCCGTTGGCGGCGAGGACGTCGGAGAGGGCGCCCAGGGCCTCGGCGGACGTCACCGGCATGGTCCGGTCCAGCGCGCTGACGACGGCGGACTCCGCGACCGCGCGATTCACGGACAGCAGCGGCGTGGTGCGAGCCAGCCCGGCGCCCATCCACACGACGAGGGCGAAGGCGAGGACGAAGGTGAGGGCGCCTCCCACGGCGTCGGCACCGCGCCCCACCCTGCCGCGGATGGACTCGCGCAGAAGCGTCCCCACCCATCCGCCGATCCCGGCCGCGAGGAAGCCCAGCACCACGGGCAGCCCCAGGACCAGGCTGCCCGAGGTGTCCGCCGACATCAGGCCGTGCTCCGTGACGAGGTCCGCCAGCGCCGGCCCGGTGAGCCTGCCGACGACGGCACCCACCACGAAGCCCACCAGCGTGCTCGCGCCCGCCAGCAGCCCCGCGGCCCAGCCCGCGGCGGCGATGAGCGCGGCGAAAACCAGCAGCGCGATGTCGAAGACCGTCACCGGACGGCGAGCCCCATCGCGGCGAGCATGCCGTTGCGGTGGATCGTGAGCTGTTTGAGGAGGTACACCTCGTACTCCCTCTCCGCGTCACCGCCCACGTTGGCCTCCACACGGGCGCGCACGGCCGGCAGCGTCGCCGCGATGCGGATCATCTGCTTCATGTGCATCCGCGCCGGTCCCGGACGCGCCCAGCGCCTGCCGTCACGGCGACCGCGCCAGGTGCCGAGCATCTGCGCCTCCTCCTGCGTGAGCCAGCCCGCGCCCGCGTAGCGCTGCAGGGACTCGCGGGTGGTCGTGGTCTCCCGGTGCCAGAGCACCACCATGGTGGTCCACCAGCCGCCCGCGATGACGACGGAGAGGCCGAGCATCACCGCGAGGCCGCCGAGGCCCGAACCCAGCACCGTCGAGGTGCCGTTCCAGATGCCGTGCAGGATCATGCCGCAGATGAGGCCCGGGATCCACATGAGCGCGGTCATCCACCAGGTGCCCCGGCGGGCGGCGAAGCCGATCGAGAGGCCCGCGAGCGCGGAGAAGCTGGAGTGCAGCAGCGGGCTCATCACGCAGCGGACCACGAAGGTCGCGATGAGGCCGCCCGTCTGAGCCTCCGCGTACGCGCCGCCCAGGTAGAGGAGGTTCTCCGTGAAGGCGAAGCCCGCACCCACGAGCGAGCCGTACATCATGCCGTCCAGCGGGCCCTCGAAGTGCCGGCGGGCCAGCAGGACGATGGCGACGAGGAAGACCGTCTTGGCGGTCTCCTCGAAGATCGGTGCCATCACGACCGCGCCCACGACGTCGCCGCTGAGGTCGATGCCCACCGCGCCGGCGGCGTAGATGGTGGGGATCTGGAAGGCGAAGGTGAGCACCACGGAGGCCACGCCGCCCCACAGCACGCACAGTGCCAGCAGGACGAGCGGCTGCGGTTTCCACCTGTCGAACAGGAGCACGGTCGCGACGATCCCCAGCAGGGGGATGCCGGAGAGGAGGACGATGAGCACGCCCACGCCGTTGAACTGGAACGACGCGAACAGCAGGATGAGCAGCATGCCCAGTCCCAGCACCACCAGCCCGCCGATCCCCACGATCAGCAGGACGAGGTTCTGCGTCTGCTTGGGGTCGCGGCTGGTCTGCCGCACTGCGAAGTGCTGCGTCCACGCGCCCTGCGCCGCCGTGACGGGTGCCTGCACGGGCCGGGGGTGCATGCCGCCGGGCGGCATACCGCCAGGGTGCATACCTGCGGCCTGGACACCTCCGGCCGGCGCCCCGTGGCCGAGGCCGGGGTGAGCGCCGGCAGGTGCTCCGTATCCGGGCTGTGCAGCTGCGTACGGACCCGGGGCCCGGTGATCCACAGGCGCTCCGGGGCCCACGGGCGCTCCCGGGCCGGGCCGGGCGTAGGGCGGCTGGCCGTATCCGGGCCCGCCCGAGGGCGCAACGCCGGGAGCGGGACGGCCGGGGCCCTGGGGGTGCGGCCTCGGCGTGCGCGGGTCGTGCTGCCCGTGACTCATCTGGGGTCCTCTGGGTGTGTGCGGGGCTGCCGGAGGCAGCTGCGGTCTCTGCCGGCCGGCGGTGGACGGGCGCTCCGCGCCGGATCCGCCCACCGGCTGGTCATCCGCGCACCAGTCTACGGAAGCCGCCTCTCCGCTCGCCCTGAACTCCGTGACAGTCCTGCATCATTCCCTGCCCCAGCGGAGCTCCGCGGCATCACCGGCCGCCGCGTACGGTGCCGCCTTCCCGCCCGAGGACGGCGACGCCCCCGTGAGCACGACGCTCACGGGGGCGGAGGACCGGTGCAGCGCACCGCACGCGGTGAAGCCGCACGACATACGCGGTGAGACCGCGGATCAGCCGATCTGGAGGGTGCCTGCCGTGTACTCGGAGATCTCCTTGAGCAGGGCCGGATCCTCATGGAGCTTGCGGCCCAGCGAGGGGACCATGTCCTTGAGCCGGGACTCCCAGCCGGTGTACTGCTGCGGGAAGCAGCGCTGCAGGAGGCCCAGCATGATCGGCACGGCGGTGGAGGCGCCCGGGGAAGCGCCCAGCAGCGCTGCGATGGAGCCGTCGGCGGCGGAGACGACCTCGGTGCCGAAGGCGAGCACGCCGCCCTTGTTCCCGTCCTTCTTCATCGTCTGCACGCGCTGGCCGGCGGTGATGAGCTCCCACTTGGAGGGGTCGACCTCGGGAGTGAAGTCCTCGAGCGCGGCGAAGCGCTGCTTCTTCGTCGCCGCGAGCTCGCCCAGCAGGTAGGTGACGAGGTCGAAGTTGTCCTTGGCGACGTTGAGCATGGTGGGCAGGTTGCTGCCGCGCACGCTGAACGGCAGGTCCGTGAACCTGCCCTGCTTGAGGAACTTGGGCGAGAAGCCCGCATAGGGACCGAACAGGAGGTGCTGGTTGCCGTCGATCACGCGCGTGTCCAGGTGGGGCACGGACATGGGCGGCGCGCCCACGGCGGCCTGGCCGTAGACCTTGGCGTGGTGGCGTGCCACGAGGTCCGGGTCGCTCGTCTTGAGGAACATGCCGGAGATGGGGAAGCCGCCGTAGCCGCGTCCCTCCGCGATCCCGGACTTCTGCAGGAGCTGCAGGGCACCGCCGCCGGCGCCGATGAACACGAAGCGGGCGTTGACCTCGAAGGTCTCGTGCGACTGGAGGTCCTTGACGGTGACCTTCCAGCCGTCCGCGGAGCGCTCGAGGTCCGTGACGGTGTGGCCGGTGCGGACCTGCACGCCCTTGCTGTCCATGTGCGTGAGGAGCTGGCGGCTGAGCGAACCGAAGTCCACGTCCGTGCCCTTCTCCACCTTGGACACGGCGTTGACCTGGCCCGGTCCGCGGTTCTCGAACATGAGCGGCAGCCATTCGGCCTGCGTCGCCTGGTCGTCCGTGTACTCCATGTCCGCGAAGAGCGGGTTCTTCACCATGGTCTCGTAGCGATTGCGGATGTACCGCTTCCCCTTCTCGCCGCGACCGTAGGAGATGTGGGGAACCTGGTTGATGAAGGTCGTGGGGTCGTCGAGGACGCCCTCCTTCACGAGGAACGACCAGTACTGGCGCGACTGGTGGAACTGCTCGTTGATGTTCACAGCCTTAGTGATGTCGATGTCGCCGTTCGCGTCTTCCGGCGAGTAGTTGAGCTCACAGAGCGCTGCGTGGCCGGTGCCTGCGTTGTTCCACGCCTGCGAGCTCTCGCGGGCGACGTAGTCGAGCTTCTCGTAGACACGGATGTCCCAGTCCGGCTGCAGATCGACGAGCAGCGAGCCCAGGGTCGCGCTCATGATGCCGCCGCCGATCAGCACTACGTCGGCGTTCTCCTTGGTGTACGTCATCGAAACCTCGTCTGTTCGTCGCGTTCGCGATCTGTGGATATCGCACCTGGCGCGCAGCCTCACCGGCGCTGCGCACAACGCTTCGACTCTACTCCTGCCCCTCCCCTGAGGTGAAAACGCAGGTGCCGCGCACAATGCCGGAGATGCGCACCCGCGGTCACAACCGGCACTCCCGGAACACTCACTCTGCGCACCTGATCCTGTGGACGCCGAGGCCGCCATCCACAGGAAGCGCAGAGGGGTTCCTGCGGCGACCGTCCCGCACTGGAATGGCCGCATGACCGCACAGAGCAGCGCCGCCGAGCGCACACAGAGATCCGCCCACCGCCGCCTCCCGCGGGAGACCGGGGCCGGCACCCGCACCGCCGTGAGCGCACTGGCGGCCCTGGCGCTGCTGGGTGCCGCTCCCCTGGGAACAGCACAGGCGGCTGCCGCTCAGGCCGCTGCCGCGGGCCCGGCCGTCGAAGCGTCGTCTGCGAAGTCGTCCGGGGCGACGGGGACCGAGGCCGGCGCGAGCGCCGCTGCAGGGTCCGAGCGCGGGGGTCCGGTCTCGGCGGGTGCCGACGGCCCGATCCTGTCGTCTGCGCTCACGGCCTCGGAGGAGTCCGCACCTCGGCTGACAGGTGCGGCGTCCGTCCTGGGCCCGGGCATGTGGCACGAGACGAAGGAGGGGAAGACCTGGTACGGCGCGTACCGGACCTTCCCCGGCGGCTTCGCCTACTGCGTCGACGCCGGCCTCCGCACTCCGCGGCCCGAGCACTTCCCCACAGCGGCACCGGCGGCGGTGCTCACCTCTCCGGAGACGGCCTGGGCGGTCTCGGAGCATCACACCTCCGACTCCCCGGACGTCCAGGCGGCGCTCTCCGCACTGGTGAAGTTCGACGCCGAGATCCCGCACCGCCATGCGATCTCCCCGCGTCATCCGCGTGAGCTGGGCAGCGACTTCCGCGGTGCCGCCGACTCCTACCGCAGCATCGAGAAGGAGGCCGCGGCGGCCGCGGGCCCGTACACCCTGACGGTGGAGATCGGGCTGCCGGAGGGCGGGGAGTCCACCGGCACGGCAACGGTCTCCCTGCTCAGCGCGGCAGGGGAGCATCTCAGCGGTCACAGGGTGGACCTCGACACGGAGGGCGCCGCCCCCGCTGACACGCATCTCACCACGGGGGACGCGCCCACGGTCGTGGAACTCACGGACCTGGAGGCCGGGACGGTCACCGTGTCCGCGGAGGCCCGTGAGCTCCCGGCGACCACGCTCCGTCTCCACCGCCCCGAGGGGAAGGGCACCGAACGCGTGCAGTCCGTGGTGACCGCGGGCGCGCCCACCCGCGCAGCAGGCACCGCCGAGGCCGTCTTCGCACCGTCCACGCCTGCCCCCGTGCCGACGTTCACCGCAGAGGTGCCCACCGTCTCACCGGAACCCACACCGGAGGAGACACCCACACCGAAGGAACCGGAGGAGACGCCCGTGCCGGAGCGGACGCCGCCGCCCTCACCCGAGCCGAGCACCCCGGATGTGCCGCAGCCGGAGGAGTCGGAGAGCGCGCCGCCCACACCTTCGGAGCCGCCCGTGCCCTCGGAACCGCCCGCACCCCGGCCTGACGAGCCCGGCCCCAGCGAACCCCCGGCGGAGACGGAGCCGCCGGAGGAAGCGCCCGAGGAGCAGGAGACCGCGCCTCCGGAGACCACGCCGCCCGGTTCGGGCCCGCCCGCGGAGGAGCCGGAGGATGCCCCGGCTCCCGAGGCACCTCGCGGCGGTTCTGAGAACGGCGCTGAAGACGGTCGGACGGACACAGGCGCCTCACAGGAGGTGCCCGCGTCGCTCCCTCGGACCGGGGCGAGCACATACCTCGCACTGGGCCTCGGGCTCTGCCTCATCGGGGCCGGCGGTGTCACGATCGCACTCACCCGGCGACGCTGAGACCAGAGCTGGATGAGGCCGAGGGGCCGGGCGGACCCGAGCCCGGAGCGTTGCCGGAACTCGGAGCGCTGCCGGGTCGGGAACGAGCCCGCGGCCCGGAAGCAGGTCAGCGGTCCAGGAGCTCCGCCGAGCAGAGAACTGATCGGCAGCCGGGGAACGTCACCGGCCCGGCAACGGAAGGGCAGCCGAGGAACGTCGTCGGCCCGCCAACGGAACGGAAGCCCGCAGGCACGCTCTCAGTCCGGAGCCTGCCGGTCTCAGGCTCCGGTGGCCGTCCCCGCCTTCGCGGTCGCGAAATCGATGTACCAGTCGAGGACGGCGGCATCTGCGGCGGTGGCGCGGTTGGCCTTCGCCGGATCCGCCCCCTGAAGCAGGCGCTTGACGGGAATCTCCAGCAGCTTGCCCGTCCGTGTCAGCGGAACGCCCGGTGCCTCGATGATCTCGTCCGGGACGTACCTGGGCGACACGTCCCTCCGGATCGCCGCGACGATCCGCTCGCGCAGATCGTCGTCGAGGCTCTGCCCCGGCGCAGGGACCACGAAGAGCGGCAGGTAGTAGTCGCCGCCGGCCAGCTCCGCGCCGACCACCATCGAGGCGGCCACGCCCTCCACCCTGTCGACCGCATTGGTGATGTCGGCGGAACCCATGCGGATCCCGCCGCGATTGATCGTGGAATCGGAGCGGCCGTGGATCACATAGCTGCCGTCGGAGAAGCGGGTGACCCAGTCCCCGTGACGCCACACTCCGGGGAACACGTCGAAGTACGCCTCCCGGTAGCGGGAACCGTCCTTGTCTCCCCAGAAGAACACCGGCATGGACGGCATGGGCGCGGTCACCACGAACTCGCCGAGCTCGTCGGTGAGCGGTGTGCCGTCCGGCCCCCACGAATCCGCGGCGACACCGAGGTACGGCCCCTGCAGATGGCCGCGGACCACGGCAGCGGTGGGATTGGAGCCGATGAAGCCGCTCGCGATGTCCGTGCCGCCGGAGTCGGAGCCGAGCTTCACCGTGGGGCTGAGGTGCTCGTAGACCCAGTCCCAAGTGGGATCCGGCAGCGGCGACCCGGTGGAGAGGATGGTGCGCAGGGAGGAGAGGTCGTAGTCGTCCTTGGGCGAGTAGCCCAGTCGATGAGCCGTGGAGAGCACTGCGGCTCCCGTGCCGAAGGAGGTGGCGCGTTCGGACGCCAGCAGTTCGAACTGACGGTGCGGACCGCCGGCGAAGGGCGCGCCGTCGTAGGTGACGATGGTGACGCCGCGGGACATCGCGTTGACGAGCAGATTCCACACCACCCACGTCGTGGCGACGGCCGAGTACTGCACGTCCCCGGGCCTTGCGTCGTACTGCAGGAGGTTGGCCCGGTTGGCCTCGACCGTCACGCCCCCGTGCCCGTGGACGATCCCCTTGGGTCGTCCGGTGGTGCCGGAGGAGTAGAGGACCCACAGCGGGTGGGAGAACTCCACCCGCTCGAACTCCGGTTCCTGCTGCCGGGCCACCACCTGGGAGAAGCGGAGGGACTCCACCTCGCGTCCGTCTGCGGAACGGACACGCGCAGGGTCGTCGCCGGCGACCGGTGCCGCGCCCACCCCGCTGCCTTCCTCCGCGCCGCCACCCGCATCCGACCGCCCCGCATCCGCGGGCTCCGCGCCGGGTTGCTCCCCTCCCGTCCGCGCCGGACGAGTCTGATCCACGAGGATGTGCCTGGTGACGGTCGGGAGCACCTCGAGCAGTTCCGGCAGAGCCGCCCGCAGGTCCTGTTCCTCGCCCTTGAAGAGCACGGAATCGGCGGTGAGGAGAACACTCGGCTCGATCTGCGCGAAGCGCTCGGCCACACCGCGTGGGCCGAAGTCCGTATTCACCACCGACCAGATCGCGCCCACGGTTGCGGTGGCGAGCAGGGCCACGACCGTCTGCGGGAGATTGGGGAGCACCGCGCAGACGCGGTCGCCGGGCCGGATCCCCCAGGCCCGCAGCTGAGCGGCGAGAGCTCCCACCTGGCCGCGCAACTCGTTCCAGGTGAGAACCTCCCGGCGGTCGTCCTCGTGCCTGCCCACGACTGCGGGCGCGTCACCGAACTCCGCTGACCAGCGCAGCAGGTTCTCCGCGTAGTTGATCCGCGCTCCGGGGAACCAGCGCACCTCCGGCATGGTGTCTCCCTCGCGCACCGGCGCGCCGTTCCGTTCCCAGACCACACCGGCCTCGGCGATGACCTCCTCCCAGAACAGATCGAGCTCGTCGATCGTCCACTGCCAGAACTCCTGGTAGGAACCCTGCGGAGCCCCGTGCTCACGTCCCATGCGCCGCTGGAACGCGCACAGCTGCGAAGCCTTCACGTCTGCCGGGTCGGGGGTGAAGAGGACGGAGGAGTCGGTCATCGGTGGGCTTCCTTGCTCGGGACGACGGATCAGCGGCTCTGCTGCCGCCCTCATCCTATGCATCGCCTCCGCCGAGGGCACCGTGCCCACGTCCGAGGAGCCGTAGACGTTCCTGTATCCCCGGCACAGGCCGCGCCCCACAGCTCAGCTCAGCTCAGGCCACACCGCATACCGGTCCAGCCGCCCACATATATGTGGGCGGCTGGACCGACACCCGGGCCCTGCCGACATCCCGGGGGTTCCACCGCACCGGTGCGGTGGAGCCCCCGCCACGAGCCTGCGGTCCGGGCCCTGCCGGTACGCAGCCCAGTCCCGCGCCGGTTCACAGCCCGGTGAGGCGCCCCCACAGCTCCACGTCGAACGCCGTGTTCCGCGCGCGTCCGTGCATGTGCCTCACCGCGGCGTCGATCTTCCGATGCCATGCGCGCACTGCGGCCGGTGCGTCCCCGGAGGCCAGGGCGGTGAGGATCGCACGGTCGTCGCGGAGGATGCTCGTCGCCGTACGCGCATAGTCGAGGCGCAGCACGGCGATGAGCATGCGCACCCGCACCGTCGAGGACTCGAACAGGCGCACCGTCTGCTCCAGGCCCGAGGCTCGTGCCCACTCCTGCTGGAACCGCAGGTCCGCATCATCCACATGGGCCCCGGACGCCGCTCCCTGGGCCACCGCGTCCAAGGCCCGCCGCACCGGCAGCAGGTACCGGCGCGGCCGGTGCGCGGCGGCGCGGAGCAGGACATCGCCCAGCAGCATGCGGGCGGCGTAGAGCTCGATGACGTCGTCGGCGGAGGCCGCGGGGATGCGCACGTCCCCGGCGGAGCCGTCGAGGATCTCGTCGTCGACCATCCGCCGGAGCACCTCGGCCGCCTGTGCTCGGGGCACCTCCAGCATGGCCGCCGTCCGCGCCGCGCTCAGCCTGTCTCCCGGCCGCAGACCGGTGTCGATGATCGCATCGCGCAGGCGCACGGCGAGCTGCTCCGTCGCCGAGGTGCCGGCCCGGGGCAGCCACGTCCGCTGGCGGGCGACGCGAGCGGGTCCCCTGCCGCCCCTGCCGCGCGTCACGTCTCCGCCGATTCCGGCGTGGCTGTCGTGCCTGTCGTGGCTGTCGCGCCTGTCGTGATCGTCGCGCGCCGTGTCTCCACCGCGCCCATCGCCTCCCCCGGGACGGGCATCTGGAGCACGCTCCGCTCCAGCCACGGAGGCACCGGCTCCTGCCGCGGAAGCGCGGTGCCCTGCGGTGCAGCCTGGGCGTCCCGCGGCGGCGCGGTCTCCTGTGCCGGGGCTCCGCCCGCCCGCCGGCTCCGCGGTCCGGGCACGTCCCTGCACCCCGTCACCCACGTCGAAATTCTGTGAGTCAGAAAGGGGGTCCACGTTCCTCGCACTCCAGAGGAACTCGGTCTCTCCCGCGGCCACGTGTGCGCTCAGCGCCTCCAGCAGCTCCACCGGGACCTCTGCACAGTCCGCGAGCTGCCCGGGCAGCTCCTCCGGCACCCGCACACCGGCGGTGAGCAGCGCCCCCAGCACGGCCGCCCTGCGCCTCTGGTGCCGTGCCGGCGAACGCACAGACGAGCGCTCCGGCAGAGGCACCGGGCCGTGCTCGGACGGCGGCATGCGGCCTTCCCCCGGCGCACCCTCGGGCACCGAGGAACGGGCGTGCCCCAACGTGGACACCGGCTGGAAGTCGACCTGGCAGACGAGACCCACCGGCCCCTCCTGCACAGCACGGGGTTCCAGTCCGATCACGAAGCGCGCGATCCGCATGGTCCGCGCTCCTCCCGTGCCGCCGCTCGCGGCAGCACCTCCCACCGCACCGCCTCCCACAGCTTCCCCCGCCAACCGGCGCACGGCACGCGCGACCGCCGTCTGCGAGAGCCCGGTGCGTTCGGCCAGTGCCCGCGACGACCAGGCGGAGGAGTCGATGCGCGCGCCGGCCTCGGCGAGCACGCTCGCCACCACGCGGTCGGCGGCCTCCTGGATGCGGGGCCGGCCGCGCGGTCTGCCGGTGGGTGGAGTGGCCATACCCGAATTATGACTCAGATCCCGCGCAGAAGCGTCCGCACCCCTTCGCCCCGGACCCTCCCCAGGTCCACACTGAAGTGAAGAGAACGCAGCGCAGCCGCAAGGACACAGCGCAGGCACCAGGACGGAGCGCAGGCAGAGACGCCCCCGCGACAGCGCGGCACAGCCGGGATCGCTGCCGTGCGCCCCGGACGCAGACCCCGTGAGGAGATGAGCATGACCGCCGTGCAGAACACCCCGGACCAGCAGTCCACAGGCCGGCAGAGCGCCGGCCGGCAGTCCGCGGACCGCAGGAGCACCGCCCCGGATGCGGACACGCGCGTCGCGGAGCTGCGCACGACCGCCGAGGCGGCCGTCGAGACCGCCCGCCGCTGGCTGCGTCTCGCCACCTCCCAGGAGGAGCCGGATCCGGGCGCGGATCGCCTCGCCGCGATCCTCTCCGATCCGGACGGCGTGGGCTTCGCCGTGGGATTCGTGGACCGCGTCATCCGCACGGAGGACCCCGCCGCGGCCGCCGCCGCACTGGCCGATGTCGCCAAGCACACCCCGCAGTCCCTCTCCGCCCTGGACCGTCTGCAGATCGGGGCCGGCGCCGCGCTGGGCGGCGTGCTGCCTCGCGTGGTGGTGCCCGCCGCACGTGCGCGCATGCGCCAGATGCTCGGCCACATGATCGTCGACGCCCGCCCGGCACAGTTCGGCCGTGCCGTCTCCGCACTGCGGAAGAACGGCTCCAAGCTCAACGTCAACCTCCTGGGCGAGGCCGTCCTCGGCGAGGAGGAGGCCCGCCACCACACGGAGGAGGTGGAGCGCCTCATCCTCCGCGACGACGTGGACTACGTCTCCATCAAGGTCTCCTCCATGTGCTCGCAGATCGACCTGTGGGCGTTCGAGGAGAGCGTCGAGATGGTCTGCAACCGCCTGCGCCCGCTCCTGCGTTCGGCGGCCTCGCAGCCGGCCGGCACCGCCTTCGTCAACCTCGACATGGAGGAGTACCAGGACCTTGACCTCACCATCGAGGTCTTCACCAGGCTGCTGAGCGAGCCGGAGCTGAAGGACTACGAGGCCGGCATCGTCATCCAGGCCTACCTGCCGGATGCGCTCGCCGCGGTCCAGCGGCTCTCCGCCTTCGCCGCCGAGCGCTCCGCCCGCGGCCACGCCGGCATCAAGATCCGCCTCGTCAAGGGCGCCAACCTGCCCATGGAGAAGGTCCACGCCGAGGCCGCCGGCTGGCCGGTGACGGTGTGGCCGAGCAAGGTCGAGACGGACGCCAACTACAAGCGCGTCCTCGACTGGGTGCTGCGCAGCGAGCACCTCGAGGGCCTGCGCATGGGTGTGGCCAGCCACAACATCTTCGACATCGCCTTCGCACACGAACTCGCCGCTGCCCGCGGGGTGTCCACCTCGCTGGAGTTCGAGATGCTCCAGGGCATGGCGCGGGCACAGGCCGCCGTCATCAGCCGGGACGTGGGAGACATCCGCCTCTACGTGCCGGCCGTGCACCCGGAGCACTTCGACGCCGCCGTGTCCTACCTGGTGCGCCGGCTGGAGGAGAACTCCGCGAATGAGAACTTCATGTCCGGCATCACGGAGCTCGCCAACGGCAACCACATCTTCAGGCGCGAGGAGGGACGCTTCCGCGAGGCGCTGGACTCCCTCTGCGCACAGGTGGCCGCCGACGGCGACACCCCGCCGGCCCCGCGCCGCACGCAGAACCGTGCAGCGGAGGAAGCTGAACTCCCAGCCCTCCTCGCAGGTGCCCCAGACGCATCTCCCGCAGACGCAGGTGCCGAAACACTCCCAGCCCTCCTCGCAGGTGCCCCAGACGCATCTCCCGCAGACGCAGGTGCCGAAACACTCCCAGCCCTCCCGGCGGACTTCGCCAACGAGCCGGACACGGATCCCGCCCTCGCCGCCAACCGCGCCTGGCACGCCGCCCACATGGCGGAGGTGAAGGACGCGGAGATCGTGCCGGAGGCACTGACCTCGGCGGCGGACGTCGATGCGCTGGTCGCGGACGCCCGTGAGGCCGCGCAGTCCTGGCGCGCCGCCGGCGCCCAGCACCGCGGCCGTGTCCTCCACCGCGCCGCGGAGATCTTCGCCGCCCGCCGCGGCGACTTCCTCGCGGTGATGGCCGAGGAGGCCGGCAAGACCCCGGACCAGGCGGACCCGGAGGTCTCCGAGGCCATCGACTTCCTCCGCTACTACGCGCAGCGGGCCCAGGACATCCCCGCGATCGAGGCCGCGGACGGCGTCGAGTTCGTCCCCGACTCCGTGGTCCTCGTGACCCCGCCCTGGAACTTCCCCGTCGCGATCCCCACCGGCTCCACCGTCGCCGCACTGGCCGTGGGCGCCGCCGCGATCCACAAGCCCTCGGCACCCACGCCCCGCTGCTCCGCGCTCATCATCGAGTGCCTGCACCAGGCAGGAGTCCCTGCGGAGGTCGTGCGGCTGGTGAAGCCGGCGGAGAACGAGATCGGACGGGCGCTCGTGGGGCACCCGGACGTGGACCGCGTGATCCTCACCGGCGCCTCGGAGACGGCCTCCCTCTTCCGTTCCTTCCGCAAGGACGCGCAGATCGCCGCCGAGACCTCCGGCAAGAACGCGCTCATCGTCACCCCGTCCGCGGACCGGGATCTCGCGGTGGCGGACCTCGTGCACTCGGCCTTCGGCCACGCGGGCCAGAAGTGCTCCGCAGCCTCGCTGGCGATCCTCGTGGGCTCCACCGCGGATTCGGCACGGTTCGAGAACCAGCTGGTCGACGCCGCGAAGTCCCTCATCGTGGGCTGGCCGGCCGGCGGACCGGAGGGCGCCGAGCGCACGCATCACCGCTCCGCGACGATGGGCCCGCTCACGGTGGAGCCCTCGGACAAGCTGCGCCGGGCGCTCACGCAGCTGGAGCCGGGCGAGTCCTGGCTGCTCGAGCCCCGTCAGCTCGACGCCACCGGCCGGCTCTGGAGCCCCGGCATCCGCACCGGTGTGAAGCCCGGCTCCTGGTTCCACCTCACGGAGGCGTTCGGCCCCGTTCTCGGCATCATCCGGGCGGAGAGCCTGGACGAGGCCATCGAGATCCAGAACGCCGTGGACTTCGGCCTCACCGCCGGCATCCACACCCTCGACGTCGCGGAGGCCGAGACGTGGGTCAACCGGGTCGAGGCCGGCAACGCCTACATCAATCGCGGCATCACCGGCGCCATCGTGCGGCGTCAGCCTTTCGGCGGCTGGAAGCTCTCGAGCGTGGGCCTGGGCTCCAAGGCGGGCGGGCCGCACTACCTCAAGCAGTTCGGCACCTGGAAGGACGCGGACTCCGCAGGAGCGCAGCAGCCGGACGCGGCCTGGCTCGCACGGGCGCAGGAGTCGGACCGCCGCGCCTGGGCGGAGATGGGCGCTCCCGCGGATCCCACCGGGCTCACCACCGAGGCGAACATCTTCCGCGTGCTGCCGCGCGCCGTCACCGTCCGCGTCACGGAGCCGGTCGCCCCGGAGCTCGCCGAGCGCGTCGCCCACGCCGCCGCGACCGCGGACGCCCCGCTGCGCTGGAGCGCGGCTCCCGGAGCCGAGGCCTCCCTGGCCGCCGCTGCCTCCTCCGTGACGGTGGAGGACGCGGAGACCTTCGCCTCCCGCGTGACGGCCCGTGAGTACGACGACACCACGGGTGCCCGCATCCGCGTCCTGGGCACCGTTGAGGAGGCGCTGCTCGATGCCGCCGTGGGACGCCCCGAGGTGGCGGTGCTGGACCAGGTGCCCACCGCCTCGGGCGCGGTGGAGCTGCGGTACCACGTGCACGAACAGGCGATCTCGATGACCACGCACCGGTTCGGCACGCCCAACCGTGAGTTCAACGAGCTCGCGGACAGGCTCATGCAGCGCGCCTGAGCGGCTCACGCGGGCACTCCCTGCCACAGTCCTCACCCAGGGAGTGCCCGCCTCGGCCTGACGTCTGGGATACTCCCAGGGGAAGACGCCGCACTCGATCCGCTCGTCCCCGGGAGGTCCCTCATGGCACGCATCCTGTTCACGGGCCCCCTGGGGCACGGCCACGTGAACCCGACGCTCGGAATCGCCCAGGAGCTCGTGACCCGGGGCCACTCTGTCGTCTATGCGGCTCCGGAGCCGTTCCGGGAGGCGATCACGGAGACCGGGGCGGAATTCGTGCCGCTGCATTCGAGCTGGCTGAACTCCCCGGAGCGCTCCGGACCGCAGTTCCACGGCCGCGCGTTCGCCCGGGCCTCGGAGCTCGCACTGGCGGAGACCGTGCACATGGCCGGTCAGTTCGACGCGCTGCGTGCCCGCAACCGCCTCTCACCGCCGGACGTCCTCGTCCACGACGGACCCGTGGCCTGGTGGGGCCGGGTGGTGGGCCACATGTGGCAGGTGCCCACCGTGGAGACCTGGCCCAACTTCGTGAGCAATCGGCACTGGAACATGCAGCGCTACATCCGCCTCAACCCCCTCGACCCCGTCTTCCTGCGCTTCCTCTGGCGCCTGCGGCGGTTCCTGCGCTCCCGCGGAATGCACGGGGTGGGCCGCTTCATGCAGGGCATGGACTCGCACGACCGCATCGTCACGCTGCCCCGGGAGTTCCAGCCCGCCGGTGACACGTTCGGTGCCGGATACACGTTCGTGGGTCCCGTGCTGACCGACCGCACCCACCAGGGCGAGTGGAACCCGCCCGCGGCGGCGAAGCCCGTCCTGCTGGTCTCTCTCGGCACGGCCTACCACGACAGACCCGACTTCTTCCGGATGATCGCGCAGTCCGCCGCCGGGCGGCCGTGGCACGTGGTCATGTCGATCGGAGACCGCATGGACCCCGCCGATCTGGGCACGCTGCCCGCGAACGTCGAGGCCCGGGCGCAGGTGCCGCAGCTCTCCGTGCTCGAGCACGCCGCCGTCTTCGTCACCCACGCGGGGATGGGCGGGACCGTCGAGGGGATGGCGGCCGGAGTGCCGCTCGTCGCCGTTCCGCAGATGGCTGAGCAGCGGGCCAACGCCGACCGGATCGCGGAGCTGGGGCTGGGCCGGACACTGGATCCGGACTCCCTCGACGCGGAGCGGTTCTGGTCGCTCGTCGAATCCGTGCATGCGGACCCGGAAGTCGCCGCGCGGTGCGCATGGATGCAGGAGCGGACCCGGGCCTCAGGTGGGGCCGAGGCCGCCGCCGATGCCGTCGAGGCCGCCGCCCGCGCCGTGTGACGTGGGCGGGGTCCCTCCTGCCATGCGGGGGCTTTCCCCCTCGCCGCCCGGCCGGTCCGCTCGTACCGTTCGGAGCATGGACACGACACCGCGGTCATCCTCGTCCCCGCCCCGGCAGCAGCCCCCGCGCCTGGGTCCGGTCCCCGGCTGGATGCGGTTCGCGGGCTGGGCCGCGCTCCTCCTCCCGCTCCTCTCCGTCCTCTGGCGGGTGGCGATGCTCTCCGGGGCGGACGTGGGCCTCGGGCTCGCGGACTTCTACCGGTCCACCGCGGGGACGGTCGCCTACGTGCTGGCACTGGACGCGGCACAGGTGCTCGCCGCTGTGCTCACCTTCGGCCTCATCTGCGGCTGGAGCGAGACCGTGCCGCAGTGGGTGCCGGGCCTGCGGGGCCGGCGGATCCCGCCCCTGCTGCCCGGCGTCCTCGGCTCTGCGGGAGCCGCAGCGCTCCTCTGGATCATCGGCCTCCTGCTGTTCGCCTTCGTGCACTCATGGCTGGGGATCACGGACGGGTGGACCCCGGACGAGGGCATGGGCGGCGGGCACAGGGCCCTCCTGTTCGCCTGCTACCTCCCGTTCCTCCTCTGGCCGCTGGCGGTGGCTGCGACGGTGGCAGGCCACTGGGCGCGGTTCCGCCGCCGAGGCCGAGGCGCGGAGCCGCCCGCGGCACGTGCCGGGCGCCGCTGACGGGACCGGCACGCGGACCCGCCGCATCGCCCCTCGGCGCTCATGCTCACTGATACGAGACGAACCACGGCGCCGGGTCCAGCTCGAGGGTCTGCTCCGGGGTGAACATGGGCGTGTCCTCGTCGTAGAAGTTCTTCCACGCCATCCGGACGCCCGCGGGCAGATCCCGCTGGAGGGCGTTCCACGTCTCCAGCTTGAGGTCCGGGGTGCCGTGGCCGTCCGCGTGGAGGAGCATCGCGAGCTCGTCGCGGGAGGCGTCGATGTCCTCACGGTCCGTGATCATCGAGGCGGAGAACTGATGCAGAACGAACGCCTTCTGCGGCAGCCCGGCCTCCGCCGTGAGATCCGCCAGCCACTGCGCCGTCTCGTTCACCTCGGCCGCGTCCACGGAGCCGATCTGCTCCAGATGCCGCTGACCGCCCTCCAGCCGCCACTCCGAGTCGAGGGCCAGGCCCACGTGCGGCTCGCGGAGCAGGTCCTCGTACAGCTTCGCCTGCTCCGGGAAGCTCGAGGTGCCCGGCTGCAGGTCGAGGACCACGTAGATCCCCTCCTCCGCGGCCCGCTCGACCCACGGCTTCAGCGTCTCCGGGTCGAGCTCCGCCGAGTAGTTCCCGTCCGCACCCGCCTGGCCCGAGGCCACGGTCGTGATGATCTCCATGGCCGGGACGACGGGTTCCGCGGAGACGTCCTCGTACTCGGCCGCGAGCTCCTGCACCCGGTCCACAGTCGCATCGAGGTCCTGTTCGCCGAGGATGCCGAGGGAGGGGATGCCCGGGGAGCCGTAGGCGGCGACCATCCGCCGGCCGGGGAACAGGGACTGGCCGCCGCCGGGCAGTTCGGGGGCGGTGCGCGCCGTCTCCAGCCGGGACTCGAACCGGTCCGCGAACGACTCGCCCAAGGCCAGGACGCCGGCGGACTCGGACGCCTTCGCCGCCTCGACGGTCTCCGCCGTGGCGCGGGGATCGCCCTCGGGCAGCTGGGTCGCGGTGCCGTCCGCGGCCTCCACGGTGGCCTCGGCGACCTCCTGCGCAGGGGTGCGGTCGCTGCCCCGGTCCAGGAAGAGGGAGGCGTTCGCGGCGTCCCCCTGCCGGCTGACCTCCGGGGCGTCGCCCTCCTCCGCCTCGAGCGTCTCCGGGTTGAAGGTGACGACGGCGCGGTCCCCCGCGGCGGCGGGGGTCTCGCTGCCGGCGGGGACGAAGACGGTCTCCACACCCAGCCGGTCCAGCTCCTCGGACACGGCGTCGTCCGCCTCGGCATCGCCCGAGGCGCCCTCGTCTCCGGCGGCGGCGTCCGCTGCCGGCGCCCCGCCGGCGCCGGTCAGCAGACCGGGTGCCCCCACCTCGGCGGTCTTCTGCGACACCGCCCAGGAGTCCGACTCCGCACCCAGCACCGCGACGTCCGCGGACTCGTAGGCCAGTGCGGAGGCGGCTGCCGTCGCCGCAGCGGGATCGTCCCCCGCCAGGGAGGAGACTCCCTTCCCGTCCGTGCGGAGGACGACCTCCGCGTCCTCACTCCCGCAGGCCGCGAGCCCGCCTGCGAGGAGGACGGCGACCACCGCGGTGCCGAGGGAACGAGACGCGGGCCGGGCCGTGCCCGGGAGACGAGCGGCACCCGGGAGACGAACATCATCCGGGCGACGAGCGGGGTGCGCGACCGGGTGGCGCGCTGTGACTGGGTGACGCCGGGGGAAGGTCATGCCCGCCACCGTAACGACACAGCATCACCGTGCGCTGAATGCGTCGGGGGACGCTGAAGACTCCAGCGTCACCACGCACAGTGCGCCCGCGGCGAGGACGCCGCCTTAGTAACCGGAGAGGCTCTCGTCCACTCCGGCGGCGGCGTCATCCGCTGACCTACCGCACCGCGGCGTCCTGGGGCACACTGGAGTATGAGTGCTTCGCTGCTCCCGCCGTATCTGCTCGAAGCCGTCGCCGCGCACGGCTCCGCCCGTGCCGCTGCGTGCGCGCGCAGGACGCTCCGCCAGGACATGCACCTCCGCACCGCTCGCGCCGGCGGGGAGGCCCCCGCCCCACGCGAGCTCCGCGCCTCCCCGGGACGACCCTCTCGGACGATCTTCGATGCCGGCGGCACCGAACAGCTCCCCGGGGAGCGGATCCGGGACGAGGGCGAGGCGGCCGTCGGCGACCCGGCGACGGACGAGGCCTACGACGGCCTCGGCCTCACCTGGCAGCTGTTCTCCGAGGCCTACGGCAGGGACTCCCTCGACGACCGCGGCATGCCCCTCCTGGGCACCGTGCACTTCGGCACGGACTACGCCAATGCCTTCTGGGACGGCCGGCAGATGGTGTTCGGCGACGGGGACGGTGAGCTGTTCAACCGCTTCACCGCCAGCCTGGACGTGATCGGACACGAGCTCACCCACGGCGTCGTCGAGTTCACCGCGGGGCTGCGGTACGCGGATCAGTCCGGTGCGCTCAACGAATCGATCGCGGACGTCTTCGGCAGCCTCGTCAAGCAGCGTGCCCTGGGCCAGACGGCCGAGCAGGCGGACTGGCTGATCGGAGCGGAGCTGTTCACCGACCGGGTGCGGGGCGAGGCCCTGCGGTCGATGGCCGCGCCGGGCACGGCCTACGACGACCCCGTGCTCGGGAAGGACCCGCAGCCGGCGCACATGGACGACTTCGTGGTGACGCAGGAGGACAGCGGCGGAGTGCACATCAACTCCGGCATCCCCAACCGTGCCTTCCACCTGGCGGCGACCGCGCTGGGCGGCCGCGCCTGGGAGCGTGCGGGGGCGATCTGGTACGCCGCGCTCACCGGTGACGGCATCGCCGCGAACTGCGACTTCCCCGCCTTCGCCGCACTGACCCTCGCCGCAGCGGAGCGGAGGGGCGCGGAGGAGGCGGAGGCAGTGAGGAGCGCCTGGGCCGGTGTCGGAGTGGAGGCCGGCTCGCCCGCCTCGGGCCCGGCGGATTCTGCAGGGGTGTCCGCCCCGCCCGCCTCCGCCCCGCCCGCGGATGACGACACGCCTGTCCAGCTGGGCCGCTCCGGCGGCTTCGCCGGGCTGAGCCGCACGCGGGAGTTCCGGGTGGGCGAGCTCCCCCGCGAGGACGCCTCCGCCTGGAAGCGTCTGCTCGCGGAGAGTCTGCCGTCGGAATGGCGGGAGGATCCCCCGCAGCAGCCGGACCGCTACGTGTACCGGGTCGCCTGTACGGAGGCCGAGCTCGACGTGAGGCTGCCCGAGGCCCGCCTGCCGGACTGGGTCCGCGAGCTCTTCCGGCGCACCCTCGAGCGCTGAGCCCTCACCGCGCGCGGAACCCGCCCTCGCCTCATGCTGCAGGCGCAGGCCATGACCGCGCTCGTCCACACCCTCCTGGCGGAGATCCCGCCGTCCGGCGACCCTCCACCGGACAGCGTGTCTCCCCTGCAGTGAGGACGGCGAGGGCCGCCCCGCCCAATTCATCTCCCGTTCGCCGCGGGAACACATAAGCTGGACATGGCCTGAGTACGGTGTGGGCGTTCCCTGGATGCGCCATGCCGCACTCCTCCCCCGAGCCGCCCGCGGCCCGCTGCGGAGGAGCACCAGGTCCACAGAAGCCCTCACTGCCGAAGGACGTCCATGACATCCCCCTCCCGCCCGCTTCCGCTGCTGGCCGGTGCCGTCACCGCGGCCCTGGTCACCGGCCCGCTCCTCCTCCCTCTCACCGCGCACGCGGCCGATGCGCCGGAGATCTCCGAGATCGCCTACGCGGGCGGTGACGACACGGACTTCATCGAGATCGCGGCCGAGCCCGGCACCGATCTCTCCGGCTGGACAGTGGGCAGCGTGACCCGCGGCGGCACGCCGCAGTCCGCCGCCCACGTCGTCACGGTGGCCGAGGGCACGGAGGTGGGAGACTCCGGCGCACTCGCGGTGCGCGTGCCGATCACCAACTCCGTCAGCAGCGGCAGCGCGGCGGACGGCAGCTACGGCTCCTCCGCCTTCGCCGTGGATGCGGACGGCTCCCTCGTCGGCTTCGAGCAGGTGGGCGGCGTGACCGGCGGAAAGGGCGTCACGGCAGGCGGCGGCTCGCTTCTGCCGGAGGCCGTGCAGGGCCAGGAGGCCACACCCACCGGCGCGGTCTCCGCCAGGGGTGAGACCCTGCAGCGGGTGGACGGCTCGTGGACCTCCGCGCCGGGGACCCCGGACCGGCTGCCGGGCGCCGGGGAGCCCGATCCGGACCCCGTGGAGCCCGGCGAGACGCTCACCATCGAAGAGGTCCAGGGCACAGGCGAGACCTCCCCCTACACGGGGCAGACCGTCACCACCACCGGCGTCGTCACCGCGGTGTACGCGGACGGAGGCCTGAACGGCTACACGCTCCAGACCTCGGGCACCGGCGCGGATCACGAGCTGGGAGGCGCGTCCTCGGGCATCTTCGTCTACTCCCCTCAGACCGCGGGAACGGTGGCCGTGGGAGATTCCGCGGTGGTCACCGGCGAGGTCTCCGAGTACTACGGCCAGACCCAGATCACGGTCGCCGCCGGCGGTCTGCAGCAGGGCGGGCCCGCCGAGGCCCCGGTCCCGTTCGAGGGTGCGTTCCCGGAGGACGAGGGCGAGCGCGAATCCCTCGAGTCCATGCTGATGCTGCCCACCGGTGACATCACCGTCACGGACACCTACAGCACGAACGCCTACGGCGAGGTGGGGCTGGTGAACGGCGACGAGCCGCTGCGTCAGGCCACGGACGTCGTGGCTCCGGGCGCGGAGGCACAGGCGTTCGAGGCGGAGAATCAGGCGCGGGAGTTCGTCCTGGACGACGGCGCGAGCGTCAACTACACACAGGGCGCCTCGGACGTGCCCGTCGCCTATGTCTCCACCGAGGACCCGGTGCGCGTGGGAGCCGCAGCGACCTTCACGGATCCCGTCGTGGTGGCCTACGGCCGCGACCGGTGGCGGCTGCAGCCCACGGAATGGCTCACCGGAGCCGACGCGGACACCGTGCAGCCGGTGGAGTTCGCGGACACGCGCGAGGCCGCGCCCCGGGAGGTGGGCGGAGACCTCACGCTCTCCAGCTTCAACGTGCTCAACTACTTCCCCACCACCGGGGACCAGCTCTCCGGCTGCACCTTCTACGAGGACCGTGAGGGCAACCCGATCACGGTGCGCGGCGGCTGTGACGCCCGCGGTGCGGCCACGCAGGAGAGCTTCGAGCGCCAGCAGGCGAAGATCGTCGCGGCGATCAACGGGCTGGACGCCTCCGTGCTCTCGCTCGAGGAGATCGAGCGCTCCTCCGCCTTCGGCAAGGACCGCGACGAAGCGCTGAGCATCCTCGTGGACGCGCTCAATGCGGACGCGGGAGCCGGCACCTGGGACTTCGTGCCCTCGCCGGAAGGCCTGCCCGAGGCCGAGGACGTCATCCGCACCGCGTTCATCTACCAGCCGGCGGAGGTCACGCCGGTGGGAGACTCGGAGATCCTCACGGACTCCCCCGCCTTCTCCAACGCGCGCGAGCCTCTCGCGCAGGCCTGGGCCCCGGCCTCGGACGCGGGAGGAGCCACCCGGGGCGCGACCGCTGCCGACGGCGGGAGCGCCGCCGAGGACGACGGGACATTCGTGACGATCGTCAATCACTTCAAGTCCAAGGGCTCCGGCTCCGGCGAGGGGAACGTGGACAACGGCGACGGCCAGGGCAGCTCCAACGCGGACCGCGTGCGGCAGGCCGAGGCCCTCGTGGAGTTCGCGGACGCACAGGCGGAGAGGGCCGGCACGGAGGACGTGGCGCTGCTGGGCGACTTCAACTCGTACACGGAGGAGGACCCCATGCAGGTCCTCTACGGAGCGGGCTACGCGAACGTGGGCAAGGAGCATACGGACGAGCAGACCTACCTGTTCGGCGGACGAGTGGGCAGCCTCGACCACGTGCTCACCTCCGCCTCGCTGTCCGCGGACGTCGCCGGGGCAGACGTGTGGAACATCAACTCGGTGGAGTCGATCGGGCTGGAATACAGCCGGTACAACACCAACGTCACGGACCTCTACGCGCCCGATGCCTTCCGCTCCTCCGACCACGACCCGCTGCTGGTGGGCCTGCACCGCGGCGGAGAGGACGGACCCGGGGAGGAGCCGACGGGTGAGCCGACCGGCGGACCCGGAGAGGAACCGACGGACGGGCCCACAGGCGAGCCCACGGACGGGCCGAGCGACGGCCCCGGCCAGGAGCCCACGGGTGAGCCGACCGAGGGGCCCGGGGAAGAGCCCACGGAGGCACCCGGTGACGGGCAGGGCGACGAGGACGGTTCCGGTGACAACGGGAACGGCAACGGAAACGATCGTGACGACAATGGCCAGGGCGACACCGGCCGGGGCGACGACAGCCGTCTGCCCCGCACGGGTGCAGGGCTCGGCGCCCTCGGGGCCGGTCTGGCGCTGCTGAGTGCGGGTGTCGCAGCAGTGATCATCGCGCGCCGCAGGGCGCAGTGACCGCGACGGAAGAGCGGGGAACGGCGAGAGAGCCCGGAGCGGCGGAACTGCAGCACGGTTGACTCCCGGCCCCAGCAGGGGGTGATCCCAGGCTGCGGCCGAGGTGATTCCAGTAAGAGGGCGGGTGCAGAGGTGAGAACCTCCGCGCCCGCCCTTCTCTGCATCCGTTCGCGCCATGCACCGGCCGCCCTCGCTCGCCGGGCAGATCCCGCTCAGCGAACACTGCACCCCGTGGTTCTGCCTATCGACCAAGGAGTGTGCGCGGCGGACGCGGAGCCCCGGGAACTCACCCCTCCGCCCAGGGCTGGACGCCCCGCGAGCGCGAAGAGGACAGCGAGCACACACCTGCCCGCTCAGGACAGGATGCGTGCGCTCACGTCGGAGATCGGCAGGCTGCCTCCGGCGGGCGCGAGGTCCGCAGCGATGGCGGCGGCGATCTCCTCGCAGGCGCGAGCGGACAGACCGGTGCCGAGCACCGCGTTCCAGTAGTGGACGACCTCGCCGTGGTAGCTGTGTCCGTATCCGCCGGGCATATCGACCGAGCGCGGCATGTCCACCGTCAGCTGGGCGAACGTGATGAACGGTCGCCAGCGCAGGCCCGGGGAGACGCCGCGGCCCAGCGGTTCGCGCAGCCAGTCGGGACGGTGCCAGACGAGTGCGGGGCTCCACCAGACGACGGGGTCGGAGGGATGCTGTGCGAAGACCACGCGCGGTCGGGACCACGATCCGTACTCGAGCCCGTCCGGGGCGGCCCACAGGTCCTGTGGGCCGCCGACGAACCGGAAGTGACGCCCCGTCCCGTGCACGGGGCGGACCTCGGGGGATCCGCGCCTGCGGGTGCGGAGCAGCTCCGCGAGGATCCGCGCGGCCCGCGGAGTGCCGGTCCACACCGCACCGTCGAGGCGCCGGAGCATGGCACCCGCGGATCCGTACGCCCCCAGCCCTCCGTATGCGCCCAGCGACTCCCCCGTCGCATACAGCAGAGGCCGCTCGCTCGCCGGCATCGCATCGAGGCGGGCACGCACCGCGCGGCGGAGCGCGAGGGACAGCTCCACCGCCGCGCTGCGGTGGATGAGGAAGGCGAGCCAGGAACCGGCGAAGCTGTACTGCGCGGAGACGACGGCGCAGTCGCCGCGGAGAAGGTGCTCGAAGGCCGCGGCCTGCCAGGGAGGGACCCAGCCGGATCCGGTTCCCGTCGCCAGCAGGATCGCCCGCCGGTCGAAGGCACCCGTGCGTTCGAGTTCCGCGACCGCGGCCTCGGCCGCCTCGCGCGGGTCCGGATGCCCCAGCCTGCCGATGAAGACGCGGATGGGCTCGCGCACCGTCCCGCGTATGGACCCATCGCCGAGGCCGGCCCCCGGACCGGATGCGGCAGCGGCATCCGCCTCACCTGTGGGGTCAGCGAAGGCCGCATCCTCGGGGACCGTGCCGATGTCTCCGGGGACAGTACCGATGCCCGCGGGAACGGCCGACAGGTCACCCGTCTCCCGGAGCCTCTCCCACACCTCGGAGATCCTCACGGCGCGCGGCCCCTGGGTCACGAAGCGCCGGCCGTGCAGACCCATCGTGAGGAAGGGTTCGTACGAGGCGAGGGAGCCCGAACGCTCCGGTTCGGAGGGGCGTGGACCGGAGCCCAGCCCCGCGAAGGAGCCCACGACGGAGTGCTCGTCGAGCCTCCGCAGCAGACGTTCCAGCAGCCACCGATCCGCCCGGAGGATCAGCAGAGTGACCGCGACGGTGACGAGCGGGCCGGGCAGGGAGGGGATGCGCGCCGCGACGGTCCGGATGGTGCGCAGCCGCAGGCGGCGGGAGAGGCGCACGACCAGTTCGAGCGCCACCCACCCAGCGCCCCCGGCGAGGTATCCGAGGACCTGCTGGAGGTCGCTCTCCGGACGCATGCGCACACGGTGGGCGAGATCCCGCTGCCTGCGCGTCTCACCGGCGAGCACCGCACCGCTGGCGGCGACGAGCAGGGCGGCACCCGTGGCGGCGGTGCGCATGGGAGGCCTCGGAGAGAGCAGCGGGATGCGCAAGGGGTCTGCCGGGCCCGGTGCGGAGGACGGCCTCAGCGGCGGGAGGCGTCGTGCGCCTCGGGCAGCTCTGATCACCAGACGCGCGTTCAGGGCGGCCGCCGGGGCGGTGAAGGCGACGGAGAGGCCGGTCATCCACCAGCGCCTCGGGACCAGACTGGGCGCGAGGGCCGCCCAGGAGGCCGTGACCCCCACCGCCAGCGGGCGGGGATCCGGCCGGCCAGCCGCACGGCGCACGGCCCGGCCCAGGGAGCGAACGACCCCGCCCGGGGAGCGGGCTGTCCCGCCCGGAGACGGGAGGCGCGGGCTCTCAGCCATCCGCAGCCTCGGGCGCGGTGGCACCTGCGGAGCGGACCACCACCTGATAGCCGCCGCTGTCGTAGACCGTGGTCCAGTCCCCGCTGTAGCGGTCCTCCGCCCAGGTCTCGATCTCCTCGCCATAGTCGTCCGGACGGAGGGCCACGGCCTCGGGCTCCGCGTCCGCGGAGCTGCCCGTCCAGTACACGTCCGTGTGCGGGGCCAGGTAGGCCAGCAGCCTGATGTCGGTGACGACGGAGTCGTACTCGGACGCCGCCGCGACCGCGCCCTGGCCGTCCACGCGGTACCGGTCCGCTTCCCACAGGAGGTTGAGGTGGGTCTGGCTGAACAGCGCCACGGCCGCCACCGCGGCCACGAGCGGCGCGAACTCCCGTTCCTGCCGCCTGGTCCCCTCGAGGAGGCTCACGGCGACGACGGGGATGAGGACCGCCGAGTAGTGGAAGCTGGTGTCCCAGTAGCCCTCCACGTTCCCCACGAACCGCCAGGCGAGGGTGGGCAGGAGGAGCAGCGCGAACGGCGAGCGCAGGCCCACGATGCCCGCGGCGAGCACGAGGAATCCCACGGTGCCGATCTTGGTGAGCAGCCCCTCGGCGAGGACGTCTGCGAGCGCGACGTTGCCGGTGTAGTCGTACTGACCCTCCGTGTTGAATGCGGGCAGGAAGAAGACGACGGAGTAGACGAGCCAGGCGATGCCCCAGGCGGCCAGGCCCGCCGCCCACCTGAGATCCGCGCGGTTGCGCAGCCAGATCGCAAGGCCGAACACTGCGACCGTCACGCCCAGGTCCTCCTTGACGAACACGAGGAGGGCGATCGCCACCGCGGCCGGCAGCTTGCGGTCGCGGATCCACCACACGAGGCCGAAGGCCATGAGCGGCACCGCGAGCGCGATCTCGTGGAACTGGGCGGTCACGGCGTTGAGCAGGCCCCAGGAGAAGACGTAGGAGAAGGCGAGCAGCCACGTGCCCCGGACGGAGAGCCGGGTGGACGCCAGCGAGACCACCGGCCACACCGAGGCGGCGAAGAGGGCCGCCTGCGCGAGCATGAGGGTGAGTCCGGAGGGCCAGATCCAGAACAGCGGGGTGAGGACCATGAGCAGGGGGTGGAAGTGGTCGCCCCAGAGGTTGAATCCCGGTCCCTTGATATCCACGATGGGGACGCTGAACTCCGCGTACCGCGTCATCATCTGCGTGAAGATGCCGAGGTCCCAGGAGGGCGAGTAGAAGACCCGCCACATGATGACGGACAGCGCCCCGTAGAGCAGGAATGCCGCGACCGAGGCCACGGCGGGCTCCCGGCCGCGCAGCAGGCGCGCGCCCGCACGTGTGGAGCGGGACGGGCCGGAGGGAGCGGGCACGGTCGTCTCGTCGGAGAACTGAGTCGTCACACTGGGACAGTATCAACCGGGAACGAGCGAAGGCCCGGACTGATACTGTGATCAGTCCGGGCCTTCCCGCTGTGCGCCATGAGGGATTCGAACCCCCAACCTTCTGATCCGTAGTCAGATGCTCTATCCGTTGAGCTAATGGCGCTTGGTGTTGTCCGCGCTGCGCTTGGCAACGGAGATAACTATACACAGCGCCCGAGGCCGCCACAAACCACGGGCGGGCGATCTGCGTCACAGGATCCGCGGGCTCGGCTCACGGCTGAGCATCTGCAGGCAACACGAAACCCGCAGGGATCGCTAGAATGGCACACACAGCCTCAAGCCAGAAAGCGCGCTCCCCGCACGGCAGGGGTGAACCCAGCGTCAGCGCCTCGAAGGCCGCACGCTCTGCATGCGCCCCGCACAGCGGGGATGAGCGCCGGCGCGAGTGTCGGATGTGCGCACCCGGCACTCGCCCCAAGCGCCCTACAGGCAATTGAGAAGAAGGGCCGATCATGAGCACAGTCACTGTCACCGCTCGTCGCTGGGCAGGTGGCTGGGAGCTCATTCTCGGCAAGAATGACGCAACCCAGGTTCGCAACCCCGACCGCGCCATTCAACAGGTGCGCGACTACCTCGACACTCGCGACCCTCACATCGACCACTCTGGCGTCGAGGTTGTGGTCATACCTGAACCGGAGCGTCGCATAACGCCGGAGCATCCGAGGAACGGACCAGCGCAGGAGGAGAAACCTCTTCCATTCACCCGGAAACGAACGCGATCCGATCCCGCATGTCCCGACGGCGCCTCATCTCAACACTGAGGCAGGGAGCTGCGCTCGCACATCAAAGCGCACGCCCCTTCTCGCCCTCCATCTAGTCTATGGCAGCTCAAACCATCTATTTGGCAAAATACGTCACACTAATGATACAAACACAGCACACACCCCGCCTCTGTGAGTCAGTGCACAGCTTCTGGCGCCCAGAACGCCGGTTCCACCGCGCCACACGGGCCGTACGGTGAGTGTCATCCCGAGACGCACGGGACAAACCCCACCCCAGGAGATTGGCGAAACATGACTGTCATCGACACCGGCTCGGTCGAGGACCTGCTTCAGGGAGCACCCACCACCAATGCGCGTGTGCTGGACTTCGTCGCATCCGTTGCGAAGCTCACCACCCCTGACTCCGTCGAATGGATCACCGGCAGCGCTGAGCAGCGCGAGGCCCTCATCGCCAAGGCGGAGGCCGCCGGCACCATCGTCCGCCTCGCCAAGCAGAAGGACTCCTACTACGCCGCGTCCGACCCGGACGACGTCGCCCGCGTCGAGAGCCGCACCTTCATCTGCTCCGAGAAGGAGGAGGACGCCGGCCCGCTCAACAACTGGAAGGCCCCGGCGGAGATGAAGGAAACCCTGAACGAGGTCTTCACCGGCTCCATGCGCGGCCGCACCATGTACGTCATCCCCTTCGTCATGGGCCGCGCGGACGCCACGCACCCCATGTTCGGCATCGAGGTCACGGACTCCCCCTACGTCGTCCTCTCCATGGACATCATGGCCCGCTCCGGCTCGGAGGCGCTCGAGGCCATTGACCGCCTTGATGCGGACTTCGTCGAGTGCGTGCACTCCGTGGGCGCTCCCCTGGAGCCCGGCCAGCAGGACGTCCCGTGGCCCTGCAACCCCACCAAGTACATCACCCACTTCCCGGAGGAGCGTTCGATCTGGTCGTACGGCTCCGGCTACGGCGGCAACGCCCTCCTCGGCAAGAAGTGCTACTCGCTGCGCATCGCCTCGGCGATCGCCCGTGACGAGGGCTGGCTCGCCGAGCACATGCTCATCCTCAAGCTCACCAACCCGGCAGGCGAGGTCCGCTACATCGCCGCAGCCTTCCCCAGCGCGTGTGGCAAGACCAACCTCGCGATGATCGAGCCCACCATCCCCGGCTGGAAGGCCGAGACCCTGGGCGACGACATCGCCTGGATGCGGTTCGGCGAGGACGGACAGCTCTACGCGATCAACCCGGAGTTCGGCCTGTTCGGCGTGGCCCCCGGCACCGGCTACGACACCAACCCCACCGCCATGCGTGCCATCGAGGCCGGCGGCAACGTCTTCACCAACGTCGCGCTCACGGATGACGGCGACGTCTGGTGGGAGGGCATGACCAAGGAGAAGCCCGCGCACCTCACGGACTGGCGCGGCAACGACTGGACCCCGGAGTCCGACACCCCGGCCGCCCACCCCAACTCCCGCTTCTGCACGCCGCTGGCCAACGTGCCCACGATCGCGCCGGAGTGGCAGAACCCGGACGGCGTGCCGATCTCCGCGATCCTGTTCGGCGGTCGCCGCAAGACGACCATGCCGCTCGTCACGGAGACCCACGACTGGAACCACGGCGTCTTCATGGGCTCCACGCTCTCCTCCGAGACGACCGCTGCCGCCGAGGGCCAGGTGGGCGTCGTCCGCCGGGACCCCATGGCGATGCGCCCCTTCATCGGCTACAACGTCGGCGACTACCTGCAGCACTGGATCAACATCGGGAAGACGGAGGGTGCCAAGCTGCCCAAGATCTTCTACGTGAACTGGTTCCGCCGCGACGAGGACAACAGCTTCCTGTGGCCCGGGTTCTCGGAGAACTCCCGCGTGCTCAAGTGGGTCTTCGAGCGCACCGCAGGCACCGCCGAGGCCGTGGAGACCCCGCTGGGCTACGCACCTGCCGAGGGCGGCCTCGACCTCGACGGCCTGGACATCTCCCAGGAGCAGGTCTCCAAGGCGCTTGCGATCAAGCCCGAGGAGTGGGCGGCCGAACTCGCCTCCATCGACGAGTGGTACGACGAGCTGGGCAGCCACGTGCCGGCCGAGCTCCGCGCCGAGGTCGGCGAGCTGCGGGAGCGCCTGGGCGTGAAGTGATCGTGCCGGGCCCGGCTGCAATGCGTCGCAGCTGAGCCGGCCATAGCAAGAAGGACCTGCATCCTGAGCCGGGATGCAGGTCCTTCTTGCTGTTCGCAGCGCGCTCACGCATACCTCCGGGAGTGCCTCACTGCTCCGCGGCACCGTCCGCTCATGGACGGCGCCGCGGAGCAGCTCTCAGCCGGAGAACGCCCCGATCAGCTCGTTGACGCCCAGCACCACGAAGATCGCGGCGATGATGACGAGCACCACGTTGAGCCACCAGCTGTTCTTCCACTCCTTGGGCATGTGCCTGGAGTTGAGCAGGAACAGCAGCGTGATCGCGAGGAACGGCATGAAGAACGAGCCCAGCACGCCGTAGGTGATGATGATGCCCACCGGCTTGCCGATGAACAGCAGGAGCATCGGCGGGAAGGTCAGCCAGAGGACGTAGGCCTTGTAGTACTTGCCGCCGAGGCCCCGGTCCGGGTGATCCTCCGCCAGGCCGCGCGTGCGCCCCCAGAAGTCCGCGAACATCAGGGACACGCCGTTCCACACGCCCAGCACGGACGAGAACGACGAGGCCCAGAAGCCCACGAGGAACACGTTGGCCATGAACGCGCCGTGGCGTTCTGCGAGGACGTCCGCGAGGTCGAGGAGTCCCTGATCCCCGCTCTGGATCGCGATGCCGGCGGAGTAGAGGAACTCGGCGCCGATCACGAGCATCGAGATGACGAAGATGCCGGAGATGATGTAGGCCATCGAGTTGTCGATCCGCATGACGCGCATCCACGTGGGCGTGACCCAGCCCTTCTCCTTGAGCCAGTAGCCGTACGCCGCGAGCGTGATGGTCCCGCCCACGCCGCCTGCGATGCTCAGCGTGTAGATCACGCCGCCTTCCGGAATCATCGGGATGAGTCCCTTGAGGAGCTCCGGGACGTTCGGCAGCGTGGCGACCGCGAGACCCACCACCGTGACGAACATGAGGCCGACCAGGATCGCCACGATCTTCTCGAGCGCGTGGTACTTCCCGAACCACACGAGCGCAGCGCCGATCAGCCCTGAGATGATGCCGTAGAAGATGACGTCGTAGTTGGAGTGGAAGATCGGCAGCGCCGTCGCCAGCGGCAGCGCCGAGGCGGACATCGCCGTGGCACCGTAGACGAACCCCCACACCACGATGTAGGGACCGAAGTAGATCGAGGTCCACTTCCCCAGCCGTCGCCAGCCCTCGAAGATAGAGTGCCCCGTGGCCAGCGTCCACCGGCCCGCACCCTCCACGAGGAAGATCTTGATGACGACGCCGACCACTGCCGCCCAGAGGAGCGCGTACCCGTACATGGAGCCGGCGACCAGCGTGGCGACGAGGTCACCGGCGCCGATGCCCGTCGCAGCCACGACGAGACCCGGACCGATCAGCTTCCAGCGGGGCTTGCCCTCCGACGCGGCGACAGCGCTGCCGCCCGCCGGCTCTTCTGCACCTGCACCGGTGCTCTGCGTGTTCTCATTCACAGGGGAACCTTAAAGGAGGTTGTCCGTCTGCGCACAGGGTGCCTGGTGACGAGTGCGCCGGTCCGGGGCAGCGGAGGCCCGTCTCACACGTCGTCGTCTCCGGCGAGGCCGCCTTCGCCCTCCCAGTTCTCCACCCTCTCGGTCTTGTCCTCGGAGAACTTCAGCCGGACGCCGTGGCCGCGCCCGTTCGCTCCGTCCGCGAGGAAGAACGCCCCCAGACGCTCGAGCGTGTGCCTCAGGGACGCGAGCTGTGCCTCATCGAGGGAGCCCCGCCCCTTCTCGAAGTCCCGGAGCTGCCTGCGGGTGAGCCCCGCCGCGTCCGCGGTGTAGGTGGCCGAGGTCGCCACGAGTGCGCGCGCAGCCCGAGCGAGGCTGCCATTCAGGTGCATTGTGTTCTGCGTCATACCACAACTGTGCCAGATCCACACTGCACGGACTCCGCACCGCGCCGCCCGCGCAGCGAGGCGAGCAGGAGCCGTGCGCGACCCACGGGGCACGGAAAAGGCCCTCCCGCCCGCTTATGGATGCAAACGACAGGGCCTTTCGAAAAACGCGGAGCCGGTGGGATTTGAACCCACGGTCCCCCTAACGAGGGACTCCACCTTAGCAGGGTGGTGCTTTCGGCCGCTCAGCCACGACTCCCCACTGACCAGCGCGCCGGACAGCTTCTACAGACTACACAAGGGGACGCGCTCACGCCAAAGCAGGAAACGATGTGCGGCGAGGCTCACGCCGCTGCACCTCTCACCATGCGGCGGCGCGCCCGGAGATGTCACGAAAACCTCAAGTTCGGCCAATACTATGTACTGGCGATCAGGTATGCACTGGTGACCAGATCCGCACTGATCCACCGGAGACCACCGGAAGCGCCCCGCCGCTCCTCGCGAGGGACAGGGCGTGCACCACCCCCTGCACCACCGAGGAGACGCATCAGTGGCCGAAGACGAGAGCAGGCGGAGAGGCGAAAGCGCACAGGGCGAGGATCCCTCGGCAGCGCACAGCCCCATCCGCGCCTCCCGGCGTGCCCGCCTGCGCGGTCTCGACGGCGTCCGGCGTGATGACTACCGCCTCAAGGCGGACTCGGGCAGCCAGCCGGCAGCGAACTCATCAGCACAGCAGCCGTCTCCTCACGCGCCGCCCTCACGCGAAGAGCGCGCGGGAGCCACCCCGGCTCCCAGCGGTATGAGAGCTCCCAGCGAGATGCGGCCGGCCCGCGAGTTCCCCTCACGGCGCGAGCTCCGCGAAGCGGCCTCCCCCGCCTCGGGCGCTTCCGCGAGGGGAACCGCGGGTGGGGCCTCTGGACCTCCCCCGGGGTCGTCGCAGTCCGCGGTTCCGGCCCGCTCTCCCGAGGACACCGCACGCGCAGCACGTGCGCAGGACGCCCCTCAGGAGTCCGCCCCACGGTCGGCACCCTCCCCGTTCGACCAGATGACCACGACCGCGGACATCGCCCGCCTCCCCACCTCGTCGCCCAGGCACGCCACGCGGAGCCGGGACCCGCTGCCTCCCGGCTCCGCGGCAGGAGCCTCCGAGCTGGTGAATCAGGGATCTTCCTCCGGACGCCCCTCCGTCTTCCCCGGCGCCGAGGCCGCCTCCGGAACAGCGGGAGCCTCCGCAGGTGCGACGGCCGGAACAGGCGCGGGAGCCTCCGCAGGAGTTGCAGGCCAGACAGCCGCAACAGCGGCAGGAGCGGCCTCCGCAGCGGCAGGCCCGGCGTCCGCGAGCGCGGCGACGGGTGCTGCAGGCGCGGCAGCCGGCATGGCAGCATCGGCTGCCGCCCCGGGGGCTCATGCCGGCGATGAGTCCGCTCCCCTCACACGACGTGCGCTCCGCAGCCGCAGGGACGCGCGAGGTGCGCATAGCAGGAAGCATGCGGAATCCCGGCGCTCGGATCAGCCGTCCGCACAGGACCAGCCAACACAGAGCGCAGCGGCCGAGCGCACGACCGGCCACGGTGCGTCCGCACCGGAAGCCTCCGATGCCGGCCCCACTGTCGGCAGGACCACAGTCGGCAGCGCTTCAGCCGGCAGCGCCGCGGCCCCCGTCCGCCGCCGCCTCTCGGACAGCGCCCGCCCCCGCCATTCGCGGCGCGAGGGCGAGGCCTTCAGCTCCATCGTCCGCTGGACCACGCTCGGCACCCTGGTGCCCGGCCTCGGGCTCATCCACGGCAAGCACCGCCGCGGCTGGATCATCCTCCTCGGGTTCCTCGCCGTCATCCTCGCCGCTGCCGTCTGGGTCCTCTGGAGGGGGCCCGTCCGCGCGCTCTCCCGCCTCGCCGGGGACCCCGTGGTGCTCTACACGATCGCGATCGCGCTGGCACTGGCGATCGTCATCTGGGCGATCACCATCCTGCGCTCCTACCGGGTGCTGCGCGGCGGCCGGCGGATCACACGCGTCCAACGCGGCCTCGGCTGGGGGCTGGTCGCCTCGCTCATCCTGTGCGTGGGGGTGCCGCTGGGCGTGGGCTCCGCGTACTCCAAGGTGCAGGCGGACACCATCCGCTCCGTGTTCGGCGAGTCCGGCGGGTCCGTTCAGGACAAGGCGGCGCTGTGGGCGAACCAGCCGCGGATCAACGTCTTCCTCATCGGCCGCGACAACGGCGACGGACGCGAGGGCACCCGTCCCGACACCATGCTCGTCGCCTCCATCGACACGCGTTCGGGGGACACCACCCTCATCAGCGTCCCCCGCAACCTCAACTACGCCCACTTCCCCGAGGGCACTCCCCTGGCGGAGCGCTTCCCCGACGGCTTCGACGGCTTCGGCCCGGACGAGAGCCTCATCAATGCGGTCTGGACGTGGGCGGAGCAGAACCCGGAGGCCGTGGGCGAGACGGAGGAGGGCCTCGAGGTCGGCATGTACGCGACCATGCAGGCCGTCGAGGGCTCGTTGGGCCTGGAGCTGGACTACCACTCGAGCGTGGACATGGAGGGCTTCGAGGACGTCGTCGATGCGATCGGCGGCGTGAAGATCGATGTGGAGCGCCCCATCCCCATGGGCGGCGGCACCAACATGAACACCGGTCTGAAGAACCCCATCAAGGGCTGGATCGACCCCGGCGAGCAGGTGCTGCAGGGCAAGAAGGCCCTCTGGTACGTGCGCTCCCGCGACGGCGCGGACAACTACGACCGCATGTGCCGTCAGCAGCGCATGCTCAAGACCACCCTCGACCAGGTGAATCCGCAGGAGCTCGCCGCGGCCTATCCCAAGCTGGCGGGATCGGCCGAGCGCAACATCCAGACGGACATCGCGCAGAACGCCGTGCCCGCCTTCGTGGAGCTCGCCATCGCCATGCAGGGCGGCGAGATCAAGTCCGCCCAGATCACCAACGACGTCGTGTCCACGAGCAACCCGGACTACGACGTCCTGCACGAGTGGGTGCAGGAGCAGATCAACCCCGCTGAGCCCAGCCAGGCCGAGGAGGCCGCCCCGGCGGAGGAGGAGACGGAGGCTCCCGAGGAGGAGCCCACCCCGGAGGAGACCCCGGAGCACAAGGACGGCATCGAGGACGCCGACGGCAAGTGCTACCCCCGCGGCTACGAGCCCGGCTCCGGCTGGCCCGGCTACCCCGGCCCCGAAGGGGACCAGGGTTGAGCGGAGCTCTGCGGGTCGGCATCGTCGGTGCCGGCCCGCGAGGTCTGTCCGTGCTGGAGAGGCTGCTCGCGCACGCCCGGCGGTGCCGGGAGGAGAACCCCGCCGCCGAGGTGTCCCTCGACATCCGCCTCTTCGACCCCTTCCCGCCCGGGCCCGGCAGGGTGTGGCGCACCGACCAGTCGCCGCACCTGCTCATGAACACCGTGGTCGAGGAGCAGACCGTCTTCCCCGATGCCTCCTGCCGTGTGTCCGTGCCCGGCACCGGCCCCTCGATGGCGGAGTGGGCGCGGAGCGCAGACGGCGCAGGAAGCGCGGAGGAGGAGAACGCCTCGGCCCCCGCGACCGCGACATTCGCGCAGCGGCGTGAGTACGGCGCGTACCTCGCCGACGCCTACGACCGGATGGCTGCCCAGGCGCCGCCGGGAGTGACGATCGCGCACGAGCCGTGCGAGGTCCTGCAGATCCTCGATCTGCCGGAGAACGCCTCGGTCCCCTCCGGGCCCGGCACGCGCAGCTTCGCGGGCGTGCACCGTCCGGCGCCCACACGCGGCCCGGCCTCACAGGCCCGGGACCAGGAAGCGGGCGTGCCGCCCCTCCCGGAGGGCCGGACGCTCGCGTCCGCGCCGCAGGCGCTGCGCCTGTCCGACGGCCGCACGCTGGAGGCGGACGCCGTGGTGCTCTGTGTGGGGCACATCCCTGCCGCACTCAGCGACGAACGCGCAGGCTGGCAGCGATTCGCGGATGCCGCCAACCTCGTCTACCTGCCTCCCGGCCTGCCCGCGGAGACGCGCGTGGACCGGCTGCCGGCGGGAGAGCCCGTGCTCATCCGCGGTTTCGGGCTCAACTACTTCGACCTCCAGTCCCTCCTCACCCACGGCCGCGGCGGCCGCTTCGAGGAGACGGGCGAGGGCGAGCTGCGCTACCTGCCCAGCGGCTCGGAGCCGATCCTCGTGCCGGGCTCCCGCCGCGGCGTGCCGTACCGCTCCAAGCCCCTCACCTCCCGGCATCCGCTGCCGGTCCCGCCGGGCTCGCACCTCCGGTTCTTCACCGCCGAGCACATCGACCGGCTGCCCGCTCCCGAGGCCGGCCTCCGTTTCGACGCGCAGCTCTGGCCGCTCGTCCTCGCCGATCTCCGCCGCGCCTGGTACGCCGCGCTCGCGCGCTCCCGCCCGGAGGTCTTCCGGGAGGACCCCGCCGTGCTCGACTCCGCGCTCGCGGAGGCGGTCGCACGCCACCTGGACGACGGCGGGCGTTCCAGTGCCGCCCGGACCTCAGCGGTCACCGGCACCGCGCCCGTGCCGTCCACACCGGCGGCGGGGACTGCGGCAGGTGCCGCGACCCCTGCGGCCGAGTCCTGGCGCGAGACGGAGGAGCGCGTGCTCGACCCGGACGCGGTCAGCGCGGAACCCGGCCTGCTCCTCGACCTCCATCGCTACATCAGACCGCTGGGCCACACCGGCTTCGCAGACCGGGAGGAGCTGCGCGGCGCACTGCTGGCCTACCTCCGTGAGGATCTCGCCGCCTCGCGCCTGGGGCCGGCGCTCTCCCCGGAGAAGGCGCTGTTCCCGGTGCTCTGGCAGGCGCGGATGCTGCTCAAGGAGCTCGTCGCCCAGGAACGGCTGGAGCCGGCCAGCTTCGTCGCGGAGGTGCGCGGCTGGTTCGAGGACTTCGTCTCCGGGATCTGCGACGGGCCGCCTCCGCAGCGGTACGCGGAGCTCATCGCCCTGGCGGAGGCCGGGCTCGTGGACTTCGCCGGACCGGAGGTCCGCATCCGCACCTCGCGCACCGGGGAGCCTGCCGGGTTCGTCGCCACGACCTCTGCGGTGGACGGCGAGGTGCGCGCCCGCGCACTCGTGGACGCGAGCTCCCCGGCCAACCGCGTGACACAGGCCGACGACCGTCTCATCCGCGGGATGCTGGACCGCGGGCAGCTCCGCGTCGCCGAACACCGGCTCGATCCGACCACCGTCGTGCCGTCCTCCGGCCTCGCGGTCACGCGCCCGCCCTACCGCACGGTCGATGCCCGAGGCCGCGTGCACCCCGCACGCTTCGTCCTGTCCCTGCAGCTGTCCTCCGTCCAGCTGGGGCTGGCGATCGCCGCGAACCCGGACTCGGACGCCCGCACCTTCCGCGACGCGGACGCCGTCGCCCGCGCGATCCTCGACCTCTGCTGAGCGCCCTCGCCTGTGCTGAGCGCCCTCGCCCGCGCCTACCGTGACGAGGGCGAGCGGCGCAACGCTCCGGACGCGCACCCGGCGCGGAGGCGCACCTGGCGCGGGCGCGGCACACCCTGCGCGGACGCAGCGTACCCTGCGCGGGCGCAGGCTCTGCTACGAGGCCATCCGCTCCCGCGAGCCGCCGCGCCCGCCTGCGGGCGCCTCCGCGACCGTCTCCGCTCCGCTGACCTGCGCCCAGATCTCGTCCAGCGACAGATGCAGTTCCGCAGCGAGCACGGCGATGGTGGAGAAGGCCGGTGTGGCCACCCTGCCCGTCTCGATCTTGCGCAGGGTCTCCGCAGAGATGCCGGCGGCAGCGGCGACTGCAGGCATGGAGCGCTCGCCTCGGGCGCTTCGCAGCAGGGCTCCCAGACGCTGACCTCGTTCGATCTCTGCGGGGGTGAGCGGTAGTCGGACCATGAGTCGATGATAATGCCGTTATTATAGTACCGGCATTATCATCACACACCTGCATTCCCGCCCCACAGAGAGGCCCACCCATGGTCGAAATCCTGAGCCGCCGCCGGCTGTCCCTCGCCTCGGAGACGGGGCAGCTCGTCGGCACGATCCTGCGCACGCTCAGGGAGCGCGTCACCGTGGGAACCAACCTGCTGGAGATCGACGCCTGGACGGCGGAGATGATCGCCGAGGCCGGCGCGGAGTCCTGCTACGTCGACTACGCCCCGTCGTTCGGCCGCGGCCCCTTCGGCCATGTCATCTGCACCTCCGTCAACGACGCGGTCCTGCACGGCCTCCCCCGCGACCAGGTGCTCGCACCCGGCGATCTGCTCACGCTCGACCTCGCCGTCTCACTGCGCGGCGTCGTCGCGGACTCCGCGATCAGCTTCGTCGTGGGGGACGATCCCGCACCGGCCGACCTCGCGATGATCGAGACCACCGAACGCGCTCTCGAGGCCGGCATCGCCGCGGCGGGCCCGCACGCACGCATCGGCGATCTCTCGGCCGCGATCGGCGCGGTGCTCAGAGCGGCCGGCTATCCCATCAACATGGAGTTCGGCGGGCACGGCCTCGGCTCCACCATGCACCAGGACCCGCACGTGGCCAACGCAGGTGCACCGGGGCGCGGCGTCCGTCTCAGACCCGGCATGCTCCTGGCGCTCGAACCCTGGGTGATGGCGGACACCGCGGCGCTGCGCACGGATGCCGACGGCTGGACGCTGCGCAGCGCCACGGGGTGCCGGGCTGCGCACAGCGAGCACACCATCGCGATCACCCGCACGGGCGCGGAGATCCTCACGCTCCCCACGGCCTGACTCGGTCCGGCACGCCCCGGCGCGGCCTGACTTGCCCCGGCGCGCAGCCGAACGAGGCTGCACATTTCCATTGTCGTCTGATCACTTTCCCCAGCCACCGCCGCCTGCGTGGCTGGGGAAAGTGATCACACAGGGGGAAGGTGGGGAGGGAGGGTGGGAGCGCCCGCGGCCGCCCCGCCCTCAGGTGCCACCCCGTCCCCACGGCCTGGCTCGGCCCGGCGTGGCCCGGCACGTCCTCCGCCCAGCCCCCGCCCGGGCCTCAGGCGCCGGAGCCGGGGAGCTCCGCAGCCCTCAGGCTCCGGAGCGGGAGAGCCGCGCGAGGCCCGCACTGCCGGCCACCCGGCTGCGCACCACCGCCGTGATCGCGCCGATGACGCCCAGCACGCCCCACCCCAGCAGCCCGCCGAAGGCGGCACCCAGCCCCGGCGTGCCCGCCGCCAGCGCGGTCATGCCGTTCATCGCCGGGGTGAGCGGCAGGAGCGGCGCGAGCGCGTCGAACCAGGCCGGCGTGGCGCTGAACAGCCTGCCCGCCACGGCGGCCACCACCGCCGCGACGGAGAGGATCCGGCCGAATCCGCCCAGCCAGGCCGTGAGCGCGAAGTTCACGAGGGTGAAGACGAGCGCGGCGAACAGCAGCAGGCAGACCAGCGGCCCCAGTTCGAAGAGCGGGATGTCGAGGACCGCGACCGCGAGCACCGTGAGCACCACGGCCTGCACCGCACCCACGAGGAGCCCCGGCACCATGCCCCTGCCGAGGATCGCCCAGGAGGAGGTGCGGGAGGTCAGCGCTCTGGCCGGCACCGCGCGGAGCACGGTGTAGGTCACGAGCGCGCCGATCCACATCGCCATGATGACGAGCATCGCGATGGTGGAGTTCTGCGCCAGGCCGCTGAAGCCCTCACCGTCTCCCGCGACCGGTTCCGCGACCACCTCGGAGAGGTTGTCGCGCTCCTGCGCGCTGTAGCTCGGCACCTCGTCCGCGCCCTCGGCGATCCCGTCGGAGAACTCCTGCGTGCCGTCGGCCAGCTGACCGGTGCCCTCGGAGAGCTGGTCCACGCCCTGCGCCAGCTGGGAGACGCCGTCCGTGTACTGCCCCAGGCCGTCCTCGAACTCGCCCATGCCGCTGTCGAGCTCGCCCGCACCGTCGGCCAGCTGCGTGGCGCCGTCGGCCAGCGGGGTCATGCCCTCGGCCAGCTCACCGGCGCCGTCGGAGAGCTGCCCGGCACCGTCGGCCAGATCGGAGGCCCCTGATCCGGCGTCGCGGATGCCGTCGGCCAGCGGACCCATGCCATCGGCAAGCTGTCCCGTGCCGTCCGCGAGCTCACCGGTGCCGTCGGCCAGCCCGGAGGCTCCGTCGCGCAGCCCCTGCGAGGCCTCGAGCAGCTCCGGAGCCTGCTCCTCGAGCTCGGTGAAGCCGTCCGCGGCCTGCTGTGCTCCGTCGGCCACGCCCTCGGCACCGTCCGCCGTGCCCGCCGCGGCATCCTTGAGAGACATCCCGGTCGCCGGGTCCGCCTGGTCCAGCCCGGCAGCACCGGTGCCCAGACCGGTGGCCGCACCCGAGGCCGCGGAGGCGACCAGCAGCGGCTCCAGCTGCGCGCACAGCTGCCCGGAGTCGTCGGCGGCGCACACCTCGTCCAGCTGCGACTGCAGCGCACTCGCCTGCTCGGAGGTGAGGATCCCCTGCTGTGCGAGGCCGCTGAGCGAGGTGGAGCCGGGGTTCTGCGCCAGCTGCCCGGCACCGGCGGCGCCGTCTTCCAGCTGACCCTGGTACTCGCCGAGGCCGTCGGAGACTCCGCGGGCACCCGTCGCCACCTGATCCGCGCCGTCCGCGAGCTCGCCGAGGCCGCCGCCGTCGCCTGAGCCGTCACCTGCCAGGCCCTCGACGATTCCGTCGATGCCCTGCGTATAGGCGTCCACGCCCTCGGAGAGGTCCGAGGCGCCGTCGGAGACCTGCGAGGCCCCGTCCGCGAGCTCCTTCGTCTGGTCGGGCAGATCCTTGGCACCCGGCGAACCGTTCTCACCGTTGTACATGAGGTCGAGCCCGTCGGAGAGCTGGCCGGCACCGTCCGCGAGCCCGTCGGCACCGTCGGCCAGCTCCGAGGCTCCGTCGCCGGCCTGCCGCGCGCCGTCGGCCAGGCCGGAGGCGCCGTCGGCCAGATCGCCCACGCCGCTACGCATCTGGCCGAACCCGTCCGTGAGCTCGCTGCTGTTCGCGCTCAGCTCCTCGCCGCCCTCGGCCAGCTCGCCCACACCGCTGTCGAGCTCGCCGGCGCCGTCCGCGAGCTCGTCCGCCGCGTCGCCCATCTCGCGCATCTGCTTGCCCATGTCCGTGAAACCCACGAACACCTGGTCCAGGTAGTTCTGCGACCACATCGCGTTGAACTGCGAGGTCGCGGCAGAGGTGACGGCCTGCGCGATGGCGGAGTCGAGGAGCGGCGAGGAAGCGGAGCTCTTCACGTCCAGCGTGGCCTGACGGGCGCGCATGGGATCGTCGTCGCCGGAGGAGGTGACGGCCTCAGAGAAGCCCTCCGGGATCGTCACGACCGCGGCGTAGCGGCCGTCCGCCAGCCCCTCCTCGGCGTCCTCGGAGTCGGAGAGCTTCCAGGAGATGTTGTCCGCGGAGTCGCTGTCCACCAGACCGGCGGCGAGCTGGCGGCCCAGCGGCACCGTCTGCCCGTCGATCTCCGCGCCCTCGTCGGTGTTGACGATCGCGGCGTCCACCCGGTCCAGCCGGTCCCCCATCTTCCAGGTCGCGAAGACGAAGCCGGCGGCGATGAGCACCGGCACCAGGATGAGGCCCAGGACGGTGATCCAGGAGGCCCTGCGCGCCGTGTCCGCGCGTTCGAACGTCGCCATCAGTGCGCACCTCCGTGCTGAGAGAGCAGTTCTGCTTCAAGGTCCATCTGCGTGTACTGCGCGCCGGCCGGGATCATCCAGTCCGCGTCCGGGTCGACAAGCCCCAGCACCACCGCGCTGCCGCGCTCCAGTGCGGCGCGCACCAGCTGTGCGCACGCCTCGGCGGCCTCCCTGTCCTGGGGTCTGTCCGCGTGGTCGAGGATGAGCAGGTCCGGCGGGTTCGCCGCGGCGGCGCGCAGTGTGGCCGCATCGGCGATGAACTCCGGCTCCGGGGAGTCGAGGGTGAGGAAGGGGACCTCGCGGCGGATCTTGCGGCTCTCCTCCGGCACCACCATCCCGCCGATCTTCAGCCGCCCGGCATCCGGCGCGATCCGCCCGGAGAGCGTGAGCAGCAGCGCCGAGGAGCCGCGGCCGGTGGCTGTGAGCACCTCACCCGGCCGCACGGCCACGTCCACGTCGCGGTAGACGGAGGTGCCGTCCGCATGGTCGATCCGCAGCCCCTCGCCGTAGGCGGCGAAGTCTGCGTCCGGGTGCGGCCAGTCGCGCAGCTCCACCTGGTGCACGAGCCCCTCGCCCTCCACATCCACGTGCGGGAGGATCTTCTCCAGCCTGCGCGGCAGCTTCCACGACCAGTCGCCCAGCAGCGCGAGCACGGCGGGCACGAGCGTCATCCGCACGATGAACGCGTCCGTGAACACGCCCACCGCCAGGCCCAGGGCGATCGCCTTGATGATCGGCTCACCCGTGGGCACGAACGCGAAGAACACCGCGAACATGATGACCGCGGCGGCGGCCACGACGGAGGCCGAAGCGACGAAGCCCTTGACGATCGCGGTCCGCGCGTCCGCACCGTGCACGTACTCCTCGCGCATCGCGGTGACGAGGAAGACCTCGTAGTCCATCGCCAGGCCGAACAGGATTCCCATGAGGATGATGGGCAGGAAGCTGATGACCGGGCCGGTCTCCGTGAGTCCCAGCGGACCGGCGAGGAAGCCCTCGTGGAACACCAGTGCCACGGCGCCGAAGGCGGTGACGACGGAGAGGAGGAAGCCCACGGTCGCCTTGATCGGCACCACGATGGAGCGGAACACCACCATGAGCAGGACGAGGGAGAAGCCCACCACGAAGACGCCGAACGGCAGCAGCGCCCCGCCCAGCTGGGTGCTCACGTCGATGGCGAGCGCGGTGGCGCCGGTGACGGCCGTGGCGAAACCGTACTCGTCCATGAAGTGCGGCTCGAGGGCGCGCAGGCGCTCGACGGTGTCCTCCGTGGCCGGGTCGTCCGGCGCGGTGGTGGGGATGACCTGGACGATGCCGGTGTCCGCATTGCGGTTGGGGGTGGACAGCACCACCGTCTCCACGCCCTCGACGTCCTCGATCTCGTCCGCGAGCGCGTCCATGTCGCCCAGCGGGTCCGCGGAGGAGAGGATGTCCGCCTTCACCACGAGAGGGCCGTTGTAGCCGGGGCCGAACTCCTCTTCGATGAGGTCGTAGGCGACCTTCTGCGGGGTGCCCTCCTCCGCGCCGCCGCCGTTGGGCAGGGCGAGCGCGAGCTTGGAGGCCGGGAAGGCGAAGAGGCCCAGTCCCACGACGATGAGCACGATGGTGAGCACGGGGACCTTGATGGCCGCGCGCACCCAGCCCGCATAGAACCGCTGCATGCCGCGGTAGCGCGGGGCGGCGCCCTCGCCCGAGGCCGGCTGGGCCGGGCTGCCGGAGGCAGAAGCGGTGGCGGCAGGATCCGCATGGACGCCCGAGGCCGGTGCGCCCGTCGGGACGGGGGCACCGGCGCTCGCGGCGGCCTCGGGCGCGGGGTCCGTGCCTGCGGAACCGGCACGGACCTTGGGGCGCATGCGCTCGCCGGCGAAGCCCAGCAGCGCGGGCAGCATGGTGAGCGAGACCGCCACCGCGATCCCCACGGTGCCCGCGGCGGCGATGCCCATGACGGAGAGGAACGGGATCCCCGCCACGGCGAGACCGGTGAGCGCGACCATGACGGTGACGCCGGCGAACACCACGGCGGAGCCGGAGGTCGCGTTCGCGCGCGCGGCCGCCTCCTCCGCATCGCAGCCCTCCGCCATGAAGCGGCGGTGACGGGAGACGATGAACAGCGCGTAGTCGATGCCCACCGCCAGGCCCAGCATGAGCGCGAGCATGAGCGTCGTCGCGTTGACGGTGAAGAAAGCGGTGGAGAAGACCACCAGCAGGAGACCGATCCCCACCGCCGTGAGCGCCGTGACGAGCGGCATGCCGGCCGCGCGCAGGGAGCCGAGGGTGAGGAAGAGGACGACGAAGGCGATGATGACGCCCAGCGCCTCGACGAGGGAGACGTGGACGCCGGTGACCTGGTAGAGCTCGCCGCCGGGTGAGGCCTGCGACCCGGCGGGCAGATCCGCGGCGAGGGAGTCCACGGCGGCCGCGAGCTCGTCCTTCACCTCGTCCGCGGGGAGGTCCTCGAGCCCGGCGTCGTACTGCACGGAGATCTGCGCGGCGGTGGAGTCGTCGTTGACCGCGCCGTCGATCATGTCGTCGTAGGGCGAGGCCGCCGTCTCCACGTGGGGCAGGTCCGCGATCTCGTCGACGGCCTCCTCGATGCGTCCGGCGTAGGGATCCTGCGTGATGTCGTCGCCGTCGGCCGCCACGACGATCACCTGTGCGCTCGCGCCGGACATCTCCGGGAACGTGAGCTGCATGGCGTCCAGCGCGTCCTGCGCCTCCGCACCGGGCAGGGCGAAGTCGTCGTTGAAGTCCTCCGCGAAGGCGGCGACGAGCCCGGCCACCACCGCGAGGATCGCCAGCCAGACGGCGACGACCGTCTTGCGCTTCCTGAAGGCCTGCCGGCCGAGGTCGTAGAGGAAGGAGGACACGCGGAGCCCTTTCGCACGAGAGGTGGAGCGGGGCCGGCCGGAGCCCGGAGGCTGAGCGGCGCGGTCGTTCGGGTTCGATACAGGACTGTATCGGATACACTGCTGTATTCTTACGGTTCCGTCCTGCAGAAGCAAACCGAGACGGCGGCGCGCTCGTGCGAGGATCGGCAGGTGCGGGGCTCCCGGCCCCTGCGAGGACCGTCCGCCCGGGCCGGAGACGGAGCAGAAGAGGAGAACAGAGGACAGTGACCATCAGCGACCGGCGTCTGCGGACCAGGGCCGCCCTGCGCGACGCGGCGACCACGGTGTTCGCCCGTCAGGGCGTGGCCGGAGCCTCCATCGAGGAGATATGCGAGGAGGGCGGCTTCACGCGCGGTGCCTTCTACTCCAACTACTCGTCGAAGGACGAGCTGGTGCTCGACCTCATCGACCAGGTGCTCGCCGCGGTCGCCGCAGGGGCGAACGCGCTGCTGGCGGGCATGAGCGGGACGGACGCGGAGAGCGCCGGCGGGCTCGCGCCCGCGGCCGGGACCGCGTCTGCGGACGATGCCGGAGACGTGAGCACCACGGGTATGGGCACCGCCTGTGTGAAACCCGGACAGCCGATCACCCCGGAGGAGAAGCGGACGATCCTGTCCGACCTGCTGAGCCACTTCCGCCTGCCGTTCAGCGAATCCCGGACGGCGATCATCGCCGCGCGGGAGATCCGGCTGCACGCCCTGCGGAACCCGGCGCTGCAGGCGCGCATGGACGAGGTCCAGGAGGTGCACATGGGGCGGCTGCGGGCCGTCATCGAAGCACTGCTCTCCTCCCACGGCGCACGGCTCCTCATCAGCGCGGACGATCTCATCATGATCTGCGAGGGCTGCCACGACGTGGCCGCGGACGAGGCCGTGGCCGCCCATCCCGACGCGGAGCAGGTGACGGTGGACAGCAGCCGGCTGCTCATGGTCCTCATGGCGTTCGTCCGCTTCCCCTGCGAGGAGGACTGAGCCGGCGACGGGCCCTCGGCGCCTCGGCCGCTGTGAGGCCCGCCATGCCGTGCGAGGCAGAAGACATCTCAGGAAGATGACAGAACCCTCCCTGCTCTGATTAGGCTGTCCCCCATGACGCACGACCCCACAGCGCCCGCGGACGGCACTGCGCACGAGGAGGCCTTCGACCGCTTCCTCGCGACCATGCCCGAACGGCTGAGCAGCTTCGTCTCCGCCGGGCTGCCCGCATCCGTGACGGTGGGCGAGACGGAGCAGGAGTTCGTCAAGGACCTCTCCCCCGCCTCGCTGCCGTGGGTGGAGGCCTATGCGGTCTCGCGGCTCGCCTCCCCCGCGATGGCCTCGGCGCCGGCCAACCAGCGCCTGTCCGAGGACCTCATGCGGTACGTGGGCGAGACCTTCATCCGCACCCTCGGCGGTGCCTGGGTGCTCGATCCCGAGGACACGGAGCACGGCATGCCCGCCGTGGAGGTGCGCACCGCCGCGGGTGCTGACTCGGCCCTCGGCACGGAGACCGGGCCCGGAGCGAACGCGGACTCCCGGAAGGGCGCAGCGCCCGCAGAGGGTGCCCCGACCGTCACCGTCTCCCTCGTGGCCCTCCTCATGACGGCGCTCCGGCAGCGCACCGGGGAGGTCTTCGTCTCCGCCCTGGCGACCGCCGCGGGAGACCCCCCGGAGGAGGCTCTCGGTGCGGACGCGCCGCGCAGCGGTTCCGAAGGACGCTGCGGTTCCGAAGGACGCGGGGAGTGAGCATCGCACAGCAGGAGAAGCGGGAGGAGGACACCTGCTCGCTCGAGCGCGCAGAGGCCCTGGTGAACCCCGCGGATGCAGGACCCCGCGACGCCCGCCCCCTCTGGGCGATCCTGCTCCTGCTCTGCCTCGCGGTTCAGCTCACCGGCCTGTACTCGCCCAGTGACTCCGGTCCCGCACCGTTCCCGCATTCGGACAAGGTGTTCCACGCCGCGGCGTTCGCCGCGGTGACGGCCACGGCGCTGCTGGCCGGCATCCGCATGCGCTGGGTGCTCGCCCTCAACGCGGCACACGCGATCGCGAGCGAGCTGATCCAGGGGTTCTTCCTCGACGCCCGCACCGGCGATCCCCTCGACGTGCTCGCCGACCTCGTGGGGATCGGGCTGGGAGTGGCCGCCGTGGCAGTGCTCCGCCGCCTGCTGAGCCGCCTCTCGCGGAGCCGCGGGGCACGGTCCCGCTGAGCTCCGGGACCGCGGTCTCGCACAGGTGCCGGTACATGGCACCCGCTTCTCTCCCCAGACACCCGCTTCATCCGGCGAATATCCGGGTCCCTGGAATGAGAAGCGGGTGCCCTCGCGATGCGATGCGTGCCCATCCCTCCGCGACACGCGCACAGCGAACACCGCGCCGGGGCTCAGCCCCGCTGCCCCACCTCCGGCACCGCGAAGCCGACGTAGTGCATGTGCGCCGCCGTCTCCATGAGCGCGGCGTAGAGCTGGAAGCCCGTGAGCGATTCGAAGCCGCGCGCCCAGTGCATTCCCTGGCACAGCGAGTAGACGGAGTGGTCATCCGTCTCCTCCGCACGTGCGCGCAGCTCGGCCAGACGCTGGTCGTGGTGCGACCGGAGCTGATCGGCGCGGATCCGCAGACCCTCGAACCGGTAGCCGTGCGCGGGTGCCACGGCGGTGGTCTCCGGCAGGCGGCCCATGCGCTCGAGCGAGCCCAGGTAGTCGCCGAGGCTGTGGGAGATGGACGTGACGTCCAGCCCGATGTTCGGCGAGATGCTGGGCAGCACGTGGTCACCGGAGAAGAACACACCGAGCGCCTCGTCATGGAGTGCGATGTGGCCGAAGGTGTGGCCCGGCGTCCACATCACGCGCACGCTGCGGCCCGGGACCGGCAGCAGCTCGCCCTCGTCCACCGTGAGGATGTGCGCGGGCCAGGCGAAGCCGGCCATCGGGCTGTCCCCGCGCTGCGAGGACGGTGAGGTGAAGATGCCGGAGAACTCCGCGGCGCGCTCGGCCGGGATGCCCAGCAGCCGGCCGCCGTCGGCCACCACGTCGTTGGGCGCACCGCCCTGCGAGATGAGCTGGGAGACCGCCTCGATGTCGTGACGGTGCAGCGCCACCCACGCGTCCGGGTTCTCCGCGAGGATCGCGGGGACGAGGCCCAGATGGTCGCGGTGGTAGTGCGTCACGGTGATGCCGATGATGTCCCGGAGCGCGAACCCTGCCGTCGCCAGGCCGTCCGTGAACGCCTGCAGGCGCTCCTTCCCGTCCCAGCCCGGATCGATGATCGCCACACCGCTGTCCGCGGCGAGCGCATAGGAGTAGGTGTACCGGAGCGGGTTGTTCGGGATGGGGACTGGAATGGCCCAGGTGCCGTCCGCGATCTGCTCCGGCGGGGGCATCACCCGGTCCTTCCACGCCTGCGCCTGCACTGCGCTCAGCGCATGGATGTCGGACTGTGCGTCCCCGGGATGTGCGCTCATCGACTGCGTCCTCCTCATGGCAGAGCGGGCCTGCCCGTCTCCGTGCCGAATATATCTGTGCCGTGCTTCACCTTAACGGCCGTTCGCTCCGCCGCTGCCGCCGGGTCGCTCCCGCACGCTCGATACACTCGCTCCCATGTCCTCACCCCGCCTCCACGTGATCGCCCTGGGCGGCACCATCGCCTCGGTCCCCACCGCCTCCGCAGGCTCCGCAGGCGTCGTCCCCTCCGTGGGCGCCGAACAGATCGCGGCCGCCGCACAGCTCGACGACCTCCCCGCGGCGCCCGGCCTCCACGTCACCTTCGAGCAGCTCGCGCAAGTGGGCTCCGGCTCCATCACGCTGGCGCACCTGGAGGCCGTGGTCCGCTCCGCGCGCCGGGCGGCTGCGGAGGGCGCCTGCGGCGTCGTCCTCACCCAGGGCACGGACACGCTCGAGGACTCCGCCTTCGTCCTGGCCCTCCTCAACGACTCCGGCATCCCCGTTGCGGTCACCGGTGCCATGCGCAACCCCTCCCTGCCGGGCGCGGACGGCGGCGCCAACGTCCGGGCCGCCGCACTCGCCGCGCTCAGCCCTGAGATCCGTGCGCTGGCAGCGGAGAGGAGGCTCGCCTCCGTGCTGGTCTTCGCGGACGAGCTCCACGATCCGCTCACCGTCGTCAAGGCCCACACCACCTCCGTGGCGACCTTCACCTCCGGTCCGGGCCAGGGGCCGCTGGGGTGGGTGTCCGAGGACTGTGTGATCCTCCCGCACGTGCCGGCGGCCTCGCGCGCGGTGACGGGCTGGCAGGTGCCGGAGGAGCCGGACGGTGCCGAGGCCTCGGGCACCTCAGCTCACACCGAAGCCGCTGCGAGTGGAGCGGGCGACGCACCGCCGCAGGAAAGCGCGGCCCTGCCCCGCGTGGCTCTCGTCGAGGCCGGCCTGGACGACGACCTCGCGCTCCTCGACGCGCTCCCGCACGCGGGATACGCCGGGTGCGTACTGGCGGGTGTGGGCGGTGGTCACGTGCCGGCGGGGGCGGTCGAACGCGTGGGCGCCCTCGCCGCGCGGATCCCCGTGGTGCTGGCCTCCCGCACCGGTGCGGGAGCCGCGCTCCAGCGCACCTACGGGTACCCGGGTTCGGAGCTGGATCTGCTGAACCGCGGCCTGCTCACGGCGGGCACGCTCCACCCGCGCAAGGCACGCCTGGCGCTCGTGCTGGCACTGCGGTTCGGCACGGACTTCCCGGCGTGGCTGCGCTGAAGCAGCGCAGAACCGGGCAGACGGGCCAGGGGGCAGCCCGGCCCCTCCGGTCCTCTCAGTCCGCGACCTTGATGACGGTCTTGCCGAAGTTGCGGCCGGCGAGCATGTCGTTGAAGGCACCCACCACGTCGTCGAAGCCGTCGATGACGTCCTCCTGGTACCTCACCTGGCCGGAGCGGACCCACTCGGTCATGTCCCGGAGGAAGTCCGCGTGCATCGTCTGCACGAACTCCGTCTGGATGAAGCCGCGCAGCGTGAGGGACTTGGTGAGCACGGCCCGCATGAGGCGCTCCATGGAACCGGCCGGTGAGAGCGCGCCGGTGCCGTTGTAGCCGGCGACGAGTCCGCAGACGGGAACGCGCGCATAGGTGTTGAGGCGCGGCAGGACCGCGTCCCACACGTGACCTCCCACGTTCTCGAAGTAGACGTCGACGCCGTCCGGGGCAGCCGCCTTGAGCCGGCCGCGCAGATCCTCCTCACGGTGGTCGAGAGCCGCGTCGAAGCCCAGCTCCTCGAGCAGCCGGACCTTCTCCGGGCCTCCCGCGATGCCCACGGCGCGAGCGCCGCGGATCTTCGCGATCTGCCCCACGGCGGAGCCCACGGGCCCGGTCGCCGCCGCGACGGCCACGGTCTCACCCGGCTTGGGATCGCCGATCGCCAGCAGCCCCGCGTACGCCGTGAAGCCGGGCATCCCCAGGACGCCCAGCGCCGTGGTGACGGGAACCGCGTCCGGGTCGAGCACCCGCAGGGTGGAGGCGTCCTCCACGGAGTACTCGGACCACCCGCCGTAGCCCAGGACCACGTCGCCGGCCTGCACGGCCTCGGAGCGGGACTCCACGACCTCGGAGACGGTGGCACCCACCATCACCTGGCCGATCTCCACGGGCTTGGCGTAGGACTTCGCATCGTCCATGCGACCGCGCATGTACGGATCCAGCGAGAGGTAGAGGGTGCGGAGCAGGGCCTGGCCTTCCCCCGGCTCCGGCACCGGGGCCTCGGCGATCTCGAAGTCCTCCTGCGTGGGTGCGCCCTGCGGACGGGAGGCCAGCCGGTAGCTGCGGTAGGTCGAGGTCATCATCGTTCCTCTCGGAGGGTGCGGGTGCCACCCCTCACACTACCCGGCACGACTACCCTGGCTGCATGACATCTCACTCGCCGGGCCCCGGAGCCGCTGCCGCATCGGGACGACCACGCGTGCTGGTCACCGGGTTCGAACCCTTCGGCGGCGACCCCGGCAATCCCTCGGAGCATGCGGTCCGTGCGCTCGGCACGCAGCTGGACGATCTCGCGGACCTCACGGCGGAGATCCTCCCCGTCGAGTACGCGCGCGCCCAGGCCCGCCTGCGTGAGCTCATGGCGGAGACCTCACCTGCCGTGATCGTGTGCGTGGGGCTGGCCGGCGGGCGCGCGGAGATCACCCCGGAGCGCATCGCCGTCAACCTCGCGGAGGCGCGCATCCCGGACAACGCCGGGGCCCAGCCGATCGACGAACCGCTCGTGGCAGGTGCTCCGCCCGCACGGTTCTCCACGCTCCCGGTGGCCGCCATGGCCGAGGCCGTGCGAGCGGCCGGCGTGCCCGCAGCGGTCTCCTACTCGGCAGGCACCTTCGTCTGCAACGCCGTGATGTTCGCGGCGCTGGACGCGGCAGCGGCGATCGGCGCCTCCGGTTCCCCGGCGCCGATCGCCGGCTTCGTCCATGTCCCGCGTGCAGCGGAAGACGGTGGCAGCCCCGCCGGCGGTGCGGCGGAGGAGCACGCCCTGCCGCAGCACCTCATCGACGCCGGTGTCCTCGCGGCGGTGCGCGCCGCCGTGGACCACGCGGGGCGGTCCCCGATGGCCGGAGCCGCCCGCGGTGCCGTGGGCGCGGAGGACTGACCCAGACGCCTGCGCAGCGCATCAGGTCTGGGCGTGTGCCTCATCCTCGGCGGCATCGGCACGGGGTCCGCTCCCCGCGTCCGGCGCCTCCTCGGAATCGCCTTCCCGGTCCGCTCCCGGACCGCGGCCGTGGTCCTCGCGAGCACCCGGACCGCCGTCCCGGCTCTCGTCCCCCGGGCCGGGGCCGCGCTACCGGTCCCCGTCGTCCCACGGGCCGCCGGGCTGCTCGTCCCAGCCCGAGTCGTCCCACTCCTCGTCCCAGCCCGAACCGTCCGCGTCGTATTCGCCGTCGGTGTACTCCACCGCGATCTCACCGCTGGAGGTGCTCACCGTGAGCGGGAGGATCCCCTCGCCCGGCTGGCGCTGGGCGATCTCCACCCGGCTGCGGCCCACCTGGGTCTGCGCGGACACGGAGTATCCGGTGATGTCCGGATCGGCGATCTCCTGTTCCAGGGGCACCTCCACCGTGACCGCACCGCTCTTGGCCGCGACCTCCACGCCGTCCACCGGCACGCCGGCGGGGTCGAGCTCGAGGTCGATCCACCCGCTGCGGGTCTGCGCCTTCAGCAGCGAGTTCACACGTACGTCGTTCACGGAGATCGCACCGGTGCGGGTGGAGACCTGGAGGACGTCCATCGATCCGCCCCAGACGTCGACGGCTCCCGTGCCCGCGGACAGATCCGCCGTGCCGGTGATGACGTCCGCGGTCACCGCGCCCGTCTCCGTCTTCGCCGTCACGGACGTGTACTCGCCGGAGACGTCCACCATGCCGGTGCTGGTCGCGACGTCGAGGTCGAGGCCCTCGGCATACGCTCCCGGCAGGGTCACGGTGATCTCCGCGTAGCCCTGGAGCCAGGTGGTGGGGCCGTCCGGCGTGGGAACGTCGACCACCGTCCGGTCCCCGTCCTCCGTGACCACCGGTGCCGGGATGTCCCGCTTCCGCCCCTCGTAGCGGCTCTCCACCCGGGGCACCTCCGCCTCGTCGTCCACCTGGACGTAGACGGCGGCGTCGGAGGCCTCCACCCGCAGGGAGGCGGCCTCCGCGGGGAGGTCCGCGGAATGCTCGATCGTGGTCTGGTTGAGCTGGAAGTACGCGCCCGCGCCGATCGCCGCAGTCGGCACGGCCAGTGCGAGCACCGCCACCACGGCGATGAGCGTCCTGGCCGCGATGCGGCCGCCGCGCGTCACCGCGACCGGTTCGGCAGGACCGCCGGAGGCCGAGGTGGGGCCCTTGGGCGGGCGGGGCGGCAGCGGGGGCGCGCCCCCACCGGCGGGGGCGCCGTAGGCCGGAGCCCCATGGGCCTGGACGCCGTACGCCTGCGGGCTGCCCGGATGTGCGGCCGCGCCCGACGCGGAGGGCACGCCCTGCTGAGCGTGTGCTCCCGAGGGCGCGGACGCGCTGGGCTGTGCAGACGCACCGGGCGGCACGTCGGTGCCGTACTCGTCCCGGGACGGCACGGCCTCGGGTGAGGTCCAGCCCCGGCCCTCGTCCTGGGGCCGGTCGCCGTCGTGGTTCTGCGGAGGGATGTTCTGCTGCGGATCCTGCGGATCGTTCATGATCGGGTCCTTGTGGTCGAGGTGCGTGCGGCCGGATGCGATGCGACTCCCATGTCTGCCTCACACCCCCAGGAAGCGGAGGACGGCGAGCACGCGGCGGTTCTCGCTGGTGTCCGCGGACAGGCCGAACTTGGTGAAGACGGAGCTGATGTGCTTCTCCACCGCGCCGGCGGAGAGGTACATCGCCTGGGCGATCGCGGAGTTCGACTTGCCGGAGGCCATGTGCTCGAGCACCTCCCGTTCACGCTCGGTGAGATCGGCCAGGCCGCCCTGGCTGCGGGATCGCACGAGGATCTGCGAGACGACCTCCGGGTCCAGCACGGTCCCGCCGCCGGCCACCTCCTCGAGCGCTCCGAGGAAGTCCTCGACATCCGCCACGCGGTCCTTGAGGAGATAGCCAAAGCTGCCCGCGCCGGAGGCGATGAGGTCGCTCGCGTAGCGCTCCTCCACGTACTGGCTGAGCACCAGCACCGCCACGTCCGGGTTCTGCTCGCGGATGAGGGTCGCGGCGCGGATCCCCTCGTCCGTGAACGAAGGAGGCATGCGCACGTCCACGACCGCGAGGTCCGGGGCGAGCGCGGCGACCGCGCTGAGGAGGCCGCTCGCATCCGCGGCCGCCGCGACGACCTCGTGTCCGGCGTCCGTGACGAGGAGGGAGATGCCCTCACGGAGGAGGACGTTGTCTTCTGCGATCACGATGCGCATGGCACCTCCACGACTATCGTTGTCGGACCGCCCACCGGGCTGGTCACGGACAGGGTTCCCTTGGCTGCGGCGACGCGGTCGGCCAGGCCCTTGAGACCGGTCGACGTGCCGTCACGGACGATCCTCGCACCACCCGCGCCGTCGTCGGAGACGGCCACCTGGAGCAGGGGCGCCTCAGCGGTGCCCACCCCGGCGATGGTCACGCGGGCTTGGCCCGCCCGGGCGTGCTTGGCGATGTTGGTGAGCGATTCCGCGACGACGAAGTACGCGACGGACTCCGCCTCCGCGCTCACGCCCTCGGGCACCCGCACGTCGAGCGCCACCGGCACGGAGGAGCGGGCGGCGAGCGCGCTGATCGCGGCGTCGAGCCCACGGTCCTCCAGCACTGCCGGGTGGATGCCGCGTGCCAGCTGGCGGAGCTCCGTGATGGCGGCCTTGGAGTCCTCGTGCGCCTGACCCACCAGGCGCTTGGCACCCTCCGGGTCCGAATCGAGCTTGGACTTGGCCATGCCGAGCTTCATGCTCAGCGCCACGAGCATGGGCTGGACCCCGTCGTGCAGATCGCGTTCGATCCGCAGCCGTTCCGTCGTCGCCGCGTCCACCGCGCCGGTGCGCGCCGTCTCGAGCTGGCCCACCTCGCGGCTGAGCGTCTCCCGCTGCTCCTCGAGCTCCTCGGTCTTGGCCGGCGGCAGCAGTGCGCGGTCGAGCATGCGGTCCAGCCACGGGGAGAAGGCCAGCAGCGCGAACCCCACCAGCATCACGAGGATGCCCAGGGCGCCCACCCAGAAGCGCACGGAGAACGGGACGTCGCCGTCGAAACCGCCCAGCAGCGCGTCCGGCAGGTCGCCGAACCCCAGCGTGAGCCGGGAGCCCGCACTGCCGGGGTTGATCGCCACGGTGAGCGCTCCCGCGCCGGTGCCCACGGTCAGCGTCACGAGGACGCCGATGACGACTCCGTAGAGCGACTTCACATAGTGGTGGGCGACAGAACGCCAGTACGCCCCCGAGGAGAGGATCAGCCACTGCTGGTGCAACCAGCCGCCGAATCCGCTGCGCAGGGTGCGCCGGTACCGCGGGACGAGGATGCGCTCCCCGTAGACCGCCTCCGCGCGCAGACGCTCGACGTGGTTGACGCCGCGCTGCAGGAAGAACCAGACGAGCAGCGCGAAGAGCCCGCTGCCCAGCGCGAAGAGCCCGCCCAGGCCCACGAAGAAGAGGACCGTGGGGATCCACAGGAAGAACGTGCCGATCACGGCGGAGAGGGTGACGTTGAGAACGCCCATGAGCCAGGGCATCCGGGCCTTCGTGTAGCGGGCGGGGGCCGGTCCCCAGGCGCCGGGGTCCCAGCCGCCGGAGCTGCCGCCTGCGCTTCCGCCCGCCTCCGCCGGCGGCTGATCCGCCGGGGCGGGCTGGACGGGCTCCCCTGTCCGCTCCTCCGTCAGCGGCTGATGCGCCGCAGCGGGGAGCTGCGCCTCGTCCTGAGGAGGCTGCGGCTGCACGCGCGTGGGTGCCTCGCCCTCCGGCATGATGCGGGTAGGGGCGTCTCCGGCCGGCATCACGCGGGTCGGTGCCTCGCCCGCCGGGGGCACCTGCCCGTCCGGGAGCGGTCTGGTCGAGTCGTCTTCGTTCATGCCTCCACTCTCCCGCCTCCGGCAGGAGCGCGGCTACAGGGCGAACTGCCGTCCGAGGTGGGGAAAACCCTCCTCCTGCACCTGGGGGTTCTCCGCGAGCGGCCTCCGCGCTTTCTGCCTACCATGGTGAGAGCCGGACCGCCGGCGGTCGCGGCCGGCACCACGGATGACGACCGGCACAGCAGCGAGGAGTCGAGACGCATGTCCCCAGCCGCCCCGCCTGCGCGGTCGCCGCGTGGCAGCAGGAACAGGACGACCGCGCTGGTGCTCGTCTCCGCCGTGCTCGGGCTCATGTACTCGTTCTTCTACCACGCCGCAGCCATCAACGCCTGGCTGCCGGGCACACAGGTGGCGGACCCGGAGCTGTTCTGGGTCACCCTCGTCTCGGACGCGGTGCTGGGCATCCTCGCGCTCTGCCTCGTCCCCGCCGCGATCCGCCACGACGACGAGGAGCTGGAGGAGGACACCTACATCGGCCCTCCGTCCGCGCTCGTCGCGGGTCTCGTGGTCATCACCGTGTGGCAGGTCGCCCCGCTGGCGATCGCCGCCGGAGCCGTCGTCATCATCTCGATCTCCTCGCGCATCTCCGCCTCGTGGACGATACCCGCGGTGTGCGCCTCCCTCTTCTCCGCGCTCATCGCGGAGCTCGCGTTCTTCCACTCCTCCGTGGGGATCGACTGGGTCGTGGTGAGCGCGGTCGCCGCGGCCACCGTCATCCTTGTGCTGTTCGGCACCGTCCGTGGGTACCACCTCCGCAGCCTGTTCCGCGAGCGGGAGGCGGCGGAGCAGACGCCCAGCGCGGATCCCGGCCCGCAAGCGGAGCCGCCGCAGGCCTCGGCGGACTCCTCCCGCTGATCCGCGGCCTCGGGCCCGGGCTCTCGCAGCGGCGCACCCAGGCCCGAGGCAGCCTCACACCTCAGCCGGCTCCTCGCCTCGATCCGCCGCCTCGACCCTCTCCTTCCGCACGCGCTCGCGCTCCGCGGAGACCGTCTGATCACCGGCGTTCCAGAAGCGGGTGACCACGGCGAGCACGGCGCAGCCCGCCAGGCACGCGCTGCTCACCGGGAGGGACGGTGCGAACAGGCCCAGGGCGAGCACCGCCATCGCCGTCCGCACCGGGAGGGTGAGAGCTCGGCCCACACCGGTCATCCATCCCTCGAAGGCGCACGCGAGGAAGAAGACGCCCGCGGCGGAGAACACCACGGCGAGGACGATGTCCGTGCCGGCTCCCTGGCCCAGCAGCGCCGGGTTGAAGACGAAGGCGAACGGCACGATGTACTTGACCGCACCCAGCCTCGTCGCCGTCCACGCCGTCGCCATGGGCGGGGTCTTCGCGATGTTCGCCGCGGCGAAGGCCGCGAGCCCCACCGGCGGGGTGATGTAGGAGACGGTCGCCCAGTAGATGACGAAGAGGTGGGCGGCGATCGGATTCACCCCGAGCTGCGTGAGCGCAGGAGCCATGACGATGGCGAGGAACACGTACACGGCGGACACCGTCATGCCCATCCCCAGGATGAAGCAGGTGACCGCACCGGCGAGGAGGATGAGGACGAGGTTCTCCCCCACCGCCGCGACGAGCTCCCGCGCGAGCGAGAGCGAGACCCCCGTCATGGACAGGCCGCCCACGATCAGTCCCACACCGGCGATGATGCCGATGATCTCCGCGATGGTCCTGCCCGCGGAGACGAGGAAGTCGAACAGCGCGGCGGGCACCTGACGCGCCTTCCCCTCCCCCGTCAGCCGGACGACGAGGACCACGAGCAGGAACGCGACGATCCAGTACGGTGCCTGCGACTCCCGCTGCTGCACGACGAGCAGCGCCACGAGGCCGATGAGCGCGGCCAGATAGGGCCAGCCCCGCAGCAGGATGCCGCCGACCGCGGCCGGCCCCGGTCCGCGCTGCCCCATGAGCCCGGACTTCGCCGAGTAGGCGTCCACCTGGACGAAGATGCCCAGGAAGTACAGAATCGCGGGGATGGCGGCGGCGAGCGCGATCTCGCTGTAGGGCACGCCGATGAACGAGACCATGATGAAGGCCGCGCTGCCCATGATGGGCGGGGTGATGGTGCCGCCCGTCGAGGCCGTCGCCTCGATGCCGGCCGCATAGCGTCCGGGGAAGCCCGCGCGCTTCATGGCCGGGATGGTCATGGGGCCGGTGGTGAGCACATTGGACACCGCGGACCCGGACATCATCCCCATGAAGGCGGAGGAGAACACCGAGACCTTCGCCGAACCTCCCCGATAGCGGCCGAACAATGCCTGTGCGAGGTCATAGAAGAAGGTCGCGCCGCCGGTGTGCTGCAGTGCGACGCCGAAGAGCAGGAAGCCGATGAGGATGGTGCCCGCCGTCTGCAGCGGCAGGCCGAGGACGGAGTCCGCGCCCATGATGTGCCCCTGGGCCGCGCCGCTGAGATCCGTCGAGATGCCGCGGAGGAAGCCCAGAGGCATCTGTCCGGCGGCGAGCGGGTAGAGGGAGAACGCGAGGGCGATGAGGGTGACGATGAGGCCCGCCGTGCGGCGCAGCGCTTCCAGCACCAGGAGCCAGAGGAGGTAGGACAGCAGCACCGCGGTCTGCGGTGCTGCGTAGTCCCAGCCCTGGTTCACGATGGTCTCGCCGTTCGCCCCGAAGTACGTGCAGACGCCGGCCGCGAGCAGTGCGAGGATCACGTCGTAGAACGGCACGGGCCGGTTCCGCACGGACTTCAGGAGGGGGAAGGCGAGGAAGCAGATGGGGAGGAAGCACGCGAGGACCAGGTACAGGTAGGAGCTGCGCAGCAGCGTGAAGCCGCCCGGGTTCCAGAAGAACACCTGGTTCATCGCGAGGAGGACGCCCGTGACGGTGAGCACCGCGACGACCGCCTTCCACAGTGGAGTCAGTCGGGTTTCCATATGAGTCCAATCGGTTCGGGGGACGGTGCCGCCGCTTCGTCCCGAGGCGGCGGCACCGCACGGCCGGTCTGCGTCATCGCAGCCGGTCAGGCGAGGTTCTCGTCCTTCCACGCCGTCCAGGACTCGTGGTCCGGCTCAGCGCCCTCCTCGGACTCCCGGTACTCGTCCCATGCGGTGCGCAGCTGCTCCTGACGGTCGATGAGCTCCTGATTCCGGGTCTCCGCCTGCTCGGTCCACATGTCCTGCTCCTCGAGGAACTGCACGAAGCCGTCGTGGAACGGGACCTGGGTGGGGACGCTCTGGATCTCGTCGAGCCCCCAGCCCGAGGTCGTGGGCGTCGCGTCCTCGTAGCTGACGAAGTTCCCGTGGAGAGCGGTGGCGAGGTCGTGCACGGCCTCGGCGGAGGTCTCCGCGTAGGTGATCACCGGGACGGTGTACATGAGGGCGGTGGTCTCCTCGCCCTCCTCCTGTGCGGGGCCGCCGGAGAAGGAGCCCACGAAGGTGGAGGGGGCGACCTCCAGCATGCGCTCGACGGCGGCCTCGTCGTCAGGGTCGAGCTCCAGCCACTGCACGTCGTGCTGGCTCTCCAGCTCGTAGAGCGAGGAGCCGTAGACCTGCTGGTAGACGACGTCCACCTGGCCGTTCTTCACGCCCTCCGCCTGGTCGCCGTAGCTGATGTCGACGGCCTCCACGTCGTCCCAGGTGAGACCGCCGTACTCGAGCAGCGCGGTCATCTTGTTCTGCACCGAGGGGTTCGCGGTGGCCCAGGGGACCTTCTTGCCCCGCAGGTCGGAGAAGGTGTCGATGCCGGAGCCGCTCAGCGACATGACGCTGTGCGGAGCGGTGGGTGTCCAGGTCATCCTGATGTCCTGCGGGCCCCACTCCGGCACCGCGAAGTCGTACTCCGCCTCGAAGGCGTAGATGTACTCGTCGCCGCCGCGGGAGAAGAGCGCCTGCCCGTCCCGCATGGGGGCGATCCGCCCGATCCCGGTGTCGGAGGGCACCACGCGGATGCTCATCCCCTCCTCGGCGGTGAGGGCCTCCGAGACGGCAGAGGTGTCCGCATAGGTCGAGGTGCCCGTGCCGTAGGTCGCGATCGCGAAGGTGTCGGGGAGTGGCCCCTCGGAGACGGTCTCCGGTTCCGCGCCGTCGCTGCCGCAGGCGGAGAGGACCAGTGCGAGTGCCGCGGCGGAAGCGGCTGCGGGAAGTTTCCTCATTGAAGCTCCTTGTGCATCTGTCGGCGTCGGTGATCTCGCCGATAGCCGGTGAGCCGCTTATATGCGGCACGTCAACTATGCACAGAAGAGGGCTGAATCACAAATCTTTGATGCGGAATCGTTAACAAATCCGCCTCGTGCTCCCCCGGACGGCGCCGCGGAGACTGCAAGCCCCGTGTCGATGTGGTTGAGTACTGTGTGAACGTTCGCTTATATGACGGACGGTTCGGCCACGGCTCGCATCCAGACAGTCAGGTCACGGCTTCATCGCCGGTCGGTCACCGCAGATCGACCGCACAGACCGAGGAGGGTCCCATGAAGGTATTCGGCATCGCCACCCCCAACGCACCCGCAGAGGAGATCGAGATCGAGACGCCGGAGCTCACCGGCGCATCCGTCCTCGTCCGCATCACCCACTCCGGCGTCTGCCACTCCGACCTCCACGCACGCGAGGGCTTCTTCGACCTCGGCGACGCGGGCAGGCTCCCCTACACCTCGGCCGGGGCGGAGTACCCGCTGGTCCTCGGCCACGAGATCGTCGGCGAGGTCGTCGCCGCCGGCCCCGACTCCACCGTGCAGCCCGGCGACGAGCAGTTCATCGTCTTCCCCTGGATCGGCTGCGGCGAGTGCCAGGCCTGCGCCGAGGACCGCGAGAACTACTGCATCGGCGCCAAGCGGAACCTCTCCGTCGCCCTCAACGGCGGCTACGCCCGCGAGGTGTGGGTGCCCGATTCGCGCTACCTCGTCCCCGTGGGCGACCTCGACCCGTCCTGGGCCGCCACCCTCGCCTGCTCCGGGCTGACCTCCTACGCCGCCACCACCAAGGTCCTCACCCCCGAGGTCGACCGCCCCATCGCCGTCATCGGCACCGGAGGCGTGGGCCTCAGCGTCATCCCCATCCTGCGCGCACGCGGGCACCGGAACATCGTCGCCGCGGACGTAAGCGAGGCCGCGCTGGAGAACGCGAAGGCCGCGGGTGCCACCGCGACCGTCCTCACCACCGGGGAGAACGCGGTCGCGGATCTCGTCGAGGCGGGCGGGGGCAAGCTCGCGGGCGCCATCGACTTCGTCAACAACGGCGCGACCTCGTCCCTGGCGCTCAGCGCGCTCGGCGTGGGCGGCAAGCTGGTGAGCGTCGGCCTGTTCGGCGGACAGCTGGCCTTCCCCACGACCCTCGTCGCACTCAGCCAGCTCAAGATCGAGGGCAACTTCGTCGGCAGCCTCCCCGAGCTCAAGGCCCTCGTGAAGCTCGCGGGCGAGACCGACCTCCCCCGCCTGCCCATCCAGGAGCGCCCCCTGGAGGCGGAGAACGTCACCGGCGCGCTCGACGACCTCGCAGAGCGCAGGGTCGCCGGCCGCGTGGTGCTCGTCGCGAACTGACGCCTGCGTCCAAGCGCCCATGTCTCACTCTGCTTCGCCTTTCCGGCGGAAATGCGAAGCAGAGTGAGACATGGGCGCTGTTCACGCGCGCGGGGTCAGCCCTGGGCCGCGCGCACCGTCTTGAAGCCCTCGGCCCAGGCCAGCAGGTCCTCGAGCATGGGCTCGAACGTCTGCGCGGAGACCTCCTCCGGGGCGAATGCGCCGTCAGTGAAGTCCGTGAAGATCGAGAAGGACGCGGTGCCGCGGACCGTCGCCGCGCGGAAGTTCGCGAAGGCGAGGCGCCACGCCTCGACCGCCCGCACGCCCTTATCCGCCCCGTAGCTCGCGAAGGCCACGGGCTTGTGCGCGAACTCCGTGCCGACGAAGTCGATCGCGTTCTTCAGCGGACCGGGCACGGAGTGGTTGTACTCCGGGGTGACGACGATGTAGCCGTCGAAGGGCTCCACCGCCGCACCCCAGGCCACCGTGTGCGCGTTCTGGTACTGGTGCGCGCCTCCGGGGATCGGCTCGTCGAGGATGGGCAGGTCGAAGTCCGCATACCGGAGCACCTCGTTCTCCACGCCGCGCTCGTCCAGCTGCGCCTTCACCCAGTCGACGACCTGGGGGTTGAGCGCTCCCGGGCGGTTGCTGCCTGCGATGATTCCGATCCGCGTCATGTCATGGGCTCCTAGGGCTCAGATGAGTGAAGTGGCGCTGCGGCGCACGCCCCGTTCCCGGCACGTGCGGCCGCCCTGCGCCGGACACCGCACATGCAGCGGGTCCGCCGGATGCAAGGATCTGCGGCGGCGGAGTATTCCTTCGACTGCGTCACACTCGGCGTGCGCTCCGCCTCGCGTCCGCTCCGTCCGCCTCGGCCGGCGCTCGGCCCGGCGCTCGGTCCGTCTCGGCCGGCCCCGGCACGCAGCGGAGCAGCACGGCCCGGTGAGAGGCCCTCCCCCTCGCCCAGCCCCTCAGATCCGGCCCGAACGCAGGATGTCGAGGGCGTAGGCGGCGAGCGGCTCCACACCCGCCCCGGTCTCCTCGGGATCGAGGTCGAGGTCGCCCATGCGGCCCTGCTTGAGCCGGGTGTAGACGCCCTCCCGGATGCAGGCCAGCTTCCAGGCCGCGAAGGCGGCGTAGTACGGCACGCGGGAGGTGTCCTGGCCGGTGAGCTCCGCGTAGCGGGCGGTGACCTGCTCCGCGGTGAGACCGCCCTCCTCGACCGTGGGCGTCCAGATGCCGGTGTACTCGATGGGCACGAACATCATCGCGAGCAGGTAGCCGAGGTCCGTGACGACATCGCCCACCGAGGACAGCTCCCAGTCCACGACCGCCTGGACCTCACCGCTGGTGCGGTCGAAGAGCATATTGTTGGGCTTGACGTCACCGTGCACCAGACCCGTGACGGTCTCGGGCGGGATCTCACGGGAGAGCGCGGCCTGCACCTCGCGGATCACCGGGATGTCACGGGTGGTGATGGCCTCGTACTGACCCAGCCAGCGGCGCAGCTGGCGCTCGACGAATCCGCCCGGACGGCGCAGATCGCCGAGGCCCACCGCGTCGATGTCCACCCGGTGGATCTCGGCAAGGGCGTCGACCATGGACCGCATCGAGCCGGCCACGGAGCCCGAGGCCGAGATGAGTTCGAGATCGGCCGGCTCGTGGATGGGGAAGCCGTCGCAGTGGTCCTGGAAGACGAAGGGGACCTCGAGCACGGTGGGGTCGTCGACGATCTCGAGGATGGTCGGCACGGGTACGGACGTGGGGCCCAGCGCGGCCATGATCCTCCCCTCGCGGGAGACGTCGTGCGCGCTGCCGCCCTGGTGCCCCAGCGGCGGGCGGCGCAGGACCCAGCGGTCTGCACCGTCGAGGGTCACCGTGAAGGTGAGGTTGGAACGTCCCACGGAGAGCACGCGGAAGCCCACCGCAGCCTCCTCCACGCCGGCGCGCGCCGCGACCCACGGACGGACCCCCGGCCCGATCCCCGTCGGCAGTCCGGACGGATCCTGAGCGGCTGCGGATGGTGGTTCGTTCGACGTCATCGTCGTCTCTCCTCGTGCCGGGACGCGTCACGGTCCCTCCGGTGGCGGCCGTGCGCGATCCGCCGGACAGCGGTCCGGCGACCGTCTCAGTGCTCGGCCTTATCAAACGTTCAGCAGTCTGGACTATACGCTAGGGAGTCGCGCGCATCACCGCAATCCGCCAGAACACACCCTCGCAGCGAAGGAAGACGATGACTGGTCTGCCACCCACCTCTGCCCCCTCCTCCTCGGATCTGCCCGCCGGGCCGCTCAGCGGCATCGTCGTCGCGGACTTCTCCCGGGTGCTGGCAGGACCGTTCTGCTCCATGACCCTGGGCGATCTGGGCGCGACGGTCATCAAGGTGGAGAGCCCCGGCGGCGACGACACCCGCTCCTGGAGCCCGCCGGTGTACATGGGCCAGGCGAGCTACTACCAGGCCGTCAACCGGAACAAGCACTCGATCGCCCTGGACTTCAAGGATCCGGAGGACCTCGAGGTCGCCAAGCGCATCGCCGCACGCGCGGACGTCTTCCTCCACAACTTCAAGCCCGGGTCCATCGACAAGTTCGGGCTGGGGTACGAGGGCGTGCGGGAGCTCAACCCGCAGGTCATCTACGCCCACATCAGCGGCTTCGGCACGAAGAAGGGCGCGGACATGCCCGGCTACGACGTCCTCGTGCAGGGCGCGGCGGGCCTCATGGACATGAACGGGGATCCGGACGGCCCTCCCGTGCGCTCCGGCGTCTCGATCTTCGACATCACGACCGGGATGACGACCGCGCTGGGCATCACCGCCGCCATCCGCCACCGCGATCTCACGGGCGAGGGCCAGCTCATCGAGAACAACCTCATGAGCAACGCCCTCTTCACCATGACCAACCAGTACCAGGTCGCGCTCAGCGGACAGACCACGCGGCGGGCAGGAGCCGAGCACGGCACCATCTACCCGTACAACGCCTTCCCCACGGGCGACGGCGACCTCATCGTCGTGGGTGCGAACAACGGACAGTTCGCCCGTCTCGCCGAGGTGCTCGGCCACCCGGAGTGGAGCACGGACGAGCGCTTCGACTCGCCGGAGAAGCGCAACGTCAACCGCGCCGAGCTCCGCCCGCTCATGGAGGAGGCGCTCTCCCACAAGGGCAAGCAGGAGTGGTTCGCGCTGCTCACGGAGGCCGGTCTGCCAAGCTCGCCCGTGCAGAGCGTCAACGAGGGCCTGATGACGGCGGAGGAGCTGGGGCTCGAACCGGTGTGGACCACCGGCGAGGAGGGCGGCATCCCGACGATCCGCCCCTCGCTCTCGTTCTCCGCCTCGCCCGTGAGCTACCGGAAGCAGCCGCCGGAGCTGGGCGAGGACGGCGACGCCGTCCGTGCCTGGCTGGACTCCGAGGACTGACACCCGCACCCGGCGCAGACCGGAGGGGCCCGGGCGATTCGTTCGCCCGGGCCCTCTCGCGTCCGCCGGGGACGGGATCGCGGCGGGCCGCACCGGACCCTCGGGCTCGGCCTTGTGGGATCCGGACTCCTCCCCTAGTGTGATCGGTGACATGCAAGAACGATCGTTCTTCCTCCGTACGCTCCGGAGCCGACACAGGGAAAGAGACGATGAAGTCACTGGCCTCCGCGCTCTCACGCGCCTTCTACCGATTCCTGCCGGACTCCCTCGTGGTGGCCGTGCTCCTCACCCTTGTCACGTTCGTCCTCGCCGCGACGGTCGAGAAGCAGAACCCCATCGATCTGGTGAGCATGTGGGGCGGGTCCGCCTGGGACCTGCTCGCGTTCTCCATGCAAATCGCGATGCTTCTCCTCACCGGGTACATGCTCGCGAGCACACCCCTCGTCGATCGCGGACTCGACGCACTCGCGCAGAGGGTCCGCAGCCCTCGCGCCGCGGTGGCCATCGCCACCTTCGCCGGGGCGCTCGGCACGTGGCTCAACGTCGGATTCGGCCTGGTCATCGGTGTGGTCCTCGCGAGGAAGCTCGCCCGCACGGTGCCGGGGATGCACTACCCGCTCGCCGTCGCAGGGGGATATGCGGGCTTCTCCCTCTACGGGATCGGCCTCTCCGGCACCATCCCGCTCACCATCGCAACGCCGGGGCACATCCTCGAGGAGCAGATGGGAGTCGTGCCGACGACGGAGACGATCTTCGCTCCCCTCGTGCTCCTCACGGCGGCGGTCGTGATCCTCGGCCTCCCGGCATTCGTCGCGCTCCTCCACCCGAAGGACGCCGCAGAGGTCATCGAGCTGCGGCTGCCGCAGCCGGCGCCTCAGGAGGAAGCCGGGAAGGAGGCCGGCGGGGGAGAGACTCTGGCAGATCGGCTCAACCGCAGCCCTGCGATCGGCATCTTCATCGGCCTGCTCGGAATCAGCTACACGGTCCTCCACTTCGTCGGCCGGGGAGCCGTCGACTTCGACATCATCAACCTCGCCTTCCTCTCCCTCGCCCTCCTTCTCTTCGCCCGGCCCAGCGCGTTCCTCGCAGCGCTGCGGAACAGCATCGGGGTGGTCAGCGGGGTCCTCGTCCAGTACCCGCTGTACGCCGGGATCATGGGCGTGCTGGCGGGCTCCGGGCTCATGGTGACCTTCGCGGGGGTCTTCGCCGGCGTCTCGACCCCGGAGACGCTGCCGTTCTTCAGCTTCCTGTCCGGCGGGATCATCAACCTGCTCGCCCCCTCGGGCGGCGCGCAATGGGCCGTGCAGGGCCCCATCATGGTGGAAGCCGCCGGCAGCATGGGCGCCGACTATGCGGCGACCGCGCTCGGTGTGGCCTACGGGGACCAGTGGACCAACTCCATCCAGCCCTTCTGGATCCTGCCGGTGCTCGCCATCTCGGGAATCAAGCTGAGAGACGTGATGGGGTATCTCTTCCTCATCATGCTGTTCCTGGGCATCGTCTACGGCGCCTCGATACTTCTCCTCGGGTTCCTGTGATGGGCCGGCGACGACCGCTCGGCACGCTGAGCGGACCGCACGAGACCGAGAGCCAGGTCCACCTGCAGCCGCACGAGCTCGTCCGCACTGTGCGGGCCGTCAGGCCGGTACCAGGCGGACATGGAATTGCACAGGGACACCGCCGCACGCGTCGCGCTGGGCACGTCCAGCACGTCGAAGTCGCCGGCCGCCCGCCCTTCGCTGATCACCGCACGGAAGACGGCTTCCGAGCGGTCCCGCTGCTCGACCACGGCCGCGCGCCTCTCCCCTGCGAGATACCGGAACTCCGTGATGCCCACGAGCGAGGCCTGCGGCTTGTCGACGATGAATCGCACGTAGGCGCTCACTGCCGCCGCCAGCCGCCCAGGAGGTCCGCCTCCTGCGTCCGCGACCGCGGTCTCGAGGGAGTCGGCGAGCTCCCGCGAGGTCGATTCGAGCACGAATTCGAGGATCTCGTCCTTCGAGCCGAAGTAGTTGTAGAGGTTCGACAGCGACGTCCGGGCGAGCGCGGCGATGCTCCGCGTCGACGCTCCGTGGAACCCGCGTTCGGCGAACGCCTCCAGCGCAGCGGCGATCACCGTCGCCCTGTCGATGAAGTGGGGCGCCGCCCGCCGTCTCGTCCCGTTCTCCCGCACAGCTCGACATCCTGCCACACGACCGCACCGCCTCCGCCCCGTCGGAAAGGACTGACAATGGCCGATTCCCCCACGGAGACCGCTCCGGACACTGCGACCGTCCGCCCGGGCAGACGGTTCAGCGCCGGCGTGCGCGCCGCCGCCGGCACCTCTCCCCTGTCCGCGGCCGCCGAGGCGGTGCGGATCGCGCTGGCCGAACTCGCGGTGCCGGACACCGCCGTCCGCTGTACCGCCGTCGACGTCCTGCGCCCCTTCGGGCGCGGACGGGCGGATGCACGGCCGGGGACGCTCACCGTCGACGTTGTGGTCACCGCCGTCGCCGCCTCCCCGCCCGGCGGGATCGTCGAAGCCGTGCTCACCGTCGTCGAGGACGCAGCTGCCGCACAGCGGCCGCCGGCCGCCACCCGGCCCGAGGCCGATGCGGCGGATCCCCAGCGCGCCGGCGAGATGCGGATCAGCATCACGGCGGGGATCGGCCTCCCGCCCGCCGATCCCGCGGACTGCCCCGGATCCCGCCTGTGGGGGCGCCTGCTGCAGGCCCGCCTGGACGGAGACCCCCGCACAGCGGATCTGCTGGCGAGCTACGACGGCACGATGGGGATCCGGATCGGAGGCCGCGAACTGCACATCCGGTGCTATCGCGGTCAGGTGCTGGAGATCGTCCCACGGTCGCTGCTCGGCGCGGACTTCATCGTCGACATCCCGGGAGACGAATTCATCGCGCTCATGACCCACGACCGCTACTCGTTCATGGAGTCCGCCATGCGCCGCAGGCTCGGCTCCTCCGGGTCTGGCTACGAGTATCTGCGGATGACCTCCGCCCTCGTCCACATCATCGAGCTCGCACGCACCATGGCGGTGGAAGCCGGCTGGGGCGTCCCGTTCGCACCCGGTGCCGCACGGAGCGGAGAGTCCGCATGAGTGCCGCATCCACCACGCTCCGCGCGCATCAGCTGACGGTGGACGGGCGGACGGCCTTCGTCCAGGACTGGGGGCCGGAACACGGCCGTCCGCTCCTCGCCATCCACACGGCCGGACAGTCCGGGGTCCAGTACAGGGACGCGGCCCGCGAACTCGCAGCCCTCGGGTACCGCGTGCTCGTGCCGGATCTGCCGGGCCACGGCCATTCGGAACCGGCGCGCGGCGGTCCCGTCACGGATCTCGCCGACTACGCGAGGTTCTGCCTGAAGGCGCTCACACTCCTGCGGATCGACCGTCCCGTGGTCGTCGGCTGCTCGATCGGCGGGAAGATCGCGCTCGAGATCGGCGCTCTCGCCGGGGACGGGATCGCGGCGATCATCGCGATGGCGGCGAACGCCGAGGCGGGGCATGTGAACATCCGCGCCATGCGCAGAGAGCTCACCGACATCTCCGCACCCTCTCGCTCCGATCGCACCTACTGGGGAACGCTCGCGGTGATGGGAAGCGCCGTGAGCACCCGTCGCAGGGAGCTCATCGGCCGCATGCACTGCAGGGAGGATCCGCAGGTCTCCGGCTCCGACCTCCTCGCGTGGGGAACTCACGACGTCGCCGAGCGACTGCCGCGGATCACCGCGCCGACCCACCTGGTGGTGGGAGACGACGACCTGTGGGTCGATGCCGAGCGCGTCGGACGTGCCGCCGGACGAATCGGCCGCTCCCGATTCACGCGGCTCCCCGGGATCGGGCACTATCCCATGGAGGAGATGGACGACTTCGCGGACGTGATCGACGGATGGGTCGAGGACCTGCTCGCCCTCGGTGCACACACGGCCGCAGGCGCTTCGGCCCCGGCAACCCCACCAGAAGGAGAGAACCCATGACCGCAGCGACCTCCGCACCCACTCTCTACGGCAGCCTCCGGACCTGGGCGGACGCCGCTCCTCAGCGAGAGCTCCTGATCCAGGTGGACCCGGTTCCGGATGAGCACCGGGAACGCGGCAGGCCCGGAGGCCCCCGCCGCGCGGAGGCGAGCGCAGTCTCCACCACCGTCGCAACGGCGGAGGAACTCCTCGCCCTCGCGGATTCCCGCGCGGCCTGGATGCAGGGGCGGGACATCGGGCCGGGCTCCTGCATCGCCGTCTGGCTGCCGTCGTGGATCGAGGCGGTCGCCTGGCAGTTCGCAGCGTCCGCGGTCGGCGCCCACGTCATCGGCGTGAACACGCGCTACAACGTCGCAGAGGTGGGCCACGTGCTCAGGAAGGCCCGGCCCTCGGTTCTCGTCGCCGCTCACGGCTTCCAGCGCCTGGACCTCCTGCGCACCCTCACCCGTGCCGCCGAAAGCCTCCCTACAGACGCCCCCAGGCCCTTCGTCCTCGTCGCACCCGCACCGAACGCGCCCGCACCGCCACGCCCGGAGGACTGGGACCTGGGGGCGGGAAGCGCGACCACCCTGGACATGCCCCGTCCCGATGCAGGCGCCTCGGCCTCGTTCCGGCTGGTGACGACGGGGACGCAGCAGGGCACCCCCTCTCCGGCGGAGCGCACGGGAGGTGCGGCGAGCGTGCAGGATGTCGCGGACGATGACCGTGACGTGCTGGCGGTGGCCTTCACCACCTCGGGCTCCACGGGCATGCCCAAGCTCGCGGCGCACAGCGAGGCCGGAACGGTCGCCCATCTGCGGGCCGTGGCCGCTCGCCTGGAGTTCCGCACGGGTGACGTCATGGTGGAGCCTCTCCCCTACTCCGGCACATTCGGATACACCGCGGTGATGGCCGCGCTGTTCGGCGGAGCGAGTGTCGTCATCCAGCCCGCGTTCGACCCGGCCGCGCTGCTGGAGGTGTGGCACGCACGCGGGGGCACGCACTACGTCGGAGGGGACGACATGCTCGTCCGGATCGCACAGGCCTGGAGAGAGCGTCCGTACGACCTCTCCACGTGGCGGTGGACCGGGGTGGCGGACTTCCAGGGCGCCTCCCACGAGATCGCCCGCTGGTCCGCCGACAGGTTCGGGACGACGACGGTGGGCGTCTACGGCTCGTCCGAGGTCTTCGCCCTCACCTCGTTCTGGCCCTCCGGGACAGCCGCGGAGCTGCGTGCACGCGGGGGCGGTCAGCTCGCATCACCCTCCTACGCCTACCGGATCGCGGACCCTGCCACGGACGCCGAGGTGCCGACCGGAGAGCGCGGAGAGATCCAGCTGCGCGGTCCCAACGTGGTCGACGCGTACCTGGGCGACGAGGGCGAAGGTGCGAAGGCCTTCACCGGGGACGGCTGGTTCCGCTCCGGCGACCTGGGAGACCGGGTGGACGAGCACTCGTTCGCGTACGTGTGCAGGATGGGCGACGTCCTCCGGCTCAAGGGGTTCATGGTCGATCCGGCGGAGATCGAGGGTCACATCGCCGGCCATCCGGCCGTCGACACCGCGAAAGTGGTGGGACGCACCGGCCGGTCGGGGGAGACCGAAGCGGTGGCCTTCGTGGTCCTCGCCGCAGGCGCTGAGGTGACCGGCGACGAGCTGCGGGACTACACGCGGGAGAGCCTCGCACGCTACAAGGTGCCGGCCGAGGTGCGGATCGTCGAGGAGATGCCGACCACGGCCGGGACCAACGGCTCGAAGATCCGCGCGGTCACCCTGCGCGAGTGGGCTCAGCTGCCCTCCTCGCCCCGCTGAGCCCGGCGGGGCATCCGCCTTACGCCGCCCTGGGCCCGCTGTCGCACCGCCTTCTCAGCTGGGACGGTGCGGCAGCATGACCTCCTCGAAGTACCGTTCTCCCAGTGGGGTGAGGAGTTCGCTGTCGTCGTCCGGGTACCACTCGTCGAAGTCCGCGAACGTCCCCTCGTCCTCATAGCCCAGCTCCGTGACGACCTCCCGCCATTCGTCCACGGCGGCGGGGACGGCCTCGACCGAACCCTCCGGCAGCAGACCGTCCCGCACCTTCTCCTCCACGAGGCCCTCGGAGGCCGCGCGGATGAGCGCCTGGGTCTCGTCGTCCATCTCGGCGAAGGAGCCTCCGTGCTCCCGGACCAGCTCAGCGGCCGCGTAGTTGCCCGCGAGGTCACCGCGGCGCGACTGGACGAACTCATCGGCCATCGCGTCGAAGACGAGCTGCCGGACCGCCAGCGGCCACGACTCCCATGCGCTGCCCGCGAACACCCCGCCCGGCCCGCGGGCGAAGGTCACATCGGTCGTGTAGGCGACGTCGTTGGCGACCTCGAACACCCCGGCCGTCTCCGCGGGCAGGGTCGCGGTGAGCGTGCAGTCGATGGTGTTGCGCTGGAGAGCTTCGAACACCTCGGTGTATTCGAGCGAGACCGGCGAGGCGGAGACCGCTTCCAGCTGCGCGCTCTGGGCGGTGGACGAGGCGCGCACCTGGTTCCCGTTCCAGTCGGCGGCGGTGGTGTGCGGCTCCGAGCACAGGGACATGACGGCGCCGGCGGCGTTGAGGGGGCTGAGGGGCACGAGGCCCTTGTCCTCGAACTCGGCGAGGAGGTTCTCGTCCTGCCAGGCGAGGTCTCCCAGGGCGGCGTTCGCGGCGAGCTCGTCGACGAGCGGAGAGGTGCCCGTGAGTGTGGTGCCGGTGACCCAGGCCTGGAAGACCGGGTACTCGTCCGGCTGGTAGATGGGGAGCATGTAGGCGATGTCGACGCGCCCGTCCACCAGCGCGTCACCGAGCTCCGTGTAGCCGGCGATCCCCTGCGCATAGGTGGTGTCGACCGTGATCTTCCCTCCCGACTTCTCCTCCAGGTTCTTCTTGAACGCCTGCGCACGGTAGGAGTCCGGCCCCTCCGCGGACTGCGCGGAGGGCTGATACGTGATGGTCAGGGGCTCGATGTCCTCGAAGGCGGCCGCGATCTCCGCGTCCGAGGCGTCGTGCGCGTAGCCCTCCCCGCCGCCGGCTCCTCCGCCTCCGCTCCCGGCAGATCCCGCCGAACCCGCACAGCCGGCGAGAGCGAATGCGGCGACGCCCATCGTCGCCGTCACCTGCACGGCCTTCGTCCTCAGAGCTTTCACGGTGGACCTCCTCGTCTTGCACCAGATCTCTGATCATGATCCACAGTGATCATTCGATAAGGCGCTGTCAAGAGCCCAGCATCCAGAGCATCGCGTCGAACTTCGACACGCCGGGGCGGCATGCAGAGGCAGACCAGAGCGCCAGGACTGATTGAAAAGTTATATGGACAGAAACATTTTCAGTTGAAAACTGTCTATTGACTCTGACTATGCATATGAGTAAATTGACTGACATCCAGGCTCACCGACAGGCCGAGGTGTCGCGAGCTCCGGTGCAGAAGACCTGGAATCCACACGAGAATCAAAGGAGATCCTCATGCGCATATCCACCAGGAGCCTCTGCGGAGCGGCGACGACTGCCGGTGCCGCGTTCGCACTCGCAGCCTGTGGCGGCGTCGCCGGGGCAGGCGGCGGCGATGCCGGCACCGCTTCATGGCAGGGAGCGAACTACATGCCCGAGCAGAACTCATTCAGCCGGGCATTCGTCGGCGTCACGGAGTTCCTGGCGGAGGAGGGCGTCGCGGACACCGAGGTGTTCCACCAGGAGTCCCTGCTGGCCGCCGCGGACATCCTGCCCGGGATCGCGGACGGCCGCGCGAACGTCGGGATCATCAATCCCTTCTACTACCCGGGTGAGCTGCCGCTCACGAATGTCGCGAGCGTTCCCTTCATGTCCCAGGACCCGGCCTCGCACACGGACGCCATGAACGAGATGTACCGGAGCAGCGAAGCGCTGCAGGCCGAGTACGACAAGGCCGGGGTCCACCTCGTCTCGTTCGTCCCGGTGGCCACGACGATCGTGGGCTCGAGCTCTCCCATCGAGACGGTCGAGGACTTCGACGGCAAGCAGATCCGGGCCGTCGGTCTCCTCTCGGACACCATCAGCCAGATCGGCGCGAATCCCGTCTCGATCTCCGCCGGCGAGGTCTACCAGTCGGTGGAGACCGGGGTCATCGACGGCTACACGTCCTATCCCTTCGACATCGCGATCCAGAACAGCTTCCACGAGGTCGCGCCCCATGTGTCCGATCCCGGCTTCGGGGTGTACTCGGTGGGCGCCATCCTCATGAACGGCTCCGACTGGGACGGGCTCACGGATGAACAGCGGTCGGCCATGGAGGCACAGGTGGACACGTTCGCCGCAGACGCCTCCGGCTTCGTCGCGAGCGATCTCGAAGAGAGCTGCACCGCCTATCTGGAATCCGGCAGCACGCCGGTCGAGTTCTCCGAGGAGGAGCGGGAGAAGCTGCGGGACCAGGTGGGCGATTCACAGATCGAGTCGTGGAAGTCCGATGCGGTCGCCGCCGGTGTCGAGGCGACGGACGCCGATGCGTTCCTCGAGGAGCTGCAGTCGCAGATCGCCGAGCGCGAAGGAAGCTCGGACACAGATCTCTCCATCCGTCCCTGCCTCGCACAGGCCGGCTGACGACAGCGGCGCGGGCCGCAGCCCTGCCCTCATCCCCCTCCTCTCGAACGACGGGTCGCAGAACATGAAAGCACTCGACACATTCTCCAGACGCCTGTCACGCACGTTCGCCGTGATCGCCTCGCTGACCATCGCGCTCATCATGCTCCTGACCGTGGCTGACGTGGTGCGCAGGTCCCTCACCGGCCGGTCGATCCCGGGCACCACGGAGTTCAGTGAGGTGTTCCTCGTCGCTGCCGCGTTCCTCGGCCTCGCGTACGCCATGCGCACCGGGGCACATGTGGCCGTCGACCTCGTGATCGAACGGATGCCTGCGCGTGCGGGCAGGATCATCTTCACCGCAGGCATGGTCCTCGCGCTCGCCGTGCTCGTCTGGATGATGTTCCAGACGGGCAACGCGGCGCTGCGTTCGATCTCCGCAGGCGAGTACCGCTACGGGCTCATCCAGGTGCCGATCTGGCCGGCGAAGGCCGTGATCCCCCTCGCCCTGGCCGCACTGATCCTCGAATGCGTCGTCACCCTGGCGAAGACGTGGCGCAGCGGGACGGCGGAAGACGGTGCAACCGAGGCCGGCGCGGAAGGGAGGGCATGAACATGGAGCCGATCATCCTCCTCGTGGTCGTCGCGGCCATCGTCATCCTGCTCGCGCTGCTGGCCGCCGGCATTCCCGTCGCCTTCGCTCTCGCAGTCTCCGGAGCGCTCGGCCTCTTCGTCCTCTCCGGCTCGTCCACCGCTTCCTCGGCGCTCGCGAGCCTCCCCTACCAGTCCACGGCGAAGGTGGCACTCGTCGTCATACCCATGTTCGTCCTCATGGGAGTGCTCGCGGAGAAGGCGCGGATCGCCGAGGACGTCTTCCTGCTGGGCCACCGCCTCCTCAGAAGGCTCCCGGGCGGTCTCGCCCTCGCCTCCCTGTTCGCATGCGCGGCCTTCGGCGCGGTCTCCGGATCCAGCGTGGCGACCACCGCCACCATCGGCCGGATGTCGATAGCACAGATGCAGAAGTACGGGTACAGCACCTCCTTCGCCGCCGGAGTCGTGGCGGCCGGCGGAACGCTCAGCTTCCTCATCCCGCCGAGCATCGTCCTGGTGGTCTACGCTCTGCTCACGGGCGAGTCCGTCGGTGCCACGCTGAGCGCGGGCATCATCCCCGGCATCATCACGGTGATCGTCTTCGGACTGCTCATCCTCGTGCGCGCGAAGCTCAAGCCCTCGCTGGTCTCCGGCAATGTGCCAGTGCTCACCGGCGCAGCAGCGGCGGGGAGGACTGCGGTCGCCGAGGCGGCCCCGACCTCCGCAGCAGCCTCCCCCGGCGGCGAGAGCACGCACCCCGCAGACCCCGATGACCCCACCGACGCGATGCTGGCGGAGAAGCGCAAGGGCTATGCGGGGGCGCTCAAGATCGCGCTGCTCTTCACCATCGTGATCGGCGGCATCTACTCCGGCGTCCTCACCGCCACCGAATCCGCCGCCTTCGGCGCGGCCACGGCACTCGTCATGCTGCTGCTGGACGGCTTTCGCCAGGGGCGCAGCGCGCTCATCGTGAGCATCCGCGAGTCCTTCTCCGAAGCCGCCTCCGTCTCGAGCTTCATCTTCGGCATCCTCATCGGGGCCACAGTGTTCACGTACTTCCTCGTGTCCGCCGGGGTTCCCACGCAGTTCGCCACGTGGGTGATCAGCCTGAATCCGTCACCGGCGCTCGTGGTGATCCTCCTGCTCGCCCTCATGATCCCGCTCGGGATGTTCCTCGACTCGCTCTCCGTCCTGCTCATCGTCATCCCCATCGCATATCCCCTGGTCACCGGCCTGGGATATGACGGCATCTGGTTCGGCATCCTCATAATCAAGATGGTCGAGCTCGGACTGATCACACCGCCGGTGGGAATGAACGTCTTCGTCCTCGCCGGTACCCGCGGGGTGACGGTGGCCAACGCGTTCCGCGGCGTCGCATGGTTCGTCCCTGCGGAGCTGCTGGTGGTCTCGATCCTCTTCACCTTCCCGGATCTCGTGACCTGGCTGCCGAGCACCATCCGCGGCTGAACGGCCTCCCTCGGCGGCTGCGGGCGCACGGGCTCCGGCTCCTCGATCCGCCCTCCTCCACTCCACCGAACGCCCCCGGGCACAGACCCATGCACACCCCTCTGCGAAGGAGCATCCGCACAATGGAACGACGTGAACTGCTGGACGCCTCGGGCGCTCTGGCCCCGGACACCGAACCACCGCTGGACACGGCGGCCACGCGCAGTGCGCTCGAACTCATGCTGCTGTCCAAACTCGTGGACGAGCGGGCGTTCAGCCTGCAGCGGCAGGGTCGCATGGGCACCTACTCCGCCGTCCGAGGGCAGGAGGCCTCCGTGGTGGGAAGCTGCCTGCCGCTGGATCCGGGCACGGACTGGATCGTGCCGCAGTACCGTGAGCTGCCCGCCCTGCTGCGCCACGGACTCTCGATCGAGGGCATCCTCTCCTACTGGAAGGGCAACTCTGCGGCCGCCCGCATCCCCGAGGGCGTGAAGGTGCTGCCCCCGCAGATCGGCCTGGCCGCGCAGCTGCCCCACGCAGTGGGCCTCGCCTGGGGACTGAAGCTGCAGGGCGACCCGGGGGTCGTCATGACCTTCGTGGGCGACGGCGGTTCCTCCGAGGGCGATTTCCACGAGGCCCTCAACCTCGCCGGGGTGAGGAAGGCGCCCGTGGTCTTCGTCCTGCAGAACAACGGCTGGGCCATCTCCACACCCCGGTCCAAGCAGTCCGCAGCGGAGAGCTTCGCGGAGCGCGGAGCCGGCTACGGCGTGCCCTCCGCGCTGGTTGACGGCAACGACCTGTTCGCAGTGACCCGGGCCGCCGCCGAGGCCGTCGCCCGGGCACGCGCAGGAGACGGACCCACCCTCATCGAGACGCAGACCTACCGCCTGGGTGCGCACAACACCGCAGACGATCCCAGCAAGTACGTGGACACGGGCGAGAAGCTCAGCTGGGAACAGCTCGATCCCATTCCTCGCGTCATCGCCCATCTCCGCGCGCAGTCCGCGCTCACTGACACCGACCTCGCCGAGATCGAGGAACGCAACCGCAGCGAAGTGGACAGGGCGATCGAGGCGCTCGGTGCCGTGGGTCCACCGCCGCCGGAGTCCCTGTTCGACCATGTGTGGTCCCAGCCGGACGCCCGCCTGCTCAGACAGCGGGAAGAGATACTCCACACAGCTCAGAAGGGAGCTGACCGATGACCGTCATGACCATGATCGAAGCGATCCGGAGCACCATCCGCGAGGAGATGCTGCGCGATGAGAGGGTGATGGTCCTCGGCCAGGACATCGGGAAGCTGGGCGGCGTCTTCCGAGCCACGGAGGGCCTGCAGGCGGAGTTCGGGGAGGACCGGATCGTCGACATGCCGCTGGCCGAGGCCTCCATCGTGGGCTCCGCCCTGGGGTTGTCGTTGTCGGGGATGAACCCCATCGCCGAGCTCCAGTTCATGGGCTTCACGCATCAGGCCTACCATCAGATCGTGCCGCAGCTGGCACGCTTCCGGTACCGCTCGCAGGGGCGCTTCACCACGCCCGTGACGATCCGCGCGCCCTTCGGCGGCGGAGTGCGCGCCCCGGAGCTGCACTCGGATGCGATCGAATCGCAGTTCACGCACGTGCCCGGCCTGCAGGTCGTCATGCCCTCGACCCCTGCCGAGGCCAAGGGCCTGCTCACCACAGCAGTGCGCGGCGAGGACCCGGTGCTGTTCTGCGAGCCGCTCAAGGGCTACCGCCTGGTGAAGGGAGACGTGCCCGAGGGCGAACACACGATCCCCTTCGGAAAGCTGCGAGTGGCGCGCGACGGTACGGACGTCACGCTCTTCGCCTGGAGCGCCGCGGTCCAGCTCGCGGAGAAGGCAGCCACAGAACTCGCACGCGAGGGGATCTCCGCCCAGGTGGTGGACCTCCGCACCCTTGTGCCGCTGGATGTGGACGGAATCCGCGAGGCGGTTGCGGGCACCGGCCGCGCGGTGGTGGTGCACGAGGCACCGCTGACCTCGGGTTTCGGCGCAGAGGTCGTCTCCACCATCCAGGAGGAGGCGTTCTACTCGCTCGAGGCTCCTGTGCTGAGGGTCACGTCTCCGGACGTGCCCTATCCGAACATCGGCATCGAGGAGACCTTCCTGCCTGATGCGGACCGTGTGGTCGCGGCCGCGCGCACGGCGGTGAACGCCCGATGAACACGTTCTCCTATCATCTGCCCGATGTGGGCGAGGGCCTCGACGAGGCAGAGATCATCAGCTGGAAGGTGTCCGTGGGCACGAAGGTGGTGCCCGACCAGGTGCTCGCCGAGGTGGAGACGGACAAGTCCGTGGTCGAAGTCCCCTCCCCCGTTGCGGGAACCGTCACGGCACTGGCCGGAGAACCCGGCGACATGGTCGAGGTGGGTGCCGTCTTCGTGGAGATCGCGCTCGCCGAGGCCGGAGACGGTGACTCTCCCGCGGCCGGCGCTCCCCTCGCCCCGGCTGCCGACGGACATCTGGCGGGACAGGAGGCTCCCCCCTCACAGAAGGCTCCTGCGGCCACGTCGACCGGAGTCTCCGCGGCCTCGGACCCGGCCGCCGCCTCGGCGGAATCCGCAGCGGGCCGCAGGCGCGTGCTGGCTTCCCCTGCTACGCGCAGGGCGGCACTGGACCTGGGCGTGGATCTGCGGGAGGTGCCGGGATCAGGCCCTGGTGGCCGGGTGACCAAGGACGATGTGCTGGCAGCCGCCCAGGTCGGTTCCGTCGCCGCGGCTGCCGTGGAGGCAGGCCTCCCGGCCGAGGGCGCAGCGACATCCGAGGACACGGCTGCCACCACCGGCACAGCGAGCGGGGTCCTCCCTTCCGCGGCCTCGGCGGCGGCTGCTCCCACGAAGGGCGCCTCTGCCGCAGCCGGCAGATTCCGGGCCGATGCCCCCGTACTGCCCTCAGCGGCAGGTCCTCGCAGGGAGGACGAAATCGCACCGCTGCGGGGACTGCGCAGGCAGATCGCGAAGAACATGACGGAGTCATGGCAGCAGGTCCCGCACATCACGGACTTCCGCGAGATCGACGCCTCCGGGCTCGTCGCCGCGCGGCGTGCCGTGAACGCGCATCTGGCCGAATCCGGCCGGGGAGGGAAGATCACCTATCTGCCGTTCCTGGTGCGGGCGGTGTCGATCGCCCTCGCCCACAACCCCACGTTCAACGCCGCACTCGACATGGAGAAGGAGCAGATCACCTACTACGGGCATCGCAGCATCGGTCTGGCGGTGTCGACGGAGGCAGGGCTCTTCGTGCCGGTGCTCAAGAACTCTCAGGCGCTGTCGCTGGTGGGGATCTCCCAGGCCGCTCAGTCCTTGGCGGAGCGGGCACGGGCGCGGACGATCACCAGCGAGGAGATGTCCGGCGGCACCTTCACGATCACCAACTTCGGCTCCTACGGCGGCTGGCTGGGCACGCCCATCATCCGCCCACCCGAGGCCGCCATCGCGGGCTTCGGCAGGATCGCGGACCGGGTGGTCGCCGAGGACGGCGCGCCGGTGGTCCGCCCGATCCTGCCGCTCGCGGTCTCGGCCGACCACCGGCTCATCGACGGGGCGGACATGGGCGTGTTCCTGGAGCAGCTGACGGCGCTTCTGGAGGACCCCGTACGGATGCTGGCAGAGGAGTTCTGATGGTTATCAGGAGACGGAGTGTGTGCATGCGGGAGAGGAACGGCTGATGGTCGTCGGAGAGATGCCGGAAGGGCTCGACCTCCTCGTCATCGGCGCGGGCCCCGGCGGGTACACCACTGCACTTGAAGCCGCCGCACAGGGGCGCAGTGTGACGCTGGTCGACAGAGCGGGCGCGGAGGGAATCGGAGGAACCTGCCTGCTGGAGGGATGCATCCCCTCCAAGGCACTCATCGAAGCCGCGGAGCTGCGCAATCGCGCGGTGACCTTCGCCGACTCCGCTCTGGGCTTCTCCTCTGGGCCGGTGGACCTGGGGCGGTTCCAGGCGTGGAAGGGTGGACTCGTCTCACGCCTGTCGAAGGGGGTCCACGGCGCGCTGAGGAAGGCCGGGGTCCAGATCGTCGCAGGCTCCTTCACCTTCACGGGGAAGGCCCGCGGCGTCATCGAGCTGGGAGGCGAGAGCCCGCCCCGGCACGTCGAGTTCGAGGATGCGGTGATCGCGGTCGGCTCCGCCGCCGTGCAGATCCCGCCGGTGCCGTTCGACGGGGCAACGGTGTTCGACGCCGCGGGCATCCTCGCACTCACGGAGCTGCCCGAACGGCTCGCGGTGGTGGGCGGCGGATACATCGGGATCGAGATCGGCACGGCGCTGCGCAAACTGGGCAGCTCCGTGACGGTGGTCGAGGCCGCGGACACGATCCTGCCGGGCATGCCCGCGGGAGCGCAGAAACAGGTGGCGCGCCGTGCCGGCCGGTTGGGGATCGAACTCCTCACCGGCCGCACCGCCCAGGGCTGGGACGGCAGGCGCCTGAGCATCGCCGATTCCTCCGGGGCCACGACCGCCGTCGAGGTGGATGCGGTGCTGGTCGCCGTGGGGCGCAGGCCGGCCACCGGTGATCTGGGCCTGGCCGAGGCCGGCATCCGGGTCGACGCCTCCGGGCTCATCCCCGTGGATGCGGGCTTCCGGGCGGCACCCCGGATCGCCGCAGTGGGCGATGTGGTCACCGGCCCGGCGCTCGCGCACAAGGCCATCGCAGAGGCGAAGATCGCCGTGCGCTCCCTGTGCGGGCAGAGCGCCGCGCTGTCCTCCACGACGATCCCGCTCGTCGTCTTCAGCGATCCCGAGGTGGCTGTCACGGGCCTCACCTCAGCGGCCGCCGAGGCCGAGGGCCTGCACACGCGCGTGGTGCGGCTCCCGCTGGGCGCCTCGGGCCGCGCTGCGACGATGGAGGCGGCGGAGGGCTCCGTCGAGCTGGTCGTGGACACGGAGACCGATGCCGTCATCGGCGGCGTCCTGGTGGGACCGCACGCCTCCGAGCTCATCGGGGAGGTCACCCTCGCCGTCGAGATGGCGGCGAGTCCGGCGGACCTCGCCCTCACCGTCCATCCCCATCCCACGCTCTCGGAGCTGGTGCAGGACACCGCGGCCGCACTGCTCCCCCGTACCTGATCCCCCTCCCACAGCCGCTGTCGGGCCGGCGTCCGCCGGTCCAGGAAGAAGGCACACATGGTCACGATGGCCGTACTCCACGAGGTCGGAAGGCCTCTCGTTCTCGAAGACCTCGAACTGCCGTCCCTCGGCCCCGACGATGTCCGGGTCAGGATCGCCGCCGCCGGGGCCTGCCATTCGGATCTGTCCTATATGAACGGAACCGTCGTCTCGGAGCTGCCCGTCGTCCTCGGGCACGAAGCCTCCGGCCGCATCGCGGAGGTGGGGGCGAACGTCACGGACCTGGAGCCCGGGCAGCCGGTGGTCCTGAACTGGGCGCCGCCGTGCCGGGAGTGCTGGTTCTGCCGCGCGGCGCAGCCCTGGCTGTGCTCCGCCGTTGAGAGGGCAGGCACCTCGGCCCCCTACACCGCACGGGCGGATGGCACAGCGGTGCACAGAGCACTCGGCGTGGGAGCCTTCGCCGAGGAGGTGATCATGCCCGCTCATGCCGTGGTGCCCGTCCCGGAGGGCCTGGACATGGCCCACGCGGCACTGCTCGGCTGCGCAGTCCTCACCGGGGTGGGAGCCGCTGTCAACACCGCCGGCATCGGTGAGGGGGACAGCGTTCTGGTCGTCGGGCTGGGCGGCATCGGGCTCTCGGCGATCATGGGCGCCCGCCTGGCCGGGGCATCGCGGATCATCGCCGCCGATGTCTCGGAGGCCAAGCGCGATTTCGCCCTGCAGATGGGAGCGACGGACTTCGTCCTGTCGACGGACTCCCTCAGCCGTGACGTCCGTGCGCTCACCGAGGGCCGCGGCGCAGATCACTCCCTCGAATGCGTGGGTCTGTCGGCCACCATCAGAGCGGCGTGGAAGTCGACCCGCCGAGGCGGCGAGTGCACGGTCGTGGGTGTCGGAAGGGCGGATGACCAGGTCAGCCTCAGCGCGATGGAGATCTTCCACTTCAACCGGACCCTGCGGTCTTCCGTCTTCGGCTCGAGCGATCCCGTCCGTGATGTGCCCCGTATGGCAGAACACGCTCTCGCAGGTGACCTCGATCTCGAGGCCATGATCTCCCATAGAATCGGCCTCGATGAGCTCTCCGACGGCTTCGAACGGATGGGCCGCGCGGAAGGGGCGCGGTCCGTCGTCGTCATGGAGTGATGAGAGGTTCGAGTGAACAGTCGCAGGCCTGCCGCCCGGGGTACCCGGGCCGCGCGGAAGGACCTCGATCGGATCGACCTGCAGCTGCTGCGGCTCCTGGTCCAGGATTCCCGACGCTCCCAGCGGTCCCTGGCGAAGGAGGTGGGGCTGTCCGCTCCTGCCGTCGCGGAGCGGATCGCGCAGCTCGAGGCCGCGGGAGTGATCACCGGGTACACCACGCAGATCGACCTCGAGGCGCTGGGCTACGGCCTCACGGTCTATGTGAACGTGCAGCGCGAGCTGGGACCGGAGCACCGCGAGCAGTCACGGCAGCTGACCGACATCGAGGAGGTCGAGAAGGTCGTCATGACGACCGGCTCACACGATCTCCTGCTCAAGATCAACGTGCGGGACAGGGACCATCTCAACGATGTTCTGTTCAACAAGCTGATCGAAGGCAACCTCCGCATCCTCCATTCCGACACCCGGGTGAGCCTGGCCGCGTTCGAGCGCGACGACTACCGCGTCAGAGTCCTCGACCAGCTGCTCGCCGACCTGGGAGCCGAGGACTGACCGACGCCCGGCTCCCGCCGGTGCGCAGCGTCCCCTTTCGAGTACCGGGGGCCGCCAGGGCCGTCGAAGGCCGCGTGCCGCCGAGTACCGCGTGCCGCCGGGGCCGGCTCTCTGTCCGCTTCCGCCCCGCACCAGCCCCGACAGTCATTTCACCCCCTGCAAAGGAGCAACAGCATGTCGATCTATCAGGTTCTCAATCCCGCGACCGGTGAGGTCGTGGAGACGTATCCCACTGCCACGGACGCTCAGATCGCTGAGGCCCAGCAGCGTTCCCATGACGCTTTCGGTCCGTGGGCGGCCCGGCCGGTGGCTGAGCGGGCTGCGATCCTGAACAAGGTCGCAGACATCTACGCCGAACGCGCCGACGAGCTCGCCGGGATCATCCACGAGGAGATGGGGAAGAAGGTGGTGGAGGCCAAGGGCGAGCTGAAGCTGTGCCAGCTGATCTACCGGTACTTCGCCGAGCACGCCGAGGCGTTCATGGCCGATGAACCCCTGCGGGGGACAGCGCCGGAAGACCAGGCATTTGTACGCCGGCGTCCGGTCGGGTCGATCCTGGGGATCATGCCCTGGAACTTCCCCTACTACCAGGTCGCGAGGTTCGCGGCCCCCAACCTGGCACTCGGGAACACGATCATTCTCAAGCACGCACCCCAGGATCCGAAGTCCTCGGCCATCATGGAAGAGATCTTCCACGAGGCCGGAGTCCCCACGGATGCCTACATCAACGTGTATGCCACGAATGAGCAGGTCGCGGACATCCTCCTGCCCTCACCCCTGAACCACGGTGTGTCCGTGACCGGGTCGGAACGGGCAGGGTCGGCCGTCGCCGCGGAGGCGGGGCGGAACCTGAAGAAGGTCGTCCTGGAGCTGGGCGGCTCGGACCCCTACATCCTTTTGGACACGAAGGATGTGAAGAAGTCGGCGAAGACCTTCTTCGCCACACGGATGGGTAACACAGGTCAGGCGTGCAACAGCCCGAAGCGGATGATCATCGCAGAAGACCTCTACGACGAGTTCGCCACGGAGCTCACGGCGCTGGCGAAGGCTGCGACTCCGGAGGATCCGACGGTGGAGGGCTCGCCCCTGTCGCCGCTGTCCTCACCGGCGGCCAGGGAGCGGTTCATGGAGCAGGTGGAGGCGGTGAAGGCCGATGGGGCCACGGTCCTCGCCGGCGGAGATGCGTATGAGACGCCCGGGGCGTTCGTGCAGCCGGTCGTATTCGAGGGAGTACGGCCGGGCATGCGCGGCTATCACGAGGAGCTGTTCGGTCCCGCGTTCATGCTGTTCAAGGTCAGCAGCGAGGATGAGGCGGTGGAGCTGGCCAATGATACGCCGTTCGGTCTGGGCGCGGCCGTGTTCTCGGAGGACCTGGGACGGGCCGAGCGTGTGGGCTCCCAGATTCAGGCCGGCATGGTGTTCCTCAATACCCCGGAAACGTCCCGCGAGTTCCTGCCGTTCGGTGGGATCAAGCGCTCGGGTGTGGGGCGTGAGCTGGGACCGCTGGCGATGGATGAGTTCGTCAACAAACAGCTCGTCTACAAGAAGGGCTGAGGCTTGTGGGCCGTCCCGGGCGCCGCAGCACCGGGACGGCCCATACCGCACATTGATTCCCGGAGTACACTGATTTGCGGGTGATTATTTCGCTTCCGAGCGCTAAAGGAGATGTTCGATGACGCACAAGCCGCGCCCCCGCCCCGACACCCCGCACTACATGACCGAGGACCGCCTCGAGCTCCAGCAGCTCGCCCGCCAGTTCTCCCGTGAGGTCGTCCTGCCCATCGCCAATGAGCTCGATCCCGTCGAGGGCGACTTCCCCCGCCACATGGTCGACCAGATGGCAGACATGGGATTCTTCGGCATCCTCATCCCCGAGGAGTACGGCGGGCTCGGCCTCGGCGTCTTCGAATACTGCCTCGTCGCAGAGGAGCTCTCCCGTGCCTGGATGAGCGTGAGCGGCCTCCTGGCCCGCGGCAACGGCATGGGCGGCGGCTTCTCCGAGGAGCAGGAGCAGCGTCTCCTGCCCAAGGTCGCCACCGGCGAGTACCTCGGCGCCTTCGCCCTCTCCGAGGCCGAGGCCGGCTCCGATGTCGCGAACATCCAGTGCCGCGCAGAACAGGATCCGGCCACGGGGGAATGGGTCATCACCGGTACGAAGATGTGGTGCACCTACGCGGATCAGGCCGACTACGTCATCCTCTTCGCCCGCACCGGCACGGATCCGGATCCGTCCAAGCGTCACCGGGGGATCTCGGCGTTCCTGCTGGAGAAGGAGCGCGGGACGTTCCCGGAGGGCATGACGGGAACCCCGGCGCGCAAGATCGGGTACTTCGGGTGGAAGACCTGGGATCTGAACTTCGACGGCCTGCGGCTGCCGGCAGATGCGCTCCTCGGCGAGAAGGGCCGCGGGTTCTACCAGGCGGTGTCCGGGCTCGAGGTCGGGCGCGCCCATACCGCAGCCCGCTCGATCGGACTGGCGCAGGCCGCGCTGGAGGACTCCGTCGCGTACATGAAGGAGCGCGAGCAGTTCGGCCACAAGCTCGCCGACTTCCAGCATCTGCGGTTCAAGATCGCAGACATGGCCGCCAAGATCGAGGCATGCCGCCAGCTCATGTACCACGTGTGCACACAGATCGACACAGGCGCCCGGTGCGACAGGGAGGCGGCGATGGTGAAGTACCTGGCCGCGGAGATGGCGGAGGAGGTCACCAGCCAGGCCGTGCAGATCCACGGCGGGGCCGGCTACACCAAGGACTTCCCGGTGGAGCGCCACTGGCGAGATGCACGTCTGACCAAGATCTTCGAAGGCTCCTCCGAGATCCAGATGCGCATCATCAGCGACGACATCCTCGGCCGCAGCTGACCCCTGAACCGACCGCGGGCCTCGGGAGGCGGGAAGCACCGCCCCCGAGGCTCGCGCCGGTTCTTCTAGGCCTTCATTTTATTGGTCAAACGGCCAATATTATGGGATGCTTACGTGTGATGCGGGGTACACAAGCCTCTGCGCAGAGCTTCCATCCTCGACGCTCACGCAGACCGGCACCGCCATGCGCATCAAGCATGGGAAGAGACACGTCCTGGCAACAGGCCGACGCTCTGAGTACTGCCGCATGTCACTCGCTGCAAAGGAGCATCACCATGTCGACATACCAGATTCTCAACCCTGCGACCGGTGAGGTCGTCGAGGAATA
>NZ_BAAAPZ010000004.1:379355-465395 GCF_039531405.1 Brevibacterium salitolerans | reverse complement strand
GTCCTGAGAGATGAAGTGTCACCGAAGTCCTGAGGCAGAACTGTCACCAAACTCCTGAGACATCACAACCGGCCGTGCAGGGCGGCCGGTACGCAGACGTAACTTCCAGGAGAGGGCTCCAGGGGTGGGGCTCCAGGAGGGGGCTCCAGGGGTGGGAGCCCCCTCGAAGGCGGTGAGGGGTGGGCCGTGGAAGCTCCCACGTCCCGGGGACGCGGCGGAGAGGCGTCAGAGGGTGTCGAGGAGTGCTGCGCCGGGGTCCGCGGCTGCGGCTTTGAGCAGGGTCCGCATGCCCTGCTCGCGGGCCTCGAAGGCGGACATCCGACCCCCGGCCGGCAGGAACCTCACCGCGTACAGGACTGCCCAGAGGAAGCTCGCGAGCCACTCGGGGTCGACGGCGGGGTCGATGCTGCCGTCCGCCCGCCCACGGAGAAGCGCCGAGGAGATCGCGGCGTCCTCCGGATCCGGTGAGTCGCAGTCCCCGCTGGTCTCCTCGGCCAGATCCGGGGAGATCATCCACCAGGCGAGCACATCGAGCCGGCCCAGCACCTCCCCGCACAGGCGCCGGAACGCCTCCAGCCCCGTCCCCTCGTCGAGACGCGCGTCGTGCACCGCCGCCTGCCACTGCGCAGCGGCGAGCTCGTCGAGGGCCCCCTTGAGTGCGGACCTGTCCGCGAAGTAGCGGTGCAGCGTGCTGCGGGAGACGCCCGCGGCCTCGGCGATCTCCGTCATGGGCGCCTCCGGCCGGGTCGCCAGGAGTTCGATCGCGGCCGTCATGATCGCCGTACGCGTGCGCCTGGCGGTGGGGGTGAGGCCACGCGGCGCATCGCCTGTGGGCGGAGGTGTCTCGGACATGCCCCACAGAGTATTGGACGCCCGCGCAATCACTCAATACACTCCTTGACATAATTGGGACATCTATGTCCCAATTATGTCTATGCCTGACTCACCCCTCCCAGACACCCCCGAAGGCGCCGCATCCCTGAGTTCCTCCCCTGAGCCGGCCACCGCCTCGGGAGCCTCTCCTCCCGCCGACGACCAGCAGACCACTACCCGCGAACGGCTGCGGATCCTCTGGTCCTTCACCCGTCCGCAAGCTCCCCGCCTCGCGCTGGGGCTGCTGCTCTCTCTCGCGGTCTCCGCGATGGCGCTGACCTCGCCCATGGTCACCAAATGGGTGCTCGACTCCCTCGACGCGGGCGCCTCGCTCCGCGATCCGGTCCTGCTGCTGACCGCCCTCCTCGTGGTGGGCGCCGCAGTCGGATGGTTCCAGTGGACGCTCATGGGGCGGGTCGCCGAGGACATCGTCAGGGACGCGCGCCGCCGCATGATCGTGCGCTACCTGGGCGCCCGCGTCTTCGCCCTCCTCTCCCGAGGCCCGGGCGAGCTCGTCACCCGGGTCACCTCGGACACCGTGCTGCTGAACCAGGCGGCCTCCTCCGCGGTGATCGGACTCATCAACGGCTCGATCATGCTCGTGGGCTCGCTGCTCCTCATGGCCACCCTGGATCTCGTGCTGCTGGGGGCCACGCTCCTCGTCGTCGCCGTGGTCTTCCTGCTGTTCCTCGTCCTCATGCCGCGCATCGCCACCGTCGAGGAGCAGTCGCAGGCCGCGCTCTCCGATCTGGGCACCGAGCTCGAGGGCACCGTCCGCGCCATCAAGACGGTGAAGTCCTCCGGCGCGGAGACCCGGCGCCTCACCGCACTCATGAAGCACGTGGACGAGTCCCGCCGCCACGCACTGCGGTCCGTGCGCATCCAGGCCGGGGCATGGGCGATCGCCGGCACCGGGCTGGAGACCGCCGTCATCCTGGTGCTCGCCTTCGGCGCATTCCGCGTGAGCAGCGGCGAGATCACCGTCTCCACGCTGGTGGCCTTCCTGCTCTACGTCTGGGGACTGAGCGGACCGCTCATGGAGCTCACCCAGAACCTCAGCACGCTGCAGTCCGGGATGGCCGCCGCCGGGCGCATCAGCCAGATCGAGCAGCTGCCGCAGGAAGCGCGGGCGCGGGTGAGCGCGCCCGCAGCCCCTCGGACCACCTCCTCGGCCTCCCCCGGCTCCCGCACTCCGGGCAGCGACCGGCCGGGCGCTCCGGACACCGCCGGAGCCGCACCGGCTCCCGCCCCCTCCCCCACAGAGGCGCCGCCCGCCCTGGAGTTCGCCGGCGTCACCGCCGGCTACGACGGGGCGGCAGAACCGGCCGTGCGGAACCTCGACCTGCGCATCCCGGCACGCGGGCACATCGCACTGGTGGGCACCTCGGGGGCGGGGAAGACCACCGTCTTCAACCTGATGATGCGGTTCCTCGACCCGGAGGAGGGGTCCATCCGCCTGTTCGGGCAGGACTACCGGGAGCTCAGCCCCGCACGGGCTCGGGCCTCCTTCGCCTACGTGGAGCAGGAGACGCCCGTGGTCCCGGGCACCATCGGGGAGAACCTCCTGTTCACCAACCCGGAGGCGAGTCCCGAGCGTCTGCGCCGGGTGACGGAGCAGCTGGGGCTGGACACGCTCCTCGCCGGCCTGCCGAACGGGCTCGACACACCGCTGACGGACACCAGCACCTCCGGTGGGCAGAGACAGCGCATCAGCCTGGCACGCGCCCTGCTGGCGGACGCGCGCATCCTGCTCCTCGACGAGGCGACGGCACAGGTGGACGGGATCACCGAGGCCGCGGTGCAGCAGGCGATCGCCGGCGCGGCGGCGGAGCGGGCGGTCGTGACCATCGCCCACCGGCTCTCCACCGTGGCGGATGCGGACGAGATCCTCGTGATGGACGCAGGCAGGATCACCGCGCGCGGCACCCACGCGCAGCTCCTGCAGGGGAACGACCACTACCGCGGCCTGGTGGCCGCGCTCCGGATGAGCACCGAGGCCCCGGCTGTGTGAGACGAGGGCGGCTGCGACGGAGAGCGGTTCTCACGGAGGCAGACGGACCTCACGGAGGAACGGGAGGCATAGGCTGTGCGCATGCCGGCAGAGAAGCAGCCCACCACTGCGCCCACGGGCGCGGACCCGCTCGAGTACGTCCGCACACTGGAGGCGCCGCGCAGGCGCGCCCACGGCGAACTGCTGCTGGAGCTCTACGGCCGCGCCACCGGAGAGCCTCCGGTGATGTGGGGCGAGAGCATGGTGGGCTACGGCAGCTGTGACTACACCTATGCGAGCGGCTGGTCGGGCACCGTCTTCCGGGCCGGCTTCAGGCCCGGCAGGGCGAAGATCTCGCTCTACGGCCTGCCCTCGCACGAGGCCGCCCCGGAGCTCTGGGAGAAGCTGGGCAAGCACTCCCGCGGAGCCTCGTGCACGTATATCAACAAGCCGGAGGACATCGACCTCGACGTCCTCACCCAGCTCATCCGCGTGGGCTGGGAGGGCGGGGACGGCGGCTGCTGAGGCGGCCCCGGGCGGCGGGCAGCAGACGGGAACGCTCCCGTGGAGCTTCCCGTCTGCGGATCCGCCGTCTCTCCCCGCCGTTCGCGGCCGATCCGCAGACGCGAGCGGGCTCACCATCGGTTCCCGTCTGCGTAGCCGGCCGGACGGCCTCAGTGCCCAGCCGGCCGGTCCCTGGCGCAGCCGGCCTGCCGCATCACTCAGCCGGCGAGGGACGACGCCGCGGGTGCCTCGGCCGCCGACCCGTTGCGGCCGGAGGCGTACCTGCCCAGCACCCAGGCGAGCACGAGCGCCACGACGATGCCGTTGAGCGGCGCGATCCCCACGGCGTACTCGTTCGAGAACCATGCGACCACCGCGCCCAGTGCGTAGGGCACGAGCGCCTGCCAGCGCACCTTCTCCGTGAGCGTCTCCAGCGGCGGCTGCCCGTGCCGCCAGCGAGCGATCCAGTCGCCCACCAGCACTCCGCCCAGCGGCGGCACGAACACTCCCAGCAGGCTGAGGTAGCCCACGATGTGCCCCTCCACTCCGGTGAGCGCGAGGACCGTGCCGATCACCACGCCGCCGATGATGTAGGGGCCCTTCCGCTTGTCGCTGGCGATCTCCGCGCCTGCCACGCCGAAGGCGTAGGCCGCATCCGCATTGGACTTCCAGAGGTTGCCGAACAGGAAGAACAGACCCCAGCCGATCATCCCCATGCTGATGAGGAGCGTGGTGAAGTCGCCTTCACCGAAGGCCAGCGCCGCGACCGCGCCGAAGAACACCATGAGCCCGTTGCCCACCACGAAGCCGATCCCGCAGGCCACCACGGCGTGCCGGCCGCTGCGCGCGAACCGCGTCCAGTTGGCCGCCTGCGTGCCGGCGGAGGCGAAGGTGCCCACGATGGTCGTCACGGCCAGTGCCCAGCTCATGGACGTCGCCGGCTCCATCGCGAAGATGCCGGACAGGCCGCCCACCTCCGCGAACCCTCGGAAGGTCAGCCAGACCGCGAGGATGAGGATGAGCGGGGTGGAGATCATCGACACCCAGTACATGCCCTCGTAGCCGAACAGCGCCGTGAGCATCATGAGCCCGGACACCACGATCATGACGATCGCCGGAGCCCACCAGCCGGACCAGCCGAAGGCGAGCGCCGTCATCTGCCCGATCGTGCCGACCGCCACGCCGTACCAGCCCACCTGGGTGCCGCCCAGCAGCAGCGAGGCGAGCTTGGAGCCCACCGTGCCGAAGCTGTAGCGGGACATGACGACGGTGGTCAGCCCCGTGCGGGCGCCGAGGAAGCCGATCGCCGCGACATAGGCGCCCAGCACCAGCGATCCCACCGTGAGCACCAGGAGGAACTCGGAGAAGCGGAACGCCGCCCCCACGGAGGCACCGGCCATGAGGGTGGGGGCGAAGATCGTGAAGCCCACCAGCACCACGGTGATGGAGAAGGCCGAACGCCGGGCCGCCCGCGGCACCGGGGTGAGGGGGTAGTCCGGGTCGACCGGCGCCTCGGAGGCGAGCTGCGCCTCGGAGGCGACCGGCTCCTCGGGCGCGCTCTGCGGTTCGTGCTTCACCGCGCGGCCTTCGCGGTCTCGCCTGCCTCCACGCCGATGTCCTCGCTCCAGAGGGCGGGACGCTCTGCGAGCATCCGCTCCATGAGCGCGAGGCACGCAGGGTCGTCGAGGACGTCCACCTGGACGCCGCGCTCCGCAAGCAGGGCCTCGGACATCTCGAACGTGCGGTTCTCGCCCACGACGATGCGCGGGATCTCGTAGAGCAGAGCGGTGCCGGCGCACATGATGCAGGGCGAGAGGGTGGTGTAGAGGACGCTGCTGCGGTAGACGCTCGCAGGGAGGCGGCCGGCCTTCTCGATGGTGTCCGTCTCACCATGGAGGATGGCGCTGTCCTTCTGGAAGCGCTGATTGTGGCCGGCGGCCAGCACCTCACCGTCATGGACGAGCACGGCGCCGATGGGCACTCCGCCCTCGTCCCAGCTCTTGCGCGCCTGTGCGAGCGCGAGATCCATGAAGCGACGGTCGTCCTCGGGGGTGGGCGTCCAGGGCATGGCGGTTTCCTTCCGTTCGGTTCCGCGTGGATGGGCGCGCCGCGGCGAAGCGGGGCCACAGGTCTCCCGGATGCCGCGGCTCGGTCCACCGGTACGACCACGGACAAGGGTAAGCCCCCGCTCCCGGCGGCTCCTCCACCTGAGTGCCCGCGCTCCCCGGTGCGTCCCGCGCATTCCCGCGCGTCGCCGCCCACCCACCCGCAAGTTACGTCTGCGTAGCGGCCACCCGTCACGGCCGCTACGCAGACGTAACCTACGGAATCCACCACGCTCACCCCGCAGCGCGGAGTGCCCGTGCCACCTCCCGGCGCTGCGCCTGCTCCGCCGGGTCCGGCACCGGCAGCGAGGCGATGAGCCGCTTCGTGTAGTCGTGCCGGGGACTGCGCAGCACCTCCGTGCCCGGCCCCTGTTCCAGCAGCTGTCCGCGGTAGAGCACGCCCACCCTGTCGGAGAGCATGTCCACCACCGCGAGGTCGTGCGAGATGAACAGCGCGGCGAACCGGAACCTCTCCTGCAGCTCGCTGAACAGCTCCAGCACCGCCGCCTGCACGGAGACGTCGAGCGCGGAGGTGGGCTCGTCCGCCACCAGCAGCTCCGGATCCAGCGCCAGACCGCGCGCCAGCGAGCACCGCTGCCGCTGACCGCCGGAGAGCTCGTGCGGATACCGCCGGGCGTACTCCGCCGGCAGCTGCACCGCGTCCAGCAGTTCCGCGACCCGCTTGCGCCTCTCCGCCTCCCGCATCTGAGGGCGGTGCACCGTGAACGGCTCGCCCACGCAGTCCTCGATGGTGAGGTGCGGGTTGAAGGAGGCGGCCGGGTCCTGGAACACGAAGCCGATCCGCTTCCGCAGCGGCCGGAACGCCCTCTCACGGTAGCCCACCATCTCGTGGCCGAACACCGTGAGAGAACCACCCGTGGCCCTGTTCAGGCCCGCGATCGCCCGGCCGATCGTCGTCTTGCCGGAGCCGGACTCGCCCACGAGGCCGAACACCTCGCCCGCGGCGATGTCGAAGTCCACCCCGCGCACGGCGTGGAAGTCCGGCTTGCCTATTCCGCCGGGGAACACGATCTGCAGCCCGCGTGCACGCACCACGGGTTCGCCCCCGCCGGGAGCACCTGCGTCAGGCGCAGTCCCACCGGACTCAGATGAGCGCGGCCCGGCACCGGCCTCGGGCACATCCGCACCCGAGGCGCCGGTCGCCTCACGGGAGCCGGCACCCGCCCCGGTACCGACCTCGGGCGCACCTGCACCACCGGCACCGGCCGCCTCACGGGAGCCTGCCCCGGGCCCGGCACCGGTCCCGGGCGCGCCCTCGCCGGAGCCCGCCCCGGGCTCCCCCGCGCCCTCCACCAGGTCCGACACCTCGGTCACGGACAGGCGCGGCACGGCGGCGAGCAGCTGCTTCGTGTACTCCTCCCGCGGGGCGGAGAACAGCGTCTGCACGTCCGCCGTCTCCACGAGGTCGCCGCGGTACATGACCGCCACCCGGTCTGCGAGGTCCGCGACGACCCCCATGTTGTGCGTGATGAGCACGATCGCGGTGTCCGTCTTCTCCCGCAGCTCGCGCAGCAGGTCGAGGATCTCCGCCTGCACCGTGACGTCGAGCGCGGTGGTGGGCTCGTCCGCCACGATGACCTTGGCGCCCAGGGCGAGCGCCATCGCGATGACGATCCGCTGCTTCTGCCCGCCGGAGAACTGGTGCGGGTAGTAGTCGTACCGGCTCTCCGCATCCGGGATGCCCACCTGCTCCATCGCGGCGACGGCGGCGGCCCGCAGCTCCTTCTTCTTCGCGCCCGGCCGGTGCGCGCGCAGCCCCTCCGCGATCTGCCACCCCACCGTGTGCACGGGGTTGAGCGCGGTGGAGGGCTCCTGGAAGACCATCGAGACATCGGAGCCGCGCAGACTGCACAGTTCGTGGGCCGAGGCCGTGAGCACGTCCGTGCCCGTGAGCACCACCGCCCCACCCACCGTGGCGGTCTCCGGGATGAGGCCCAGGACAGTCCGGGCGGTCACGGTCTTGCCGGAGCCGGACTCACCCACGATGGCGAGCACCTCACCGGCGGCCACCTGCAGGGACAGATCCTTGACCGCGTGCACGTCGCCGCCGTCCGTGGCGAAGGTGACGTCCAGCCCGGAGATGTCCAGGACGGGCCCGTTCGCGTTGCGCCGCTCAGCCATTCGCAGTCTCCTTCTCCGTGCGGACCCTCCGCGAGCGCCGCCGGCGCAGGCGCGGGTCCGCGAGGTCGTTCATCGACTCGCCCACGAGCGTGATGCCCAGGACCGTGAGCACGATCGCCAGGCCGGGGAACACGGCGGTCCACCAGATGCCGCTGGTGACGTCCGCCAGAGCCTTGTTGAGGTCGTAGCCCCACTCCGCCGCCGAGGTGGGCTCGATGCCGAAGCCCAGGAACCCGAGTGCCGCGAGGGTGAGGATCGCCTCGGAGGCGTTGAGGGTGAAGACGAGCGGGATGTTGCGGGTGGCGTTGCGGTAGACGTGCCGCGTGATGATCTTCAGGGACGGCTCGCCCAGCACCTGGGCGGCCTCGACGAACGGCTCGGAGCGGAGACGGACCGCCTCGGAGCGCACCACGCGGAAGTACTGCGGGACGAACACCACGGTGATCGAGATGGCCGCCGCGAACACTCCGCCCACCACGTTGGACTGCCCGCCGGAGATCACGATCGTCATGACGATGGCCAGCAGCAGGGAGGGGAAGGCGTAGATCGCATCCGCGACGACCACGAGGATCCGGTCCAGCCACCCGCCGAAGTATCCGGACAGCAGTCCCAGCGCCACGCCGATGAAGAGGCTCATGACGACGGCCACGACGATGACGAAGACGGCGGTCTGCGTCCCCCAGATCACCCGGGAGAGCACGTCGAAGCCGCCCACCGTGGTGCCCCACGGGTGCTCCGCGCTGGGCGGCTGCTGCGCTCCGAAGTAGCCGTCCGCGTTCGCGAGCTGGTTGTACTTGTAGGGCGCGATGAGGGGCGCGAGCACGGCGCAGAGCACCACCGCTCCCACGATCACCACGCCCGTGAGCAGCATGCCGCGCTGCAGTCCCACCGAGCGGCGGATGTCCCGCACCACCGGCAGCCGCAGGAGGAGGGGCTCACGCCTCACCGCTGCGGCGGGGGCGAGCGCGTCCGTCTCCGCGGCGGAACCGGCACGCGGGTTCTCAGTCCTGTTCTCGTCTGCCATGTCAGTACCTCACTCGCGGGTCGATGAGCGCGGCGATGATGTCCACGATGAAGTTGGTGACGGCGACGACGACCGCCAGCAGCACCACGATGCCCTGCACCGCGACGAAGTCGCGCGCCGTGAGGTACTCCGCGAGCTGATAGCCCAGACCGTTCCATTCGAAGGTGGTCTCCGTGAGCACCGCGCCGGCGAGCATCATCGCCACCTGCATCCCCATGACCGTGATGATGGGGATGAGAGCCGGCCGCAGCGCGTGGCGGGTGACGAGGCGGAACTCGCTCACGCCTCGGGAGCGGCCGGACTCCACGTACTGGGACTCCAGCGTGCCGATCAGGTTGGTCCGCACCAGCCGCAGGAAGGTGCCGCCGGTGAGCAGGCCCAGTGCGACGGCCGGGAGCACGGCGTGGGACATGACGTCCGCGAACGCCGGCATGCTGCCGATCCGGAGTGCGTCGAGCGAGTAGATGCCGGTGGGGGCGACCACGCCGGACATCAGCAGCTCCGTGCTGGACGAACCGCGGCCGGAGACCGGCAGCACCGGCCAGAACGCGCCGAAGATCAGCTTGAGGACGAGGCCCGCGAAGAACACCGGCGTGGCGTAGCCGAGGATCGCGAGGATGCGCAGGACGGCGTCCGGCCAGCGGTCGCGGAACCGGGCTGCGAGCATGCCCAGCGGCACCCCGATCACGAGCGCGACGATCACGGCGTAGAAGACCAGCTCGAGCGTGGCGGTGCCGTGCTGGAGGAGGATCTGCGTGACCGGGCGGCCGTCGGAGATCGCGGTGCCGAAGTCACCGCGCAGCAGCCCGCCCATGTACTCGAAGTACTGGACGAGGAGCGGCCTGTCGTACCCGGCGGCCTCGATCCTCTCCGCCAGCTGCGCCGGGGTGAGGCGGCCGCCGAGCGCTGCGGTGATGGGGTCGCCCGTCACGCGCATGAGGAAGAAGACGAGGGTGGTGAGGATCCAGACGGTGGGGATGATGAGGAGGAACCGGATCACCAGGTAGCGCAGCAGTCCGGAACCGGCGGACTTCCCGGAGGAGACGGGGGCGCCGGGCTCCGGGGCGCCGCCGGCCGCCTCGGGAAGGGCGACTGTGGTTGACATGGGGGCTTCTTTCGGGAGGAGGAAGCGGGCTGGCGGGCGGGGCCGCACCGGCACGCCCGAGGCGGTGGTCCGCGGGGGACCACCGCCTCAGTCGGGTGGCAGACACCCGGTGGAGCACACGCTCAGCACCTCAGCGCCGTGCGGTTCCGGGGCCGGTGCCGCGCGCGGCGGGGCGCCTCACTTGCCCAGCAGCGCCAGGCGGAACTGGAAGGAGGGATCGAGCGCGTTGTCGACGCCCTGCACGTCCGTGCCGGACACCGCGATCTGCTCGCCCTGCAGGAGGGGCACGGTGGAGAGCTGCTCCGCCAGGTCCGTCTGCAGGTCCTCGATGAGGGCCGCGCGCTTCTCCGGGTCCTCCTCGGAGACCTGCTCCACCAGCTTCTCGTTGATCTCCTCGTCGCGGAAGTGGTTGCCGAGGAAGCTCGCGGAGTCCTCGGTGTCGTAGAAGAACGGCACCAGGTAGTTGTCCGCATCGGAGTAGTCCGGGAACCAACCCAGCTGGTAGGCCGGGTAGACGTCCTTGGTGCGGTCCTCCGCGTACTGCACCCACTCCGTCGACTGCAGATCCACGGTGAAGAGGCCGGAGTCCTCGAGCTGCTGCTTGATGAGGGCGTACTCGTCGCCGGAGGACGGGCCGTAGTGGTCCGGGTTGTACTGCAGCTTGAGGTCCACGGGCGTCTCCACGCCCGCGTCCTCGAGGCGCTTCTTCGCTCCCTCGACGTCCGCGCCGCCGTCGTCTGTGAGGTAGGCGTCGGCCACCGCATGGTTGGCACCGGCCAGGCCCTCCGGCACGTGCGAGAGCAGCGGCGTGTAGGTGCCCTTGTAGACCTGGTCCGCGATGCCCTGGCGGTCGATGCTGCCGGCCACCGCCTGCCGGACGGCCAGCGCCTTGTCCTCGTCCGCCTCGTCCGTCTTCGCACCGTAGGGCATGGTGTCGAAGTTGAAGACGATGTAGCGGATCTCGCCGCCGGGACCGTGGTGGACCTCCACCGCGTCGTCGCCCTCAAGGTCCTCGATGTCCGTGGCGGACAGCGAGCGGTAGGCCACGTCGATCGTGTTCTGCGAGATGTCGAGCTTCATGTTGTTGGCGTCGGAGTAGTACGTCATGTTGACGGTCTCCGACTTCGCCGGCTCCAGGCTGCCCTGGTAGACCTCGTTCTTCTTGTAGGAGACGAGGTTGTTGAAGTCGTAGCTGTCGATCCGGTAGGGGCCGGCGAAGGCGTCGCCGTCGACGATCTCCTGGTCCTCCGTGACCGCGTCCGCGGCGAACACGTCCTCATCGACGATCGGCCCGGCCGGCCCGGCGAGCACCTGCGGGAAGGTCTGGTCCGTGGGGCGGTTGAGGTTGAACACCACCGTGGTGTCGTCCGGGGTGTCGATCGAGTCGAGGGAGCCCAGCAGCGAGGAGGGACCGTTGGGGTCGGCGATCTCCTTCTGACGCTCGAACGAGAACTTCACGTCCGAGGAGGTGAGCTCGTTGCCGTTGGAGAAGGTGAGCCCCTCCTTGAGCTTGACCTCGTAGGCGGTGTCCGAGGTGTACTCAGCGGACTCCGCGATGCCGGGCGCCACATCGGCGGTGCCGGGCTGGTACTCCATGAGGAACGGGAAGACCTGCGTCATCACGAAGAAGGAACCGTTGTCGTAGGAGCCGGCGGGGTCGAGTTTGGTGACCTTGTCCGTGGTGCCGACGGTGAGTGTGCCGTCGTCTCCGCCTCCGCCGCCCTCACCCGTGGTCGAGGTGGAGCAGGCGGAGAGGATGAGCGCGCCCGCCAGTGCGGCGGCCGCGAGGGATGTGCGCTTCATACGTCCTTCTCGAGGTCTGCGCCGCACGTGTGTGCGGCGTCACTGTTCTGGAATGTGAGACAGACCATACCTGAGATGCCCCTTCGCGGACCATTCGAGTTCCCTGAATGCGTCACGGAAGCTACCCGCGGGTCACCCCGGGGCGCCGTCGTGAGCGCGACGAAGGCGGCAGCCTCCCGCACGCGCCGGGCCTTGAGCACCGCCCCGTGCTTCCCGTCTCCCGCGCCTCACACTTCACACCCCACACCCCACACGCCACACCCGGAGGTTACGTCTGCGTACCGGCCGTGGTGGGCGGCCGCTACGCAGACGTAACCTACGGAACCCGAGGCCGGGGCCAGGCCCGAGGCCGGGTACAGAGGAGACCGGAAGGGCTCGAGGTGGGGACGGGGGCAGGGGCCGAGGCTGGCCCGAGACTGGAGCTGGCCCGAGGTGGGCCAGGGCCCGAGGCGGGAGCTGGCCCGAGGTGGGGGCAGGGCGGGGCGGCCTCGGGTTCCTCCGCCTCGGGTCACTCGGCGGCGGTGTCGCCCTCGGCGAGACGGCGCCTGCGCTGGCCCGCCCCGCGGCCTCGGCGCGCCTCCTGCACCTTCCTGAACTCCCGGCGGACGGCGCGCTGCCGCTCCTTCACCGCGGTGAGGCGCGCCTTCTCCTCGCGCACCTGCACCCTGGTGGGCTCATGGTTCCGCATGCCCACCTGCAGGTCCTCGGGAATCTCCTCCAGCATCCCGGCACGGGCGCGGGTCCGGTAGCGCAGGATCTCCAGGCGCACGATCCGCGAGAGGAAGTAGATGCCCAGCAGGTTCGGCACCGCCATGAGGAACAGCATCGCGTCGGAGAAGGCGATGACGGAGCTGAGGGAGGCCGAGGCGCCCAGGACGATCGCCAGCACCCACGCCACCTGGAAGATCTTGTCCGCCCTCCGGCTCTCACCCGTGAGGAAGCCGACCGCGCGCTGCCCGTAGTAGGCATAGGCGAGGATCGTGGAGAAGCCGAACAGGATGACGCACACCGTGAGCAGCGTGCCGAACCACGGGGTGACGGAGGAGAAGGCGCTCGTGGCGAGCTGCACCCCGGCCTCGTCCGAACCGTCCGTCTCCACGTCGTAGAGGCCGGATGTGATGATGGCCAGAGCGGTGAGCATGCAGATGATCATGGAGTCGACGAGCGGCTCCCACATGGCCGTGTAGCCCTCCGTGGCCGGGTCGGTCGTCTTGGACGCCGAATGCGCCATCCCGGCGGTGCCGACGCCGGCGACGTTGGAGAACAGCGCGCGCTGGATGCCCACGATCGCCACGCCGACGATGCCGCCGGCGACCCCCTCACCGGTGAAGGCCCCCTCGAACATGAGGACGAACGCCCCCGGCAGATTCTCGATGTGCACGAGGATGACGGCGACGGCCCCCACGAAGTAGAGGACCGCCATGAGAGGGGTGATGGCCGAGGTCCAGTCCGCGATCTTCCTGATGCCGCCCAGGATCACGAACCCGGTGAGGACCGCGATGAGCACTCCGACGATCCAGAGCTTGTCCGCGAGCCAGCTGGAATCCCCTCCCGTGGCGCCTACGACGGCCGCGGTGACCTGGTTCGCCTGGAAGAGGTTGCCGGCGCCAAACACTCCGATGAGGGTGGCGACGGCGTAGAAGATCGCGAGGAACCTCCCCAGCCTGGGCCTGCCGATCTCCTTGAGACCATCTCGCAGGTAGTACATGGGACCACCGGCCACACGGCCGTCCGCCTCGATGCGCCGGTACTTCACGCCCAGCGTGGCCTCCGCCATCTTCATGCTCATGCCGAAGAAGCCGAACGCGAAGATCCAGAGCGCCGCACCGGGACCGCCGATCGTGATGGCGACCGCGACACCGGCGATGTTCCCCAGGCCCACGGTGCCGGAGAGCTCCGTGGCGAGGGCCTGGAAGGACGAGACCTCGCCGGGGTCCGTCTTGCGCGTGGCCTTCCCCCGGATCACCCGCAGGGAGTGCTTGAGGCCTGTGATGGGCTGGAAGCGCAGGTAGACGGTGATGAACACCGCAGCGACCATCAGCCAGAGGACGATGAGCGGGAGGCCGAAGCCGCCCGGCAGGGGGAGCTCGTAGAAGACGACGGCCGAGAGCGCATCCGCGACCGGTCCGAAGTAGGTGTCGATCGCGCCGTCGACGCCGCCGGCGAGGATCTGGTCGCCGGTGGCCGGATCTCCGGCGACCGGGCTGTCCCCGGCGGCCGGGCTGCCTCCAGCGACCGGGTTCACGGCGAGGGGAGCATCGGCCTGGGAAGTGGGAGCTGTGTCGGTATCCATCTGTATGGGCGCGGGGTAGCGATACGGCCGGAGTGTCGGTCCGGCATCGGCGCCTGTCCTGAACAGTAGCAATCCGCCTTGCGCTCAGCGCCCGCATGGCAGGACATCTAAGTCCGCAAAATGGGATGGGTCCACATATCCGCTGGTGAGAGGCACTGGGATCCCATGAGGAATTGAGTGCCTCAGGTCACTCCACCGTCACCCTCCTGTCACCCGCACGGACACACGAGCGAAGAGCGGACCCTGAGCCGGGAGGGCCTCGGGGACGAAGTCGAGGATCCGGGAGACACACGCGGGACGACTCGCCAGACCAGCACCCCTCGGGGCGGATGGCGGCACACAACCGTCCTCGGGGCGGATGGCGACGCACCCCTGCCGGAGACGCGAAGAAGGCCCCGGATTCCTCCGGGGCCTTCCGCTCACTGTGCGCGAGGGGGGACTTGAACCCCCACGACCTTGCGATCACTGGCACCTGAAGCCAGCGCGTCTACCAATTCCGCCACTCGCGCAAACAACGAGATTGAACATTACCAGCGCCCGGAACGGAGCGCCAACCGGAGAGCCGTGACCTCCCTCACATGCATGCGGGCGGGTTCGCTCACGGGCGCTCTCACCGGAAACACCGCCCACCGCAGCGCTTTCCACGCCCACGTGTCGCACCTTTGCACGGTGTGCATAGGCGTGCACATGCGCACAGCATGCAAAGGTGCGACACGTGCGGAGCAACGAACCCGCGAGGCGCCCTCCCACGCACTCAGCTCGCCTGGACCGCGCTCTCATAGTGAGGTCCTAGGCTCATCGCGTTAGCATGGAGTGCTGACGTGTCGCTCTTCCCGCGGTAGTGCGCTCGACATCCGGCCGTGGTCCGCCCAGGACCTGCCCCGCACGCGCCCTCCGGCGCCGGCGGCCCGGCCGCCTGTCGGACCTGCTCCGCGGCGAGGGGCGAGCGGCCCCGCTGGAGCTGAGGGAACGCACGCGCACACCGGCCACCCGCCGGCGGGCGCACCGGGCCTCCCGCTCCAGCGGAGACCGAGCCGGCAGGGAAGCGGATCGACGGACGGAGTTCGGCCCGCCCCGGCCTCGGAAGCATTGCACGGACGACAGCCCCCGGCTGTCCACAAGGTGAAGGAAGGAGGCCGCGTGGGAGTTTTCGACGCCTTCGAGAAGGGCATCGACCGCGTTGTGAACGGCGCCTTCGCCAAGGCCTTCCGCTCACAGGTGGAACCCGTCGAGCTCGCCTCGGCCATCCGCCGGGAAGCGGACAACCGCGCCGCCGTGGTCTCCCGCGGTCGCACCCTCACGGCCAACGCCTACGCGGTGGAGCTGTCGAACGCGGACTTCGAACGTCTGGAGCCGGTCTCCTCCGAACTCCGCCAGGACCTCCGGCAGGTCGTGGGCGAGCACGCCATCGAGCAGGGCTACAGCTTCGTGGGCCCCGTCTCCGTCACCTTCGAGGTGGCCGACGACCTGGACACCGGGATGTACCGCGTCCGCGCCGCCACCCGCCGACCCGACGGCTCACCCGCCGCACAGCCGGCCAACCGCGGCGGCTACGATCCGCCGTCCCGCTCCAACCCCGTCGTGCCGGAGGAGTACGCCGCTCAGTCCGGTCCCACACCGATCTCCAGCGGCGGCCACCCGGTCCAGCCCGCGGCGCCCGCCGTGCAGCCCTCCCCCGGCCGCCCCCGAGGCGCTGCCCCCGCCGCCCGCCCGGCACCGGCGCCCAGCGTCTGGGTGAACGGCGCTCAGCACAGGCTGCAGCCGGGCACCACCGTGTTCGGCCGCTCCGCCAACAGCGCGGACATCGTCATCGACGACCCCGGAATGTCCCGGCGGCACTTCGAGATCACCGTCTCCGGGCCTCGCGCCACCGCCACAGATCTGGGCTCCACCAACGGGACCCTCGTGGACGGCCGGCCCATCACCTCGATCGCCCTGTCCGACGGCATGGTGCTGACTGCCGGCGACACCCCTGTCACCTACTCCGAGGCGGTCACCTTCAGTGAGTGAGTTCACCGTCACAGTGCTGCGGTTCGCCCTGTTCGGGCTGCTCTGGCTCTTCGTCTTCCTCATCGCCGGAGTGCTGCGCCAGGACCTGTTCGGTCCCCGCGTCCCGCGCAACCGCAGCGCCCGCAGGAAGGGACGCGCCGCCGCGGAGTCGCCCGTCGCCGCGGCGATGTCCGGCGGCTCCCGCGCCTCCGCGCCGGTGCAGCCCGGTGCGCCTCCCGCCGGAGGCGGCTACACGGCCTCGCCCACGCTCGTCCTCACCTCCGGCGCGCAGGCCGGGATGTCCCTCATGCTCGGGACGGGCCAGCTCACGATAGGCAGAGCGGAGGACTGCGGCCTCATCATCGACGACGACTACGCCTCCTCCCATCACGCCCGGGTCTATCCCCAGGCCGGCTCCTGGGTCCTCGAGGACACGAACTCCACGAACGGCACCTACGTGAACGGCGCGCGTCTCACCGCGCCCGTCCGGCTGGGCCCCGGCAGCCGCTTCACCATCGGGAGCACGACGATGGAGCTGCGCGCGTGAGCGGCGCAAGTGGGCCCAGGCCTCCGGTGTTCCGCTTCGCAGCGCGCTCGGACACCGGTCTCGTCCGCAAGAACAACCAGGACTCCGGGTACGCCGGGGCGCACTTCCTGCTGATCGCGGACGGCATGGGCGGCCACGCCGGCGGCGACGTCGCCAGCGCCATCACGGTCTCCCGCCTCACGTTCCTCGACGAGCCGGATGCGCCCGCCGACGATCTCGAGACCCTGCGCAACGCAGTGCTCGCCGCCAACGAGCAGATCATCCGCGCCGTCCAGGAGCGGCCGGAGCTGGCCGGGATGGGCACCACCGTGTCCGCGCTCCTGCAGTCCGGGGACAGGCTGGCGCTGGCCCACATCGGCGATTCCCGCGGCTTCGTCATGCACAAGGGCGAACTCAAGCAGGTCACCCACGACCACACCTTCGTGCAGATGCTCGTGGACGAGGGGCGGATCTCCCCCGAGGAGGCGGAGACCCACCCGCAGCGCAGCGTCGTCATGCGGGTGCTGGGCGATGTGGGTGCTGCGCCGGAGCTCGACCTCTCCTTCCACGAAGCCATCCCCGGCGACCGCTGGATGCTCTGTTCCGACGGCCTCACCGGTTTCGCGAGCCTCGAGGACATCCACGAGGCCCTCGCCACCATCGAGGACCCGGGTGAGTGCTGCGAGAAGCTCATCTCCCTGGCCCTGGCCGGCGGCGGCGCGGACAACGTCACCGTCGTGGTGGGCGATGTCCTGGACCCGGCGGCGGACGTGGACATCGACGACTTCGGCGAGGCCGTGGGCAGCGTGCGGATCAACCCCGCCTACGCGCTGCTGGGCAGCACCGGCCCGGAGGAGTCGGACGTCGACACCGGCCAGTACGACGTCATCCTCGACAGCACCCACGACGTCCCGACCGCGGAGGTGCCGATCGAGGACGTCGCCACGCAGCCGCTCGACGCCCACCACATCACTGCGGGCTCCGCAGCCGCGGGCGCCTCACCCGAGGGCTCGGTGACGGCAGCGGGCGTGCCGGAGGACCTGCCGGCAGCCGCGGACGCCGGCACCGCGGAGGACACGGAGGCCGGCGAGGCCTCCACCCGTGAGCTGGCCCCCGCCGCCGGCGCGGCCGGGGACGAGACGGCGGACGCAGGGACGGACTCCGCCGGCACCGCCACGGAGTCCCGCCGCTCCCGCCGCCGGCGCAGGCGCTCCGCCGATCCGGACGACGACCTCGCCGACTGGGGCGAGGAGCCTCCGCGGCCCCGGCGACGCTGGGGCGGTGCCGTCATCACCCTCGTGGTGGTGCTGGCGGTGGCGGCAGCGGCCTTTGCCGGCTGGCGCTATGTCCAGTCGCAGTACTACGTGACGGAGAACGAGGGCCACGTGGCCGTCTACCAGGGCCTGCCGCAGACCCTGGGCCCGATCGAGCTCTCCAGCCTCGAGGAGGACACCGAGGTGTCCGTCTCCTCCCTCTCCACCTTCTCCCAGCAGCGCCTCACCGCGACGATCCCCGCGAACTCGCGTGACGCGGCCCTCGCCGTCGTGGACACCTTCCGCGCGGAGGCCGAGCGGAACGCGCTCTCCAGCGACGGACAGGCCTCCGAGGCGGAGTCCGAGGACCCGGCGCCCTCACCGTCGCCCACAGAATCGCCCGGAGGCGACGTGAGCGGCGGGGTCGCCGACGAATCGGGCAGCGGCACCCGCGGCGCCTCCTCCGCGATCTCCCCGGTGGAGGACGAGGGGGCGACCCGATGACGCTGAGCCCCTCGCAGACGGAGACCCCCGCTCCCTCCGCCGAGGCGACGCGGAGGCGCACACGGAGCCGGATGACGGAGCTGCTCCTCATCCTGCTCGCCGTCGTCATCTCCGCCGGCGCCTACATCCTCACGAGCATGGGCGCGGAGGGGGAGGTCCCCGCCAACGCCTACACCTACACCGCCTGGCTGGCCGTGCTGGGGCTCGGTCTGCACGCCGTGGTGTGGTGGCGGGCCTCGTACGCGGACCCCGTCCTCGTGCCCATCGCCGTGCTGCTCAACGGCGTGGGCCTGGCGATGATCTACCGGATCAACATCGCGAAGCCGGACAGCTCCTCCTCCGCGGACAACCAGCTCATCTGGATGACGCTGGGCACCGTGCTGGCGGCCCTCGTCCTCGTGTTCCTCCGGGACCACCGGCTCCTGCGCCGCTTCACGTACACGTGCGGCCTCGCCGCGCTCGTCCTCCTCCTGCTCCCCCTGGTCCCCGGTCTGGGCACCACCATCAACGGCGCCCGGATCTGGATCCGCCTCGCGGGCATGTCGTTCCAGCCCGGCGAGATCGCGAAGATCCTGCTCGCGATCTTCTTCGCCGGCTACCTCGTGAGCTTCCGCGACCAGCTGGTGCTCGCCGGCCCCAAGATCCTGGGCATCCGCTTCCCGCGCCTGCGGGACATGGGGCCCATCCTCATCGCCTGGATCGCCAGCGTGGGCATCCTCGTGTTCGAGCGCGACCTGGGCACCTCGCTCCTCTTCTTCGGCATGTTCGTCGCCATGCTCTACATCGCCACGGCCAAGAAGACCTGGATCTTCCTGGGGCTCGGCATGTTCGGCGTGGGCGCGTTCATCGCCTCGCGGATCTTCTCGCACGTGGGCCAGCGCATCGACGGCTGGTTGAATGCGCTCTCACCGGAGGAGTTCAACAAGTCCCCCGGCGGTTCGTACCAGCTGGTCCAGGGCCTCTTCGGCATGGCCGACGGCGGCATGCTGGGCAACGGCCTCGGCCAGGGCAGGCCGCAGGTGGTCCCGTACGCGGAGTCCGACTTCATCTACGCCTCGCTCGGCGAGGAGCTGGGGATGATCGGGCTGTTCGCCCTCCTCATGCTCTACGTCCTCCTCTTCGCCCGCGGGATGAAGATCGCGGATCAGACGCGCGACGGCTTCGGCACCCTGTTCGCCGCAGGCATCTCCTTCACGATCGGCCTGCAGTGCTTCATCGTGATCGGCGGGGTCACGCGGCTCATCCCGCTCACCGGTCTCACCACCCCGTTCATCGCCGCCGGCGGCAGCTCCCTCGTGGCGAACTGGATCATCATCGGCCTCCTTCTGCGCATCTCCGACAACGCCCGGCGTCCGCAGGAGGAGTTCCACACCGGCGTGCTCAGCTTCGTCGCGGACGATCTGGACAAGCCGGAGCCGGAGAAGCCCGCTGCCGAGGCGCCCTCCGGTGCCCAGCACCGGCAGGTCACCGCGCCGGCGGCCTGGGAGGGTTCCGAGGCCCTCACCGAAGCCCGCCCCGCAGTCCGCGGCCGCTTCCCCGCACCGGCCGACGACTCGCCCACCCAGGCCCGCCCCGCCGTCGGTGACGACGGCCCCCACCCGAACGGAGGAACGCGATGAGGAAGCCCCTTCGCCATGTGGCGCTGGTGGGTCTCGTGATGTTCGCCCTGCTGTTCGGCTCCACCAGCTACGTGCAGTTCTTCTCCGCGAAAGCGCTCAACGAGGACCCGCTCAACTCCCGGTCGTTCTATGCGGAGCTCACCCGCGAACGCGGCGCCATCCTCGTGGACGGCACGCCCATCGCCTCCTCCGTGCCCACGGACGACGCCTACAAGTTCCAGCGCACCTACGGGGGCGAGGGCCTGCCGGCGGAGCAGTACGCCTCGCTCACCGGCTACTTCTCGATCGCCTCCGGCAGCAGCGGGCTGGAGCGGACGGAGAACGGCCTGCTCAGCGGCACGGACGACGCACTGTTCTACGACCGCGTCCGCAGCGTGTTCACGGGCGAGGAGCCCATGGGCGCCGCCGTGGAGCTCACCATCGACCCTGAGGCGCAGCGGGCGGCCTGGGAGGGCCTCGGCGGACAGCGCGGCGCCGTCGCCGCGCTCAATCCCAAGACCGGTGAGATCCTCGCGATGGTCTCCACACCGGGCTGGGACCCCAACGCGCTGGCCTCCCATGACACGGAGACGGCCCAGAACGCCTACAACAGCCTCATCGACGACGAGGCGAACCCCGCGTTCAACCGCGCGATAGGCGGCAACCTCTACCCGCCCGGGTCCACCTTCAAGATGATCACCGCGGCGGCGGCCCTGGAGTCCGGCGACTACACGAAGGACTCCGAGCTGGACGCCCCGGACGTCCTCTCCCTCCCGCAGACCAGCGCCACCATCCGCAACGCGGGCGGAGCCTCCTGCGGCGGGGGCGGCAAGGCGACCCTGGAGCACTCCCTCGTCGTCTCCTGCAACACCTCCTTCGCCCAGCTGGGCATGGATCTGGGCGCGGACGCACTGGACGAGCAGGCCCGGAAGTTCGGGTTCGGCCAGGACATGGAGATCCCGCTGCGGGTGACCCCGTCCTCGTTCCCGGCGGACCCCAACCCGCCGCAGACGGCACAGTCCGCTCTGGGCCAGTTCGAGGTCCGTGCCACGCCCCTGCAGATGGCGATGGTCGCCTCCGGCATCGCCAACGACGGTGTCGTCATGCAGCCGCAGCTCATCGACAACGTCCGCAACTCGCGCACCCTGGACACCATCTCGGAGTCCCGCCCGCATGAGTTCTCCCGCGCGCTCAGCGGGGACAGCGCGGAGCAGATGCAGGAGATGATGGTGGAGCAGGTGCGCTCCGGCACGGGACAGGTCGCGCAGATCCCGGGTGTGGACGTGGGCGCCAAGACCGGCACCGCCCAGCATGCGGAGGGTGCTGCCCCGCATGCCTGGTTCACCTCCTTCGCCCCGGCCGACGATCCCGAGATCGCCGTGGCCGTGGTCGTGGAGAACGGCGGCAACGCCGGCAGCGAAGCGTCAGGTGCCCGCGTCGCAGGGCCCATTGCGAAATCGGTCATGGAAGCGGTGATAGGCGAATGAGGCCCCAGCCCGGCACGGTCCTAGGAAACAGGTACGAGCTCACCGCACGCATCGCCGTGGGCGGCATGGGCGAGGTGTGGCGCGGCCGCGACAGCGTCATCGACCGCGAGGTGGCCGCGAAGATCCTCAAGGAGGAGTACCTCACCGACCAGGGCTTCCTCGCGCGCTTCCGGGCCGAGGCCCGCAGCATGGGCGCGGTCTCCGATCCCGGCATCGCCGCCGTCTACGACTACGGCGAGGAGAACGGCTCCCCGTACCTCGTCATGGAGTACGTGCCCGGTGAGCCGCTGTCCGCGCTCATCGACCGCAACCGCGTGCTGCCGGAGAACGACGTCCTGGAGCTCGCCGCGCAGACGGCGCAGGCCCTCGACGCCGCGCACCGCGCCGGCGTGGTCCACCGCGACATCAAGCCGGGCAACATCCTCGTCACCCCGGACTTCCGGGCCAAGATCACGGACTTCGGGATCGCCCGGGTGGCGGACCAGGCGCCGCTGACCAAGACCGGTCAGGTCATGGGAACCGCGCAGTACCTCGCTCCGGAGCAGGCCACCGGCAAGGGCTCCACGCCCAAGTCCGATCTCTACTCGCTGGGCATCATCATGTACGAGGCGCTGGCCGGGCAGCGGCCCTTCACCGGCGACTCGCAGGTGGCGATCGCGATCGCCCAGGTGAACAAGCCGGCTCCGGACCTGCCGGACACCGTCTCCGAGCCCGTGCGCAGGCTCGTGTCCTCCCTCCTGCGGAAGAAGCAGGACGAGAGGCCGCCCTCCGGCGCCGCGCTGGCCACCGCCGCCCGCTGCCTCATCGCCGGTGACGTGGCCGGAGCGGAATCGGCGGTGCCGCAGATGGCCGCCCAGGCCGCCACCGCCTCGGAGGCCGTGACCCGGGTCTTCAGCGAGCCTGACACGGGCGCCACCCGCGTCATGGCTCCGCACCAGGCGCAGGCCGCTCCGGAGCCGTCCGGCGACACCCGCGCCCTCCCCGTCCAGCAGGACGGGGAGCTGGCGGAGGAGGAGAAGTCCTCCGGCTCCATGAGCACCGGCATGAAGTGGACGATCGGCGTCCTCGCCGTGCTCGTGGCCGCAGGTCTGATCTGGGTCCTCTTCCTGCTGTTCGGTCCGCGGGGAGAGGCGGAGCCGGAGCCCGCGCAGACCGGTACGCCCACGGCCGAGGCCACGCCGGAGACCATCACGCTGAGCCCGTCCGACTACATCGGGCTGTCCGAGGCGAGCGCCACGAGCAACCTCGAGCAGCTGGGCCTCGAGGTCCGGAGCGTGAACGTGGCGTCCGACCGTGCCGAGGGCACCGTCTCCGACGTGCGCGAGGGGAACAACGGCTACGAGTTCACCGAGGGCGAGACGGTGACGATCGAGGTCTCCGCCGGTCCCGCACAGGACGGGGGCTCGGGATCCGGCAGCGGTGACTCCGGCTCGGGGTCCGGTTCGGGCTCCGGCAGCGGTTCAGGAAGCGGCTCCGGAAGCGGCTCAGGCTCAGGCTCCGGGAACAACGGAGGCGGCTCCGGGAACGGCGGCGGGGGGTCCGACAACGGGAACACGCAGCCTGATCCGGAACCCAGCGCCCCCGACAACGGTGGGCAAGAGGGCAACGGTAACGGTAACGGTGATTCAGAAGACGACACCGGCAGCGAACAAGACCCCGACCTCGGCAGCGGGGGCGAGTGATGATGCGCCCCACCCGCCCCGGCCTCGGCGCGCCCGGCCCACAGCGGCCCGGCCTGCGCCGCCGTCTCGACCACACTTTCGATTTTCATACGCATTCTGCACACACGAGCGGCACACCGCCGCTCTGGGAGGTCCCCGATGAGTGACATCCGCATGCTGTCCAACCGCTATGAGGTGCGACGCCTCATAGGCCGGGGTGGGATGGCCGAGGTCCACGAGGGCGTCGACACGCGCCTGGGGCGCCGAGTGGCGATCAAGCTGCTCCGTTCGGACCTCGCACGGGACCCCAGCTTCCACATCCGCCTCGAGCGGGAGGCGAAGTCCGCGGCGTCCCTCAACCATCCGGGCATCGTCGCCGTCTACGACTCCGGCGAGGAGAAGTACACGGAGACCGGCGGCAGCGAGATCACCGTCCCCTTCATCGTCATGGAGTACGTGGAGGGGCAGACGCTGCGGCAGGTCCTGGGCGAGCACGGTCCGCTGAGCGTCACCGAGGCCCTCGACGTGGCCGCGGGCGTCCTGGCCCCGCTGGAGTACAGCCACCGGCACGGGATCGTCCACCGCGACATCAAGCCCGCCAACGTCATGCTCACGCCCGAGGGCGACATCAAGGTCATGGACTTCGGGATCGCCCGCGCGCTGGAGGACACCGGCTCGCTCACCCAGACGCAGTCCGTGGTGGGCACGGCGCAGTACCTCTCCCCGGAGCAGGCGCGCGGCGAGGTCGTCGACGCACGCTCCGACCTCTACTCGACCGCGTGCCTGCTCTACGAGCTGCTCACCGGACGCCCGCCGTTCGTGGGCGAGTCGCAGCTCGCGGTGGCCTACCAGCACGTGGGCGAACAGCCTGCTCCCCCGTCCTCCCTGGTGCCCGGCCTGCCCCGCGACGTGGACCGCGTCGTCCTGCACGCCCTCACGAAGGACCGCGACGAGCGCTATCAGGACGCCCACACCTTCCGCGAGGACGCGCTGGCCGCCCGCGACGGCCGCCCGCTCACCCTCGACGGGGACGCTGCGGCGACGCAGGTGATGGGCGCGGCCCCCTGGACCTCCGCGGAGCCCACCGTGGCCTTCCCCGCGGCCCCGCCTCCCACCGGGGCGATGGCGGCGGCACCGGGCCCCCACACGGAGATGCTGGGTCAGATCGAGGAGGGCCAGGACGAGGACAGGAAGAAGTCCAAGACCTGGATCTGGGTGGGCTCCGCCCTCCTGGCGATCGTCCTCGCGGGCCTGGGCCTGTGGATCTATGCCATGAACCGGGAACCGGAGATCGTCACCTTCGAACTCGCGGACGTCACGGACATGGAGGCCAACGAGGCCGAGGCGCAGCTGGAGGGCCTGGGCCTTCACGTGACCCGGGACGAACAGCCGGACGACGAGATCGACGAGGGCAATGTCGTCTCCACGGACCCGGCGGCGGGCACACAGGTGGAGGAGGGCTCCGACGTCACGATGATCGTCTCCACCGGCCCGGATTCCATCGAGGTGCCGGACGTCGAGGGGGACACGGAGTCGCTGGCCCGGCAGACGCTGGGCGACGCCGGCCTGACGGCCGGATCCAACATCGAACAGGACTCGCCGGACATCCCCGGGGGCCAGGTCATGGAGACCAAGCCCGAGGCCGGCACAAGCGTGCCGAAGGGCTCGAACGTGGACCTCGTGCTCTCCTCCGGCCGCGTGGAGGTCCCGGACGTCACCGGCCTCTCCGAGGCCGACGCCTGCTCGCGCCTGGAGAGCGACGACTACCAGCTCTCCTGCAGTGTGGAGAAAGTCGAGACCAATGACGAGACGGCCGGTGAGGTGTTCGAGCAGAACGCGCCGGCGGGCACCAAGGTGGACCAGCACTCGAGCGTCACCATCAAGGTCGCCGAGGAGGAGCCCACGCAGGAGCCCACCTTCGACCCGCCGTTCACCGTGAACCCGCCCAACCCCAGCCCGGACGACGAGGACGACGCGGACAACCAGGGCACCGGCCCCGGTTTCGGCAACGGAAACGGCCACGGGAACGGCAACGGCCGGGGCAACGGGTTCCGTGACAGCGCCGATGCATTCGGCGGTCTGCGGGAGTTCGCCTCACGCCTGTGGGACAGCTCCGCGAGCGCCCTGCGCTAGAACCGGCAGGCGCGCTGAGCTGAGGTGCCCGTCCCCGCGCCGGGAACCGCAGATGCCGAGCGCGAACGGCGCCGAGCGCCCACTGTGCCGCTGACACGGCCCCCGCCCTCCTTCCCGAGGAGGGCGGGGGCCGTTCGCGCAGACGATCGGGCCGGGGCTCAGCCGCGGAGGTCCCGGCTCCTCACCGCTCGGCTCCCGCAGAGGGGCCGTTCTGCTCTCCGCCGCTCCGCGCTCCCCCGCTCTGCTCCGGGAAGCGCGGCATCCAGTCGGGATAGTCGGCCGGAACCGTGAGGTCGAACTGCGGCGGGCGCTTCTCCAGGAAGGAGGTGACTCCCTCCGCCGCGTCCGCGCCGCGGCCCAGCTCGTAGATCGCACGGGAATCGAGCCGGTGCGCCTCCCAGGGCGAGGGTGCCGTGAGCATCGACCACAGCAGCTGGCGGCTCACCCCCAGGGACACCGCCGAGGTCCCCTCGGCGATCTCCTGTGCAAGGCCCACGGCCGTGTCCCTCAGCTCGGCGGCCGGGACCACCCGGGAGACCAGGCCCTTCTCCAGCGCCTCCTGTGCGGAGAAGACGCGGCCGGTGTAGATCCAGTCGAGGGCCTGCGAGATGCCCACGATCCGGGGCAGGAACCAGCTGGAGGCGGCCTCGGGCGCGATGCCCCGGCGCGCGAACACGAACCCGAACTTCGCCTCCTCGCTGGCGATCCGGATGTCCGTGGGCAGGGACATGGTGGCCCCCACGCCCACGGCCGCGCCGTTGAAGGCCGTGATGATGGGTTTGCGCATGCTCGCGAAGGTCAGCGCCACACGGCCGCCGCGGTCCCGGTGGATGCCGTCGATCGTCTCACCGTCCGCACGCTCCCCGGCCGTGACCCCTGCGGCCTCGCCGTCCGCGCCGCCGGCCGGTGTCGCATCGCCCCGGGCCTCCAGGTCGAAGGTGTCCGAACCCGCGGAGAGGTCCGCGCCGGGGCAGAAGAAGCGACCGGTGCCGGTGAGCACCACGACGCGCACGGCATCGTCGGAATCGGCACGACGCGCAGTGGCGATGAGCTCCTCGGACATCCGGGGAGTGAAGCCGTTGTTGTTCGTGGGGCTGTCGAGGGTGATGACGGCCACGCGGCCCTCCACCTCGTACCTCAGGGTCTGCAGGACTGGTTCTGCCATGGGGTCCGTCTCTCCTTCGTCAGCGCATCATTGCGGGAACTGCTCTGTCAGCATATGTCCGGGCCGTACCCCGGATTGGACACTGCGAGGCGCAGGCGGGACGCCGTCTTCAGCACCGCCACGATCCCCCGCACCTCCGCATTCTCCGCCGCGGTGTCCGGCAGGGCGCGGATGCGCTCGGCCAGCTCCTCCTCACCGGAGACGCCCAGCGCATGCAGCTGCGCGGCATACCACCGCTCCGCGGCAGGTCCCAGGCGGCGTTCGCGGCGCAGGAGGGCCACGACGTTCTTCGCCACACGGGCCTTGAAGCGGTTGGGCGCGCCCTCGCCGGCGACCAGATCCGCGGCGAGATAGCTCTCCAGTCCCGCGAGAAGCCGGTCCGCCGAGGGCTGGGAGAAGAGGCCGGGGGCGGACCCGGCCTCGGGCACGGGGACCTGTGCGGGGATACCCTCCCGTTCCCCGACGGGCAGGGGCACGACGGAGGGGTAGAGGAGGTCGAGGAGGTCGTACTCCTGCTCGGCCGCGCGCCTGCCGATCGCCAGCAGCTCGAGCTCGTTGTCGTGACCGGGCACGGAGCGCTGCATCTGCCGGAGGCAGCCCACTCCCCACCAGGCGGTGGCGCGCGCCTCCCACCAGAGCAGCTGCTCCGCGGTGGGCCGGGGCCCGCCTGCGGCCTCATAGGCGTCGAGGAGCTCCTCGACATCGCCCATGCCCGCCACGCGCCCGGCCCCGCCGAACCGCCAGGCGCGCATGCACAGGTAGCCCAGGTCCTCGAAGGGATCACCCGTGTGCGCCATCTCCCAGTCGAGGACCGCGACGAGGCCGCCCTCGTCCACCATGAGGTTGCCGAGGCGGAAGTCCCCGTGCACCAGGGTGCGGCGCGGGGCAGGAGGAGGGGTGCTCCGCTGCAGCTCGCGCAGCCCCAGGAGAAGGGCGGGTCGCTGCAGTCCCAGCCGGCCGTAGTCCGTGAGCAGCGTGCCGATGGGATCGTCGAGGCCTGTCAGCCCCAGACCGTCCGGCTCGACACCGGCGATCCGTGCGGCCGCCTCGCCCAGCTGGGCGGGGAGGAACGCCCGCGCCGCCGCGAAGCGGTCGTCGCGCAGGATCCGCCGGGCGATCGTCTCTCCCTCCACGAAGGCGAGCATGAGGAAGGGCGTGCCGAGCACCGCGGGGTCCGCGGAACTGTCCAGCACGGCCGGACAGAGGACGCCCGCAGCATGAGCCGCTGTGAGGACGGCGGCTTCACGCTCATTGCCCGCAGGATCCGGATCGCTCGGATGGTCCCGGCGGAGGACGAACACCGACCACGCGCCCCGGTCCGCTGTGCGCACCCGCCACATCTGCCGGCTCGCGCCGCCGGTGAGCAGCGTCAGTTCGGTGACGGCGGGCGACGCGCAGCCCAGTGCGGCCAGTCTGCGTTCGATCCCGGCCCGGAGGTCCTCATCCACGGGCTTCCCTCAATCGTGCCGGCTCCAGTCCCGGATGTCCCGGCCCGGATCCAGGCCCCGCGCCCCGCCCGGATCCGGGCCCCAGCTGCAGCCCCAGCCCCGGCCTCGGTCCGGCGGCCGTGCCCATGAGCGGGAGGCGCACGCCCATCAGGCCTCCTGCTGCGTGGCGTACGCGTCCGTGGTCACGCCCTTGGGCGTGCGCTGACTCATGAAGCCGAACATGTAGCCCGCGATGCGCCGCATCTGGATCTCGTCCGCACCCTCTGTGATCCGGTAGCGCCGGTGATGGCGGTAGATGTGCTCGAACGGCTTCTTCCGGGAGTAGCCCAGGCCGCCGTGCACCTGCATGGCCTGGTCCGCGGCGTCGCACGCCAGACGGTTGCCCTGGTAGTTGGCCATCGAGATCCGGTCAGAGACGGTGAAGGCGCCGTCCTCATCCATGAGCCACGCGGTCTCCCGCACGAACGCCCGCAGCATGGCCGCCCGCGCCTGCAGATCCACGAGGGGGAACTGCACCCCCTGATTCGTCGCCAGCGGCTCGCCGAAGGGCTTGCGCTCCTTCGCGTACCGGACGGACTCGTCGATGCAGTACTGTGCCGCACCGAGGCTGGAAGCCGCCTGCCGGATGCGGTTCTCGTTGAAGAAGTGCTGGACGATCTGCAGGCCGCGTCCGTACTCGCCGAACAGGTCCGCTTCCGGCACGCGCACGTCCGTGAAGCGGACGTGCGCGTGATCGGAGGGCATGTTGAAGGTCCAGGTGTACTCGAGCACCTCCACTCCGGGCGCGTCCATGGGGACCAGGAACGCCGTGATGCCCTCCGCGCTGCCGGGTTCACCGTGCGTGCGGGCGAAGACGATGTCGCGCTCCGCGATGTGCACGCCGGTGTTCCACATCTTCTCCCCGTTGAGCAGCCAGCCGCCCTCCGTCCGGGTGGCGGTGGTCTCCATGTAGGTGGCGTCCGAGCCGTGGTCCGGTTCCGTGACCGCGAAGGAGAAGTGCGCGTCCCCGGAGGCCACCTTCTCCTTCCACTGCGCGATCTGCGCCTCGGAGCCGTAGTTGGTCAGCAGCATGAGGCCCACGTTGTTGCCCACGATGCAGTGCTCGTTCTGCAGATCGCAGTGCAGACCCAGCCCCTGGGAGGCGAAGTGATCGCGGATGACGGCCATCTCCAGATTGCCCAGGCCGCGCCCGCCCAGGTGCGTCGGCAGCTGCGCCCGGTAGTGGCCCGCCCGGTCCGCCCTCCGGCACGCCTCCGCCAGCAGCGCCTCCCACTCCGCGGAGGGGATCCCGCCGCGATCCCAGTCCGTCCGGGCGAACTCGCGGCGGTGGTCGAAGAAGCGGGCGTTGTCGTCCTGCCTCTCCAGCGGACGGATCTCCTCCTCGATGAACGCATCGAGCTCACGGAGGTAGCTCTGCAGGCCGGCGGGTATGCGGAAATCCATGATGCGCCTCTCTGGTGGGGCCCCTTCGCCCAGGTGCAGTGGCTGTCGAACACTGACCGGCTCATCGACGTGCGTACGCATGGCACCCGCGCCACGAGCGCAGGAGAATGATCGATCGATCAGCGGTGGTGGCTGCGACGCTACCCGCTCGCCCACAGGACTGCAAGGGAGTGCGGGGGCGCCGGCGAGCCCTCACGTCGCGCGGCTGCCGCCGGGTCTCCTCAGCTGCCGGCGGAGACCAGCGGCGTGCGGCCTCGGGCGGCCTCCACGGCCTGCGGCATGCCCGCGGCGGCGAGGAAGTTGCCCACCATGAGGTAGCCGTCCTCCGTGAGCACGGACTCGGGGTGGAACTGGACACCGGCCAGCGGGGCGGTGCGGTGCTGGATGCCCATGACGATGCCCTCCGGCGTCTGCGCGGTCACCTCGAAGACGTCCGCGTCGATCGTCTCGTCCACGATCGCGAGCGAGTGGTAGCGGGTGGCGGTGAGCGGATTGCGGCAGCCGGCGAACACGCTGGTGCCGTGGTGCTCCACGACGGAGGTCTTGCCGTGCATGAGCTGCGGGGAGTGTCCCACCGTCGCGCCGAACACCTCGCCGAGCGCCTGATGGCCCAGACACACGCCGAACAGCGGCGTGGACGTGCGCGCGGCCTCGCGGATGAGCTCCGGGCAGACGCCGGACTCCGCGGGCACGCCCGGCCCGGGTGAGAGCAGGACGCCGTCGTGCTCGGCCAGCAGCGCACACGCCCGTGCGGCGTCGACGGCGTCGTTGCGGATGACCGTCGTCTCCGCCCCCAGCTCGCGCAGATAGCCCACGAGCGTGTAGACGAAGCTGTCGTAGTTGTCGATCACGAGGATCCGCGCCGCGCGGCCGTCCGTCGTCACCTCTGCGTCCATCGGCTCAGCCCTCTCCGTGCCTGTCGTCATCCGCCCTCCTCGACCGTCGCGTCGTTGAACGGCATGTACGGTGCGATCTCCGGGAACACGTACTCCATGAGGAGGTACACGGCGCCTGCGATCAGCAGGAGAGCCAGGATGAGCTTGACGAACCAGGGGCCGGGCAGCAGTCGCCAGATGAGTCCGTACATCACGCATCGCCTCCGACCTTCTCATAGGCGTCGAAGTCCCGGATGGACTCCGGCGCCCCGTCCGCCGCGGGCTGCCAGTCCGTGAGCTCCGAGTACGCCACGTAGCGCTCCCGCGCGGAGAACATGGGGTTGCAGGCGGTGAGCGTCATGATGCGGTCCTTGCCCTTGTACTCCGGCATCGCCGGAACCGCGGAGAGGACCTCCGTGGCGTCCGGCAGGACGATCTCGAAGTTGCGGAAGGTGTAGGTGTAGAAGCCCTCCGCCGTCTGGATGACGATCTCGTCGCCCGGCCGCAGCTGATGGATCTGGTTGAGCGGCTTGCCGTAGGTGACGCGGTGCCCGGCCATCGAGAAGTTCCCGACCTCGCCCGGCATCGCGGAGGTGGGGTAGCGGCCCATGCCCATCCGGTTGAGGACGGGCTCCAGGGACACGCCCTCCGCGATGGTGCGGTAGTAGTCCTGGCCGAACCTCGGCACGTACATGATGCCGAACGCCGAGTTCTCCTCCACCGGCTCCCCCACGACGGGGGTGTCCGGGTCGTCCGGGAGCTCGTTGGCCGGATTGTCGCGCCACTCCGTGATGAGCTGGTCCGCGAGCACCTCATTGTCCTTGTTGGCCGCGATGTCCGTCCACCACAGCTGCCACACGACGAAGAGGATGAGCACGAGCCCAGCGGTGATGCACAGCTCTCCGAAGGTCCGCACCGTCGCGCGCACAGGCCCCAGCGGCTGGTACTCCTTCTTGCGGTTCCGATCAGTGCGGTGCGGGCGACCGCCCGAGGCCGCGCGCCCGCGGGGAGGTTCCGCTCCGCCCGCACCGGAGCCGCCCTGCGCAGCCGCGGAGTGCGCCGTGGGCCCGGTCGCGCCCTCCGCCGAGGCCGCGAACACGGACTGCGCATCAGTCCGGAGACCCGCGCCTCCGGTCTGGGCGGGGTCCTGCACGGGCATGCCCTGTCCCCGCTGACCGAACGTCTGCTGCGCCGGGGCCTGCACGGGAATCTGCTGAGTGGGCTGGCCGGCGGTGAACCGCGGATCCGCCGCAGGCGAGGCCGGACGGGGCGAGCCCACTCCCTGCGCACCGGGCGCAGCACCGCTGGGGGCGGCGCGTCTGATGACGGGACGTCCCGCACCTCCTGAACCCGCAGGGGCGGCTCCGGGCACCCCTGAACCCCCGGCGCCTCCCGGCCATGCCGGAGGAGGGGGCGCGGAAGGGCTCGCCGGAGCCTGAGGACCCTGCTGTCCGTCAGGGTGCGGCTGTCCGGAAGGGTGCAGCCCCTGGGCGCGCGCGGCCGCCTCAGCGCGCTCGCGCTCTCTGCGCTCGCGCCTGGACATCGGCTGGTCCACTCATCCACCTCCGGTGCACGCCAAGCGGCGGCCTGTCTCCTGCGACCGGCGTCACGGGCTCTGCACCGGCTGACTCCGCACAATGATAAACGCACGCACACGCGGCGAAGGTCGCCTCAGCCTGAACAGACGCTGGGCATGGAAGCGGGCGACCGGCCTCCCGCGGGCCCGGCCGCCGGGATTCCCACCGCCTTCGCACGAGCCCCTCACCGCACGATGACGGTGCGACCGCCCTCGGACGCTAGACTGTCGTCGTTCACCAGCTTCAGCCCAGCAGCGCGGAAGGCCGCAAGGCCCGCCGCCCAAGGAGAGACGTGGCCAAGTCGAACCGCACCAACCGGGTCCGCCGGACGCAGCGCACCACCGCCGCTCCGTCGTCCGCTCCTCGTGAGGACGAGCTCGTCACCGACGACGAGAGCACACCCGCGGCCGCCGTCCGCGCAGAGGACGCCTCCGCCGAGGAGACCCCTGAGGGCGCCGCCGCTGGGACGGACGCCGCGGACACGACCGCCGGCGCCCTCGGCGAGTCCGATTCCGGCTCCGCGGATTCGGATCCCGCGTCGGACTCCACCGGTTCTCACGCGCAGGCCTCCGAGGAGGACACCGAGGCGGGCGCCGCATCGGCGACGAAGAGCTCCGGAACCAAGGCGAAGGCCGCCGAGGCCGGATCGGGGAAGAAATCCGGCAGGGCGGAGACCGGCAGGAAGGCCGCCCGGTCCGGCAACCCCGCGAAGCGCCAGGCGGCGCGCTCCTCCTCCCGCAAGACCTCCGCCTACACCTCGACGCCGGGCGCGCAGACCATCAAGCCCAACGGCCGCTGGTTCCTGCCCACCCTCCTCGCGCTCCTGCTGGTGGGGCTGGCATGGCTCGTCGTCTTCTACATCTCCGGCGCGCAGTACCCCGTCGCCGCCTGGGGGAACTGGAACCTGGGCGTGGGCTTCGCCTTCCTCGTGGTGGGCCTCATGATGTCCACCCGATGGCGCTGACCTCCGTCCCGATGCCATCGTCCACCCGGCCCTGACATGGCGGGGCCCTCGAACTTCCGGCTCCTCGCGGACCGGCCCCTCCCGCTCCGGCTCCTCTCCCTCTACGGCGGTCTCGCCCTCTTCGGCTTCTCCGGCGGCCTCGTCATCGAGTCGCGCCTGGGCAACTTCCCCTGGGACGTGCTGCACGAAGGAGTCGCGCTCCAGCTCGCGGACGCCGGATGGCCCGTCTCGATCGGCGCCATCGCGGTCGCGGTGTCCTTCCTGCTGCTGCTCGTGTGGATCCCCATGCGCCAGCGCCCCGGCCTCGGCACGATCTCGAACGCCCTGCTCGTGGGCGTCTTCATGGACCTCACCATGGCGGTGGTGCCGGACCTCGAATCCCTCTGGCTGCGGATTCCGGCTCTCGTCGCGGGAATCGTCCTCAACGGCATCGCCACGGTGCTGTACATCATCCCCAACTTCGGCCCCGGCCCCCGTGACGGCCTCATGACCGGGCTGGTGCAGGTCACCGGCCGGCCGGTCTGGGTGGTGCGGCTGGGCATCGAGATCCTCGTCCTCGCAGTGGGCTGGCTGCTGGGCGGCACCTTCGGCCTGGGGACCCTCGCCTACGCCGTGGGGATCGGCTACGTCACGCAGCTCTTCCTGGGACTCGCGGAGAAGCTCCTCGGCCGCCCGGATCCGCTCACCGGCGCCGCAGACTGAGCCGCAGCCCGGCCTCCCCCGCGATGAATGGCCACATCCGCGGGCGGCGCGCAAGCACCTACGGGCCGCCCACCTGTTCACAAAAGCCGCACGCCAGTGGAAACCCGCCTCCCCACGTCCACACACACCCGCGAATACTGCGTGAGACCCCACACTACGACAATCGTTACACCTCTCTCACCTGCGTAAACACACATGTGTAGTCTTATCCACCGCTGTGCATAACCCTGTGGAGAAAGATCTGTGGAAAACCTGTCACGCGGCCGGGCGCGCCGGATTTCCGCCGCGCGAGGACGGCGGGGGCGCACCATCCACAGTCAGTCCGGAAGGTGATCGGATCGACAGGAGAGCTCGTTTTCCGATTGCGAGAGAGCGGAGGAGACACCGCACGTCTGCGGCGGCGCGCCGCCGGGAGGGCAGGCGGAGGTTCGCAGGCCTGAGGAGAGGTCAGCCGAGCATCGCGGCAGCACGCAGATGCGGCCAGCAGGCGAGGAGGAGGGTGCCCGCGACGATCAGGGAGGCGGGCCAGAACCACAGACTCGCGACGCCGGCATGGGCACCGGCTCCGCCGCGGACACGGCCATCCGTCCCGGCATCCGCGTGAGCGGCGGCCGCGGCGGTCCTGCGCGGGCGCGGCAGCAGCGCCGCACACCCCAGGGCGAAGCCCACGACGAGGCCGCCCAGATGCGATTCCCAGGAGACCCCGGGAGTGACGAACGAGAACACGAGGTTGAGCACCAGGAAGGCGAGCGCGCCGCCCAGGTTCCGGTCCAGCCTGCGTGTGGGCGTGAGCACCACGCCCAGCAGGCCGAACAGCGCACCGGACGCTCCCACGTGAAGGGTGACCCACGAAGGGTCGAAAGGGGAGGCCAGCAGCAGGACGGCGGCGGAGCCGCCCAGCGCGGAGAGCGCGTAGACGACCAGAAACCGCCACGGGCCCAGTGCGCGCTCCAGGAAGCTCCCGAACACGAGGACGCCCACCATGTTGAACAGCAGGTGGAGAGGCGAGGGAGAGTCGTGCACGAGCACCACGGTGAGTGCCCGCCACGGTTCGGAGACGGAGACCGCCGGTGCGAAGCCCAGCCATGAGGCGAGCGGCACGCCGGGGATGAGCCCCACGAGCCAGCAGGCCACCGTCACGACGACGATGGCCTGCGTGGTCCGGGCACCGACCCAGCGACCGGGGCGCACGGTGCGCCGCGCTCCCGGCGCGGGGAAGCGCCCGGAACCAGCAGGGTCCTCAGGATCGCGACGATCCTGAGGACCCTGAGGGTCAGGCGGAGGGAGGGTCACGCCTCGACGATCTCCACGGACTCCATGACGATGGGCTCTGCCGGACGGTCCATGGGACCGGTCTTCACGGCCTCGATCTCGTCGACGACCTTGCGGGAGTCCTCGTCCACGACCTCGCCGAAGATGGTGTGCTTGCCGTTGAGCCACGGCGTGGGGACGGTGGAGATGAAGAACTGCGAACCGTTGGTGCCGTGCGGGCCGCGCTTGCCAGCATTGGCCATGGCGAGCAGGTAGGGGCGGTCGAACTGCAGCTCCGGGTGGATCTCGTCGTCGAAGGCGTAGCCGGGGCCGCCGGTGCCGGTGCCCTGGGGGCAGCCGCCCTGGATCATGAAGTCCTTGATGATGCGGTGGAAGCCCACCCCGTCGTAGAAGGGCTCCGTGATCGTCACGGTCTTCCCGGACTCGTTGTCCGTCGCCGTGTGGTCGCCCTTGGCGAGCCCGGTGAAGTTGGCGACGGTCTTGGGCGCGTGGTGCCCGAAGAGCTCGACGACGATGTCGCCCTTGTTGGTGTGCAGGATGGCCTTGCCAGTTGAAACGGTCATGGCCTCATTGTTCCACGGCCCACCGACGCACGCCCAGTTCAGAGGACACTCAGCAGAACGGGTGCCGCGTCCGCCCGGCCTACCCCATAGGATGGGGGACACGGCAGTCTCCGGGCCTGCCCCGGGTGCACACAACCGAGATCTTCGGAGGGTGACATGTTCAAGAAGAGGTCCAAGCCCCAGTCCGCCGGCTTCATCGACGAGGTCGGCGAGAAGCTGCATCTCGTGGGGGATGCGGTGCGCGAAGGCTCTGCCCATGCGCTGGAGGCCTCCGGCCCCTATCTGGAGCGCGCCAACGAATGGGTGGGAGAGGCCAGCGAGGCGGCCGCCCCCCGCCTCCGCGATGCCAGTGCACGTCTGTCCCAGGTCGCAGAGTCCGTCCGCCCGCAGGTCGAGGGTGCCCTGGACGAGGTCCGGGAGCGCTTCGCGGAGGGCCGGTCCAAGCTCGAGGAGGGCTTCCGCACGCAGGTTGCTCCCGCACTGGAGTCCGGCACCGCAGAGGCCAGGGTCCGTGCACGCGCCGCCGCAGAGCGCGCAGGCGACTCCGTCTCCAAGGCCGCGGGCCTGCTGGCCGCCGCGGAGACGTCCAAGGGCTTCGACGACGCCGTCACCCGGCTCACCGGTGACAAGAAGGCCGTGAAGAAGGCACGCAAGGCGCTGAAGAAGGCAGGCAAGGACGTGAAGGCCAGGACCTCGAGCAGCAACGGCAAGTCCGGCGGCAAGTGGTTCTGGATCATCCTGGGACTCGCCGGTCTGGGCGGCATCGTGTTCTACGCCGTGCGCCGTCTCGCGCCCGTCGAGGACCCCTGGTCGACCCCGCTGCAGGGCAACCGCCCGGCGGATGCACGCCCCGTGGGCTCCACGCCGCGCTCCGAACAGGCGGGCCCGGTGGCCTCGGTGACCTCCGAGGTCCCCGCCCCGGAAGAGGCCGCCGTCGAGGACGACGAGGATCCGGAGGGCACCGAGGGCGCCGGTACGGACAGGTGAGCACCTGCTCGCGGCCGTGAGTCCACGCGCCGCGGGCCCGTCGCAGGCGTGAGCGCACTGCAGGCGTGAGCCGAGGCGGGTCCGTCCCCATGGAGGGCGGGCCCGCCTCCCGCATACCCGGTGCCGATACGGCGAGCCCGCTGACGAAGGAGGCCGTACGGATCAGGAGACCCTGCGATCCGGATCGGAAGACCGTGCAGAAGGGAAGCGACCATGGCCGGGGAGACCTACAGGAGCGTCGACTACCACACGGGCGGCGAGCCCTTCCGCATCGTCACGGAGCTCCCGTTCGCACTCGAGGGCGCGGACGTAGCGGAGAAGCGGATCCGGGCGATGGCGTCCGCGGAGGTGGAGCGGGTCCGGCGGCTCCTGTGCCACGAGCCGCGCGGGCATGCGGACATGTACGGCGGCTTCGTCGTGGAGCCGAACGACGCGGGCGCCCACCTCGGCGTCCTGTTCTGGCACAAGGACGGGTTCTCCACCGCCTGCGGCCACGGCACCATCGCACTGGGCACCTGGGCGGTGGAGAGCGGCCTGGTGGCACCGGATCCCAGCGGGGTGACGGACGTCGTCATCGACGTGCCCTCCGGCAGGGTCACGGCACGTGTCCGCACGGATGCGCAGGCGCAGGTCACCGGCGTGGATTTCATCAACGTCCCCAGCTACGTCCTCGCCGTCGACGTGCCCGTGCGGACCTCGCGAGGAGAGCTGCGGGTGGACATCGCCTTCGGCGGTGCGATCTACGCGCAGCTCGACGCCGCGACCGCCGGCCTGACGGTGACACCGGGCGCGGTCGAGGAGATCATCGCGCTGGGACGGGAGATCAAGTGGCGCCTCGCTGACACGGAGTTCGCCCGCCACCCTTTCGACGACCGCCTCAGCGGGATCTACGGCACGATCGTCTTCGAGCGTCTGCCCGAGGCGGAGGCCGGGCCCGGCGCACGCGCGCTCCGGCAGCGCAATGCCACCGTCTTCGCCGACGGGGAGCTCGACCGCTCGCCCTGCGGATCCGGGACCTGTGCGCGGGTGGCGACACTGACCTCGGCCGGAGAGCTGGGGGACGGCCAGGAGCTGCACCATGAGTCCGTCGTCGGCTCGGGGTTCACCGCAGTCGCGCTCGAACGCACGCTGGTGGAGGGCATCCCCACCTCCCAGGCGGTCATTCCGCAGGTGACCGGCACGGCCCACCGCACCGGGGAGCACACGTTCGTCGTCGATCCGCGCGACGAGCTGGTCCCCGGCTTCGTCCTGCGCTGAGCGGTGACGCTCCGGCGAAGCCCGGAGGTGGGCCGGAGCACGTGCACAGAGTGCGCCGAACTGCCACTGGAGGAAGCTCTGGTGGGAATGCGCACCCCGGCCCTCACCCGAGCTCCTCCGTGCGCAGCCAGATGAGCGCGGCGTGCAGCGAGGTGCGTGACTCCGCATCCTCGAGCGAGACGCCCAGCCGCTCCTCCAGACGGCGGACGCGGGCGTAGACCGCCGGGCGGCTCAGATGCAGGGCCTCGGCGACCGCGGTCTTGTTCCCGCCCTCCTGCAGCAGCACCTCGAGGAACCGCAGCGCCTCGGGATCGCCGCCCTCCCCCACATCGCCCCGTCCGGAACCGCCCCGTCCGGAACCAGGACCGCTTCGTCGCGCGCTCGCGCCCCGCGCGCTCGTACCCCGTGCACCGCCGCCCCGCGGGGCGGACCGGGCGGGCAGCAGCGGCCCCAGCTCGGCCTCGGCGAAGGCTCGCAGCACAGGCACCTCCCGCAGCCGCGCGATCACTCCCCGCAGCCGCACGTCCGCGAACCGGTGGAACAGGCGCCGGTGCACCTGCATGGTCGCGACGATGCCCGCCACCTGGATCGCGCTCTCGAGCTCCGCCCCCGCCTCCGTGATCCGGTCCGAGGACCGCCCCACTCCCACGTCGAGCAGCTGTGAGGGCTGTCCGAAGGACGCGTTCACCCTCGTGAGGACCGCCGTGAGCACGGCATCGCAGTCCTGGTCCGCGGACAGCCCCAGGATCGCGACGAACACGCCGGACCGCAGCCCTCCGGAGAGCAGGGGCACACCCGCCTGCCGTGCGGCCGCTCCGAACTCCTCTCGCAGGGCGCGCTCCCGCAGCTGCGCGTCACGCGGCTCGGTGCCGCCGTGGTCGCCGAGGCGGATCGCGACGGGGACGTAGACCTCGCCGCGACGCATCCCCAGCGAGCCCGCACGCGCAAGGGCCCGCTCCTCACCCATGCTGCCGGGCGGCATGAGCTCGTGGAGGAACTCCACCGTGGCCTGCTGCAGCAGGTCCCGCTCGCCCTGGCTGGCCATCCGCGCCATCGTGATCGCCTGTCCCGCACGCTCGAGTACCTGCGCGGCGTCCGCATCCCCGGTCACCGCCCGGGGCGCGACGAGGCGGCCCCAGCGACGGCCCTGCACGCCCACGGGCACCTGGATTCCTGCGGCCTCACGCGGCCAGTCGGCCAGGAGCGCGTCCATCGGCACCCCGCCTCCGTCGAAGGCGAGCACGCGACGCCGCGCATCCTCGAGCACCACCGGCGTGTCCGCCAGTTCCGCCGTCACCGCCACGATGCGCTGCTCGTCCGCACCGTCCAGGGAGAGCGAGGTGAACACCTCGTGGATGCGGTGGGCGAACTCCACCCGCGCCAGCTGCGCCCCGATCAGCAGACGATGGGCGGCCTGAGTGATCCGCACGAAGCGGGTGCGCGCGGTGAGGACGATGACCGGCAGGGCGACCCCCTCGGCAGCCGCGGCGACGACGCCCCGGGCCTCCATGTCCGGCCGGCCCTCCGCGTCCACCACCTCGATGACGAAGGCCGCTGCACCGGCGGCGGCGAGCCTGCGCAGGAAGGTCCGCGTACGCGCCGGCGAGGACCGGAACATCTCACTGCTGGAGAGGATGACCTCGCCGCCCTCCAGCAGCGAGGCGACCTCCTCCGTCTCCGCGATGTGCACCCAGCTGACGGCCTCGCTCAGCCTCCGGGCACCGGTGAGCACCTCGGGACGCCCGCGGCGCACCTCCTCGAGGTCGAGCACCGCCTGCACCGTCACCGGGGCCACCGTCGCTGGTGTGTCTGCCATACCTCGGATGCTACAGAGTGTCAGCGCAACGCTGGTGAAAGTTACAGTCCGTCACTTCCGGGCCTCAGTGGGGACGGTCACACTGAGCGCAGCACCCCACCCTCGAAGACCCCGGAAGGGAGAACCCGTGACCGTCCTCAGCCACTGGATCGACGGAGCACCCGCCCCCGCACCTGCAGATTCGCGCCTCGCGGACATCGTCAACCCCGCCACCGGAGTCGTCTCCGGCCAGGTGCCGCTGGCGAGCGCGGAGCTCACCCGCAAGGCCGTCGCCTCCGCAGCCGCCGCCTTCCCCGGCTGGCGCGACACCTCGCTGTCCAGGCGCACCCAGATCGTCTTCCGCTTCCGCGAGCTCCTCAACGAGCGCAAGGAGGAACTCGCCGCCATCCTCACCGCAGAGCACGGCAAGGTCCTCCCCGACGCGCTCGGGGAGATCAGCCGCGGCCAGGAGGTCGTCGAGTTCGCCTGCGGTATGCCCCACCTCCTCAAGGGCGGGCACACCGAGAACGCCTCGACGGGCGTGGACGTGCACTCGGTCCGCCAGCCGCTGGGAGTCTCCGTCATCATCTCTCCCTTCAACTTCCCCGCGATGGTGCCCATGTGGTTCTTCCCCGTCGCGATCGCCGCCGGCAACACCGTCGTCCTCAAGCCCAGCGAGAAGGACCCCTCCGCCGCCAACTGGATGGCCGAGCTCTGGCGCGAGGCCGGCCTGCCGGAGGGCGTCTTCACGGTGGTCCACGGCGACAAGGAGGCCGTCGACGCCCTCCTCACGGATCCCCAGGTCTCCTCCGTCTCCTTCGTAGGCTCCACTCCCATCGCGCAGCACGTCTATGAGACGGCTGCGGCTCACGGCAAGCGGGTCCAGGCGCTCGGCGCCGCCAAGAACCACATGCTCGTGCTGCCCGACTCGGACCTCGACCTCGCCGCGGACTCCGCGGTCAACGCCGGCTACGGGGCCGCGGGCGAGCGCTGCATGGCGATCTCCGTCGTCGTGGCGGTGGATTCCATCGCCGATGAGCTCGTGGACAAGATCGCCGAGCGCACGCGCACCCTCAAGGTGGGCGACGGCACGCGCGGCACGGACATGGGTCCCCTCATCACCGCCGCGCACCGGGACAAGGTGGCCGGCTACATCGACGCGGGCGTCGAGGCCGGGGCGAAGCTCGTGCTCGACGGTCGTCAGGTGAGCGTCGACGCGGACAGCGAGCGCGCCTTCCTCAACCCCACCCTGTTCGACCGCGTCACCCCGGACATGTCGATCTACACGGACGAGATCTTCGGCCCCGTGCTCTGCGTGGTCCGCGTGGACAGCTACGACGAGGGTCTCGCGCTCATCAACGCCAACCCCTACGGCAACGGCACCGCGATCTTCACCAACGACGGAGGTGCGGCCCGCCGCTTCGAGAACGAGGTGCAGGTGGGCATGGTCGGCGTGAACGTGCCGATCCCCGTACCGATGGCCTACTACAGCTTCGGCGGCTGGAAGAACTCGCTGTTCGGCGACACCCACGCCCACGGCACGGAGGGCGTGCACTTCTTCACCCGGGGCAAGGTGGTCACCAAGCGCTGGCTGGATCCCAGCCACGGCGGCCTCAACCTCGGCTTCCCCACCAACGCCTGAACCGCCCCTGCCCACCGCACACGCCCGAGGAGGCGACATGACAGTCACACAGGAGGCACTCGCCCGGGGCCGGCGCGCCTACGAGCTGGACCGGAAGCACGTCTTCCACTCCTGGCAGGCGCAGGGGCCGTTCGACCCCATGACGATCACGCGCACGGCCGGCTCCAGGGTGTGGGACGGTGAGGGCCGCGAGCTGCTCGACCTCTCCTGCCAGCTCGTGAACACGAACATCGGCCACCAGCACCCCGCCGTGGTGAAGGCCATCCAGGACCAGGCCGCGGACATCTGCACGATCGCCCCGCAGCACGTCAACGACGCCCGCTCCGAGGCCGCCCGCCTCATCGCGGAGCTGGCGCCCGAGGGCCTGGACCGCGTGTTCTTCACCAACGGCGGCGCGGACGCCAATGAGCACGCGATCCGCATGGCGCGGCTGCACACCGGCAGGCAGAAGGTGCTCTCCGCCTACCGCAGCTACCACGGCGGGACGCAGCTGGCCGTGAATGTCACGGGGGATCCGCGGCGATTCCCCAACGACTCCCCCGGCGAGGGCGTCGTGCACTTCATGCCCGCCTACACCTACCGCTCGCACTTCGGCTCGGAGACCGAGGCCGAGGAGACCACGCGCGCGCTGCGCCACCTCGAGGACATGATCACGCTGGAGGGCCCGGCGAACATCGCCGCGGTCATCCTCGAGACCGTGCCCGGCACGGCGGGGATCTACGGGCCGCCGCCGGGATACCTCGCCGGAGTCCGCGAGCTGACCCGGAAGCACGGGATCATGTACATCGCGGACGAGGTGATGGCCGGCTTCGGGCGGACCGGGGCATGGTTCGCAGTGGACCACTGGGACGTCGCCCCGGACCTCCTCACCTTCGCCAAGGGAGTGAACTCCGGATACGTGCCGCTGGGCGGTGTGGTGATCTCCGAGCCGGTCTACGAGACCTTCGTGGACCGGCAGTACCCCGGCGGCCTCACCTACTCCGGGCATCCGCTCGCCTGCGCCGCCGCGGTCGCGACCATCACCGCGATGCGCGAGGAGGGCATGATCGAGAACGCAGCGCGACTGGGCCGCGAGGTGATCGGCCCGCGGCTGGAGGCGATGAAGGCCGCGCACCCCTCGGTGGGCGATGTGCGCGGGCTGGGCTGCTTCTGGGCGATCGAGCTGGTGAAGGACAGGGAGACCCGCGAGCCGCTGGCCCCCTACGGCGGGAGCTCGGACGCGATGAACGCCGTGCTGGGTGCGATCAGGGCCGGGGGCGTGCTGCCCTTCGCCAACTTCAACCGCATCCACGTGGTCCCGCCGCTCAACATCGCCGATGCGGACCTGCACACGGGCCTCGACGTCATCGACCGCGCGCTGAACGAAGCGGACGCACACGTGGGGTGAGGGGCTGGGGATGAGCCGCAGCTGATCAGGCCGCGACAGCAGCGCACTCGGTTCGGGGCCGGTTCCGCATCAGCGGGACCGGCCCGAGCCGCATCTCGCGAGCGGCACCCGGCTCTTGATTTAACGAGTCGAACAGTCTAGAAAAAGGGTATGACATCGTCGTCCGCCGTGCTCCCGCAGGAGAACAGCACTGTTCGCCGGAAGCGCGGCCGTCCGCCCAAGGACCAGAGCCTGCCCGGTGCCCCACGCCAGAGAATGCTGCGCGCCGGGAAGGCGATCCTCACGGAGAAGGGCCTGAGCACCGTGGGGATCGAAGAGATCCTCACCGCCGCAGGCGTTCCCAAGGGCTCCTTCTACCACTACTTCCCCAGCAAGGAGGCCTTCGGCCTCGCCGCCGTGGACTCCTATGCGGAGTACTTCGCCGCCAAGCTGGACCGCTGGTTCACAGATGCCTCGCTCAGCCCGCTGGAGCGGCTGCGCGGCTTCATCGCAGACGCCACCGCCGGCATGGCGAAGTACGACTACCGGCGGGGCTGCCTGGTGGGGAACCTGGGCCAGGAGATGGGCGCATTGCCCGCCTCCTTCCGCACGCGGATCATCGCCGCTCTGGAGGACTGGGAGGAACGGACCGCTGCCTGCCTGCGAGCCGCCGAGGCCGCAGGCCAGATCCGCGCGGGCGCGGACTGCCGGCAGCTCGCCCACATCTTCTGGGTCGGCTGGGAGGGCGCGGTGCTCCGCGCCAAGCTCGAAAGCCGCCCCGATGCCCTGCGCGCGTTCGAGGAGGGCTTTCTGACCATGATCGGCGCGGAGACGGCGTTGAGCACACCGCAACCCACACAGCGCGGCGACGACGCCGCAGAGAAGGAGGACGGAGCATGAGCGACAGCTTCAGGGCAGTGCTGATCAGCGAGGACGAGGGAGGCCAGCGGGTCGAGGTCGCGGACGTCCCCGTAGACCGGCTGCCGGCAGGGGACGTCACCGTGGCGGTGGAGTGCTCGACCCTCAACTACAAGGACGCCCTCGCCCTCACCGGCAGCGGCAAGATCGTCCGGAGCTTCCCGATGGTCCCCGGCATCGACTTCGCCGGCACCGTGACGGAATCCTCCAGCCCGGACTACGCACCGGGTGATCGCGTCGTCCTCAACGGCTGGGGCGTGGGCGAGCGCCACTGGGGCGGACTGGCCGAGCGTGCGCGGGTGAGCGCGGACTGGCTGGTGCCCCTGGAATCCGCGTTCACCCCGCAGCAGGCGATGAGCATCGGCACCGCCGGGTACACCGCGATGCTGTGCGTCATGGCCCTCGAACGCCACGGCGTCACCCCGGACAGCGGCGAGGTGCTCGTCACGGGAGCCTCGGGCGGTGTGGGCAGCATCGCCGTCGCCGTGCTCGCGAAGCTCGGGTACACGGTCGTCGCCGTCACGGGCAGGCCGGAGGAAGAGGAGTACCTCACCGGACTGGGCGCTTCCCGGATCCTCCCGCGCTCCGATTTCGAAGGACCCGGCAGGCCGCTGGCCAAGGAGCAGTGGGCCGGTGCCGTCGACGTCGCGGGCGGTCATGTGCTGGCCAACGTCTGTGCCTCGACCAGGTACCGGGGGACGGTGGCCGCCTGCGGTCTCGCCGCCGGCATGGACCTCCCCGCCACCGTGGCCCCCTTCATCCTCCGCGGCGTCACCCTGGCCGGGATCGACAGCGTCATGTGCCCGCAGGAGGACCGCCGGGAGGCGTGGCGCCGGCTCGCCCAGGACCTCGATCCCGCCGTGCTGGAGCCGATGACCGAGGCGATCTTCCTCGACGAGTGCGCCTCCACGGCGGAGAAGCTGCTGGCAGGCCGGGTGCGCGGCCGCGTGATCGTGCCGATCGCGGGCGACTGATCTGCACCCGGCCTGACCAGCACCCGGCCTGAGCCGCCTCGGCCTCCTGCCCGATCGACCTGCACCGGGCCTCCACCCGCAGTCCGCACACACCGGGACTCACCCACCGAATCAGCGCAAGGAGTCACGCCATGACCGAACAGACCGCACCCGCGCATCCCATCAGCCGCTTCCCCGTCCCCGAGCTCGCCGAGCTCCCCGAGGACATCCGCGAGCGGATCCTCGCCGTCCAGGAGAAGTCCGGCTTCGTCCCCAACGTCTTCCTGGCGCTCGCGCACCGCCCGGAGGAGTTCCGCGCATTCTTCGCCTACCACGACGCGCTCATGGAGAAGCCCGCCAACCTCACGAAGGCGGAGCGGGAGATGATCGTCGTCGCCACCTCGGGCCTCAACCAGTGCCAGTACTGCGTGGTGGCCCACGGCGCCATCCTCCGCATCCGGGCGAAGGATCCCCTCATCAGCGACCAGCTCGCGACCAACTACCGCAAGGCGGACATCACGGACCGCCAGCGGGCCATGCTCGACTTCGCAGTGAAGGTCTCGCAGGAGGCGTACGCCGTGGACGAATCCGACTACGCGGCGCTGCATGCGCACGGCTTCACGGACGAGGACGTCTGGGACATCGCCGGGATCTCCGCGTTCTTCGGCCTCTCCAACCGCCTGGCGAACGTCACGGGGATGCGCCCCAACCCCGAGTTCCACAGCATGGGCCGAGGCTGAGGCACCCACGGCCCCGCCGTCGCCCCCATCCGGCGACCTCGTGAAAGACCCGCCCGGCGGCAAGGGCCTGCGGGCCGAGGCCGATGCCCGCCTGCGATAGGAGGACCCCATGTCACTCGTCAGCGTCATCGATTCCGGAAACATGTGCACCGTCCGCCTCGAACGGCCCGAGCGGAAGAACGCCCTGAACTTCGATCTGGTCGAACAGCTCTGCGCCGCAGTGGAGGCAGCCGATGCCCGTCCCCGTATCCGCCTCATCGAGATCCGAGGAGCAGGCACAGGATTCTGTGCGGGCGATGACATCCGGGGCATGGGCACCGAGGAGCATCCCCTGCCGAGCGACCCCTTCGTGCGCGGCGGCAAAGGCTACGTGGCCGTCGTGAGGTGCATCCGCAGATGCAGGAAGCCGGTCATCGCGAACCTGCACGGATTCGCCATCGGCGCAGGCCTCCTCGTCGCACTCGCTGCCGACCTCATCACGGCCGAGCCGACGACGAAGGTGGCCGCACCGTTCGCCCGCCTCGGCATCGCGGCAGGCGCACTCATCGCGGAATCCGGCGTCCCGCACCGGGTCGCGAACGAGATGGTCCTGGGCGGGCGCCGGCTCGATGCGCGAAGGCTGTACGACCTCGGTGTGGTCAACCACATCGGTGAAGAGGAGCAGCGCGAGGGCTGGATACGGGAGATCGCGGAGTACCTCTCCACTGCGGCCGCACCGGCCGTCCGCGCCGTCAAGCATGCGGGGACGGCGAGCGGGCCGGCGGCCACCGAACGATCCTGCCAACTGGAGGAGTTCCTCCTCGCCGGCACGTACGGCAATCCGAACTACGCCGAGGGCAAGGCCGCGTATCTCGAGAAGCGGGAGCCGGACTTCACCGACACCGGCACGGAGATGCTGCGGTGATGAGGGCGCCCGGCCTCGATCGTGCTGACCGTCCTCCCTCCGCAGAGGTGAACCGGCGGGCTGAACCCTCACGGGTGCGGAGCGGATGCCGGCCGGCATCCGCTCCGCGCGCCCGTCACTCCGCGTCCGCGGCCTCCCGCTCCGGCAGGCGAGGATCGTCGAGCGCGGGAACCACCAGGACCGGCCCCTCCGCCTTGTAGAGGACGCCGCGGGAGGTGGAGCCGAGCAGAGCGCTCACGAACGCGCCGCGGCCGCGTGAACCCAGCACCGTGAGCTGCGCCTGGCTCGTCATCTGCTTGAGCAGCACGGAGGGCTCCCCCACCTCCACCGTTCCGCGGATCTCCACCGAGGGGAAATGGCCCTTCAGCCAGGCCACCTCCTCGTCGAGGTGCGCGCGGAGTTCCTCGGTCCGCTGCGTAGTGACGCGGTCGACGTCCGAGGCCAGCTCCGGATACCAGGCCATGTTGGTGTCCAGCGGCGGCAGCGCCATGAGCATGACGAGCGTCGTATCGCGTTCCTGCGCGGCGGCCGCCGCATAGAGCGCCGCCACCCGGCTGAGGTTCGACTGGTCCACACCCACGACGACCGGTGCATCGGAGCGCACGGGAGTGAAGTCGGGGCTCTCGAGGGACTCGCCCTTCCCGTAGTCATGCGGGACGACGACGGTGGGGCACTGCGTGTGCGAGGGCAGCGCCGAGGCCACGGAGCCGAGGATGCGTCCGAGGAACCCGCCGCGGCCCCGCGCACCCACGACGGCGAGCTGGGCCTGGGAGGTGAGTTCCGCGAGCGCCCCCACGGAGTCGCCCTCGACGGCGCGGTAGTAGACCTCACCGGGATAGTCCTTGAGGAACTCCGCAGCCGCATTCAGCAGAGTCTGCGCATCTGCCTTCTTGGCCTCGTCCTCCGGAACCTGCGGGAGTGCCGCATAGGTCGTGTAGATGGCGGTCGGCACCCGGTAGACCGTGATCACGTTGAGCACGGCCCCGCGCCGGCCGGCGGCCCGCGCGGCGTAGTGGAGCGCTCGTGTGGCGTTCTCGGATCCGTCGTAGCCGACGATGACGCCCAGCTCACGTGCGGCGGGGTCGAAGGGGATCAGGTGTGAGTCAGAGTGAGCTCCGCTGTTCATGGCTCGTCCTCTCACGGGGACTCGCGGTGAAGACGACGATGGCGCCCCCGTTCGAGTCCATCCTCGTCAGTACCCATGCTACTCCCCCTTCTACGGTCCGTAGAAGGGAAGAATGGCGCGGGACTCCCCTGCTCGGCCCGCGGACGGGGCGCCGCTACCGCACAGGGCTCGGTGCGGCGGGCCGGCGATCAACCACCCGAGCAGCCCACAGGACAGGGAAGCGCTGCGCCCCGCGGGACGCGTTCACTCACCGCTCAGCAGCTCATGGACGTCTGCGGCGGAGAGCGCATCCGAGAACGCGAGGTCCTCCCCCTCGCCCACGAGTGAGGAGAACAGCTGAGCCTTCCGCTCCTGCAGCGCCAGCACCTTCTCCTCGATCGTGTCCTCCGCAACCATCCGGTACACCATCACCCTCTTCGTCTGACCGATTCGGTGCACCCTGTCCACGGCCTGCGCCTCCGCCGCCGGGTTCCACCACGGGTCCAGGAGGAACACGTAGTCCGCCTCCGTGAGGGTGAGCCCGAAGCCGCCCGCCTTGAGGCTGATGAGGAACACCTGTGCCTCGCCCTCACGGAACTCCCGGATCACCGCATCGCGGTCACGCGTGGAGCCGTCCAGCTGCACGGAAGAGACGCCCCTCGCCTCCAGCTGCACTCCCACACGCGTGAGGAAGGTGGTGAACTGGCTGAACACCAGCACCTTGCTCCCGCCCTCCAGCACAGGGCCGAGGTTCTCCATGAGCGCCGTGAGCTTGGACCCGCGCACGTGCGCATGCGCCTCATCCACCAGCGAGGGTTCGAGCGCGAGCATCCGCAGCAGCGTGAGCGAGCGCAGCACGGCGAAGCGGTTGCCCTCGATCCCCTCGTCCAGCATCCCCATCACCTTGAGCCGTTCCTTCTGCAGCACGGCGTCGTAGAGCTTCCGATGGGCACCGGTGAGCGGGATCCGCGCCACCTGGTCCTGCTTGGGCGGAAGAGCGGACGCCACCTGGTCCTTGGTGCGCCGCAGCATGAACGGGCGCAGCCTGCGCCGCAGCAGTCCCAGCCGCTCTGCCGCCACGTCCGGGCCCTCCGCGTTCTTCTCGATGGCGGCGACGAACCGTTCCGAGAAGCTCGTGGGTGAGGGGAAGAGTCCGCCGGCCGTGAGTGAGAGCAGCGCCCAGAGGTCCCGCAGCGAGTTCTCCACGGGGGTGCCGGTGATGGCCAGCCGGAAGGGAGCACGCATCTTCGCGATGGCCCGGTTCCCCTTGGAGACGGGGTTCTTCACGAACTGCGCCTCGTCCATGATGAGGCCGTCCCACTCCGCCGCCTGGAACTCCTCGGAGTTCATGCGAGCGATCGCATAGGAGGTGACGACGATGTCCGCCTGCCGGCACTCGCCCCAGGAAGGTGCGTCCTTCCTGCCGGGTGCGGTGCGCAGCGCCCGGACGTCCAGGTCCGGAGCGAAGCGCTGTGCCTCCTGCACCCACACCCCCACGACGGACGACGGCGCGATGACGAGGAACGGCGGAGCCTGCGGGTCCTGCTGCCGGGCATGGGCGATGAGCGCCAGGGTCTGCACCGTCTTCCCCAGCCCCATGTCATCGGCGAGGATCCCGCCGAGTCCAGTGGCATGGAGCATGCTCAGCCACGCGTAGCCCTCCTGCTGATAGTCGCGCAGCTCCGCGCGGAAGCCCTCCGGCACCGGCGGAGGCGTGAAGGAGTCCAGGGCACGCAGCCGGTCCACGCCCGCCTGCCACTCCGGTGGGGCCTTCACGGTGTCTGCCAGTTCAGCGAGGTCGGAGAGCATCCCCAGCTGCATCTTCGAGACCTGCTGTCCGCCGGCCTCCCAGTCCGCCACTGCGAGACCCTCGCGGATCAGCACACGCAGCTCCTCGAACTCCGGCGTCGCCAGGGCGAGCAGGTTTCCATCCGGCAGGAGCAGCCATTCCTCTCCGACGGCGAGTGCGGCGAAGAGCTCCTTGAACGGAATGCGCTGGCCCGCCACGGCCACCTGGAAATCCAGACTGAACCAGTCAGGCTGCTCCGCCTGGTTCACCTGGAGATCGATCGCTGCCTCGCCCTCCAGCTTCCGGAAGTCCCGCACCTGGCCGGAGACTTCGACGCGCACCCCGTCCAGCTCCTCGATCCGCGGCAGCGCCTCCGTGCAGAAGCGCGCGGCCGGCACGCCGTGCAGGGAGTGGACCGGAGACGTGGCCGCGCCGGGCCATGCGGAGCGCACGTCCTCAAGGACCGTCCGCTCCAGCTCCGGGTGCCGGGGAAGCGCCGGAGCGGGCACCACGGGGACGTCCTCGTCGAATTCCACCACGTCCCACGACCAGTGCAGAACCACGGCGTCCCCCTGCCCGTGCACCACCCGCAGCCGCAGGCGGGGCGGCCGGGGCGCGGGCACCTCCACGGAACCGTCCGGGCTGTCCAGCCGGAGAGTGCGCAGCAGGCGTGGAACGTACTCCGTGAGGAACTCCGGGGCATCCTCACGCGGCACCAGGAGCTGCAGCGGTGCGGCCAGCGCCTGCCGCGCCGCCGCATCGAGCGGATGCGCGCTGGGTGCCAGCAGCAGGGTGGGGCGGTCCCGGTCCGGGCGGCGCCCGCGGGTTCGGGGGGACTGCGGAAGGGGCTCCAGGAGGGACTGTGCCTCGTGATGACCGTCATCGTCAGGAGTCACGAGAGCGGCGATACCGTTCTCCCCCACCGGGCGCGCTCCCTCCACGGGGGCCTCATCGACACGCACACCGCCCGTGAGCCGGAGCCCGCCCTCGCCCTCATCCGTGAGGTCTGCGGCGAGCTCCGCCTCCCGTCCCAGCTTCACAGCACCCAGGGCGCTTCCCGCCAGGAAAGCGACTCCGGCCTCCCTGAGGCGCTGCAGCACCTCCCAGACCAGACCGCCGGTGAAGGAGTCCAGCCGGATGTCCTCGCTGCCGCCGTAGACCTGCGACGGCAGGCGTTCGCTGCCGCTGAGCCGGTAGAGCTGAGCCATGAGCGCGGACTGGTGCGCGGCATATGGGAGGAACCCGGGTGCTGCGAAGCTCGACCAGGAGAGGTTTCCACGCCGCCAGGTCCCCGGCCGCGCACCCTCCTCCACCACACGCATGACGGGGGTCCACTCCACGCCGTGCGGCACCTCGTCGGCGATGTCCCAGATGGGGTAGCCGTAATGCGCCCGCTTCTGCACCATGAGGGAGAACTGGATGCCGAGCCTGCGCACCTGTGTCCCGTCCGCTCCCTGCCGGCCGCCGTCCCCTCGCTGCGCGGCAGCGCTGCGGCTTCCACCCGTGAACGTCCGCAGAACGGCCTTCCAGCCCGCTTCCGGCTCGTCCGCGCCTGCACCGCCGCACCCGGAAGTACCGTCCGTGCCGCCGTGAGAAGCATGGACGGCGTCTCCCTGTGCCGCTGCCGCCTGCCGCCCGTGCGTCCTGCTGTCCGCGGCCAGGAGTCTGCCGAGGGCATCAGAAGCCCCGAGGTCCGCCTCCGGCGGCGGACTGCCCGGCATGTCCAGCTGCTCCACGATGCACAGCATCGCCACGGCGTGCTTGCACGCCTCGCCCACCGGACAGGTGCAGATCGATCCCTCGTACAGGTAGGCGGGCTCATCAGGCGCCACGGTGCCGTCCGCGCCCGCGGTGCGGCTCACGTCCAGCATGAAATGGGCGAGGACGCTGTAGGTCTTCCCGCCCGATCCCGCGACGCGGCCGATGAGCACGCTCTGCTCCTCGTTCCAGACGATCGACTGCACACGACCGGCGACCGCATAGCCCTCACCGCGCTCCAGGGGCCCGTCGTCGAACCACTCCTCCATGGCACTGACGTCCAGGAGGGGCAGGAGTCCCGAGGAGGAACGCACCACGAGCTTCGTCATGGCCCCATCCTTCCACCCGCCGCCCCTTCCAGACGTTCCCAGGAGCCGTCCGCCCCCGGCCCCAGATCACGTGCTGCGAGATCGAACGCATGGAGGACTCCCGAGGCGTGCGCACAGTCGCTGCCCGTGCCGCAGGTGCAGATGCTCCCGGTCAGTTCGTACTCGAGCCCCTCCCCACACGGCACCGGGGTGAACTGCACGAGCACGCGGGCCTCGGGCTCCTCGCGGCGGGCCGGGGCACCCGCACCGCTCCGGGTCCCGCCCTCCGCATGTGCTCCCGGAGCTTCCCGCCCGGCCGCGGCGCGGACCGTGCCCGTGAGCGCCGCACGTGCCGCGTCCCAGGTGAGTGTGCTCACGTCCCCGCGGACCGCATGGCGTGCGCCGCCTTCCAGCGCTTCGTCGTCGAAGCGCTCCTCCATGCCGTGCAGTGCGAGTGAGGGGAGTGTCCCGGACGGTGAACGAACCACGATCTCTGTCATGGCGGAAAGTCTGGCACGAGGCACGGACACAGAAAGGGATACACTGCCCCCTTCCGGCATCCACGTGGAGGACTATACGAATATTCTCATCGAACACGATGGCCAGACGCGCAGATGCGACCCGGACACGCCGCGACACTCGTCACTCCTCCGCGAAGAGCCCCCGCATCTCCTCCGCCGTGAGCGGCCGGGAGAATCCGCCTCCGCCCTCGCCCTCCAGCAGGGACTCGGCCAGCCGCGCCTTCCTGCGCTGCAGCTCCAGCACCTTCTCCTCGATCGTCCCGCGCGCCACCATCCGGTACACCATGACGGATTCGGACTGCCCGATCCGGTGCGTGCGGTCGACGGCCTGCGCCTCTGCCGCGGGGTTCCACCAGGGGTCCATGAGGTAAACGTAGTCCGCCTCCGTGAGGGTGAGGCCGAAACCGCCGGCCTTGAGGCTGAGCAGGAAGACTCCCGCGTCCCCCTGCCGGAAGCGGTCCACCACCTCCTGCCGGCGGCGGGTCGCCCCGTCGAGCCGCACACAGCGGATGCCGCGCGCCTCCAGCGCCTCCTCGACCCTGTCCAGATAGGAGGTGAACTGACTGAAGACGAGCACCCGGTGCTTCTCGCCCAGCACCTGCTCCAGCTCCTCGAGCAGAGCGCGCAGCTTCGAGGACTCCACTCCCGCGTGCTGCTCCTCGTCCACGATGGAGGGATCGAGGGCGAGCATCCGCAGCAGCGTGAGGGAGCGGAACACGATGAAGCGCGTGCGCTCCATCCCCTGCTGCTCCAGATCCTCCAGCAGGCCCAGCACCTTCTTCCGCTCCCGCTGCAGCACGGCGTCGTAGAGCTTCCGGTGCTCCGGCAGCAGCTCCACCTCGCGGATCTGCTCCTGCTTGGCGGGCAGCTCCGCAGCCACGTCCTCCTTCGTCCTGCGCAGCACGAACGGGCGGATCCTGCGGCGCACCCGCTGCAACCGGTGCGCGGAGCCGCCCTTCTCCACCGGCAGCGTGTACTGCTGCCGGAAGGCCACCGGCGAGGGGAAAATGCCGGGCGCGGTGAGCGCCAGCAGCGCCCACAGGTCGTCGAGCGAGTTCTCCACCGGGGTGCCGGTGAGCGCCAGCCGGAAGGGAGCGCGGATGTCCCTGAGCGCCTGGTGGGCCTGGGTGCGGCGGTTCTTGGCGAACTGCGCCTCGTCGAGGACGAGACCGCTCCAGGAGCCACGGGCGTACTCCTCCGCGTCGAGGCGCAGCAGGGTGTACGAGGTGAGCACCACGTCCGCCCCGCGCGCCTCCTCGGCGAGTACCTCCCGCCGCCCGGCGGTGCGGGCGGCGGCACGCGTCTGCTCGATCACCCGCACGTCCAGACCGGGTGCGAACCGCTCCGCCTCGCCCTTCCAGACGCCTACCACCGAGGCCGGTGCGACCACGAGGAACGGTGCCTGTGGGTGCGCGAGGGACCCGGGTACCCCCTCCCCCGATGCCTCGGGCACGGGCTCCTGCGGGCTCACCGCAGGCGCAGCACCACCCTCGCGCGGACCGGCCGCGGACGGACCGCCGCCCTCCCGGGCCCGCACGATGAGCGCGAGCGTCTGCAGGGTCTTGCCCAGCCCCATGTCGTCGGCGAGGATGCCTCCCAGACCGTGGTCGTACAGCAGGCTCAGCCAGGCGAAGCCGTCGTGCTGGTAACCGCGCAGCTGCGCACGCAGACCCGCGGGCACCGGTGGACGCGGCACCTCCGCCAGCCGCTCCAGCGCTCCCACGGACCGCCGCCAGGCGAGCGCGGCCTCCGAGCTGTCCGCGAGGTCGACGAACTCCTCCCACAGGTCCACCTGATAGCGAGAGATCCTGGGGGCCTCCGGATCCCACTCCCCCAGCGCCTCCGCCTCCCGCAGCAGCGTGCGCAGCCCGTCGAAGGCCGGATGGTCGAGGCTCAGGTACGACTTGTCCGGCAGGAGCAGCCGCTTCTGTCCCCTCGCCAGCGCCCGGAAGAGCGAGGCGAAGGGCACCGTCCGCCCGGCCACCGTCACCTGGAAGGCCAGATCGAACCAGTCCCGGTCCTCCGTCTCCTCGCTCTTCACCGTCACCGCGGGAGGCTCCGTGAGTTCGCGGTAGTCCGCACGCCGCCCGCTGGTCGTCACCCGCACGCAGTCCAGGCGTTCGAGCTGCGGCAGGGCGCGCACCGTGAAGGCCGCGGTGTCCGTCCCCGTGAGGTCCTGCCTCTCCACGGTCCCCGCGCCCGCCCAAACGCGGCTCGCGCGGGCGGCGACGGCGGCCTCGGCGGCGGGATCCCTGGCCGCCCCCGCGCTCGAGGCCACCGAGTACTCCCGCCGCGGTCCCTCGTACAGCCACGACCAGTGGAGGGCGACGGTGTCCTCCTCGCCGTACACGGCCAGCAGGGACAGCCGAGGCGGAACGTCCGCCGGCAGCTCCACACTGCCGTCCTCGCTGGTGACGGGAACCGCGGAGCGGAGAACCGGGAAGTACTCCGCCGTGAACTCCTCCGCCTCCCGGGCAGGGACCACCACGGGCGCGCGCAGTCCGCGCACGGCCTCCGCGCCGGGAACCGCCGGCGCCTCCGCAGGGGCGAGCGTGAGGGTGAGCGCACCGCCCACGGCATCCAGCTCACCGCTGAGACCCGCGAACCCGTGATCGCCCACCACGCCCGAGGCCGCCATCGGCTCCCCGTCGATCCGCAGCCGGGGCTCGAGGTGGAGGCGACCGTGCGCATCGCGGTGCAGGTCCACCCGCTTCTCCGCGGCGCCGCCCACGCGCACCGCGGTGAGCAGGCCCGCACCTACGAAGGAGACCCCAGCGGCCCGGAGCCGCTCCAGCAGGGGCCAGAGCAGGGCCGAGGGATAGCGGTCGAGCCGCAGCAGGCCCGCCTCGCCCGGGTTGAGATTGCGCTCATCGCGGGAGAGACGGTGGAGCTGGTCCAGCAGGGAGCGGACCCGGCGCTGCGGGCCTGTCCCGGGGTGGGCGAAGGAGCGCCAGGTGAGCCCGCCCCGGCGCCAGGTGCCCGGCCTGCTCCCGGCCTCCACCGGACGGATGCCCACGAACCATGCGGCCCCGTCGGCCAGATGCGCGCGTTCCAGCGGGACGGGCGCGGAGTCGTAGAACCAGCCGCGGGAGTCCTCCGCGCACAGCTCGAAGGAGATGCCGAGCGCGGCGGGCGCCTCTGCCGCGGAGCGGGCACCGTCGTCCGCACGGGCCCTGGCCACAGGGGCGAGCAGCCGCTTCCATTCCGGGTCACGGGGACTCTCCGGGTCGCGAGCCGGCCGCTCCGATGCCGCGTGCTCCGGGTCGCGGGCCGGGCGCCCCCGGTCACCGCGTGCAGGGTCACTGGATGCCATGCGCCCATTCTCCGGCACGACACGGACACAGGACCGGTGAGCCGCGGCACGAGAGGCCCGGATGTCCGATCCTGCGGACACGATCTCCACAGCAGGCCTTGCGCAGAAGCTCCGGCGCAGCGCGGAAATGACACGAATTGACACACGCTCGCGTGACCTGCTTCACTTCCGAACGAAACGTGAGCGCCACCACCCCTGGTGGCGCTCCGCATATTTCTCTCATCGGAGCAGAAGTGACAGCATTCATCGATTGGCTCAACGGCGTCGTGTGGGCGCCCCCGCTCGTCTATCTGTGCCTGGGCGCGGGCGTGTTCTTCACGATCCGCACCCGGATGATCCAGATCCGCCAGATCCCGGCGATCTTCAAGCAGATGTTCACCGGGCAGAAGTCCGAGGACGGGGTCTCCTCCTTCCAGGCGCTCACCATGTCCCTGGCGGGGCGCGTCGGCACCGGGAACATCGCCGGCACCGTCACCGCCATCGCCTTCGGCGGACCCGGCGCCGTCATGTGGATGTGGATCTCCGCGCTGCTCGGCGCCTCGACGAGCTTCGTCGAGTCGACCCTGGGACAGCTCTACAAGGAGCGCGACAAGGACACCGGCGAGTACCGCGGCGGTCCTGCGTACTACATCGAGCGCGCCTACCGCCACACCAAGGCCCACGGCCTCTTCAAGGTCTACGGCACGGTGTTCGCCTTCGTCACGATCCTCTCGATGAGCTTCCTGCTCCCCGGCGTGCAGGCGCAGTCCATCGCGAGCGCTGCGGAGAACGCCTGGAGCATCCCCCACTGGGCCACCGCGATCGCCGTGGTCATCGCGCTCGGCTTCATCGTGATCGGCGGCGTCAAGCGCATCGCGACCTTCGCCAGCTACGTCGTCCCCTTCATGGCGATCCTCTACATCCTGGGCGCCATCGTCATCGCCTTCGTCAACATCGACCAGCTCTTCGACGTCATTGGCCTCGTCGTCTCCTCCGCCTTCACCACCACCTCCGCCGTGGGCGCCATGGTGGGTGCGGCCGTGGAGTGGGGCGTGAAGCGCGGCATCTACTCCAACGAGGCCGGGCAGGGCACGGGCCCCCACGCCGCCGCCGCGGCGGAGGTCTCCCACCCCGTCAAGCAGGGCCTCGTACAGGCCGGCTCGATCTACATCGACACCCTCTTCGTCTGCACCGCCACGGCCTTCATGGTCCTCTCCACCGGGATGTACCGGGTGTTCCCCAGCGGTGCGCAGTTCGACGCGGACGGCAACCCCGCGGAGACGCTCGAGCGCGTGGGCGGCGGAGTGAGCGCCCAGGTCGAGGTGGGCGTGCCCTACGCCCAGGCCGGATTCGACGCGGTCTTCCCCGGTTTCGGTGCGAGCTTCGTCGCGATCTCGCTGGCGTTCTTCGCCTTCACCACGATCGTCGCCTACTACTACATGGCGGAGACGAACCTCAAGTACGTCCTCCGCAATGTGCGCAACCGCCGCGTGAGCTCGGCGCTCACCCGCTTCCTGCAGCTGTTCATCCTCGTGGCCGTGGCCTACGGCTCCATGTCCACCGCTGGTGCGGCATGGGCGCTGGGCGACATCGGCGTGGGCCTCATGGCATGGCTCAACATCGTCGCGATCCTCATCATCCAGCAGCCGGTGTTCAAGGCGCTGCGAGACTACGAGCGGCAGAGGAAGCACGGCCTCGATCCGGAGTTCGTCCCCTCCGAGGCCGGCGTGGTCGGCGCGGACTTCTGGGACCAGCGTGCCACGGAGAAGGGCCTGGCCAAGGAAGGGGCCCCTGCTCAGTGAGACCGCGGTCGCCTCGCCGGCGCCCGCGCTGAGCTGAATGACGCAGAGGCAGGACACTCCCACCGGGGAGTGTCCTGCCTCTGCGTCAGTCCTTCTCCTCCGGCGCCTCCCCGTCGGTGGGCGCTTCCCCTGCGACAGGTGCTTCCCCTTCGGCCGGCTCGGCCCCGTCCGTGCCAGGCACAGCATCCTCCGCAGAGACCCGGTCGTCCGCAGAGACCTCGCTCTGCGCCGCATCGTCGCCGCGGTCCTCCGCCCACCGCATGGTGGAGACGACGGACTTCTGGCGCGTGGGATTGTCCACCGAGGTCGCCGCGCCCACGTAGGGCTCGATCGTCTGCAGCAGCTTCTGCGGGGTGGCCAGCACGAGGTGGAAGCCGAACTCCACGAACACGTCCAGCGCCATCCGCGTGTAGCGCGTGTCCGCCTTGTCGAAGGCCTCGTCCAGCACGATCGTGCCGTAGCGGGAGACCGTCTCCTCCGGCTCCGCCAGCTGGTACCGCAGCGCCGCCGCCAGGCAGAACACCACGAGCTTCTGCTGCTGTCCGCCGGAGAGCGCAGCCCCGGAGTCGTAGGCGACGTGGGCGCGCCCGTTGTCGTCGACCTCCTCGGCCAGGAACGTGACGTGCAGGCGGGTGTCCAGGCATGTGGTGCGCCACACCCGGTCCACGGCCTCGTTGGACCCCAGCCGGCGCATGAGCTCGGCGAGGACCTCGAACGCGGACTCCGCCGTCTGCAGGTCCGCTTCGTCCCAGCCGCCCTCGGCCACCGTCCGCAGGTCCGCGATGAAGCGGTTCACGGTCTCGCTGCGACGGACCTTGGGCTTGATCCGCAGATACCGGCCCTCGTCGAACTTGGACCGCCCCAGCGAGTCGTTGACCCGGTCCACCCGGTCCTCGATCTCCCGCGGAGCGCCCAGGATGTCGCTGAGCAGCTCACCGATGAGGTCCCGCGAACGCTCCTTGAGCATCGTGAGGAAGCGGGCCTCGTGATCCGGCAGGCCCTGCGTCTCGATGGCCTCCAGGATGGCGAGGTAGCCCGCCCGGTCCGCCGCGTCCGCCGTGAGATCCGCCGAGGCGCCGGGCCACCGCTCCTTGAACTGCACGGCCAGCCGGGTCACGGTGCTCTCCGCCCGCGCCGCGGCGTCCTGGGCGGCGTCCTGCTCGGCCCGCAGCCGGTCGGAGACGATCTGGCCGGTCTCCGCCAGCCCCGCCCGGCCGGAGCCCATCGGGCCCGCCGCACCGGCGGCCTCGGCGTGCCCCTCAGCTTCCGCCTGCTCGAGCTCCGCCCGGACCGCGGCGAAGCGCTGCGTGAGCGTCACCGCGGTGTGCTCCTCGAGCTCGGGGATGCGACCGGAGGCGATCCCGGTCTCGAGCCTGGTCCGCTCCGCGGCGAGGTCGTCGCGGCGGTCCTGCTCCGTGAGCAGCAGGTGACGGGCGTCCTCGGCCTCCTGCCGGGTGACGTCGCGCAGGTGGCGGGCGTCCGCCACGGCGTCCACGGCGGCCTGCAGATCCCCGTCGTCGTCCGTGAGCTCTGCGAGCCTGCGCTCCAGCTCTGCGACGATCCGGTCCGCGGACTCGCGGTCCACCGAGCTCCACGACAGCTCGCGCAGACCCGCCAGCACGCCGGAGCGGCGCTGCGCGGCATCGCGGGCGCGGTTGGCCGCGTCCACGACCTCGCGGGCGGCCTCGAGCTCCTCGGCCACCTGCCGGCGCCGCTCGAGGTAGGCCTCGAGCTTGGCCTCCCGGTCTCCCAGCACCCAGCTGCTCCGGTCGTCGATCGCCCGCCGGTCGTCCTTCTCGTACCGCGTGCGCGAGGACTTGAGCTGGCCCGCGCGGGTGACCGCACGGGAGTGCTCGGCGAGTTCCGCGGCGCTCTCCACGCAGGCCAGGTCGAAGCGCTCGGCGAGCGCGGCGCGCACCCACCGGCCGAACCTGCCGTCCTTCACGCGCACCCGGTGCACGAGGGAGAGCTCGCTGCGCGGCTGGCGCACGGCGGCGGGCTCGCTGCCCACCTCCTCGAACACGAGGCGCGCGCGGATCCGCTGCGCGTCCACCCAGGCGCGCACGGCCGGGAGGTGCTCGCTGCGCACGAGGACCGTGAGCGCCAGCGGTCGCAGCACCCGTTCGATCGCGCCGGTCCAGTCGCTGTGCTCCTCGCGGACATCGACCAGCTCAGCGACGAACGGCAGCGCGCTCTCGGGCAGGTCCGTGCCCGCGCAGATCTGGCGGCGCACCTCCAGCAGGGGCGAGGGCACGGTGGAGCCGCTGCGCCGCACCTCTGCGATGTCCGCATCCAGGCGGGCCAGCTCCTTCCGCGCGGAGAAGAACCGCTCGTGCTCCTCGTGGGAGGGACCTCGCCGGCCGTGCGCCTCACCGGAGGACTCCGCGGACTCGGCGGCGTCGAGGGTGCGGGCGATCTCCGCCTGGAGCTCGGCGAACTCCGCGGCCGAGGCCGGGGCCCGGTCGATGCCCGCCTGCGCCAGCTGCCGCTGCAGGGTCTCCCAGCGATCACGGGTGGCGAGCGCAGCCTCCTTCGCGTCGCGGATGCGCATCTGCAGGGCCTCTGCGTCCGCTCCGCCGGCGGCCATGCTCCGGCGCTGTGCGGCCTCGAAGTCGTCCTCGGCGGCACGGGCGGCCGCGAGCGCCTCCTCCGCGTCCGCGGCGAGACCGGCCAGCCGCTCCTCGGCCCGCGTCAGCTCCTCCCGGGTGAGCTCGAGGCCCCGGCGCTGGATGAACGGCTGGACGGCGGCGGCGAGCACCCGGGCCTGCTCCGCCGTCTCCTGCGAGGACTCGTAGGCGCGGGCGGCGGTGCGCAGCTGGGCGAGGTGGTCGCGCTGCATCCGCAGCTGGGAGACGTGCGAATGGGCGTCCGCGAGCTCGCCGAACTGCTCCACGGCGGTCTCCGCGAGCTCGAAGGTGCCCGGCCGCTCCAGCATGTGCTCGCGGAACAGCTGGTCGAGGCTCTCGAGGCTCTTGGCCGACTGCGTCTTGTGGAGCAGCTGCAGGGCGGACTCGTGGCGGATCCCGAAGACGCTGCGGAGCCGCGCGTAGAACTTGCCGTGCGTGCCCGCCGTCGTGACGACGGCGTCCGGGTACGCGGCCTTGACCCGGCGCGCCTCGATGCCGGAGCGCACGTGCTCCTGGAGGTCGGCGAGGTCCACGGCGGAGCGGTCCAGCAGGCAGAGATCCGAGACGTCGGAGCTCGAGGTGCCGGTGCCGCGGATGAAGAAGAGACGGACGAGCGAGACCGGCTTGTGCCCGGGGTTCTCGTAGCGCAGGACGATGCCGCTCCAGGTGGCCCCGGGACGCAGGTAGCGGCTGACCACGCGGTCTTCGGTCGAGTCCGCGGTACGCGACCACGCGCCGCGGACGTAGGACACGATGCTGCGCTGGTCCGCCCGCGCGCCCGCGGACTGCGCCGCGACGTTGAACCGCAGCCACTTGTCCGGGGTGAGGACGGCGGCGATCGCGTCGAGCAGCGAGGACTTGCCGGAGCCGGAGGGGCCGGTGATGAGGTGCCCCCGGCGGGCGATGGGCAGCCGGTGGATCTCCTTGTCGAAGGTGCCCCAGTTGGCCAGCTGCACCTCCGCCAGGCGCCACTGGTCGCCGGGCGCGGCCTCGGAGTACGCGGGGTTCTCCGGGGAGAGGTCGAACAGGGTCGCTGTGCTCACTTAGGCGTTCTCCTCTGCGGTCTGCTGGGCATCCTGCTCCTGCTGCTCCGCGGCCCGGGCCTGGACCCTCTCACCGGCGATCCGGCGGTACACCTCCGTGAGCTCGCGCACCCGGTCTTCGTCCACGAGGAAGCGGATCATGGGTGAGATCTGCGCGCGGTCGTCGTCGACGGTGTGGAGCACGCGGACCTTGTTGAGCATGCGGGACCAGGAGCCGTTGAGGTTGCGCTTGAAGGTGGCCTCGTCCCCGTCGCGGTAGACGCTGAGCAGGTCGTAGACCTCCTCCTGGCCCACGATCACACGGGATTCCCCCGGTGCGGCGAGGAGCAGCTGACGCAGCACGAGGAGCATGGCGGTGTCGAGGAAGGTGAGGCGCTCGGACCGCAGGGCGCTGGGCGCCTGGATCTCGTGCGTGTCGACCTTCCTGGTGAAGGCGAACTCGTCGACGGGATCGAGCACGAGCTCGAGGAAGAGATCGTGGAGGCGGGAGCGGATCGCGGTCTCGTCCGCGATGAGGGCGGCCCACAGGCCGGGGTTCTGGGCACCGGAGACGTAGGGGCCCTTGAGCAGCTCCAGCAGCACCCGGCGCGAGGCCTCGGCGAGGGTGCCGGTGTCACCGCGCCACAGACCCATGGTGGCCTCCGGATTCTGCAGTGCGGTGCCGACCGCCGAGGCCGAACCCACGCCGGCCGTGTCCTTGGTGCTCATACATCCACTTCCTTCGTGAAGACGTGCCGCTGGACGACGGCGCGGCGCAGCACCCCGTCCGTGCCGTGCCAGGAGAGCTCCTCCGCGGCGTCCATGTCGATCTCGCCCTGAGTGGCGGCCAGCGAGATGAGGCCGATCACGCTCGCCACGCCCTGGGTGGCGGGGTGGTGCTCCAGCACCTCCGCGACGGAGGCCGGTGTGCCGCCCCCGTCTCCCAGCACGGCGTTGACGTTGTCCGTGAGCTCGTCGAAGTCGATCTCCGACTCCCGGGCGATCGCGGAGAGCGCGGCGAAGTCCACCGTCACGGCCTCGGCCTCGTCGAGGGTCTGGCCGGTGTCGAAGTCCGCGGGATCGTGGAGGATGAGCGCACCCACGCTGCTCATCCGCATGGAGGAGAGCTCCATCTCCTCCCCCACCGGGGTGAAGGGCCGCACCTCCAGACGCGCGGGCACGGCCTGTGCGAGCGCCTCCTGCAGGAGGCTCCGCATGGCGCGGTCGCTCATGTACTCGTGGGAGTGCACGTAGCGGCGCAGACCGCGGGCGAACTCCGTGAGGACGCCCTGCACCACGCGGCTGCCGTCCTTCATGTCCCGCATGAGGCTGCGCAGGGCCTGGCGGGAGCGCAGCGGCAGGTCCTGGGCGAAGTCGCGGCTGAGGATCGCGGAGATGTCCTCCTCGAACGCCGCCGACTGCTCGGGATCGCGCACGAAGGAGGAGAACGCGGCGAAGGTGCGGCCCTCCTCGGAGTCCTCGATGAGGTCCATGCCGTGGAACACCTCGTCGAGGACGGAGCCGTGGAGTTCGTCCGCCTCGAGGATGCGGGTGCGCAGCTCGTGGTTGAGCTCCTCGAACCGCGCCCGCACACGGGCGAAGTCCGCCGGCATCCCCTGGGCCTGGTTGAGCACGTCGATGACCCGCTCCTTGGCGCGCTTGCCGCCCAGCACGCGGGCCTTCGCGTCCCCCTTGCGGATCCGGGCGATCTCCGCGTCGATACGGCGGCGCTGGCTCTCCAGTGCGCGCAGCCGGCGCCCCGTGTCCGGGTCCGTGTCGATCGCGAGCTGGTGCAGCGAGGTGGCGAGCGCCACCAGCCGGGACTCCGTGACGGTGGTCTGGGGCTCCTCCAGCTGTTCGAGGATGCGCAGCGCGTCGAATCCCGCGGCGGAGAGTTCGTAGGTCTCGCCGCGGGAGTCCGTGGCGGGGCGGCGGATGAGGATGCCGGCGCCCCGCCAGTCGTCGCAGTAGGCCTTGGCGGAGCGACCGGACAGGTCGAAGTGGTCGCGGAGCTCGAACAGGTCGTCGTCGACGAGTTCGTGGAGGTCGACCGTGTCGATGCGGGCCCCGGGGGCGCCCAGATGCTCGCCGAGGATCGCGGCCATCACCGCGACGTGGTCTGCGCGGAGCATCCGCAGCGTCGCGCTGGAGTCGACGAGGCGCCGGAACGAGAGCGCGGAGGCGAGTGCGGACATGCGAACCATTGTGCCGCGTACCTGCACCGGCGGTCGCGCTGAGCGCCCGCGGCGTGCGCGAGGTCACGTATGCGCTCCGCGTCCCACCTTTCGCACTTCTCAACGGTGTGCGCATGCGCAGCCCCGTGAACACCGGTGAGAAGTGCGAAAGGTTGCGCGGTGCGGAGATGCGTGACAGAACTGAGGTGCACGGCAACGACGAGGCGCACGCAGGGATTTCCTTCCCTCTCCGAAAGGACACGGAGCGGCGATGACGATGTTCACCGGCCTCAGCGCATTCCCGCTCACCCCGCTGGCGGACGATGCCGTGGATGAGGAGGCGTTCAGCGGCCTCGTGCGGAGGCTCGCAGCAGCCGGCGTCGATTCGATCACCGCACTGGGCTCCACCGGGTCCTACGCCTATCTCACGCGGGAGGAGCGCGCCAGGGTCGTCCGGCTGGCCGTGGACGGCGCCGGCGACACCCCGGTGTTCGCGGGTGTCGGAGCGCTGCGCACCTCGCAGGTGCGGGCGCACGTGGAGGACGCGGAGGCAGCCGGAGCACAGGCCGTGCTGCTGGCACCGCTCACCTACCAGCCGCTCACCCACGACGACGTCTTCGAATTGTTCCGCACCGTCACGGAGCACACGGACCTGCCGGTGATCGTGTACGACAACCCGGGCACCACGCACTTCACGTTCACCCCGGAGCTCTACAGCCGCATCGCGGAGCTGCCCGGCATCACCTCGATCAAGATCCCCGGCGTTCCGGCAGACCCCGCCGAGGCCCGGGATCACGTGACCGCGATCCGCGCCGTGGTGCCGGAGCATGTGACGATCGGCGTCTCCGGTGACGCGTATGCGGCCGCCGGGCTGAGCGCCGGATGCGAGGCCTGGTACTCGGTGGTGGGCGGAACACTGCCGGAGCTCGCGCTGGAGATCACACGGGCCGCGCAGCGCGGTGATGCCGCCGAGGCCGCGGCCGCCTCGGCGCGCATGTCGCCGCTGTGGGAGCTGTTCACGGAGTTCGGCGGGAGCATCCGGGTCATCGCCGCGATCGCCGAACATCTGGGGCTGGCCCCACGGAAGTGCCTGCCTCTCCCGCTCCAGGGCCTCACCGAGGCACAGCGCCGCAGGGTCGCCGAGGTGGTGGAGGCGCTCGGCCTCGGGCGCTGAACCTGCCGCCGACTTCTCTCTGTCCACCGTCCACTGCTCCCTGCACCCTGTTCCCCGCATCCCGCATCCCGCATCCCGCATCCCGCATCCCGCATCCCGCCAGGAGGCTCCCATGCCCGCCCGTACAACCAGATCGCGCACCTCTGCGAAGAACGGCTCGTTCGCCGCACCGCGGATCGACGCCCTGCGCCTGCCGGAGCTCGACGAGGCGGACGCGGCGGAGATCCGTGCGGGCGGCGTCTGCGATCTGCGCCGCTACGCGCACGCGGACCTGACGGAACGCGACCTCACCGGGGTCAGCTTCACGGAGTGCGAGTTCCTCGGCCTCGAGGCGCACGAGGCGCAGCTGCGCGGCTCTCGCCTGCTGCAGACCCGGGTGGAGCGGCTGAACGCGCCGGTCCTCGGCCTCGCCCGCTCCACTCTGCGGGAGGTGCGCATCGAGGATTCGCGTCTGGGTGCCGTGGAGCTGTTCGACGCCTCGCTGGAATCGGTGGAGATCAGGGGGAGCAAGCTGTCGTGGGTGAATCTGCGCGCGGCAGAGCTGACCGACGTCCTCTTCACCGACTGCGTGATCGAGGAGCTGGATCTCTCCCAGGCGACGGCGGAACGCGTCGCGTTCCGTGACTGCACCGTGCGCTCGCTGCAGCTCGAGGGGGCACGGCTGAGCAGTGTGGACCTGCGCGGAGTGGAGCTGCGGTCTGTGAGCGGAGTCGAGAGCATGCGCGGCACGGTCGTCTCCTCCGCGCAGGCTGCGGAGCTCGCCGCTCTGCTCGCCGCGCAGCTGGGCATCACGATCGCAGAGTGAGTGCACGCCGACAGACGCAGCGCTCCCTTCTTCAATTGGGGTCAATCGAGAGCAGGAGACGAAGCAATGACGTCGATGATCTGCTCAAGCCAGTGGCGCGCCGCCGCAACGTCGGGCAGCACTGATGTCCTGCCACCGACCTCGGTTTCTGCTCGTGCCTCGGCGTATGCGAGTTCCCAGCCATCCATCGGACGCAACGGGAGCGGGGGCCAAGCCTGCTGGCGCCGCCAACCGAACGTGCGCACGCACAACCCCTGCAGGACCGGCAGATCGGGGCCAGCGTTCCACAGCAGCTGCAGGTCGACCAGATCATGCGCTCGCACATAGGCAGGATCGCTGACGGCGTGAAGCTTCTGCGCGAGCTGGTACTCAAGATCGACCAGCTCGACTGGTTGCAGATCTCCGAAGCCGAAGTGGGCCCCGAACTGCACGAGTTCGCCGTCGATCTCCTTCCGCGTGTGCGCGTAAGGATCGATCTCTGGATCGGAGACTTCGACATCGAGCGCACCCCAGGCTGTGCCGAGGAACATGATCGATACCCGATACGGGTGCATCACATACTCCGGCCGAGCAAGCCCCGGATCATGGAGCCGCGCAGCCCGCACAGTCGCCGTGAACGCGACGCGTTCCGGCGCATCCGGGTCGCGACGCAGCTCACCCTTCGACGCCGGCAGCCTCCCCCAGCCCTCGGCCAGACGTGTGCGGAATTCCTGCTCGAACTCCTCACCGCGGGCGCGGGTGGAGACATCGAAGTCGGAGGTCGCGCGCGTGCCACGCTCACCGAACCGCAGCTTCACCCCCATGCCACCCTTGACAGCGACAGCCTCGGGGAGCATCTGCGACACGATCAACGTGCAGAGCATCACACGCGCACGCGCAATCGGAATGCTCAGCTCGGCAGCAGCCTGGGCGAGTCTGGCGTTGAGCTGAGTCACGTTCAGCGGCGGCATCACTTTGCTCATGCCGATGCCGCATCCCGCTCGCCTATCAGGTCTCGCCTGAGCGCCTCATCGACCACAGCCTTCCATCGATCGGGCGGCATCCGATCCCGCACGTCGTCCAGTGCCCGCCGAACCGTCGTCGCCGGGACGCCCTCGTAGCGAGTGAGATCCTCATCGGGCACGTCAGGCCGCCTCTCCAACTCCATCCACTCCGGCAGCCTGCGCCGCACACGGCGGCGCGTGCCCACACACACCTTCGGTGGATTGAACTGTCCGAGCCTGAGCAGACTGAGCACGGACTGACGGTGCAGGAACGCGCCTCCTCCAGCAAGGTCCACAGCGATCGTCGGCTCGGTGAACGAGGTCATCGGCACATCACCGTGTGTGTAGACGCCCTGCCCATACCCGCGGAGCGCACCACGGGCAGCAAGCTTCCGCACCTCGACGGCGGGCACGCCCGCATCCTCCGCCTCCGCGACGGTCACCACACCGTTGCGGGATGCAGCGATCTCCCATAGATCCTGCCGATAGCTCACCGGTACACCTCCTGGCAATACAGTACCAAAAATGGTACTCAGTTGACACGCTCCGTGTTGAGCCAATCCCGCATCCGGTTCACCCCAAGGGTGGGAAGGCGGGATGCAGACGACGGCTGAGTGAGAACCCTCCCTCCCGGCCGGGCACCCCCCAAGGAGCGACCATTTCGATCCGCACTCAGTCCCGCGGCCGGCTCCGCACCCGCACTGCCAGCAGCGCGCAGGCGATCACCGCCGCGCCTCCGAGGACGGTGACTCCGCTCAGGTACTCCCGCAGGAGGAGCGCCGCCCAGCCGAGGCTCATGATCGGCTGAGTGAGCTGGACCTGGCTCACCTGCGCCATCGGGCCGATCGCCAGGCCCCGGTACCACGCGAAGAACCCCAGGTACATGCTCACGACAGCGAGGTAGGCGAAGGCTCCCCACTGCGCACCCGAGACCACCGGCGGCTGCTGCACGAGAGCACACGCGGTGAGCACGGCCATGAGCGGTGACGCCAGCACGAGGGCCCAGGAGATGGTCTGCCAGGAGCCCAGGCTGCGGGAGAGCACACCGCCCTCCGCATAGCCCATCGCGCAGGCGAGCACGGCCGCGAACAGCAGCCAGTCCGCGCGGTGGAGCCCGCCGAGGCCCTCGCCCTGCACCGCGGCGAAGGCCACTGCCGCAGCAGCACCGCAGACCGCGGCGATCCAGAACCCCGCCCGAGGCCTCTCCCGCGTCCGCAGCACCGCGATCACCGCCGTCGCGGCAGGCAGGAGCGCGATGACCACCGCTCCATGGCTCGCCGGGGCTGTGGTGAGTGCGTACGAGGTCAGCAGCGGGAATCCGATGACCGCCCCTGCGGCCACGACCGCCACCTGCGCCCCCTGCCCGCCGCGGGGAAACGGCTGCCGGGTCAGCATCAGCACCGCTGCAGCGAGGACGGCCGCGATCACGGCCCGGCCGGCACCCACGAACAGCGGCGACATGTGCCCGCCGTCCACGGCGATGCGGGTGAGGGGGACGGTGAAGGAGAAGGCGGCGACGCCCAGGAGGCCCCAGAGGAGGCCGACGCGCGGAGAGTGTAGCGGAGTGGGTGTGCTGACAGTAGCGCTACTATGTGTCTTCATGAGCAATGGTAGCAGTGAGAGGATCGCCGAGGCCCTGCGCACCTGGATCTCCACGGCTCCCGCAGGGGCGAAGCTGCCGTCCACACGCGCTCTCGTCGCGCAGCACAGTGCGAGCCCGGTGACAGTGCAGCAGGCACTGCGCCTCCTCGCCGCGCAGGGTCTGGTGGAGACGCGGCCGGGTGCCGGAACCTTCGTCCTGGCGGCGCGCACGGCGAGACCCCACGACTACGGATGGCAGACCTCGGCACTGGGGACACCTCCCCGCCGGGTGCATGGCGGACCTGCCGCTCTGCGCACAACGCCTGTGGACACCATCGCCCTGCACGCCGGCTACCCCGACCGCGAACTGCTGCCTGAGCGCCTGGTGCGCCCCGCGCTCACCCGTGCCGCCCGCAGCGACGCCGCCGTGACGCGGCCACCGGCGGCGGGCACGGCTGAGCTGCGGGCCTGGTTCGCCGCAGAGCTGAGTGCGCTCGCTCTGCCTCACATCTCAGCTCCCACCGCGAACGACGTCGTGGTCCTGCCCGGCAGCCAGAGCGGGCTGAGCGCGGTGTTCCGTGCGCTGGTGGGCGAAGGCGGGACCCTGCTCATCGAATCGCCCACCTACTGGGGAGCGATCCTCGCCGCAGAGCAGACAGGCGTCCGGCTCATACCGATCACCAGCAGTCCGAACGGCCCGGACCCGGAGGAGCTGGACCGCGCATTCGCGCAGACCGGCGCCCGCGCCTTCTACGCCCAGCCCTCCTTCGCCAATCCCACCGGTGCCTGCTGGTCACCGGAGCTCAGCAGACAGGTGCTGGAGGTGGTGCGCGAGCGCCGGGCATTCCTCATCGAGGACGACTGGGCGCACGACTTCGGGATCACGGCAGACGCCTCGCCCCTGGCCGCGCAGGACGAGAACGGACACGTCGTCTGGCTGCGGTCGCTGACGAAGAGCGTCTCCCCCGCAGTCCGGGTGGCCGGGCTCATCGCGCGCGGGCCGGCGCGGGACCGCATCCGCGCCGAGGCGGAGGCGCAGTCCCTGTATATCAGCGGAGTCCTGCAGGCGGCGGCCCTCGACGTCGTGACGCAGCCTGCTTGGCGGACGCACCTGCGCGGCCTGCGGCGAGAGCTGCAGTCCCGCCGCGACCTCCTCGCAGGAGCGCTCCGGGAACATGCGTCGAGCGTCTGCCTCGACGCCCTCCCTCACGGCGGGCTCAACCTGTGGGTGCGGGTGCCCGACTCCACGGATCTGTCCGAGCTCACACGCGACTGCGGAGCCCGAGGCCTCCTCATCGCCGGCGGCGACGCCTGGTTCCCGGCAGAGCCCACCGGCCGATTCCTGCGCCTCAGCTTCGCGGGCCCTGATCCTGGCGCGTACCCCGAGGCCGCTCGCATCCTCGAAGCCGCGCTCAGTGAGCAGCGGGGCTGAGCACCCCGCTACGCCGTGAACTCCCGCACCGTGCGCTCCAGCACGCGGCTCAGCGTGACGAGGGAGTCGAGGCTCACCCATTCCTCCGCCGCATGCGCGCCGGCCCCCACGGGACCGAACAGCACCGCGTCGATCCCCGCCTCGGCCAGCAGGGCGCAGTCCGTCCACGCCTGCATACCGGTCACCTCGGCCTCACGCCCGGTGACCTGCGCGTACGCCTCTCTGACCACTGGCACCACAGCGGAGTCCTCCCCTGCGTCGAAGGGCGGCCGTTCGAACGTCACCCGCACCTCCGCAGAGAACTCAGGATCACGGGCGGCGAGTTCATCGACGATCTCCCGCAGCTCCGCCTCCACGAAGGCCGCGTCCTCGCCGGGAACGGTGCGCCGCTCCAGCGTCACGGTGCACGCGTCCGGATAGCTCGAGACCTCCGCTCCGCCGGAGATGAGCGAAGCATGGACGCTGCCGGTGCCCAGCAGCGGCGTGCGCGGCCCGGCGGCCAGCCGCTCGCCGAGTTCACCCAGCGCAGTGAGGAAGGCACCTGCCCTGACGATCGCGTCCACACCCAGGTCCGGCCGCGAACCGTGCGCCGCCACACCGCGCACAGTCACCTCGGCCCACACGAAGCCGCGGTGCGCGGGCATGACGACCTCATCCGTGGGCTCGGGGACCACTGCGGCATCGATGCGGATGCCCTCCGCACGCAGATGGTCGAGGACCTCCTCCGTCCCGCCGCTCACGTCCTCCTCGTCCGCCACGAGCGCCACCACGATGTCCCCGCGCCGCAGCTCGCCTTCTGCCGCCCGCGCAGCCGCGAGCATGACCGCCGCCACCCCGCCCTTCATGTCGTAGGCGCCCCGGCCGTACAGCCTTCCGTCCACTATGCGAGGCTGCAGACCCGCGCCATCCGCGTAGGTGGTGAGGGAGACGGTGTCGAGGTGCCCGTTGAGCATGAGGGTCCGGCCGCGGTCCTCGCCCGCCGCCGAGGCCGTGCCCGCCGCAACACTGCCCGTCCCCCGTGCAATGCCCACCACGGACGGACGACCCGCGTTCCGCTCCAGCCGCACGCACTGGAAGCCGCGCGCGCTCAGCCAGTCCGTCACGAAGTCCGCGATGTCACCCTCCCCCGCGCCTCCCGGCACCAGGCCCGCATTCACGGAATCGATGCGGATGAGATCCGCCGTCAGCGCCTCGAGGTCCGTGCGCATCCGGCCATCCCCGTGCTGGAGTTCCGGTGATCGAGTCTCTGGTGCCGTCATCGCCTCGCTCCTGCCTGTCGTCTCTGCCATCGTCATCCGTCCACCGCAGGACCCACGGCCTCCCGGCCCGCTGCAGCCTCAGCCTCCCGGCCTGCCGCAGGACCGGCCGCAAGCCCCGCCTCAGGCAGCCCCACCGCTTCACGCAGCTCCACCGGCAGCGGGTTCGCGCTCCGTCCCTCCGTGCTCAGCAGCAGGATACGCGCACCCTCCGGCAGCAGCCGGCGCGCATGGAGCAGCCTCACACCTGCGAGCGAGGCAGCACCGCACGGCCCGGCGTCCACACCCACAGCTTCCAGGTCCACCACCGCACGCGCGGTCTCCTCATCCGTGACCACTGCGGCGAGGTCCACACCGGCGTGCAGCATGGGCCAGGAGGCGGCCGCGGGCGTGCCGCAGTTGAGGCCGGCCATGATCGTCGTGCCCGTCTCCACCGTGACCGGCCTCCCGGCGAGCAGCGAGGCGGTGAGCGAGGGAGCTGCGGAGGGCTCGACCGCGAGCACATGCGGCGCCGCACCGTCCGTGAGCGAGCGACTGTGCCTCACCACAGCCTCGGCGAAGGCACCCACACCCGTGGGAGCCGTGACGAGGGTGGGAGCAGGAGCGCCCCTTTCGCTCAACTGGCCGTATGCCTCCGTGAGCACCGTCCCGTAACCGTCCACGATCCACGCCGGGATGTCCTCGTAGCCCTCCCAGGAGGTGTCCTGCACGAGCAGAGAGCCCCCGCCCTCCGCCTCCCGGGCGGCATGGGCGACCACCTCGTCGTAATCCGATTCCAGCTCCGCCACCTCCGCGCCCTCACCGCGGATGGCGGCCACGGCCTCGGCGGAGATGCCCACCGGGGTGAAGATCCGCGCAGCCAGCCCCAGCATCGCCGCGGTCCGGGCCACCGCCCGGCCGTGGTTGCCGTCCGTGGCCGCCACGAGCTCGCACACCCCGGTCTCGCTGATCCGCTCACGGATCTCCTCCAGGGACAGCACCGCGTCCGAGGCCTCGCGCAGGTCGGGTGCACCCGGAGCCCCCTCCAGGCGCGCGGTCAGTGCGCGGGCGATCGCATAGCCGGCACCCAGCATCTTGAAGGCGGGCAGCCCGTAGCGTGCGGCCTCCTCCTTCACCCACACACGTTCGGCGCCCAGCTCCTCAGCGAGCTGCGGGAGCTCGATCAGCCGAGTGGGTGCGTACCCGGGCACGGAGCGGTGGAAGCCGCGGAGGTCCGCGGGCGGGGCGGTGCGCCAGAGGCGAGCGCGCGGGCGGGAGTGCACAGTGCTGGTCATGCGGGTGCTCCTGTCGATTCGGGGGCGGAGGGACCGGCAGCCGAACCCTCCGGCAGCTCCTGTGCCAGTCGCAGCACGGTGCTGGCCAGCACCGAGGCCCCTGCGGCGCAGTCCTCGGGCGTGGAGTACTCGCGCGGGTTGTGGCTGATCCCGTCGTACTGGCCGCGGACGAACACCATCGCGGCCGGTGCTATGGCGGCCATCTCCTGTGCATCATGGCCGGCGCCGGACATGAGACGCCGGACGGGATGGCCCAGATCCGCAGCGGCCTTCTCCATCGTGTCCTGGATGCCCTCGTCGAACGGCACCTGCGTGGTCCGCGCCATCCGCTGCGTCTCCACCCGCAGGCCGGGCTGGGTCTCCGGCAGCGTCTCGAGGAAGGCGGCGAGGTCACGTTCGGCGGCCTCCATGCGGCGGTCCTCCGGATTGCGCAGATCCACGGTGAGCTCCGCGCGGTCCGGCACCACACTGGGCAGACCGGGCGAGGTCGCGATGTGCCCGACCGTGGCCCGCAGCCTGCCGTATCTGCCGGAGTCCACCATCTCGCGCACCTTCACGACGATCTGCGCGGCGGCGAGCCCGGCGTCCACACGCAGCTCTGTGGGGGTGGTGCCGGCATGGGCGGCACGCCCGTGGAGGGTCACGCGCTGCCAGGCGATGGCCTGCACTCCGGTGACGACCCCCACGGAGAACTCCTCCGCCAGGAGCACCGGACCCTGTTCGATGTGGCATTCGACGTAGGCGTGCGGCGCGTCCATGCGCACTGGCCGCGTGCCCTTGAAGCCGATCCGCTCCAGCTCGTCGCCCAGCCGCAGACCCTGGGCATCCGTGAGTCCGTAGGCGTACTCGAGGCTGAGTCTGCCGGCCGCCACCGCGGAGCCGAGCATGTCCGTGCCGAACCGCACGCCCTCCTCCTCCGTGAACGCCGCGACGACGACGGGACGCTGGGTCTCGATGCCCAGCGCATCGAGCGTGCGGACGGTCTCGAGGCCGCTGAGCACCCCCAGGCACCCGTCGAACGCACCGGCCGTGCCCACCGTGTCGATGTGCGAGCCCACGAGCACCGGCGCGAGCTCCGGGCGCAGTCCCTCGCGTCTGCCGAAGATCGTGCCCATCTCGTCGACGGTCACGGCGAGCCCCGCCTCCTCCATCCAGGCGATGAGAAGCCTGCGCCCGGCGGCGTCGGCGTCCGTCAGCGACTGCCGGTTCACGCCCGTGAGCCCCGTGGCCGCGTCCTCGTAGGCGCCTATCCGGGCGAGTTCCTTGAGCGAGGCCCAGAGCCGTTCGCCGTCCACCGTCACCGTGTGCGCAGACATGCCTGCATCCGTCATCGCCATCCCTTCCTGCGGTTCTCCGGGCCCTGATGGTGCTCCGCACCCTGGTGGTTCTCCGCACTCCCGCGCGATCCCCTTGGCCCTCTGTGGTCCACCCTAGGAAGCACTCGCAGTTCGGTCGATACGATGATTCCGAACATGACCAGTCGGCCCAGCCGATGTATCAGAGGAACACCCATGTATGACCTCCACCGGCTCCGCCTCCTGCGCGAGCTGAAGTACCGCGGCACTCTCGCGGAGGTCGCCCGTGCCCTCGGCTACAGCCCGTCCTCCGTCTCCCAGCAGCTGAGCATCCTCGCGCGGGAGGCTGGCACTCCCCTGCTCGAGGCGGCCGGACGCGGGGTCGCCCTCACCCCGGCGGCCGAGGTCCTCGTGGAGCACACGGAGCGGATCCTCGCGGAGATGGAGAGCGCACGCGCGCAGGTGGCCGCGAGCCGCGGGACGGTCTCCGGCAGCGTCAGGCTGGCCGCCTTCCAGACCGCCGCGCACACCTTCGTACCGGGGGCCGTGGCGGCTCTGCACGCCGCACATCCCGGGGTGCGGGTGCGGGTGAGCCACATCGGGGCCGAGGCCGCCCTCCCCGCGCTCATCGCCGGTGACTTCGACCTGGTCCTGTGGGAGCGGTACCCCGGTCGCCCCCTGCACACCACGACCGGAGCCGAGGACGAGGTCCTGGGAGAGGATCCCCTCCACCTCGCCGTGCCGTCAGCGTGGGTGCGGGAGACGGGCGATCCGAGCCCCTCGGCGCTGACCGGGCATCCCTGGGTCATGGAGCACCCGGGCTCCGATCCGCGCGAATGGGCGGTGGCGGAGTGCAGGCGGGCGGGCCTCGAACCGGAGGTGGCCTTCGAGTCCGCGGATGTGCTCCTCCATGCGCGGCTGGTGAGCGACGGGTATGCGGCGGCGTTCCTGCCGCGGCTCGGGCTGCCTGTCTCCCCATCGTTCCGGGTGGGCGCACCGGTCGCCGCGCGCACCGTCCTCATGTCCCGCCGGTCCGGCCGCAGCAGCGACCCCGCGGTCCGCGCCCTCGCGAGCGCATTGCGCGAGACCTCCGCCCCGCTGCTGCAGTGAGCCGGCGCCGAGGCACGGACCGAAGGGCTCGCTCAGCCGGACGGCGCAGTTCCCATCGCTCAGCGGTTCAACGTTTCGCAGTTTCCAACGGTGTTCATACGTGTACGCGTGCGCACACCGTTGGAAACTGCGAAACGTCGGCGCTACGACTCACCGCAGCTTCCCGCACAGCTCAGTCCCGGCGCCGCAGGCGCTCCCGCATCCGGCGGCTCGCCTCGTTCAGCCCCACGATCTCCACCGTCGTCCCGTGCTGGGCGTACTTGTCCGTCACGGACTCCAGCGCCGTCACCGTCGAGTAGTCCCACACGTGGGACCGGTCCATGTCGATGACGACCCGCTGCGGGTCCCCGGCGTAGTCGAACATCGTGTAGAGGTCGTTGGAGGAGGCGAAGAACAGTTCGCCGGTGACGGTGTACCGGGCCACGGCCTCGGCGCCCGCAGCCTCTGCAGGCACGAGCTCCCGCTCCACCTGCACGAAGTGGGCGACCCGGTTGGCGAACGCGACCATCGCCACGAGCACGCCGAGGATCACTCCCACCGCGAGGTTGTGGGTCCACACCGTGCCCACCACCGTCACGAGCATCACCGCGAGTTCCGACTTGGGCATGCGGCGCAGCGTGGCCGGCCGGATCGAGTGCCAGTCGAACGTCGCCCAGCACACGAACAGCATGACGGCCACCAGCGCGGCCATGGGGATCAGCGCGACCACGTCGCCGAGCACCACCACGAGGACCAGGAGGAACACCCCGGAGAGGAAGGTCGAGATGCGGGTGCGCGCACCGGAGGCCTTCACATTCATCATCGTCTGCCCCACCACGGCGCAGCCGCCCATACCGCCGAGGAAGCCGGTGACGATGTTCGCCGCGCCCTGCCCCCAGGCCTCACGGGTCTTGTCCGAGCGGGTGTCCGTGATGTCGTCGACCAGCTTGGCCGTCATGAGCGACTCCATGAGCCCCACCAGCGCCATGGCCAGCGAGAACGGCGCGATCACGGTGAAGGTCTCCCACGTGAGCGGGACGTCCGGCAGGAACAGCACCGGCAGCGCATCCGGCAGTTCGCCCTTGTCCCCCACCGTCGGCACGTCGAGGTCCGTGACCGCCACCGTGACCGTGAGCAGCACGATCACCACGAGCGGAGCGGGCACGGCCTGCGTGAGCCGCAGCAGCACGAACACGAGGAGCAGGCCCACGGCCGCCAGCGCATAGGCGATCCACGGGCTCCCCCATATCTCCTGCACCTGCGTGAGGAAGACGAGGATCGCCAGGCCGTTGACGAACCCCACCATCACCTGCCGCGTGATGAAGCGCATGAGGCGGGCCGCTCCCAGCAGGGCCAGCACCACCTGGAACACACCGGCGAGGATCACGGCTGCAATGAGGTGCTGGAGCCCGTGTGAGGCCATGAGCGGTGCGATGACGAGCGCCACGGCCCCGGTGGCCGCGGAGATCATCGCGGGCCGGCCGCCCAGCACGGCCGTCGTCACCGCCATCGTGAAGGAGGCGAAGAGACCCACACGCGGGTCCACCCCGGCGATGACGGAGAAGGCGATGGCCTCCGGGATGAGGGCGAGCGCCACGACGAGACCGCCCAGCACCTCGGTCCTCAGCCAGCCCGGTCGCCGCAGGGTCGCGCGGACGCTCCGGCGCTCCAGGGGAGCGGGCAGCGCGGAGGAAGACCCCGCGCCCGAGGCCGCCTCGCCGGTGCCCGCATGCTGAGGAACGGCAGGGTCAGGGAAGGTCTCGGACACGGGTGCTCCTGGCTGGGCTGAACGGGAACGGACTGCAGCGAACTGCGTGGGGCGAAGCGCCGGGATCCGGCACTCCAACATTGACGCGCGGTCAAGGTTCAGCGGCAACCTTATCCCCGCGTTAAGGTTGAGGCCAGCCAGGGCAGCCGCACCGGCGGGCCGCTGCGCACATCCACCACGCACCCGCACACCACCGCAGAGGTACCGGTTTCCATGCACATCGGGGAGATGGCCGAGCGCTCAGGCCTGTCGTCGCGCACGCTACGCCACTACGAGAGCATCGGCCTCATTCCGCCCACCGGCCGCACAGAGGGCGGCTACCGCCTCTATTCGGAGGACGACCTCCGCAGGCTCATGACGATCCGGCGGATGAAGGCGCTGAGCTTCTCCACGGCGGAGATGGGCGAGCTGCTGACACTGCTCGACGTCATCGAGGCGGAGGAGACCGGCGGGAGCACCGAGGCGGTGGCGGATACCTGTTCGGCGCAGGAGACCACCGCGGAGGCCGGAACGGAAACCTGCGCGCGGGCCGCCTCCCTCACCAAGGAGCAGGCGCGCGCACAGCTGCTGGCGATGCAGGCGGAGGCGCAGGCCCGCCGCGAGAAGCTCGCCCGGCAGGTGGAGCGCGCCGACGAGTTCCTCGGCATCCTCCGCGACCGCCTCGCATGAGGTGCCCGCGCCGCCGCTCGCCGCGTTCCCGCAGCGCACCGGGCCCCGGCGATCCCGGCCCGGACCGCACGATCCTGCCCCGCGGCGCCCTGCCCCGCGGCACCCTTTCCCGCGAGGCGCTCGAACGGCATCAGGTGTGGTGGTATCTCACCGCAGTGCTCATCGGGGCGGCTCTCGGACTGCTGCTCCCGGAGGCCTCGGCACACCTGGACCTCGCCGTCTGGCCGGTGCTCGGCCTTCTCCTGTTCGCCACGTTCGCGCAGATCAGCATGCGGGACATCCCCCGCGCACTGCGCGACCGGCGCTTCCTCGCCTCCGCCCTCGTCGCCAACTTCGTCCTGGTGCCGCTGCTCGTGACCGGGATCGTGCGGCTGGTCCCGCAGGAGGATCCCCTGGTGCTGGGTCTCCTGCTCGTCCTGCTCGTGCCGTGCACGGACTGGTTCCTCACCTTCACGCACCTGGGCGGCGGGGACACAGCGCGCGCCTCCGCACTCACCCCGCTGACGCTGTGCCTGCAGCTGCTCCTGCTCCCGCTCTACATCCGCCTCTTCACGGGCCTCGGCGGAGTCTTCACGCCGGAGTCCCTGGCGCCGGCGCTCGGCGTGCTGGGTCTGCCGCTGCTCGCCGCGGTCATCGCCGAGGCCGCCGCGCCGCGCGCACCATTCCTCCAGCGCGTGCGCTCCGGCTCCGGGATCCTGCCTGTGCCCCTGCTGGCGCTGGTGCTCCTCCTGGTCTCCGCCTCCCACATCACACAGGCGGCGCGGAGTGCGACCGCACTGCCCTGGGTGCTCCTGGCTGCGCTGCTCTACCTGGCGGGAGCGCTGCTGATCGCGGTGCTGGTCTCCCGGACGGTACGCCTGCCGGTGGAGCAGGGCAGGACGCTGGCCTTCTCGCTGGGCACGCGCAACTCCTTCATCGTCCTGCCGTTCGCACTGTCGCTGCCCGCCGGCTGGGAGGTGTCGGCCGCCGTGATCGTCACGCAGTCGCTCATCGAGCTGCTGGGCATGATCGCGTGCGTCCGCCTCATCCCGCGCGTGCTGTTCCGAGAGCGGACTCACTATTAGACAGGGTACCTTTACACTAAGCGTACTTAGACCAAGTACACCGCGCATCAGACGTTCTGCATCTTCTCACGCTCGCCGTGCTCGTACACAAGTGAATGCGACCAGAAGGTGCAGAACATTCCGGACGCATCCCCTCACTCGAAGTACCGCCGGATGTTGTCCACGAGCATGGTCTCGATCTGCTCCTCGCCCACGCCCCTCTCGCGGAGCGCCGGGAGCACGTCCTCGCTGATGTGGCGGAAGTTCCACTGCGGCGAGACCTGTTCCTTGGCCTCCGGGTCGAACCAGTCGATGAAGCAGGAGGCGTCGTGGGCGAGCACCATGCGCTCCGCGTACCCGGCCTCGGCGAGCGCCGCCACGGTGTTCACGCGGTCCTCGAACGGCAGCAGCACGTTGAGGCCGAACCTGTCCATGCCCAGCAGTGAGCCTGCGTCCGCGAGCTCCTTGAGGTAGTCCAGGTCCGTCGTGTCCCCGGAGTGGCCGATCACCACCTTGGTGAGGTCCACCCCCTCCTCACGGAGCACCCGCTGGGCGACCAGACCGGACCGGGTGTGCGGATTGGTGTGCACCGTGATGGGCGCGCCGGTGCGCACGTGGGCCTGGCCCACGGCCCGCATGACCCGCTCGACCCCCGGTGTGAGGCCCTGCTCCTCGATGGCGCACTTGAGGAACGCCGCGCGCACCCCGGTGTCCGCGATGCCCTCGGTGAGGTCGCGCACGAAGAGCTCCGTGAGCGGTTCCGGCTGGTCGAAGAGCAGGCCCGGCCCGGAGTAGTGGAACTGGAAGGGGATCTCGTTGTAGGTGTACAGCCCGGTGGCGGGGACGATCGTGAGGTCCGTCTGCGCGGCGATCCGCTGGATGCGGGGGATGTAGCGCCCGAGGCCCAGGACGGTGGGATCGAGGATCGTGTCGAAGCCCAGGCCCTTCAGTTCGTTGAGATCCGCGACGGCCTGGGCGACCTTCTCCTCCTCGTCCCAGTCGTCCTGGTAGTTGAGCCTGTGCTCCTCCCCCAGGACGAACACGTGCTCGTGCGCCAGCGTCCTGCCCAGCTCCGCGCTGTCCACCGGGCCCGTGACGGTCTGCACCTCTGCCATGAGCTTCTCCTCCCGCGACTCAGCCACGCCCTCGTGGCCGCCCACAGCTCTGTGGGTGGCCTCACCGTAGCAACTGCAGGGCAGGGAGCTCAGAGCCGAGGCACCCTGTCCGGTCTCATCCCGGCCGCCCCTCGGCCACCCGGACGTCGATCTTCTGCACCCGGCCGAAAGGACTGAGCTGCATGCGCACCTCTCGCACCCCGCGCGGACCCCGCACCGACCAGCTCGCTTGAGCGGCCGTGGACCAGGTGATCCCGCGGCCGGCCTCCCCGAGGTCCGGGCCGCTCCCGCCGCCCTCCGGCGCATCCACGGCGCCCGTGGCCGCTCCACCCTCCACGCCGAGGTCCTCACCCGTGGCACGCAAGGCCTCTGCGAACTGCGCCCTGCGCTCCCCGCGCGGGAAGTCGCGGTCCATGTTTTCCGCGAAGACCTCGTCAGCGATCGCATCGTCCCAGTGCTGGATGAGCGCCTCCACCCGGCATGCGATGCGATGTGCGCTCTCACTCGGAGGATTCCTCCAGACGGCGTGGCCCGCCTTCTGCGCCACCGGCGGGAGCCTGTAGCCCAGCGCGGCCACACACTCATCCAGCGCCGCCGCCGCGTACTCCTCTGCGGAGAAGTACGTGAGGTTCCCCATCACGACCACGGCGCTGCGCGTCGCGGGGTGCCAGCGCATATGGGAGCCGAAGCCCGGGTACCCGCCCGAGTGGTAGAGGATCTCCCCCGCCCGCCGGTCCGCGCGGTGGTGGAGCCCGTAGCCGTAGGACTCCGCGACGGCGCCCTCGGCGGATTCCCGCAGTTCGTAGAAGCGCTGCGGCTGCTGCATGTCCCGCAGCGGCCGGGCCCACGGTCCCTCCGCGTCGAGCGGACCGCTGATCGAGACGGCGTCGAGCAGCCAGCCGATCCACACCATGAGATCACGCACGGTCGAGAACATCCCGCCGATGGCGGAGAAGGCCCCCGGAGCGCTGTACGGCAGCTCCTCCAGTCCGCCGTACACCGTGCGCCGGAAGCCGGTGACCAGCGCGTCCTCCGGCAGCTCACGGAAGTCGAAGCCGGAGGAGCGCATCCCCAGCGGGTGCAGGAGCTCGTGCTCGACGACCTCGCGGTACGGCTTGCCCGTCAGCTCCTCCACCAGCCGGCCGAGCAGCGCATAGCCGAAGTTCGAGTACTCGTAGGCGGTGCCGGACAGTGCCGTGGTGAGCGGACGCCCCTGCAGCAGGTCGTCCATCTCGGTGCGGGAGATGCTCTCCAGCCGGTCCGCCCAGGGATCGTCCGTGGGGAGACCGCCCGCCATCGCCAGTGCGTCCCGCACCGTGATCCGGCTGAGCGCCCCCTGCTCTCGGATCCGGGGGATGTGATCCCCCAGAGGCGCGTCGAGGTCCAGTCCGGCACCCGCTCCGATGAGGCCGTGCCTGATCCCGAGGACGGCCGCCGCGGTGAACGACTTGGTCATCGAGGCGATCCGGAAGATCCGGTCCGTCCTCTCTCCGTCGACCAGCCTCCCGTCCACCATCAGCCCCCAGGCGATCTCGGGGGTGCTCAGCAGCGGGAGCGAACGTTCGAGGCCTGCCCGGACGCGGGTGCGGGCGGCCTCGACGAGCTGTGCGGAAACGCCTCTCATCGGAGGGAGCCCCGTTCCAGCATCGAGTAGGAGTCGCCGAGGAGCGACTGCAGCGCGTCAGTCCTCGTCCTGGGCCTTGCGACCAGGTACAGGAGCAGGCCGAGGACCAGCCATACACCCAGGATGATGTACTCCGCGGGCCAGACCAGCGACGCCCCCGAGTTGGGCACAAGCGCCCAGACGATGACCGCGACGGCCCCCAGGGCGCCGATGGCGGGCAGGAACCAGAGCCGGGAGACGTAGGGGCGCTCGAGGCCCGGATAGCGCCGCGGCAGGAGGTACTTGGAGAGCACCACCATGAACCACACGAGCCCCAGGTAGACGCCGCCGGTGTCGAGGAACCACACGACCGCTCCCGGTCCCAGCCACCCGAGGCCCAGGGTGACCGCCGCAGTGAAGAGGAGCGCGACGTGCGGAGTCCGCCTGCGCGGGTGGACGGCGGAGAGCCCTTCGGGGAGAAGCCTCGCCCGGCCCATGGCGACGAGGACCCTGGAACTGGCGACGAAGAGCCCCAGGAAGCTGGTCAGCAGGCCGAGGAAGGCGATGAGATACGCGCCCACGGCGAGGACCGGGAACCCCGCCGCCTGGAATGCGGACACCGTGCCCAGCGGCATCGCCGCCGTCTCCTCCCAGGGGAACACCCAGGCGGTGGCTGCGAGGACGAGGCAGTAGAAGCCTCCCGCCGCCAGGACGGTGATGACCACAGCCCGCCCGATGCGGCGCGCGGGGATCTTCGCGTCCTCCGCGAGCACGGAGACCAGGCCGAAGCCGGCGAGGAAGGTCATGCTCGGGATCACGAACCGCAGCGTGTCGGCGAGCGCGTTGGAACCGGGATGGTAGGCGGGCAGGAAGTTGTCCGCGGAACCCGCCGAGAAGCCGGTCACCGCGAGGGCGGCTCCGATGATGACGATCGCGGCGAACATCGCCAGCTGCACCTGGGCGCCGACCTCGATCCCGTACCAGTTCAGCACGAGGAACAGCAGCGTGAGCGCCACACCGACCAGCAGGACGGGGAGGTACACGGTCTCGCCGTTGATCGTGTAGAGCGGAATCGTGTTGAACACAGGGAAGAAGTTGCCGAGCAGATAGCCGAAGGCGGTGACGTAGAAGGCCAGGGAGGAGACGTAGGCGCCCAGCAGCATCCAGCCGGTGAAGAAGGAGGCCCTGCGGCCCAGCGCCGTGTACGAGAACACCACCTCCCCGCCCGCCCGTGGGAATGCGGAGGTGAGCTCGGAGTAGGCGAGGGCCACGCAGGTTGCGAGCAGCACACCGATCGCGAGGCCCAGGACCACTCCTCCGGCCCCGTAGGAGTCGAACAGGAGCGAGTTCGTGTAGATCCAGCTCGAGCCGACCACTCCGGCTATCCCGAACGCCAGGAGCTGTAAGAGCCCCAGAGACTTCTTCAGTTCCGCCATGTCATTCTGCTCCCGTTCGACGTCGCGGTGCGAAGACGTCCGCGCGGCCTCGCATCCGTATCACCTTTTAAGGTATGGCAAAAATACCTTTCATGGTTGCGAATGTCACCCCCTGATCACGTGGCGGAAGCCGGCATCGGCGGAGGATCCGCACCGCCGCCACGGCAGCACGAGCCGCGGGCGGCGAACACCCGCCCCGGTGCGAATGCACACATCCCTCTCAGCACACCGCCGCGTAGAATCGGAAGGCCGCAGCGACGATCGGACACCCGTGGCGAAGGAGGCAGGGAACCGGTGAGAGAACGAGAGCAGGACGGCACCGATGCGGAGATGCTCGCCTTCGCCCGCCGCACCCGCGCGAGCTTCAGCCGGTTCATGATGGAGTACCGGTTCGCCGTGGACACGGTCCTCACCAAGGTGAACATCCTCCGCGACGAGTTCCTGCACCTCCACGAGTACAACCCCATCGAGCACGTCACCTCACGGGTGAAGACACCGCAGAGCATCCTGGAGAAGGTGGCGCGCAAGGGCTGTGAGCCCACGCTGGACTCCATCCGGGAGACGATCACGGACATCGCCGGAGTCCGCATCACCTGCGCCTTCATCGCAGACACCTACCGCATACTCGATGCCCTGACCAGCCAGGACGACGTCCGCATCATCGAGATCAAGGACTACATCGCCCGCCCCAAGGCCAATGGGTACAAGAGCCTCCACGCGATCATCGAGGTGCCCGTGTACCTCTCCACGGGAGCGGTGCCGGTCATCGTCGAGGTGCAGATCCGGACCATCGCGATGGACTTCTGGGCGAGCCTGGAGCACAAAATCTTCTACAAGTACTCCGGCGAGGTGCCCTCGCACCTCTCCGACGACCTCTCCCAGGCGGCGGCCACCGCGGAGCAGCTCGACCTCCGCATGGCGGAGCTGCACTCCGAGACCCGCGGCGCGGAGCTCGAGGTCAGCAGATCCGCCGAGGTCGTGGATGAGGTGGACGAGAAGGTGCTGGCCCAGCTCTGGGAGCTCACCCGGCGGGCCGAGCGCGACGACGTCTGAGGGCCGCGGAACGGCGGGGAGATCCCGCACATGTCGCTGCGTTGCGGCGCGTGACGTCCGATGACGGCGGCGGGTCCTGCACCGTCACCCGCACGGAAGGATGAGGCGCAGTAGTTGTGCCATCCAGAGCGACCGAGAGATCTGGCTCGATGACGTCGCAGCAACCGCCGTGATCTGCTCAGGCAGCCCGTCCCGGCAGACCGATCCGCCCGGCGGCAGGTCTGCCGGAGCACGCAGGCCTGCCGTGCGGATCCGGAACCGGTGCTACCGCCAGCTTCGATGGAGTGTTGCGATGATCTCCCTGCGCCGCGTCTCGACGTCCTTCCCCTCGCGGGGCGGGACGAGCCTGCTCGCCGTCGACGATGTGAGCCTCGAGGTGCCCCGCGGGAGCATCCAGGGGATCATCGGATTCTCCGGCGCGGGCAAGTCCACCCTCCTGCGCAACATCAACCTGCTGGAGCGGCCCACCGCCGGCGAGGTCTGGATCGACGGCACGGAGCTCACCGCCCTGAGCGAGGAGCAGCTCCGGCAGGCCAGGCACCAGATAGGGATGATCTTCCAGGGCTTCAACCTGGTGAATAACCTGACGGTGAGCCAGAACGTCGCCCTCGCCCTCAGGTTCGCCGGGGTGAAGGACAGGACGGAACGCCGGCGGCGTGCGGCCGAGTCGCTGGAGATCGTCGACCTCGGCGAGAAGGCGGACTCCTATCCGGCGCAGCTCTCCGGCGGGCAGAAGCAGCGCGTGGCGATCGCCCGCGCGCTCACCACGCGACCCCAGGTGCTGCTCTGCGACGAGCCCACCAGTGCCCTCGATCCCTTCACCACCGCGACGGTCCTCCAGTACCTGGCGGACATCAACCGCGAGCTGGGCATCACGGTCGTGGTGGTCACCCACGAGATGGAGGTCGTCAAGGCTCTGGCCGACACCACCGCGGTCATGGAGGGCGGACGGATCGTCGAGCGGTTCACCGCCGCGGACTTCGCGCGCACGGACTTCACCCCGCAGACCTCGATCGGCCGCTACCTGGTGAGTGACGGCATCAGGATCGACCGCGGGGACCGCGACGCGCACACCGAGGCCGTCCTCGCGCCCGCAGAAGCGAACGAGACCTCGGAGGCCCCAAGGGCAGTCTCCCCTGCGCCCACCTCGGGCTCCGCGGTCTTCGCACCCACAGGAGGCGCACGCTGATGGACCGCATCATGGAACTGCGCCCCGAACTGCTCGAGGCGCTGGGGCAGACCTTCGTCATGATCGGCGTCGCGATCCCCCTCGCCGTCCTCGTGGGCACGCCGCTGGGCATCTGGCTGTTCGTCCACGCCCCCGGGAGCATCTCGCCCTCGCCCAAGACCCACGCGGTCGTGGACACGATCGTGAGCATGCTGCGCTCGTTCCCCTTCCTCATCCTCCTCATCGCGATCATCCCGATCACCCGGTTCCTGGTGGGCACCACGGTGGGCACGGCCGCGGCCATCGTCCCGCTCACGGTCAATGCGATCCCCTACTTCGCCCGGCTCGTGGAGCAGAACATCTCGCAGCTGGGCACGGGTGCCGTCGAGGCCTCGCGCGCCATGGGCGCCACCCAGGGCCAGATCATCCGCAATGTGCTGCTGGTGGACGCCCGCCCCGGCATCATCGGCTCCATCACCGTCACGACCGTCAGCTTCATCTCCTACTCCGCGATGGTGGGCCTGGTGGGCGGCGGCGGGATCGGCGACTTCGCCATCCGCTACGGCTACTACCGCTACGAGACCGGCGTGATGCTGGTGGCCGTCGTCCTCATGGTCGTCCTCGTCTCACTCGTGCAGTGGGGTGGCAACCGTCTGGTGAGGGTCGCGGACAAGCGCCTCTGACCGGCCCGTACCCGAGGCCCCGAGCGGGTGCGCGGATCCGTCCGGCTCCTGCTCCGCCTCCGGCGCCCAGCCCCTCCCCACTCACACTCCGGCCGCGCACACGGGCCGGTCCCCACACCCTTCATCCGCACCCCTTCCCTCAGGAGCCCCCATGCCGCACCCACCCCGTCCTCACCGCACCGGTCGTGCCCTCCGCACCTCCCTCCCCCGGCGCGCCGCCCTCGCCGCGACCGCGGTCCTCGGCCTCGCCTCGTTCACAGGCTGCGGTCTGGTCAACGCCGCGGGCGGCGGGGACGACAGGACGATCCGAATGATCGTCACCGAGTCCGCGCCGTACCAGGAGCCCACGGAGATCGCCAAGGAGCTGCTGGCGGACGAGGGCTGGACCCTGGAGACCACCTACGTCACGGACATCATCCAGCCCAACCAGGTGGTGCAGCAGGGCGAGTACGACGCGAACTTCTTCCAGCACCTCGCCTATCTCCACCAGTTCAATCAGGACAACGACACCGAGGTGGCACCGGCGTTCTCCGTCTACTACGCGCCCAGCGGCATCTTCTCGCTCAAGCACGACAGCATCGAGGACCTCCCCGACGGCGCCACCATCTCCCTGCCGGTCGACACCGCCAACAACGGCCGCGGCCTCAAGCTCCTCGCGGAGGCCGGTGCGCTGGAGATCAACGAGTCCGTGCCCGTCACCGAGCTCTCCCAGCGCGACATCACCGACAATCCGCACGGGTTCGAGTTCGTCGAGATCGATCAGCAGTCCACCGCGCAGACCCTGCCGGACGTGGACGCCGGCCTCGCATTCGCGCGGCTGGTGGCCGAGGCCGGGCACGACGTGGAGAAGACGGCGCTCATCCTCGAGGACGACGAGGAGACGCAGGTGCCCTACACCAACGTCGTCGCCGTCACCCCCGACGAGGTGGCCTCGGAGAAGACCCGCGCACTGCAGGACGCCTTCCAGTCCCCGGAGGTCGAGGAGTGGTACGCCGAGTACCTGGGCGGCGCACTGGACTACGTGGACACCGTCACCGTCGACAACGCCGGCGAGACCTGGAAGGAATTCACCTCATGACCCCGCGCCCGCTCATCCTCTCCGCGTTCCTCATGAACACCACGAGCCACATCGTCGGCGGCGCGTGGCGCCGGGAGGAGGCGCAGCAGCACCGCTTCAACGAGCTGGCGCTGTGGGTGGACCTCGTGCAGGACCTCGAGGCGGCCGGCTTCGACATCGCCTTCTTCGCCGACGTGGTGGGCCTCTACGGCGACCACGAGGGCGGCTGGGCCTCCCACGTGCGGCGCGGCCTGCAGGTGCCCTCCAACGACCCGCTCGTGCTCCTCTCCGCCCTCGCCGCGGTGACGGACCGGATCGGCCTGGCGCTCACCTCGGCGGTCATCCAGGCGCACCCGTTCACCTTCGCCCGCCAGCTGTCCACCCTGGACCACCTCTCCGACGGGCGCGTGGGCTGGAACGTCGTCACCTCCGCCCTGGAGAACGCCCACCGCAACTACGGCGGTGCCGGCCTGGCCGCCCACGGGGACCGCTACGACCTCGCGGAGGAGTACCTGAACGTCTCCTACAAGCTGTGGGAGGGCTCCTGGGAGGACGGCGCCCTGCTGGCGGACAAGACGCGCGAGCACGCGCGCGGCACCGGCCTGCACGCGGATCCGGAGAAGATCGCGAAGATCCACCACTCCTCCGCGAACTACTCGGTGGAGGGCCCGCACCTGTCCTCCCCCTCACCGCAGCGCACGCCGTTCCTCTTCCAGGCCGGCTCCTCGCCGCGCGGGCGCGACGTGGCCGCCAAGCACGCCGAGGCCACGTTCTCGATGGCCCCGCGCCGGGACATCGCCGCGGAGCACGCGGCGGACATCCGCCGCCGCGCCGTGGAGCACGGCCGCGCGGCCGGCGACGTGAAGTTCATCCAGGGACTCTCCTTCGTGGTGGGCTCCACGGAGGCCGAGGCCAAAGCGCTGGCCGCAGACCTCGACGCCTCGATCGACGACGACGCGCTCATCGCCCACACCGGCGGCAGCATGGGTGTGGATCTGGGCTACCTTCCGCTGGACACGCCCATCGGCGAGCTCTCCACGGAGGGCGCGCAGGGGCACCTGGCGGAGCTGCGGAAGATGGCCCCGAACGGGAACACGACACTCCGGGACATGGCCCTCTTCCGTGCGCGCGCCACGCGCATCGTGGGCACGCCGGAGCAGATCGCGGACGAGCTGGCGGCCTGGCAGGAGGCGGGGATCGACGGCATCAACGTCATGAACTCCACCATTCCGGGCAGCTACCGCGAGTTCATCGACCACGTCCTCCCGGAGCTGCGCCGCCGCGGCCTGGCCAGGGCCCCGGAGGAGAAGGGCTCCGCGGCCGAGGCCCCGCGCACCCTGCGCGGCTCGCTCACCGGGCAGGACCGCCTCCCGGACACCCACCCGGCGGCGCGCTACCGCGGTGCCTTCCGCGAGTACAGCGCCGCGGCCACGGAGCTCTCCCGCGAGGAGCTGCGCGGCTGAGATGCGCGGCTGAGATGCCGGCTGAGATGCGCGGCTGAGATGCCGGCATAACACCCGTTTGTCGTCCGGCACACCCGCTTTTCTCCGCAGAGAAGCGGGCGTCCGGGGCGAGAAGCGGGAGTCATGGTCGCGTG
>NZ_BAAAPZ010000004.1:367713-379329 GCF_039531405.1 Brevibacterium salitolerans | reverse complement strand
CGCAGCGGGCTCAGCGCGCCGCCGCCTCTACCGGCACGTCGAAGCGGTAGAGGAGCGGACGACCGTTGGTGAGTCCCACGAAGACGGGCCGGCCCGCCGGCGTCCGGCCGCGTCTCCACGCCTGGGCCTCCACCTCCTCATCGAGCTTCACCACGCGCTCACCGCGCTGGTAGAGCGCCTGCACGCGCACGGCCTCGATCCTGTCGACGGCCTCGATCTCGATCCTCAGCATGAGCATGCGCACACCGTAGATCGGAACTCCCTGAGAGTTCCCGGCGGTCGTGTCTGAGCGTTCGCTGGGAGCGCCGCTTCCCACGGGCCGCGCCTCACCTCCCCTCCCCCACCCTGACACTCTCGTAATTTGACATCGATCAAATCTGCGAACAGGCTTCGGGTATGCACATCACGTCCGCGGAGACCTGGGTGGAGCAGGTGAGGGAAGTCGGCCTGCGCGCCACGCCCGGCCGCATCGCCGCCCTCCGGTTCCTCGCGGAGCATCCGCACAGCACCGCCGCCGAGGTCCACGCCGGGATCAGCGACGACCTCCCCTCCGTCTCCATGCAGTCCGTGCACAACGTCGTCAACGACCTGAGCGCCCGCGGCGTGCTCCGGCGCATCGACATGCCCGGCACCGGCGGAGCACGGTACGAGACGCGCACCGCGGACAACCACCACCACATGCAGTGCGTGATCTGCGGACGCATCGAGGACGTCGAATGCGTGGTGGGCCACGCCCCCTGCCTCACGCCCTCGCAGACCCACGGCATGCACACCGTCCTGTCCGCGGACGTCACCTTCCGCGCCGTCTGCACGGACTGCGCGGAGCGAACGGAGCAGGCGGCCCTCGCACACGCGGCGGGACGCGGTGCGGACGCCGGCGAGCCCCGCGCAGCGGATGCCCTGCCGGAGCAGTCGACCCCCGCCTCGGCGGTCCCTCCGGCCCCGACGACCCGGTCGTCCCCACGTATCCCCCATAACAGTGAAGCATCTACAGGAGGAACCCATGGCTGACCAGAGCTCCGGTTGCCCCGTCGTCCACTCCGGTGGCGGACAGGCGCCCCAGCACGGACAGGCGCCGCAGGCCGCACAGGCGGAGCAGAGCTCGGCCGAGGCCGCGCGCCTGGCCCACCCCACGGAGGGCGACGCCAACCAGCAGTGGTGGCCCAAGCGCCTCAACCTGCGTCCCCTGGCACACAACCCCCAGGAGATCCGCCCCACCGCTCCGGACTTCGACTACACGGCGGCCTTCGAGTCCCTCGACCTCCCCCAGGTCAAGCAGGACATCGCAGAGCTGCTCACCACCTCGCAGGACTGGTGGCCGGCGGACTTCGGCAACTACGGGCCCCTCATCATCCGCATGGCGTGGCACTCCGCCGGCACCTACCGCGCCATGGACGGACGCGGCGGCGCCGGAGCAGGCCAGCAGCGCTTCGCCCCTCTGAACAGCTGGCCGGACAACGCGGGCCTGGACAAGGCACGCCGCATCCTGTGGCCCATCAAGAAGAAGTACGGCCAGGCGCTGTCCTGGGCGGACCTCATGGTCCTCGCCGGCAATGTGGCACTCGAGTCCATGGGCTTCGAGACCCTCGGCTTCGCAGGCGGCCGCGAGGACGTCTGGGAGCCGGAGGAGGTCTTCTGGGGCGCGGAGACGGACTGGCTGGGCACGGATGCCCGCTACAGCGGCACCAACCACACGACCCGTGAGCTCTCCAAGCCCTTCGGCGCCACCACGATGGGCCTCATCTACGTCAACCCGGAGGGCCCGGAGGGCAACCCGGACCCGGCCGCTGCCGCACATGACATCCGCGAGACCTTCGCCCGGATGAGCATGGACGACGAGGAGACCCTCGCGCTCATCGCCGGTGGCCACACCTTCGGCAAGACCCACGGTGCGGCTCCCGACAACGAGGAGAACGTGGGACCGGAGCCGGAGGGCGCCCCGCTGGAGCAGCAGGGCCTCGGCTGGAAGAACCACAACGGCTCCGGCAAGGGCGACGACCAGATCACCTCGGGCATCGAGGTCACCTGGACCTATCACCCCACCCGCTGGGACAACGAGTTCTTCCACATCCTCTTCGCCTACGAGTGGGAGCCGGTCAGGGGCGAGGGCGGCCACTGGCACTGGCGTCCCAAGGACGGCGGCGGCGCGGACATGGTGCCGATGGCGCACTCGGAAAGCCGCCGTGAGCCCCGCATGCTCACCACGGACATCTCGCTGCGCGTGGATCCCGCCTACGAGAAGATCGCCCGCCGCTTCAAGGACGACCACAAGGCCTTCAGCGAGGCGTTCGCCCGCGCCTGGTTCAAGCTCACGCACCGCGATCTGGGCCCCAAGGCCCGCTACGCCGGCCCCGAGGTCCCGGCACAGGACTTCGCCTGGCAGGACCCGCTGCCCGCGGCCACGGGCGAGCCCATCGACTCCGCGGACGCCGCAGCGCTCTCGCAGAAGGTGCTGGACTCCGGTCTCACCGTCTCGCAGCTGGTGAAAACCGCGTGGGCAGCGGCCTCGAGCTTCCGCGGCAGCGACAAGCGCGGCGGTGCCAACGGCGCGCGCATCCGGCTGGAGCCGCAGCGCAGCTGGGAGGTCAACGAGCCGGCGCAGCTGGCAGTGGTCCTCGACAAGCTCGAGGAGATCCAGGCGGAGTTCAACGAGGCGAACGCTCCCACGCACGTCTCGCTGGCGGACCTCATCGTGCTCGCCGGCAATGCGGCGATCGAGAAGGCCGCCGCCGAGGCCGGCGTTCCGGTGAAGGTGCCGTTCACCCCGGGCCGCGTGGATGCGACGCAGGAGCAGACGGACGTCCACTCCTTCTCCTTCCTGGAGCCGGAGGCCGACGGCTTCCGCAACTACCAGCGCACCGGTCTGGACTTCCCGGCCGAGCACCTGCTGGTGGACCGTGCGGAGCTGCTGGGCCTCACCGCACCGCAGATGACCGCCCTGGTGGGCGGCCTGCGCGTGCTGGGCGCGAACTACCAGGACGCCGCGCACGGCGTGCTCACGGATCGTCCCGGCCAGCTCACGAACGACTGGTTCGTGAACCTGCTGGAGCTGGGCAACGACTGGGTTCCCGCCAACGAGGACTCCACGCTGTTCCAGTGCCGTGACGCGGTCACCGGCGAGGAGAAGTGGACCGGCACCCGTGCCGACCTCGTCTTCGCCTCGAACTCGGAGCTGCGCGCACTTGCCGAGGTCTACGCCAGCGACGACGCCCGTGAGAAGTTCGTGCAGGACTTCGTCGCGGCCTGGACCGCCGTGACCGAGGCGGACCGCTTCGACCTGCACCGCTGAGTCCGCCAGCCTCGGTCCCGAGGTCTGCGCTCACAGCTGACGCCCGGTGGGCCGCGCATCCGTCTGCGCGGCCCACCGGGCGGAGGGTCGCACAGGAGCCCGGCACTCCCCCGCAGGAGTGCCGGGCTCCTGTGCGTCCGCTGCGGGTTGCCGGGGAAGCGCCCCACAATCTGATGCCGATGTCAACTCTTTCCTGTCGAACGTCCACTCACTAGGCTTCGGTCCATGCACGACGATGTGCACGGCGCGGCACGGACCAGGACACGATCCAGGCCCCGGCGGGAGCAGACCGCCGCGAGCCGCGGCCGCACGGCCCTCGACGAGGAGGACACATGACAGCGGTTCGACAGACACATCCCACCCGGCAGCGCGCCCTCTGCGTGCTCTCGGCGGCAGCGGCCGTCTCGCTCACGGTGAGCGGCTGCGCCGGATCCGCGGGAGAGGGAGGCGGCGGAGGGGAAGGCGAGGGCTTCGCCTACGGTGCCTCGCAGGAGGAGGTGGACGCCGTGCTGGCGGACCTCGAGCCCGTCGAGATCACCTACCAGGCGGGTGCGCAGTCGCCGTCGTCCGTGTCCGCACAGTCCGCAGATGCCTTCAAGGAGTACGTCGAGGAGCGCTCCGGCGGGAAGATCACCGTCGACGTGGTCTGGGGTCAGGCGATCGCCGGCTACGCGGAGATCGACGACGCCCTGGCCGACGGCCGCATCGACGTCTCCTACTCCCTCCCGATCTACAAGCCGGCCGAGTACCCGGCCTTCGACGCCCTCGCGACCGCCAACGGCGGCATGCCCAACTCCCTGCTGCTGGGCGAGATGATCGGCAATGCCGCCGTGGTGGACCTCGCGTGGGGCTCCGAGGAGCTGCTGGCGGAGTACGAGGAGAAGGGCCTCACTCCCCTCACACCCATGGTGAGCACCGGCACGTACCACTCGATCTGCACCGACCCGGGCACGACGCCGGAGGACTGGAAGGGCCGGCAGATCCGGGTCGCGAGCGTCGCTCATCAGACCCAGGTGCAGAACCTCGGCGGCTCCCCCGTCTCCATGGAGTACGTGGAGGTCTTCGAGGCGCTGCAGCGCGGCACCGTCGACTGCACCTTCGCTCAGCTCCTCCCCTCGGAGGAGTCGGGACTGTTCGAGGTGGCCAAGAACGTCACCCACACCTCTGCGGAGAACAGTCTGTCCGGTCGTTCCGCGGGCGCCAACGTCGCCGGCAGCGGCTTCCAGAAGCTGCCGCTGGCGTACCAGCAGATCATCTTCGACTCCTCCGCGCAGGGACTGGCGGCGAGCACCAAGGTGATCGTCGACGGGAACGCGGCCGCCGTGAAGATGCTCAACGAGAACGGCGGCGAGCTCATGGAGATGGACCCCGCCTCGGACGCGCAGATCGGCGAGACCAACGCGGAGCTCCTCGCCGGCGTGGAGGAGTCCGGGGTAATCGGCAGCGGCGTGGGAGAGAGGGTCGCCGAGGCCGTGGCCCGGTGGACCGAGGTCGCCGAGGAGCTGGGCTACGAGGACGGAGGAGGCTTCGCGGACGTGGACGAGTGGTACACGCCCGGTGAGGTCGACTTCCAGCCGTTCGCGGACCGCCTGTACGAGGAGACGATGCTGGACCACCGTCCGAGCTGAAGGACGCGGGGCTCCCGGAGACGGGAGCTTCAAGCCTCCGCCCGCGGGCCGCGGACAGGGGGAAGGCCCCGGATCACTCCGGGGCCTTCCTGCTGAGCGGAGCCTCTGCCACGGCCTGCTGCGTCTCAAGCGGACCGAGCCCTGTCGCCAGGACCACGAGCACCGAGTCGAGACAGCCGGTGAGGCTTCGGTCCGGATGCGCCGCCCACTCCTCGAGCGCCGCCCGGCACGCAGCGAGCACGGTGCGACCGACGACGACGGGATAGAGCGAATCGGCCGACTGTCCCAGCCTTCTCCCGGCGAACTCGCTGACGCTGCGCTCCCAGACCGCGAAGTGCTCGGCGACGAGGGCGGCGACCACCGGGTCCGCAGTCGTGAGCTCGGCCAGCATGCGCTGTTCGGACTCTTCCGTCCCAGAGGGTTCGAGCCCCGCGATGACGGCATGGCGCAGGGCGTCCATCATCGGCACGTCATCGGGTGCAGCCTTCAATTCGGCTTCCAGTGCACGTTTCTGCGACTCGAACATGGACCACAGCAGACCTGCTTTGGAGCCGTAGTAGCGGAAGAAGGTCCGTTCTGTGACGCCGGCCTCCCCGGCGATCTGCGAGACCGTGGTGTTCTCGAAGCCGCGCTCGGCGAACATCCGCAGTCCGATGCGGCGCAGCACCTCCCCGCTCGTCGAGCGTGGGCGGCCGCGCGCACGGGCGCTCGTCGAACCGTCTGCAGTCTCCACCATCCCCCGATCCTCCCAGAGCGGCCGCGCGATTTCCTGCTAGATTTATGTCTGCGACTGACAATAATGGTCGCAGGGACTTCCACCCGGATCCCGCAGCGCGCCCCGGCCTGAATGGGAGGCCAGCGAACAGCCCAGCCGAACGGCCAGGCCCTTTCGGCGCACCCACTGCCCCTCACCACCCAGAACGGAGCACCTCATGGCCTGGCCAGCAGGAGAAACAGCACTCGTCACCGGAGCAGCCTCGGGCATCGGACTCGGCATCAGCCGCGCCCTCGTCGCGGCCGGCGCGAAGGTCGCGCTCGTGGACATCGCCGCCGACCGCCTCGCCGCAGCGGTCGACCAGATCACCGCAGGCGGCGGTGAGGCCATCGCCCTCGAGTTCGACGTCAGCGACCCCGAGGCGTGGCAGGACGCCGCCGACCGCGCCGAGCAGGCTCTCGGCCCCGTCTCGATCGTCTGCAGCAACGCCGGCGTGAGCGGCGGCGGTCCCCTGGACCAGATCTCACTCGACGTCTGGCGCTTCGTCCAGAGGATTAACATCGACGCCCAGTTCCTCGCGATCTCGACGTTCCTGCCCCGCATGAAGGCGCGCGGCGGCCGGGCGCACATCATGAGCACAGCCTCGCAGGCCGGTCTCGTGCCGATGGCCAACGTGGGTGCCTACGTGGCATCCAAGTTCGCCAGCGTCGGACTGGCGCTCTCGCTCCGCGAAGAGCTGCGCGGGTCCGACATCGGCGTCTCCGTCCTGTGCCCGGGCACCGTCGCCACGCACCTCGCGCGGACCGACGCCGAGGTCCAGGCCAAGCAGCTCAACCGCGACTTCAGCGCCGAGGCCGTGGAGCAGAATGACAGCCTGCTCACCCAGGGTGCGGACCCCGACCGTGTCGGCGAGCAGGTCGTCGAAGCCATGCAGAACGGGGACTTCTTCATCGTCACCCATGTCGAGTGGCAGCCACTCGTGCAGCGGGTGCACGACGAGATCGCGCAGGCCTACGCCGACTTCGACCGCAGGCACGGCGTCGACCCGACCCCGGCGATCCTCCTCAGCGGAGCCGACGCCGCACAGGCCTAGTCGGGGAGGACGGCGGGCCTCACGGGAGCACGTGAAGGGCCCCGGATCACTCCGGGGCCCTTCTTCCGAGCGGATGACGAGATTCGAACTCGCGACCCTCACCTTGGCAAGGTGATGCGCTACCAGCTGCGCCACATCCGCATACTCGGGATCACTCCCGAGCTCCGACTCCGCCTGAGCGGAGCCGTCATACGAGTTGCTGTCTCAAAGCTCTCGAGTGAAGACGAGGGGATTCGAACCCCCGGCCCTCTGCCTGCAGAGACAGTACCAGACCGATTTCTGCCAGGTCAAACGGGCTTTCCGGCACCTATGTGGGCAGTCCCGGGACGCTCCTCCGGCTCGACCGCACCACAGGTCACGGAGTCGTCGGCCTCTGGGCGGCCGTGAGCGGCACCTGCCCGTCCGCGGGTCAGAGTTCCTCAGCCCGGAAGACGCGGACCTCGGCAAGCCCTTCGGCCGTATTGATCATGCGCCAGAAGCTCGGATCCGGCTGCTGCATCTCTCCATACACCACCAGCGATGGATCGATGTCGCGCGGCCGGGTGCCCGGCATGGCGCGCCAGCCGCTCAGGAGCCAGGTCTCTCTGCCCGGGTCATCCGCATGCGCCGCCCACCGCCACCGGCAGTCCCACCGCTCACGCATCACCTCGGCGAGGAAGGCGATGAGATGCCAGAGGAGCTCTGCACGGTTGTGGTCGGGGAGTGTGTGGAGGGCGGGAAGCTCACGAACGGCCCGGTCGATCTCGTCGGCGCAGGCGAAAGGACCCTTCTCCCGTCCGGCATCGACGTCGCCGCCTACCGCCCTGTACAGGGTCCACGCGGCAGCCGAGGCATCCCGGGTGAACTCCCCCGCTGCAGCTGACCAGTCTTCAGAAGCCCCATCGCTCACTGCGATCCCCTTCCTGACCTGACATCGTGATCACGCCCCCTGCACGAGCCTGCGCGGAGGCCAGCCGACGGAGTGCTTGCCCATGCCGAGGGAGTTCGTGCCCCCCCCCGCGGACGACACCGGTGTACCCCTCGGCGTAGGAGGCCAGACCGATGGCCGTCCCGAGCGCACCGGCGATCAGGAAGACCGAGGCCGCCAGGCCCATGCCGGCGGCATCGCGTGCAGTGTCCGTCCTGGCGCTGTCGCCGCTGATGATGCCCAGGACGACAGCGAGGCCGAGGAAGACCACTATCAGCACCGCTGCGGCGAGGGCACCGCCTTTGATCCGGCGCTTCGCGCGACGCGTGTCCGCCTGGGACTGGATCCGGTAGGCGACGTGCTCATGGCAGTCGGCGCACTCCAGGACGACCTCGCGCGGCGGTTCCCCGTTCGCCGGCCGGGTCGCGGACCACAGACTGAGGCCGTACTCCCAGACATTCATGAGCCCCCGCTGCCGCGCGAAGAAGTTCCTCCGGTGCATGAATGTGAAGGTCTCCGCGCCTTCGGGCGTCCTGTGCATCATCCCCTCCGATCACCATCTGCCCTGGGCATCACGTGCTCCCCTCTCCTCATGAGAAGACCCTGCTGCGCGCACCGATCAGCCGGAACCGGGCGTCGAGAGCGCGCTGCGAGAGCGCTTCGATGATCGCGCGTCGCTCGGATGCCGTGAACACGAGAACCGCCACGGTGTCACCGGGCTCGTCGTCGACCCAACGCCGCAGCTCGATGTCCGGGCCGAGCACGGCGGCAAGGGCGCGCAGAGTGACATCGCGGCCGGTCGGGGTGACCGTTCGCTCCCCGCCGGGACCCGCGATCGTGAACGCAGGCGCGTGGGCCGTGTCCACGGCGAGGGTGCCGGTCGGAAGCATGCGCGCGATCCGGGCCACCACCGCATCGTCGTCGTCTCGATGGTCGACCCGGACGGTCACCGCGGAGAGCAGCTGCTCGAACCGCTCAGGACTCGGGTGACGGAGGTAGTCGATCACCCGGGCAGCCGTCGGCCTCCTCGGGGCGCTCTCGCGAGCGGCGCGCTCAGCGCGACGCTTCAGCGCGCTGTCGATCGACCTGCGCAGCGTGTCCGCGGTCCGCTGCATGCCCTCGATCACCCAGGGATCCTGCGTCGGCTCGAGGTCGTCCCAGCCGGACGCCCAGAACTCGCCGATGCGGTACTCCAGACCCTGCGGGGCGAGGCCGATCGCGACAGTGGCCCCGTCCTTCCCGAGGCCCCAGATGAGGTGCGGGGGATGCTCGCCGGTCGACACGACATGCGGGCGCCTGAGGTCGCCCTCGCTGTCGCCGTCGACATCGCGGATGAGGCCGAGCACGTCATCGGGGCTGAGATTCGTCATTGCGCTCACCGGGTGCCGACGGGCGGCCTCGGCTCCACCGCCGTCTGCATGCTGCTGCTCATCGCGTGATCCCCTGTCTCCGCGTCATGCTCGTCTGTCCGTCCATCTTTCCCGAAGTCGAGCGATACCGCCAGAGCAGGCCGAACACCGCTGCAGCAGCGGTCCGCCCGTGGCGATCTGCAGCGCCGGGATCAGCCATGCGGCACTGCCTCCGGCGAACGCCACAGTCAGGACCACCACCATCGCCCCAGCAGCGCAGAGGAGTCCGGTCAGCGAACGGAGGCCTCGCCACCTCGGGCTCGGCCGCTGCCTCATGTGCCTCTCCCCCGAGGCTTTCGATGACTGGACGGCGATGGTGGTCAGCGAGGAGCTCTGAACCGGCCCGCGGGCGCAACCGGCGACAGCGCGCCGCTACCACTCGAAACCGTTCACTACCGCTTCAGGAGCCCCGCGAACGGGCCTCATCACGCATCCGGAGCCTCCGCCGAGCAAAGGAAGAGGCCGCCTCCCCTGCTGGGGAGGCGGCCTCTGACCCGCTGTCCGTGGAGGTAAGGGGACTCGAACCCCTAACCCTCTGCTTGCAAAGCAGATGCGCTACCAATTGCGCCATACCCCCGGAGATGACATCCACTCTACACCGAGTCAGTCTGCTGCGACCACTGCCTGGCCCTCACCTGACGCCTGCTCCTCACGGCACCGAGTATCCCCAGCGCCGCAGTCGCAGTTCCAAGCAGAACCATCAGTCTCTTCACAGCATTCCAATCGGAAAGGATGCGTGGGCCTAAGAGGACTTGAACCTCTGACCTCTTCGTTATCAGCGAAGCGCTCTAACCGCCTGAGCTATAGGCCCTTTGGTTCTTGCCGAACCGAGAAACAACTATACCCATCTCCCCGGCCCATGCAAAACCCGCGGGGAGTAACCTGCGGCACATCCAACTGCGCTGAGGGGATCGCCCGCCTCCATCCCACGATCGCCTCCGCTCCGGTACGGAGACACCCGCCGGACCGTGGGGTCCGGCGGGTGTCTCCGCCCGCACGAGGGCGTCCGTGCGGGGGAGGAGCCGCTACTCGTCCGTGAGGGTGAGATGGAAGCCGCCCACGATGGAGGCACCCAGGTTGTAGAGGAACGCGAAGAGCGTGGAGAGCGCCGTCATGAGCACGATATTCACCAGCGCGAGCACGAACGCCGTCGCCATCACACGGCCCAGTCCGATCAGTCCGACGATCGCCTCGGCGTTCTCCGCACCGGCGATCTCCTCCATGGTGGACTCCACGGTGCCGATCACACCCGTGGACTGCAGCACCAGCCAGAGCACCAGCGTCGCCACCAGCATCGCGATGGCGATCGCGAGCGAGAGCAGGAACGCCATCTTCATGACGGACCAGGGGTCGATGTTCGCCACCGTCAGGCGGACGGTGCGCGGTCCCTTCTTCGAGGACTTGCTCTTCATCTTCACGCCGCCGGAGGAGGACTTCACCCCTCCGGGCAGCATCCCCTCCGGGGAGGAGCCCTGCTGCGAACCGCTCGCCCCGCCGGCTGCAGGGCCCGCAGGAGCGGGCTGCGGGGAGCTGGGGCCGGAGCCGAAGGGCGCGGCACCGCTCACTGCGGGCTGCACCTGCGTCTCACCGGCACCCCCGGAGGCGGAGAGCCGCATGCCCTTGGAGGCGGAGCTGATCCTGGTGGCGGGACCGCTGCCGGACTGCGGCTGCGAACCGGCCGTCGCCTCGGGCTCGGCGCTGCCGGTGACCTCGGCACCGGAGGCCGGTGCGGAACCGGTCGGAGCGGACCCGGCCGCCCCCTCCTCGGAGGCCTGTGCGGGCATCGGAGCCGGCCCCTTGGGGGGAGCGACCTCCGGCGCCGCAGGCGCATCGTCGGGACGCGGAGCCTCCGGCGCAGGCGACTCCGGGGCCTTGGGCTCCTCGGCCTCGGAGCCTCCGCTGGCGGTGAGGCGCGTGCGCCCGCTGGATGTCCTCAGGATCTTCCCGGGCTTCTGGTCGTTATCGCTCACTGCTGCTCTTCACCTTCGGTTTCGACTTCCGGTTCCTCCGGCACCCGGTCGCCCGGGTCCGAGGCCTCGGCGGCCGGGGCGTCCTCCGCCTCGGCCTCCACGGCCTCCTCCGGACCTCGCGTCACGGCGATGATGCGGTCCTTCTTGCCTGGCTTCGCGAAGACTACGCCCATGGTGTTGCGTCCCTTGGCGGGGACTTCGTCGATGCTCGACCGGACCACCTTACCGCGCTCCATCACGACCAGGACCTCTTCGCCCTCGGACACGATGAGGCCTCCCACCAGGACTCCGCGCTCCTCGGTGATCTTCGCGACCTTGATGCCCATGCCGCCGCGGCCCTGGAGCCGGTACTCCTCGATGGGCGTGCGCTTGGCGTAGCCGCCCTCCGTCACGACGAACACGTAGGTGCCCGGGGTGACGGTGTCCATCGTCAGCAGCTCGTCGTCGCGGAACCGCATGCCCGTCACGCCGCTCGTGGCGCGTCCGGTCGCGCGGATCTCCTCGTCCGAGGCGGAGAAGCGGATGGACATGCCGCCTCGGGAGATGAGCAGCAGGTGGTCGTCGGAGTTGACCAGCCGCGCGGAGACCAGCTCGTCGACCGTGCC
>NZ_BAAAPZ010000004.1:290099-367657 GCF_039531405.1 Brevibacterium salitolerans | reverse complement strand
CGCTCAGGCGCGTCTTCTTCACGATGCCGGACTTGGTCGCCAGCGCCAGGAACTCCGCATCGTCGTAGTCGCGGATCGAGAGCACCTGGGCGATCGTCTCGTCCGGCTGCAGCGCCAGCAGATTCGCCACGTGCTGGCCCTTGGAGTCGCGTGAGCCCTCCGGCAGCTCATAGGCCTTGGCGCGGTACACCCGCCCGGTGTTGGTGAAGAAGAGCAGCCAGTTGTGCGTCGAGGTGACGAAGAACTGGCTGACGACGTCGTCGCCGCGCAGCTGCGCTCCCTTGATCCCCTTACCGCCCCGGTGCTGGGCGCGGTAGAGCGCGGACTGGGTGCGCTTGACGTAGCCCCCGCGGGTGATGGTGACGACGACCTCCTCCTCCGGGATGAGGTCCTCCATGCTCACATCGCCGTCGAAGCCCGCGAGGATGCGCGTGCGGCGGTCGTCGCCGTAGCGGTCCACGATCTCGTCGAGCTCCGTGGAGACGATCTCCCGCTGGCGCTCCGGCCGCTCGAGGATGTCCTTGTAGTCCTTGATCTGCTCCTCGATCCGGGCGGCCTCCTCCTCGATCTTGAGGCGCTCCAGCGCGGCCAGACGCCGCAGCTGGAGGTCGAGGATGGCGTTGGCCTGGATCTCGTCGACGTCGAGGAGCTCCATGAGTCCCGTGCGCGCCTCGTCCGAGTTCGGTGAGCGGCGGATGAGGGCGATCACGGCGTCGAGCGCGCCCAGCGCCTTGAGGTAGCCGCGCAGGATGTGCGCGCGCTCCTCCGCCTTCCGCAGGCGGAAGCGCGTGCGGCGCACGATCACGTCGATCTGGTGCTTGACCCACAGGCGCAGGAAGGCGTCGATGGAGAGCGTGCGCGGGACGTTGTCCACGAGCGCCAGCATGTTCGCGGAGAAGTTCTCCTGCAGCTGGGTGTGCTTGAAGAGGTTGTTGAGGACCACCTTCGCCACGGCGTCGCGCTTGAGCACGATCACCAGGCGCTGGCCCGTGCGTCCGGAGGACTCGTCACGGAGGTCCGCGATGCCCGCGACCTTGCCGTCGCGCACGTAGGAGGCGATCTTGGCCGCGAGCGTGTCCGGGTTGACCATGTAGGGCAGCTCGGTGACGACGAGGCAGGTGCGTCCGTGGATCTCCTCGACCTCCACCACGGCCCGCTGGGTGATGGAGCCGCGGCCGGTGCGGTAGGCCTCCTCGATGCCCTTGCGCCCCAGCACGGTCGCGCCGCCCGGGAAGTCCGGGCCCTTGACGATGCCGAGGATCGCCTCGAGCGCCTCCTCGCTGGTGGCGTCCGGGTGCGAGAGCAGCCACTGCGCGCCGGCGGCCACCTCGCGCAGGTTGTGCGGGGGGATGTTCGTCGCCATGCCCACGGCGATGCCGGAGGAGCCGTTGACCAGCAGGTTGGGGAAGCGGGAGGGCAGCGCCACCGGCTCCTGGTTGCGGCCGTCGTAGTTGTCCTGGAAGTCGACGGTCTCCTCTTCGATGTCCCGGACCATCTCCAGGGCCATCGGGGCCATCTTGCACTCCGTGTACCGGGGTGCGGCCGCACCGTCGTCGCCCGGTGAGCCGAAGTTGCCCTGACCGGCGACGAGCGGATACCGCATGACCCAGTGCTGCACGAGGCGGACGAGGGCGTCGTAGATCGCGGAGTCGCCGTGCGGGTGGTAGTGGCCCATCACATCGCCCACCACGCGGGCGCACTTGGAGAAGTTGCGGTCCGGGCGGTAGCCGCCGTCGTACATCGCATAGAGGATGCGGCGGTGCACCGGCTTGAGGCCGTCGCGCACGTCAGGCAGCGCACGCCCCACGATCACGCTCATGGCGTAGTCGAGGTAGGAGCGCTGCATCTCCTGGTTGAGATCGACCTGGTCGATCCTGTCCGCTGAGGTCACCGGGGCCTCGGCACCGGTCATCTCCGCCGGTTCCTGCTCAGGAGTGGGATTCTGCTCGTCTGCCACGTGGATGTGCTCTCTCTGTTCGTGGTGGGAAGTGAGGGTGGGCCGTCAGCGGCACGGCGGCCGGCGCGGGCGCCGGCTCAGATGTCGAGGAAGCGGACGTCCTTCGCGTTCTCCTGAATGAATCTCCGGCGCGAGTCCACGTCGTCGCCCATGAGGACGGTGAAGATCTCGTCCGCCTGCGCCGCGTCGTCCAGGCTCACCTGCTTGAGCAGGCGCTGGTCCGGGTCCATCGTGGTCTCCCACAGCTCCTGGTAGTTCATCTCGCCGAGGCCCTTGTAGCGCTGGATCGCCTGCTCCTTGGGCAGACGGCGGCCGGCGGCACGGCCCGCGGTGAGCAGTCCGTCGCGCTCACGGTCCGTGTAGGCGAACTCGTGCGGGGCGTTGGACCACTTGATCCGGTAGAGCGGGGGAGTGGCGAGGTACACGTGGCCCCGCTCCACCAGCGGCTTCATGTAGCGGAAGATGAAGGTGAGCAGCAGCGTGGTGATGTGCTGGCCGTCCACGTCCGCGTCCGCCATCAGCACGATCTTGTGGTAGCGGAGCTTCTCGATGTCGAACTCCTCGCCGATCCCCGTGCCGAAGGCCGTGATCATCGACTGCACCTCGGCATTGCCCAGGGCGCGGTCGAGGCGGGCCTTCTCGACGTTGAGGATCTTGCCGCGCAGCGGCAGGATCGCCTGGTGGATGGCGTCCCGGCCCTGCACGGCGGACCCGCCGGCGGAGTCGCCCTCGACGAGGAAGACCTCGGAGCGGAACGGGTCCTTGGACTGGCAGTCCTTGAGCTTGCCCGGCATCCCGGAGGACTCGAGCAGGCCCTTGCGGCGCGTCGCCTCGCGCGCCTTGCGAGCGGCCATGCGCGCCTGCGAGGCCTGGATGGACTTGCGGATGATCTCCTTGGCCTGCGCCGGGTTGGACTCCAGCCAGTGGCCGAACTCGTCGCGGACCACGCGCTGGACGAAGGTCTTGGCCTCGGAGTTGCCCAGCTTGGTCTTGGTCTGGCCCTCGAACTGCGGCTCGCCCAGCTTCACGGAGATCACCGCCGTGAGGCCCTCGCGGACGTCGTCGCCGGTGAGGTTGGGATCCTTCTCCCGCAGCAGCTTCTGCTCCCGGGCATAGGAGTTGATGAGGGAGGTCAGCGCGGTGCGGAAGCCCTCCTCGTGCGTGCCGCCCTCATGCGTGGAGATCGTGTTCGCGAAGGTGTGCACGGACTCCGAGTAGGAGGTCGTCCACTGCATGGCGACCTCGAGCGCGATCTGCTGCTCCGTGTCCTCCGTCTCGAAGGCGATGATCTGGTCGTTGACCAGGTCCGCCTTCTTCATGCTGTTGAGGTGGGCGACGTAGTCGAGCAGGCCGTCCGCGTAGCAGTAGGAGACGGCCTTGGTCTTCGCCTCCGCCGCGTTCTCCTCGCCGTCGAGCGCCTCCTCGTCGAGCTGCACCTCGTCCGGGTCCACCGCGACCCGCCGGCGGTCCTCGAGCGAGATGCGCAGGCCCTTGTTGAGGAAGGCCATCTGCTGGAAGCGGCTGCGGAGGACCTCGAAGGAGAAGTCCGTCGTCTCGAAGATGTCCGGATCCGGCCAGAAGGTGATGATCGTGCCGGTGGTGTCCGTCTCCTCGCCCTTCACGACCTCTCCCGTGGGGACGCCGATCCGGTAGTCCTGCCGCCACACGTGGCCGTCGCGGTGCACCTCGGCCTCCAGCCGGGAGGACAGCGCGTTGACGACGGAGGAGCCCACACCGTGCAGACCGCCGGAGACCGCGTAGCCGCCCCCGCCGAACTTGCCGCCCGCGTGGAGGATGGTGAGCACCACCTGCAGGGTGGGGATGCCCTCCGTGGGGTGCATCGCCACGGGGATGCCGCGGCCGTTGTCCACGACGCGCACGGCACCGTCCTCGAGGATGGTCACCTCGATGTGGTCGCAGTAGCCGGCCATCGCCTCGTCGACGGAGTTGTCGACGATCTCCTGGACAAGGTGGTGGAGACCGCGCTCCGAGGTCGACCCGATGTACATGCCGGGACGCTTCCTCACCGCCTCGAGTCCTTCAAGGACGGTGATGTCACCGGCGTCGTAGTGCGGTGTCTCCTCGGCTGCCATTGGTCTCCTCTGGGCGCGCTTTCGCACGCAAGCATCTGCATTCGGGCGGTTTGGCTCCAATCCTACCGCGAAGAACCTCCAGAATCAGTGAGGAGCGGCACGAGAAGGCCTCGAATCCAGGTCATCGGAGCAGCGGCCGGGGGTGGTCTCGTGTCCCAGGGTCCCAGGGCCGCAGAGACGATTGTGCGAACGCCGCCGAGACCGACTCCGGGAGCCGGTCTTCGTCAGCTCCGCAGCGCCCACAGCAGCAGCGCCGCCGGAGCGAGGGAGAGCAGCCAGAACACGAGGAGCCAGAGGAACGCGGGCACACGCGTGCGCTGGGCGAGGGCGTGGGCGTCCGAGCCGTGGCCCCGGCCGGTGGCGTGGAGCCGGGAGAGGTTGGCGATCGCCCGGATCCCGCCGGCCCAGAGGAAGGCGCCCACCGTGACCGCGACGCCGGTGACCAGCACCGTCGAACCCTCCGCCAGCAGCAGCGCCCCGGCGACGAGGCTCACGAGGGTCACGGTCCAGGTGAGCGCGCCTCGCATGAACACGAGCGCCGCGAGCATCACGACCATCATCACGGCGAGGGCTGCAGCACCCCATCCGGCCGCTGCGGCGACGGCGACCGCCGCGCCCACGAGGGACGGGGCGGGGTATCCCCAGAAGCTCGTCCACGCGACGGAGTCCGTGCGGCCGGTGGAGGTGGTGAGACCGGAGTGGTCGCGATTCACCCGGATGCGCATGCCCGTCCGGCCGCGCAGCATCCCGGCGAAGGCGTGTCCCAGCTCGTGCACGACCGTCACCCACACGCCGGAGACCCGCCAGAGGGGCGAGGGCACCACGAGCGCGGCCGCGATGATCGCGGCGACGGTGAGCGTCTGCGCGTCCGGGTGCGGGGCCGCGTGGGTGACGGCGGACCAGAGGGAGGGGAGAGCGTCCTGGAGCATCCCACCAGTCTGCCCGGCGGAGCTGAGACGGCTCTCAGCGGCCCGGGCGGCCCGGACCGCTGTTCCTCCTACGGCTGCGTCCTCAGCATGCGGCGCTGGATCTTGCCCGTCGTCGTCATGGGCAGCTCGTCATGGAACTCGATCCTCCGGGGGTACTGGTAGTAGGCGAGGGAGCCCTTCACGTGTGCGGCGAGCTGCCGTCTGAGGACGTCGGACGGCTCCGCTCCGTCCTTGAGCACGACGTGGGCGACGACGATCTCCCCGCGGAGCTCGTCCGGCTCCCCCACCACTGCGGCGAGAGCCACGGCGGGATGTCCGAGCAGGCTCTCCTCCACCTCCCCGGGCCCGATCCTGTATCCCGCAGACGAGATCACGTCGTCCGCGCGTCCTGCGAAGGCGAGGTCGCCGTCCGGCCCGACGGTGCCGAGATCACCCGTGAGCAGCCATTCGCCCCGATACTTCTCCCGCGTCCTCTGCGCCTGGCCCCAGTAGCCGAGGAACTCTCCCGGGTTGGGGGTCCGTACGGCGATCTCGCCGATCGCGCCGCGTTCCGCGGGTGCGCCGTCGGGACCCAGCACCTCCACGGAGAATCCGGGGACCGCACGTCCCATGGATCCGGGGGCCGGACGCCGGCTCTGTCTGTGCTGGCCCACCGTCATGTTCATCTCCGTCTGCCCGTAGAACTCGTTGACCTCCACTCCGAACACCTCCTGCGCCCATCGCTGCAGGCTCTCCCCCAGAGTCTCCCCGCCGGAAGTGAGCGTCCGGACCCGCGGCGCCGCGGGCACGGCCCCCGTGGCCCGCATCTGCTTGAGCGCGGTGGGCGGCAGGAAGCTGTTCCTCACGCCCACCTCGTCGAACATGTGCACCGCCAGCTCCGGAGTCACCCGCGCGTCGCTCCCGACGACCGGCACGCCGCAGGCGAGGGCGGGGAACAGCACGTCCAGGAGCCCTCCGATCCAGGCCCACTCCGCAGGCGTCCAGATGAGGTCGCCCGGCTGGGGGAACGCGTCATGGGTCATCCGCACCCCGGGCATGTGACCGATGAGGACGCGGTGGGCGTGCAGAGCCCCTTTGGGGTTTCCGGTCGTCCCGGAGGTGTAGATGAGAAGAGCCGGATCGTCCGCCCGCGTCTCTCCGAGCGGGTGGGGGACGACTTCTGCCCGAAGGACCTCCGCGAGAGTGGTCTCAGCCTGCTCGCATGCGTCTGAGACGCTCACGACGCAGGGGACCTCCCTCACCCCCTCCGCGACGCGGCCGAGGTCCGCCGGACGGCCGAAGAGCGCCTGCGCACCGGAGTCCTCGACTCTGAAGCGCACGGCCTCGGGGCCGAACTTGGTGGTGAGCGGGACGGCGATCATCCCCGCGTAGTAGATCGCACTGTGCACCGCTGCGAGCTCCCAGCTCTGCGGCAGGAACACGGCGATCCTGTCACCGGGCGAGAAGCCGCGCTCCAGCAGCCACGAGGCTATTCTCCGCGCGCGGTCCCTGAGCTCCCCGAACGTCATGTCGATGTCCCGGCTCCCGCCTCGTTCGAGGAGCGCGAGCGCCTCTGCGGGATGCGGGTCGAGGCTGTCCGCCGCGATGTTGAACCGTTCCGGCACCTGCCATGCGAAGGTCTCCGCCTCCAGATCCTGCCACCATGCGGGCTGGCCGCTCATTCCGTTCCCTCCTGGTTCGTCTCCCGGCGCACCGCGCCGGGGAAGCCTCTGTCCCTGACTCTCCTGATGACGCGGTCCACATCCGCAGGAGGAGGACTCGCGGCAGTCCTCCGCTCCGGGCTCAGCTCGTCGCGCATCACCGGGTCCCCCAGCCTGCGGGCGAAGGCGCCGGTGGCGATGAGTGCGGCCAGCAGCTGCCTGTCGTCCTGTTCCTCCGCGGCCTCGATTCCACCTCGCAGCTCCTCGATCTCCTCGTCGGTGAACTCCGCTCCGACCTTCCTCCTGATCTCCTCCGCGCTCACCACGACTCCTCACTGAGGAAATGGGCGCTGGAGCGCAGCGCCATCGCCGCCTGTGTGGCAGCGGGATTGAACCCGCTCGAGGTCGGCCAGGTGGACGAATCGAAGATGTGCAGGTTCGGGACGTCATGGCAGCGGCCCCACGGATCGGTGACGGAGGTGCGCGGATCTTCTCCCATCCGCGCGGTTCCCATGAGGTGCCAGCCGCTCGCACGCACCAGAGGCTCCTGCAGGACCGTGTGCGCACCCGCGGCGCGCAGGGATTCGCATGCCCGCGCGAGGTGGAATGCGAGCAGCCGCCTGGAGTTCCCGTCCTGGCGATACCGCACCCGCACACCCGGGCCTCCCGCACGATCACGGACGCGCGGGTCCAGGAGCACCCGGTTCTCCGGCGACGGAAGATCCTCGGAGACGATGGACCACATGGCGGAATGCCCGAGCCGTTCCCTCATCGTCGCCGCGAAGCCCGCTCCCCACCGGCCCGGGTCGCTCGTCCACGGATAGGAGAAGAGGTGCGCCTCCGGTCCCCCCGCGGGCTGCAGACCCCATTTGGCGCCGCGGACGAAACCGCGTCCGGGATCAGTCTCGTAGAAGTGGGTGCTCTGCAGCTGCGCTCCGAGCGGCGACACCGCACCGTCGACCTCCTCGGCGAAGACGCCCACGGCGGCGGCGAGCGGATGCAGCATGAGATTCCTTCCGACCATGCCGCTGGAGTTCGCCGCGCCCCTGTCCGAGGCGGTGTCCCCGGAGGCGAGCAGCAGACGCGCGGTGCCGATCCCGTTCGCACAGAGGATGACCTGCTTCGCCCGCATGGTCCGGATCCGTCCCTGCGCGTCGCAGTACTCGACGCCGTCGGCGCGTCCGCGGCTGAGGAGCAGGCGACGGACCTGCGCTCCGGTGGTCAGCCGTGCCCCCGCACGTAGTGCGCCGGGCCAGTGGGAGACGTCCGCCGAGGCCTTGACGGTCGCTCGCCGGCCGGTGCTGACGGCTCCGAGGTCATGGCCGGCGGCCGCCGCCGAGTAGGGGAGTGACGCCGCGGACTCCCGGGGGAAGACGGCGGACGCGCCGGGCCACCAGTCCCAGCCGAGGGAGTCGAGGGCGTGGGCCATGCGTCTGCCGAAGTCGCGGAGGGGGAGCGGCGGGTGCGGAGGTGCGCCCCCGGGAGGGTAGGCGGGGTCCCCGGCGAGACCGCTCACGCCCAGCTGGGCCTCCGCCTCGGTGTACCAGGGCTCCAGCTCCTGGTATCCGAAGGGCCAGTCCGCCCCCACTCCGTCCGAGGACCGCACGCGGAAGTCGCCGGGAAGCATCCGATGCCATTTGGCCAGGTAGAGGACCGTGCTGCCGCCCACGCCGTTCCACATCAGCGGATCGATGGGTGAGTCCTCGGCCGTGAGCGGGTAGTCGGCGGAGGAGTTCCTCTCATTCGGCAGCCGAGGCCATCGCCGGTGCGTCTCAGGGTCGAAGGCGAGCGGGTGGACCGGCGCGGAGTAGTCGGGCCAGTCGCCCTGCTCGAGGCAGTGGACGTCCAGTCCGCGCTCCGCGAGAACGGCTGCGGTCATGCCTCCGGCGAGTCCCGCGCCGACGATGAGCACATCCGGATCGCTCATCGGTGCGCCGCCTCCTGAAGAGCGCCGGCGGGCACGCGCCTCAGCACCGACGAGTAGATCCAGGCGTAGAGAAGCCCCGCGCTGAGCGTGCTGAACGGCCAGAGCACGTAGACGAGGATCCCCGTCGCGAGGGGGAGACCGCCGAACAGGACGGACGAGTCCCTGGTGGCGGCCATCGCGGTCATGAGGATGAGGAGCACGGCGGTGTAGCCGAGGAGCGGCACGCGGACGGCCGACAGCGATGCTCCGCTGCCAAGGCAGCCGAGCATCATGACGAGCCCCACCATGAGCGGAGTGGGGTAGATGATCAGGTCCGGCAGGTCGAAGAGCATGCCCGCCAGCATGATCGCGGAGATGCTGGTCACGGCACCCACCAGGATTCCCACTGCCCGATGTGCGTTCTCCTCCTCGGGGTTCTCGCTCTGCGGGACACCGGCGCCCCGCCCGGGAGACGGGGACGTCCCGTCCGGGCATGCCGCTGCGTCGAACTCCCGGAACAGCTGCTCCGCCCGCTCCCGCGGCGTGAGGAGGGAGACGCAGACGAAGACCACGACGGAGAGCATGAGCGATATCCCGCCGATGTGCATGTGCGGCGCGACGACGAGGAGGCCGCTGGCTTCCAGGAGCACGATGAGGAGATTGAAGCCGAGGGCGACCGCCACCGCTGCCGTGGCCGCGGCCCCGGTCGCTCTGCGCCAGTGGATCCCGATCCCTATCGGTCCCAGGATGGCGGCTGCGAAGGCGGCCCAGCCGATCGCCCCGAGGATGAAGATGGCCTGCGAGAGGTAGAAGACCAGGAGCACCGCGAGAACCGTGATCACCGCTGACATCACCCGGCTCCACAGCAGCTCGCGCTCCACCCTCACGCCGAGCGCGGTCGCGAGATCCCTCACGACGGCCGCAGCACCGATCGTGATGAAGCTCGATGCGCTCGACATCACCGCGGCGAGGAGCGCGGTGAGTGCGAGGCCGGCCACGGCGGGGCTGGTGAACTGCGAGAGGAAGTCGGTGGTCGTGTTGTCGATGGTCGCGGGAGCCTCCGCCGAACCGGTGAGGACCATCGCCTTGAGGGAGAGCCCGATGCCCAGGCTGAAGAGCGTCGTCACTCCGTAGGCGAGGCCGGAGACCAGCGCGCCCCACTTCAGCTCCTTCCTGTCCTTGAGCATGAGGAACTTGGTGATGAGCTGCGGCTGTCCGGCCGCGCCGAAGAGCAGGAGCGCCATGTAGCCGAAGATGAAGGCCTCGGACTGGGGACCCGTGAGGGACAGGAAGTCGGGGTCGGCCGCCGAGGTGGTGAGCAGCACGGACGACCATCCCCCGGCCGCGAAGAGCGCGAGGAAGAAGACCGCCACGGACATCACGATCATCAGCAGGCCTTGGATGAGGTCGGTCCAGACCGCCGCGAGCATCCCGCCGGCCACCGTGTAGATCGCCACGACCGCAGCGCCGATCCATGCGCCGGTCTGCACAGAGGTGCCGAGCAGCAGCGAGGCGATGATCCCCATGGCGGAGATCTGCGAGGTCATGTACGCGACTGCGCCCACGGCCATGGCGGCCGACATGGCCGTGTGGGCGGACCTGCTCCGGTAGCGGACCTTGACCAGATCCGGCACGGAGTACGCCCCGTGGACGGAGGCCGCGCGGTGCAGGCGGGCACCGAGGAGGAACCACGCGAGGGCGAAGCCGAGCGGCACCAGCATGGCGGCGCCCAGCAGCGCGGAGATGCCGATGTCGTAGACGGCACCGGTGTTGCCGACCATCCCCCACCCGCTCTGGATGGAGGAGAAGCTCGCGATCGCCATGACGAAGAATCCGAGCGACTGTCCGGCGACGAGGAACTCCTTGGAGGACTTCGTCCTCCGGTTGGCCCAGAGGCCGATGGCGAACATGACTGCGAAGTACACGACGATGATGACGACGACGGAAACGGACCCCATTGTCCAACCTTCCATATTCAGAGCGAGTGGAGCGCGGATGCCTGCGGCGTCGCCGGCAGCACGCGGTCGTGGAGACGACGCTAGTGACAGCGGCACCCACGAACAATGTCAGTTCTCACACTCGTCCACGGAAGCCAGTGTGAGGAATACCGTCATCGGACCGGACCAGGTCTCAGCCGGTGCCGCGGAGAAGATCGCGCAGCCGCACTGCCAGATGCACCTGCAGCGACTGCTCCCCTCTCCGCCATCCGGGACCGAGGAGACCGTCGATGCGCTCCTGCCTCTGATAGAGCGTGTTCACATGGATCATCAGCGCCGCTGAGACGGCACCCGTCTGGCTGCCGTGGTCGAAGTGCGCACGCAGGGTCTCGAGCAGCCGTCCGTCTCTCCGCCCGTCGTGCTCGAGGACCGGCCCGAGGGTCTCCGCGACGAACTCCTCGATCCTCTCCCGCCCGGCTTCGCTGAACAGCAGCGTGTACAGCCCGACGTCCTCGGGCGCCGCCCCCTGCGACCACCGCCCGGTCATGGCGAGCACGCCGGCACACGTGCGCGCCCGTGGGAGCGCACGTGCCGCCTCGCACAGGGTCGGATAGGGACCGGCCGCTCCCGCCGCCACCGGCGTGTGGAGCCGCTGCTCCAGGTCCGCGGAGATCCACCGGGCGAGGGCGGACGGGTCCTCACCGCCGACGAGCAGAGAGATCTCGCCTTCCTGCGCTCTGGCCAGACCGCCGTACTCCCGCGCAGTGCGCACCACGGCGTCCAGGCGGTCCAGACCTCCGCTCTCGGCACTCTCCAGTACGGACACGGCCGCATAGGGCGGTCCTGAGACCGTGATCCCCACCGCCGCGGCCCGTTTGTGCAGCCACGCTTCGTCGCCGCCGGGACGCACCGCCAGTTCCGCCATGAGCTCGCCCATGACCCGGCTCCGGGCCTCCTCGTCCGCGCGCTTGTGCAGGATCGTGAGCGCGGTGACGAGGGCCGCCCGTTCCAGGGAACGCACATCGGTGGAGCTGAGCACCGGTCCTTCGTAGAACAGATATCCCAGTCTGCGCGCCCCCGTGCGAGCCACGACCACGTGGCGTCCGGATCCGCTCTCCACACCCTCACCCAGGGGGGCGGATCCGGACCCGCTCGGATCGGAGACGGCTGCGAGCTCCCGTGCCGTGGGCAGCTCCACAGCATCCCGCACCGGGGTGAGCAGCGTCCCGTCGTCGGCGAGCACCGCCACCGCACCGCCGAGGAACTGCGCGACCGCCTCCGCGAGCTCGCCCAGCGGGACCCCGGCCGCCACGAGTCCCGTGAGCCGTTCGTGGAACTCCGAGGCACGTTCGAGCGTCCGGTTCTGCTCGGCCACCTTGCGGCTGACCGACTGCCACTTCTCCAGGACCTGCTGGGTCTGTTCGTGCAGCTCGGCGTTGTCGAGGGCGATCGCCGCATGATTCGCCAGAGAGGTCAGGAGGGCGATCTCGCGATGGGTGAAGTCCCGGCTGCGGCGGTCCGCGGCGAAGAGGACGCCCCGAACCCGGCCCCCGACCTTCAGCGGCACGCCCAGCAGCGCGGTGAGGGCCTCCGCCCGCACGACCTCGCCGATCTTCGGTGCGAATCGCTCGTCCGACCGGTAGTCCCGGGTCCACTGCGGCATGCCGGTGCTGGCCACCAGTCCGCCGAGCCCTTCCCCGTAGTCGAGGGATATGCCGTGGAACTCCTGGGTCTGGATCCCTTCGGAGACCCGCATGTAGGTCTGCCGGCGGGCCTCGTCGAGGAGCATGAGATATGCCACGTCACTGGCCAGCAGCTGCCTGCTGCGCTGCACGATCGCACCGAGCACCGCGTCCACGTGGTGCAGGGAGGACAGCTCGCCCGCCGTCTCGAAGAGAGCCTCGAGCTCGATGGTCCGCCGCTGGTAGCTCTCGGGCTCAGGATGTTCGTCGCTCATGATGCGGGTCCCCACCCGGCGGGCGGAGCGCTCAGAGCCTCCCGAGCGCCTCGTTCAGATCGTCGAGGAGGTCGTCCGCGGTCTCGATGCCCACGGAGAGCCGGACCACCTCCTCGGGCACCGCCAGCTCCGTCCCGCGCACGGAGGCGTGGGTCATGGCGTCCGGGTAGTTCACGAGCGACTCGACCCCGCCCAGGGACTCCGCGAGGGTGAACAGCCGCAGGCTCTCCGCGAACCGCCTCGCCTCCTCCCCGGAGGACAGCGCCAGCGACACCATTCCGCCGAACCCGCGCATCTGCCGCGCGGCGATCTCATGACCCGGATGCGTCTCCAGGCCGGGGTAGTAGACCTGCGCGACGGCGGCGTGCTGGGCGAGGAAGCCCGCGACCAGTCCGGCGTTGCGGCTGTGCCGCTCCATGCGGATGCCCAGCGTCTTGAGTCCGCGGCTGGTGAGCCAGGCGTCGTGCGGCCCGCTCACCGCCCCCGCCGCGAACTGCTGGAACTTCACCGCCTCGTACAGCTCCGCGTCGCTGGTGACGACGGCGCCGCCCACCACGTCGGAGTGCCCGCCCAGGTACTTCGTGGTCGAGTGGACCACCACGTCCGCCCCCAGCGCCAGGGGCTGCTGGAGCGCCGGCGAGGCGAAGGTGTTGTCCACCACGACCGTCGCGCCCGCTTCGTGCCCCAGCTGTGCGAGTGCGGCGATGTCGCTGATCCGCATGAGCGGGTTGGACGGCGTCTCCACCCAGAGCACCTGGGCGGGGACCTCCTCCAGCGAGGCGCGCACGGCCTCGGCGTCCGTGATGTCCACGATCCGCAGGTTCACGCCCCACGGCTCGAGGATGCGGGCCACCAGGCGGTGGGTGCCGCCGTAGACGTCATCGCCCATGAGCACGGTGTCGCCGGGACGCAGCACGGCCCGCAGGAGCGCATCCTCCGCCGCCAGTCCCGAGGCGAACGAAAGCGCGTGCTCCGCCCCCTCGAGTGCCGCGATCTGCTGCTGCAGCGCGTCCCGGGTGGGGTTGCCGCTGCGACCGTACTCGTAGCCGCCGCGCAGACCGCCGATCCCGTCCTGGGCGTAGGTGGTGGACAGGTGCAGGGGAGGGATGACCGCGCCGGTGGTGGGGTCGTGGTCCTGTCCGGCACGCACGGCCTGGGTGTCGAAGCCGTCCGCGCGCCGCTGTGCATCGCTCACTGAGTGTCTCCTGTCGTCGGTGCGGATGCCGAGGTCTCCGGATCCGCGCTCGTGTCTGCGCCGGCGGCCCGGCCGGTGTCCGCAGCCGCCTCCGCGCCCGTGGCATCCGCAAGGTGTCCGCGGGAACGCATCCAGTCGTCGTCGAACACCTTGCCCAGGTAGCCGCGGCCAGTGTCCGGCAGCAGCGCCACCACCACGGCGTCCGCGGGCAGCTCCCGCGCCGTGCGCAGCGCCGCGACGACCGCCATCCCGCTCGAACCTCCCACCAGCAGTCCCTCCTCGCGGGCGAGCCTGCGGGTCATCGCGAACGACTCCGCATCGTCCACCGTCTCGTAGCGGTCCGGGATGCTCCTGTCGAAGGTGTCGGGGAAGAAGTCCATCCCGACACCTTCCACGTCGTAGGCCGCGTGCTCCGAGGGATCCCCGGCGGAGTAGAGCGAGCCGTGCGGGTCCGCGACGACCACCTGCACGCAGCCGTCCGAGGCCGCCTTGAGGTAGCGGCCGGTGCCGCTCACGGTGCCGCCGGTGCCGGCCCCGGCGACGAAGTGGGTGATCCGGCCGTCCGTGTCCTGCCAGATCTCCGGGCCCGTGGTGGCGTAGTGGCTCAGCGGCCCCTGCATGTTGGCGAACTGGTTGGGCATGTAGCCGCCGGGGGTCTCCTCCGCCAGCCGCCGGGCGACGGACAGGTACGAGTCCGGGTGGTCCGCGGACACGGCGGACGGCGTGATGACGACCTCCGCCCCGTAGGCGCGGAGCACGGCCAGGCGTTCCGGGGCGACCTTGTCGGAGCAGACGAACACGCAGCGATAGCCGCGCAGCTGAGCGACCAGGGCCAGCCCGATACCGGTGTTCCCGCTGGTGGGCTCGACGATGGTGCCGCCCGGTGCGAGCTCACCGGAGGCTTCGGCCGCGTCGATGATGTCCACGGCGATCCGGTCCTTGACGGAGCCGCCGGGGTTCAGGAATTCGAGCTTGGCGAGCACGGTCGCCTCGATGCCCTCGGTCACGCTGTTCAGCCTGACGAGCGGGGTTCCGCCGATCAGATCCGTGACGCTGTTCGCAAAGCGCATGAGTCTCCTCTGTGGTGTGGGATCCAGCCTAGCCTCTGGCCTCCGCGCGCAGCCGGCGCGCACGTGTGCCTACCCCCATGTGTCCCTCGGGCCCCGGCCCTTCACGCTCCGCCGGCCCTTCGTGAACGTCCGCTGCTCCGGTCCGCGGATCTCGAGATCCTCCACCACGCGCCGGCCCAGTTCGCGCTCGAGCTTGTCCAGGAGGCCCTCGCGCAGGATCTTCAGCTGCGTGGCCCAGGTCGTCGAGGTCGTCCGCACCACCAGCGTGGGCGGCTCGAACCGCTCCACCGTGCAGTGCGCGGCGACGGCGGGTCCCACGAGCTCGTCCCACCGCGTCGTCAGCGCGGCGACGTCGAGGCTCGTCGTCCAGCCGCGCTTCTGCACGAGCCTGGAGAACATGCCGTCGAGGGGCCGCGGATCGCGGGGATCCGCTCCGGCAGCTGTGTAGGACACCTCGCCCGGGGCCCGGTCGCCGCCGAGGCCGCCGGTCCCGCCGCCGGACACCCGCCGTGGTCCGGTCCGCCGGCTGCCGGGCCGCGGCTCGTGGTCGGCCATGCGGCGCACCCGATCGAGCGCCTCCTGTGCGGCTCCGGACAGCGGACGGCGGGTCCGGTCCACCGCACCCATCTGCTCCTGCGGCTCGGCAGGTCCCGGGAGATCCGCGCTTCCCGGCACGTCCCCCCGCGCTCCGGAGCGTTCCCGCGGCGGGGTCACCGCGGCCTCGCGATGGCGGTGAGGTCCACGACGGAGCCGGTGAGCTCCGCGGGCACCTCGGCTCCCACCGCCGAGGTGATGAGCACCTGCTCCGCCTGCGCCACGGTGTGCGCCAGCCGAGCCCGCCGGCCGCTGTCCAGCTCCGCGAAGACGTCGTCGAGGACGAGGACCGGCTGGTCGTGCGGATCGCCGGAGTCCTCCCGGAGCAGATCCCAGCCGGCCAGCTGCAGGGCGAGTGCCAGGGACCAGCTCTCCCCGTGGGAGGCATAGCCCTTCGCCGGGACGTCGCCGATGGACAGCACCACGTCGTCGCGCTGCGGTCCGACGAGGGTGAGACCGCGGTCGATCTCCTTGCGACGACGCTGCGCCAGCGCTTCGACCACCACCTCGACCGCGCGCTCCGCCGCCGTGTCTGTGCGGAAGTCCACCGCCGAGTAGTCGATGCGCGAGGAGTAGGACGCACGGGCGCTCCGGCGGGACTCGCGGGCATCCGCCGCCAGCTGGGAGAAGTGGCCTGCGATGTGCGGCTCCAGATCCGCCAGCAGCCGGTGACGGCCCACGACGAGCGCGGCGGCGGCCTCGGCGAAGGCCCTGTCCCAGATGTCGAGGGTGCTCTCCAGCGCCGGGTCCGGGTTCTGCTTGAGGCTCCGCAGCAGTGCGTTGCGCTGTCTGAGAGCACGCTCGGCGTCCGCGAGCACACCGGCGAAGCGCGGATTGCGTGCGGCGAGGAGAGAATCCAGCCAGTCGCGCCGCTCCGCCGGGTCGCCCTTCACCAGACCGAGGTCCTCCGGTGCGAACACCACGCAGGGGACCAGGCCCAGGATCTCGCGCACGCGCACTCCGGAGCGGTTGATCCTCGCACGGTTGGCGCCCTTGGCCCTGATCGTCACCTCGGCGGTGACGAAGCGCTCCCCGCGGTGGGCGCGGGCGGAGACCACCGCCTGCTCCGCACCCGCACGCACCAGCGGCAGGTCCTGGGAGACGCGGTGGGAGCGCAGGCGCGAGAGATAGCCGATGCTCTCGACGAGATTCGTCTTCCCCCAGCCGTTGGGGGCGACGAAGGAGGTGACCCCCGGGGACAGCTCGAGGTCGAGGGAGTCATAGGAGCGGAAGTCGCGCAGTGCGAGCCTGCTCACCCACACGCTGGGATCCCTCCTCCCTGAGACGACGGCCCGCCGCAGAGGCGCGGACGGGTCTGGCGGGCGCGGATCAGAACCGGATGATCGGCATGAGCAGGTAGCGGTAGGAGTCGTCGTGCTCGCCGTCGAGCTCCTCCTGCCCCGTGATGACCACGGACTTCTTGGGCTCCGTCATGGAGAAGCGCACGAAGGAGTGGTCCATCTGCGAGAGCCCCTCCGTGATGAAGACCGGGTTGAAGCCGGTGGTGATGTCGCCGCCGGTGATCTGCGCGGGCAGGGATTCGGAGGCCTGGGCGTCGTCCCCGGCACCCGCACGCAGCGTGAGCGCGCCGTCGGCGAACTCGAAGCGGATGGGGGTGTTGCGCTCGGCCACGAGCGCGACACGGCGTACGGCCTCGCGCAGGGCGGCGGTCTCCACGACGGCGGTGATCGGCGCGTCCTTGGGGAACAGCGAGCGCACCTTGGGGTAGTCGCCTTCCACGAGCAGCGAGGTCGTCTCGCGGCCGTTGGCGGAGAAGGCGAGCATCTCCTTGCCGCCGGACTCGGAGAGCGAGATCCGGATGTCCCCGCCCATGGACTTCGCCGCGTCCGCCAGGGTCCTGCCGCGGATGAGGGCTGCGCGGGAGATGTCCGGGGAGGAGGGATGCCAGGTGAACTCCCTGACGGCGAGCCGGTAGCGGTCGGTCGCGAGCAGCGCGACCTTGTCGCCCTCGATCTCGATGCGCACGGAGGTGAGGATCGGGACGGTGTCGTCCTTGCTCGTGGCGATGGCGACCTGGCCCACCGCGTGCTGGAAGGCCGATGCCGAGAGCGTGCCCGTGGGCTCCGGCACCGTGGGCAGGGCGGGGTATTCGTCCACCGGCATCGTCATGAGCGAGAACCGGGAGGAGCCGCAGGTCAGGTCCACCTTGCCGCCGCTCAGCTCGAGTGTCACGGGCTGCTGGGGGAGAGCCTTCGAGATGTCCGCGAGGAGACGGCCGGACACCAGGAACGTGCCGGGCACCTCGACCTCGGCCGCGATCTCCGTGCGGTAGGAGACCTCGTAGTCGAAGACCGAGAGGCGCACGGTGCCGTCCGCCTCCGCAGTGAGGAGCACACCGGTGAGCACGGGAACGGAGGGCCGCTGGGGGAGAGCCTTGGTGGTCCAGGTGACCGCCTCTGCGAGGACATCGCGCTCGACTCGGAACTTCACTTGCTCGGCTGCTGCGTTCACGACTCTCCTGGGCGTAGTGGGCCGATGGGCAGGAAAGAACTCTACCCCACGGAGGAGGACGCGAGCACGGCAATATCCGCCCTCACCGGCGTGTTCCGTTGACTTGCCCCGCCATCCGTGGGATGCGGCGCAGCCGCGGCGGGATTTGTACCAAGGCGTACCAGCGAGCCGGGAGCCCACGTAGGGAATCAGGAGCGAATCCGCGTGACCCGGCGTTCGAATATCCGGGCAGGGGAGTGTGCGTGCACGCACAGCACCCTCGTTACGCTTTTCGCAACTCGAGTATCAATCGTTCGCAGTGCGCGGTCACGCTCTCATGCGCGCGTAGATATTCATAGTATTCAGAAGTAGCCCATGTGGACACTGTGGACGAACTCCTCCTTTCCCTTGCGACTCCTGGGATCGGGCCCTCCCTCCGCCGGTGCACGCAGTGTGCATCCGCCCGGCGCTGCCGGTGGACGCCTGTGCATCCCCCTCTGCGCCGCTCACAGGTCCCCACAGCCGCATGTGGGACCGTCCCCCGCTCCGTCCACCGCGCACCTGCAGTTATCCACCGAGTTTTCCACAGCTGTGTATTGCCGCGTTCAGAGTCGATGCTGCTGTTTGATGCGATTCGTGAGTTCGGTGACCTGGGTGTAGAGCGTCCGCCGCTCGGCCATCTGCGTTCGAATCTTCTTGTTGGCGTGCATGACGGTGGTGTGGTCACGGCCCCCGAACTCCTGGCCGATCTTGGGCAGCGAGAGCTCCGTGAGCTCGCGGCAGAGGTACATGGCGATCTGCCGCGCGGTGGTGAGCGTCCGGGACCGGCTGGTGCCCTGCAGGTCCTCCAGGGAGAGGTCGAAGTAGGCCGCGGTCTGCCCCATGATGTCCGCAGCGGTGATCTCCGGGGTGTCGTCCTGCGTGATGAAGTCCTTGAGGACCGTCTCCGCGAGGCCCACGTCGATGATCTGGTCGTTGAGATTGGCGAAGGCCGTCACGCGGATGAGGGCGCCCTCCAGCTCACGGATGTTGGAGGAGACGCGGCTGGCGATGTACTCCAGGACCTCGTTGGGGACGTCGAGCTTCTCCGAGAAGGCCTTGTTCCGCAGGATCGCGAAGCGGGTCTCCAGGTCCGGCGGCTGGACGTCCGTGAGGAGCCCCCACTCGAACCGGGAACGCAGCCGCTCCTCGAAGCCCTTGAGCATCTTGGGCGGCTGGTCGGAGGTGATGACGACCTGCTTGTCCTCGTTGTGCAGGGCGTTGAAGGTGTGGAAGAACTCCTCGACCGTGGCGTCCTTGCCCTGCAAGAACTGGATGTCGTCGATCATGAGGATGTCGACCTCGCGATAGCGCCGCTGGAACGCGGGCCGGAGGGTGTTCGAGGTGGTCTGCGAGCCGACCGTGTTGATGAAGTCGTTGACGAACTCCTCACTGGACACGTACCGCACGCTGATCTTGGGGTACAGCTGCTGGGAGTAGTGGCCGATCGCATGCAGCAGATGCGTCTTGCCCAGTCCCGAGTCCCCGTAGATGAAGAGGGGGTTGTACGCCTTGGCCGGCGATTCCGCCACGGCGAACGCCGCGGCATGGGCGAAGCGGTTGGACGCTCCCACGACGAAGGCGTCGAAGGTGTACTTGGGGTTGAGGAGGCTCGTGGAGGTCTCGCCGTCGGGCCCATGGGGGGCCGGTGTGCCCGTGTGCGAGAAGGCGGGGGCCGAGCCCTCCGCGCGTGTGGTCCGGCTGCCGTCATGGCTGCGCGCGTCCCGCTGCTCGCCGTAGGCGCCGCCCCTCGCGGGAGCCTCCTGCCGCAGAGGGCTCTGGGCGGAGGCGGCCTGCTGCGCGGTGGCCTGGAGGGAGGCAGTGTCCGCGGGGGAGAACCGCGCTGCGGCTCCGCCGGCGGTCCGCTGCCGTGCCCGCTCGCTCTCCTGCGTCTGCTGCCGCTCCGCGTCCTGACCTGCGGGCTGCGGGGCGTGTGAGGGATCGGCGGCCTGCGCGGCGAGATCCGCGAAGGTGGTGTGGGTGGCCCGATCGGAGGCCCGCCCCTCCGCTCCTCCGTCCCCGCCCGCGGCGGAGACGGCCTCGTCCGCTGCCGCCTCCGGCTCCATGTGTGTGGTGCCGACGGCGATCGCGAAGCTCACGCTGTGGCCCACGATCCTCGTGATCTCACGGGTGAGAGGTTCGCGCAGGTTGTTCTCGAGGTTCCGGCGGTGGAGTTCCGAGGGGACGGCGAGCACCACGATGGAGTCCCCGATCATCCCCTTGGGCACGGCTCCGGCGAGGAAGCCCTTGTGGTGTGCGGAGATGTCCGGGTCGTTGAGCAGATTCGTGAGGACCGTGGTCCAGATCTGCCCCAGATCGTCGTGCGCGGTGTCCACCGTGGTCGTCCTCCCAGAAGCCTGTTGTCCACACCGCCTGTGAGCGAACTCCATCCACACCTGTGGGCAGAGCGGTGCATAGCGTCCACATAGTTTTCCACAGAATGTGCAAACTGACGAAGGCATCCCCGGATTCATCCACATCTGTGGGCAAGCATGTGGAAATCACATGGGCGTTCTTTGTGGACGGAGCTGTTCACGCGGCGTGTGAATAACCTTCCGGACGCACTGTGGACGCCTGTGGGACACATGGCCCGAGGCGGCTGTGGGCAACGGGCCCGCGGACTGTTCCCCGGAGTGGGCTGGAGTGGGGCCGACCCCGCGAGAGAGGCGGATCCGGGGCGGTTTTGACCGCTGCGCCCGGAGGCCCTTATGCTTGAGTGTCCTGTGTTGTGGGCCAGTACTCCCAGTACTCCGGTGTGTGCGAACTTCCCCGTGTCTCCCTCGACGCAGGAATGGAGTGCCGAGGACTCTCGGCTCATCCCCCTGTTCAGCGGAACCGCACCCGCTGGCGCCCCGCGCCCGCGAAGACCGTAGGAGTTAGACAAGTGAGCAAGCACACCTTCCAGCCGAACAACCGCAAGCGCGCCAAGACGCACGGCTTCCGCCTGCGCATGCGCACCCGTGCCGGCCGCGCGATCCTCGCATCGCGCCGCCGCAAGGGCCGCAGCGCCCTCTCCGCCTGAATCAGCGGACGAGAGGCTGAGGCTTCGTGCTGCCTCGTGAGAACCGTCTGAGCGATCCCCAGGAGTTCCGGACCGCATTCCGCACCGGAGCGAAGGGGACCAGCGGACATGTGATCGCTCACCTGGCGCACACCCGCGAATCCCACGCTCCGCGCGTGGGATTCGTCGTATCCAAGGCCGTGGGCAACGCAGTGGTCCGGAACCGGGTCAAGCGCCGGGCCCGGGCCTGGGCCGCGTCGCGCCTCTCCGCGCTGGAGCCGGGTGAGCTCCTCGTGGTGCGCGCACTGCCGGCCGCCGCGGAGGCGGACTGGACGCAGCTGACGGGATCGTTGGAGCGTGCGCTGCGCAGGGCACGGCGGCGGCAGGATTCCCGTGCGGAGGCATGAGGACACCGAGTCCTCCCTGCCGGTGTGGCCCTCGGGCCGGCGTGCGCGCATTCTGCATGGGGTGCGGCTCGCGCCCCGCATGCCCTTCGTATGGTTCATGCGAGCCTATCGTCGCCTCGTCTCGCCGCTCTACGGCGATGTCTGCCGGTACTATCCGAGCTGTTCCAAGTACGCTCTCGACGCCTTCGAGGTCAAGGGTGCGGTCAGAGGATTCGTCCTGACCACGTGGCGCGTGCTCCGGTGCAACCCTCTGTCCTCCGGCGGAGTGGATCATGTGGAGGGTTCGGTGCTTCATGCGAGGAGCCGAGCCATCTGGGCCGCTGCCGGGCCCACGGCCCCGTCCGTCGAGGCGGACGACGAGCCGGACAATGGCAGAATGGACAAGCGGTAGCGACACGATGATGGCACTGCTGAGCACTGGTCTCAGAGGGCCGAGGAGAGTGAATGGGCTTCTTCGATACGATTCTGTACCCCATCCAGTGGGTGGTGGCGTGGATCCTCGCCCTGTTCCATGAGCTGTTCACCATGCTCGGGATGGATGCGGCGGGAGGATGGACGTGGGTGCTCTCGATCACCGGCCTCACCGTCGTGGTGCGTGCGGCGGTGATCCCTCTCTTCGTCCGGCAGATCAAGTCGCAGCGCAAGATGCAGATGATCCAGCCGGAGATCCAGCGCCTCCAGCAGAAGTACAAGGGGAAGAAGGACCAGTTCTCCCGCCAGGCGATGGTGGAGGAGCAGCAGGCGCTCTTCAAGAAGCACGGGACCAGTCCGTTCGCCTCCTGTCTCCCGCTCCTGGTGCAGATGCCGATCTTCCTGAGCCTCTTCCGTGTGATCATGCACGTGCCGCAGGTGGCCGCAGGCGAGATGAACCCGGTGGGCGGCATGACCCGCGACCTCGCGGTGCAGATGGACGGCGCGACCGTCTTCGGCATCCCGCTCTCTGCCTCGTTCCTGGATCCGGGGACCGATGTCAACGCCTGGGCCGTGCGGATCCTCACCGCCGTGCTCATCGTGCTCATGGCTGGCATGCAGTTCCTCACGCAGCGTCACATGATGACGAAGAACATGTCGGAAGCCGCTCTGAACAACCCGTTCATGCAGCAGCAGAAGATGATGCTCTACCTCATGCCCGTGGTCTTCGGCATCGGCGGCATCTACTTCCCCCTGGGCGTCCTCATCTACTGGGTCATCTCCAACGGCTGGACGATGGGCCAGCAGACGGTGATCATCCGGAACATGCCCACCCCCGGTTCCCAGGCCGAACGTGAGCTCATGGAGCGCCGTGCGAAGAGGGGGAAGTCCCCCCTGCCGGGTTCCGAGCCCATCGAGATGAAGCCCGAGAACGCCAGCACCACGGGCAGCACCTCCGGCGGCCAGCGCCAGCAGCCTGTCAGCGCCAAGCGCCAGAAGCAGAAGCAGAAGAAGCGCAAGAAGTGACCTGAGCCGTGTGAGCGGCCACCTCCACGAAGGGACGATCATGAGCGACGCCGAGAAGACACCGGAGTCTCCCGGGCACGGATCCGTGCCCGGTGCCGCTGATGTGCCGCAGGAAGCCCCGGTGACCGCCGGGGAGCATGCTGCTCAGGGCGGCGCCGCGGAAGCGGCAGGGGAGAGCGGCCCGGACGGCCGGGCGCAGGAGGCGAAGCGCAGCAGAACCGAACTTCTGGAAGAGGAGGGCGACATCGCCGCCGACTACCTCGAGGAGCTGCTGGACATCGCGGATCTCGACGGTGACATCGACATCGACGTGGTGGACGGTCGCGCACACGTCGCGGTGGTGAACGAGGAGGGCGGAGATGACCTCCGGAAGCTGGTGGGCGCAGACGGACAGGTCCTCACTGCCCTGCAGGAGCTCACCCGGCTCACGGTGCAGGCACAGACCGGTCAGCGCTCCTGGCTGATGCTGGACGTGGACGGCTATCGCGATCGCCGGAGGAACGATCTCCGCGCCCGTGCGCAGAAGGCTGTCGACTCCGTGCAGGAGACAGGTGAAGCCGTCGCCCTGGAGCCGATGAACAGCTTTGAGCGCAAGGTGGTGCATGACGTCGTGGCCTCGGCCGGACTGCGTTCCGAATCCGAGGGCGAGGGCGACGGCAGGCACGTCGTCGTGCTGCCGGCATGAGCGCGGAGGCAGAACCGCTCGAAGCGATGCCCGCCTACGTGACGGAGCTCTTCGGCGACCGCACTGCCCTCGCACAGCGATACGCCGGGCACCTCGCCACGACGGGTGTGGAATGGGGCCTGATCGGCCCCCGGGAGGTGCCGAGGATCTGGACGCGGCACATCCTCAACTGTGCCGTGCTCGCAGAGCTCCTGGAGGCCGGCGACGAGGTGGGGGACATCGGGTCCGGTGCAGGACTGCCCGGGCTCGCGCTGGCGCTGGCTCGTCCCGACGTCTCTTTCGTCCTCGTGGAGATCATGGAGCGCCGCGTGGAGTGGCTGCAGATGGTCGTGGACGATCTGGGTGTGGAGAACGTCCGGATCGTCCGCGCACGCGTGGAGGAGCTCGTCGACGAGGAGATGTTCACGGTGGTGACGGCTCGCGCCGTGAAGAGCCTCTCCACGCTCATCGAATGGACGGTGCCCGTCCTGGCACCTGAAGGGCGCATCCTGGCCATCAAGGGGGAGCGCGCTCCTGAGGAGGCGGAGAAGGCGGCGAAGCTCATCCGGAAGAGAAGGCTCGAGGGACCTGTCTTCCATCGTCTGGGCAGTGAACATCTCGACGTTCCGACCACTGTGGTGGAGCTGCGCCGGCGCTGATGTGACGTCACTCCCCTACGGGGACGAAGGGAATATATACCGATAATCGTACTGGCTGTTGTGGGCGGTGAATCTTCTGTGGCCGGTCCCTGTTTCACGTGAAACAGGGACCGGCCACAGAAGATTCACCGCCTGCCCTCAAGAGTAGAATGACCGGGTACCCCACATCGAACGAACGCGGAGTGATCCACATGCCTGTGATGGACGAGTCGACTCCGCTCGGCGCTCAGATCGCACGAGACAACATGCGAGCCGAGCGCCTGGCGTCGACTACCTTCCCCAAACCCGCTGAGACGCGGATTCTGACCGTCGCCAACCAGAAGGGCGGCGTGGGGAAGACCACGACGGCGGTGAACGTGGCTGCTGCGCTTGCGTATCACGGTCTTGAAGTGCTCGTCGTGGACATCGATCCGCAGGGCAATGCCAGCACTGCGCTGAGTGTGGAGCATTCCACCGGGGTCGCCGGCATCTACGAGGTGCTGATCGACGACTACGACATCTCGCAGGTGGTGGCGGAAGCGCCGGACTTCGAGACGATGAAGTGCGTGCCCGCCACCATCGACCTCGCCGGGGCGGAGATCGAACTCGTCTCCAAGGTCGCACGTGAACTGCGCCTCCAGCGTGCGCTCGGGAAGTACCTGCGTGAGAGGGAAGCCGAGGGCAACCCGGTCGACTATGTGCTCATCGACTGCCCGCCCAGCCTCGGGCTGCTCACCGTCAACGCCTTCGTGGCTGCCCGTGAGGTTCTCATCCCGATCCAGTGCGAGTACTACGCCCTGGAGGGAGTGAGTCAGCTACTCAAGAACATCCAGCTCATTCAGCAGCATCTGAATCCCGAGCTGTGGATATCCACGGTTCTGCTCACCATGTACGACGGGCGCACCCGGCTGAGCGCCCAGGTGGCGGAAGAGGTGCGAGCGCATTTCGGCGAGCAGGTCCTCGACACCGTCATCCCGCGGTCGGTTCGGATCTCCGAGGCGCCGAGCTACGGCAAGACAGTCATCACCTATGAACCGAGCTCTACCGGCGCGCTCTCCTACAGGGAAGCTGCGGAGGAGATCTCTTTGAGAGGAGCAGCCAATGGCTGAGAAGAGGAAGGGCGGCCTCGGGCGCGGCCTGGGGTCCCTGATTCCCACCCCTGAGACGGGGAGGCCGGCTGATGTCTTCTTCCCTCGCAGTGAGCGCGACGAAGCAGCTGTGACCGACGGGTCCGAGGCCGAGGGCAGCTCACCGCGACGGTCGGCGGATCCTGCCGAGTCGATGCGGCGTGCGCAGGCGGGACGCCGGACCGCGGCGCCCAAGAAGGCGCCGGCGAAGACGGGGAAGAGCGCCGCCTCCGGGGCCTCAGAGAAGGGGCAGACGAAGAGGACCGATTCTGCGCGGGAGACCGCAGGCCCTGAGCAGAAGGCGTCCGGCGGTTCGCGGAAGGCCTCCGCCGCGAAGCCGAAGACCGGCGCGGCGTCGAACGGAACTGCCAAGCAGCGGGCTGCCGGTAAGGGAGCGACGGCTGCTGGAAAGGCGGCAGCTGCCGCAGAAGCCGAGTCGGAGAAGGTCTCCACGTCCACGGCTCAGCGTGTGCGGGATGTGACTGAGCCTGTTGATAGAGGCGTCGTCGGCGAAGGGCCCGCAGCCCAGCCTTCCCCCGTGAATACAGGGGACACACCGTCTGCGGCAACTGTGGATAATCCGGTGGAAACCGCTGTGGATGCCGCTGTGGATCAAGGAGAAGCCGCCGGGGCCGTTTCACGTGGAACGGGGGACGAGCAGGAGCTCGTTCCGGTTCCGGGAACCACCTTCGGTGAGATTCCCATCGAACTGATCCGCCCCAATCCCCGCCAGCCCCGCGAGGTCTTCGACGAAGACGCGCTTGAGGAGCTTGTCACCAGCATTCGCGAGATCGGTGTGCTGCAGCCCGTGGTGGTGCGACGACGCAGCGATGATCCTGCGAAGTATGAGCTCATCATGGGTGAGCGGCGATTCCGCGCGTCGCAGGAGGCCGGCCGTACGAGCGTGCCGGCTATCGTCCGAGAGACCTCGGACGACGATCTCCTTCGCGATGCGCTGCTCGAGAACCTCCACCGCGTGGATCTCAATCCGCTGGAAGAGGCGGCCGCCTACGCGCAGCTGCTCGAGGACTTCGACTGCACGCAGGAGGAGCTGTCCGGCCGTATCGGTCGCTCTCGTCCGCAGATCTCCAACACGCTGCGGCTGCTCAAGCTTCCTCCCATGGTACAGCGCCGTGTGGCAGCAGGTGTGCTGTCCAGCGGACATGCGCGGGCGATCCTGGGCCTGAATGACGCTGCGCAGATGGAGGTGCTTGCACAGCGAGTGGTGGCTGAAGGCCTTTCGGTGCGTGCTACGGAGGAGGCGGTAGTCCTTCTCAACCGCGGGGAGAAGCCAGCCGTTTCACGTGGAACGAAGGAGGCGGATCCGGCCCTGACTGAGCTCGCCCGCAGCATTGGGGACCGCCTTGAGACGCGGGTGAATGTGACGATGGGGAAGCGCAAGGGAAAGCTCTCCGTGGAGTTCGCCGATCAGGCCGATCTCAAGCGCATTCTCGAGTTGCTGGGCATCTCACAGTAGGTCGTTCAGCCTCGCAGAGCGAGTAGTCGACACAGCCGGTGCACGCTCATGGTGGAGCGTGTCGTGAACGCAGTGGCCGGGGCATAGTGCCCCGGCCACTGTCATATGCGCTCGCACTCGGCTAAGTCCCGTGTATCCGCGGAGATGAGGAAGTGACGCCATCAGCCGATAGAACGAAGTCACCCGTCCGCGATGCGCTCCCTTTCACGCGGGCGGTGCAGGACGTGAGTCGTTCTCGCGTGGATGGGGGAGCAGCAAAGCACGACTGTCGCACTCCATGGTCCCTCGCGCCGTAGTCCGTGTGGATGCCGTGCTGTGCGGCCGACTTGCTGCTGGCAGGCAGCTCGAGTACACACAATTATGTGAGCGTGTGAGCGTGTGAGCGTGTGAGCGTGTGAGCGTGTGAGCGTGTGAGCGTGGCGGCGGGCGGTGCTGACTGGATGTTTCACGTGAAACAGGGGGGCGGGGTGCGACGCGCCGCTACACGCGATCTGGATCCGGCACCGTACGGCCGCGGGGACTGTCCTGGAATGCGCGACTCGATTGCGCACGATGCTGGCAGTGCTCGGCGCGACGCTGTCGGGGCGATGCGACTCAGCTGCGGATCCCCTTCTGCTCATGCAAGCAATGAAGCGCCTCCCGTGCTTTCAGTATCGATCGTCTCTCGGAAGCGAGGCGGTCACCCCTGGCTCTCCGGTGACACCTCCGGTCCCGTTTCACGTGAAACGACCGGACTAGACATGCTCGGGCATCCGGAACCTCCCCAGTTGATGTGGAACGGATAGCCTTCCAAGGCCTCTGCCAGTACCTCAGGACGACCTGGCGACGGGGGAGGCGCGGCAGCTATGCACGACGCGCTTGAGCCGTACTGTGGGAGCTTTGATTCCTCAGGATGCAGGGCAGGGCTTCATCTCGGGACCATTGACTGTATGGCGTGTCGGTCAGATCAGAAACAGCGAGAGGATCCCCAGAGGGGCGACCTGCCGATGAACGCGAGGAGGTGCCGATGGCCCGCCCGCACGTGTCCGGGGCGCCATGGTCCGAGGCGAACTGTACTGGGCGGATACCGCTGGGACAACGGCACTGAGCGAATGGCACTGGGAGAACGCTGTAGGACGGATGCTGTAGGATGCGTCCACTCGTTGTCGGTCCGCTCAGCGCCCGCCCCCACTGGTCCTTTCTCCCACAGTGCTGGCATGCGCTCAGAAGCGCCCAGCGGTAGAGCATTACCGTACGTCAGTTGCCTGGAACGCGTGGCGCATCTCCGCTGCACGTGGGGACCTGTACTCACACGTCCGGTGCGCGACTTCCAGCACGCGAGCTGTCCACCAGCTCCGTCCCGGCTCTGTGCGGAGACTGAATGGTCGGAAGGGCCGCATGCGTGCTGGCAGCCTGCGCGGTCGGCTTGGTGACGGGGCCCCACGCCCGGCCGGGTGCCGGGATCGCTCATAGGTTCTCTGCATCCCCTTTTGCCTCACTCGCCCGCATGTTCCGCCTCTGTCAGGACACTGCTCACGCCGTCAGGACACTGCACACATCACGCTGGGAACATCGACCTCCGCAATGCCGAAAGGCGCTGGGGCGGTGGGCGGATGCTGGTGCGGAGAATGCCAGGAGACGCATGGGCTGCGGCTCGCAGCCGCGCAGCACAGACGCCGATGTTTCGTACGGAAGAGGTATCAGTTCCCGGTGTACAGCGCCTGCAGACCTACGCGCCTATGGGCGAGTAGCCGAGAGGTTGATGAGTAGGGTCGATTCGATCCGTGCTGTGGCGCATATGCTGAATGAGATTCGAGTGCAGGGAGGCAGCGCGTGAATGCGATCGTCGAGTTGAGCTATCCCTTTGGGGGCCACTGGCGCGTGCGGAACAGTCCTGCCGACCGTGTCCCCAGCCATGGCACCCGGCTCTACGCCTCGGCATATGCGATTGACTTCGTTCCTGTCGATGAACGAGACATCTCTGCGCGGATGGGATTTCAAGCGTTCATGCGTCCGGAGGCTCCTGATCGCTTCGCTGGGTTCGGACGTCCGATCCTCTCTCCGGTGGCCGGAACAGTCGTGTCTGCGCACGACGGGGAGGAGGATCACACCGCCTACAGAGGCATTCCGTCCGTGGGGTATGCACTGACGCAATACCGGCGAGCAGCGTTCGGATGGCGGGCGTTGGCGGGCAACCACGTCCTGGTGGAGAGCAACGGCGTGGTCGTCGCTCTCTGCCATCTCCGGCACGGAAGCGTGGCGGTGCGTCCCGGTATGCGAATCCGGAGGGGTGAGGTCCTGGGACTGTGCGGCAACTCGGGCAACAGTACGGAGCCCCAGGTTCACGTACAGGCCATGGACGGTGCCGATATCGCCTCCGCTGCTCCAGTGCAGATCGTGTTCAGCGGCAGGGTGCCGAAGAGCGGTGAGATCGTCCGCGCGGGGAGAGCGCTGGCATGAACCGGCGGGAAGCCTCAGCAGACAGACTCGATAGGCGTGAAAGAGGGGCTGTGCTCCCCGTGAAAAACAGTTTCACGTGAAACACAGCCCCAGGAAGGCGGCCTCTCAATGCCGGGCCGTGCGGCGGGAGATGCCTGTGGCGAACCCGACGATGCGCTCCGGCAGGCGTCACCTGTCGGAGTCGGACCGCTCGATCATCGCGCGCAGGGCCGTGAGATCGACCGTGCCCGTTTCCGGATCATTGCGTTCCGTGAGGTACAGGCGCTGGAGGGCGACGGAGACGGATTCGGCCACGGCATCCCTCACCACTGCGGAATGGAGCCGGCGACGATCCTCCGGGTTCGTCATGTACCCGACCACCACGTGAGCGGTGGGCACTCGGTGCTTCTGCAGCGAGCCCCAGGTCCGTGGATGCGTGCCGCAGTCGAGGAAATCCGTGCGCGAGGCGATCTCACGGCTGATGAGCTGTGAGAGCCTTCGTCCGATCGGTGACTGTTCGCCGTTGACGGAGCCGAAGTAGAAGACAGCGACTCCGTTGGCGGCGGCATCGGAGTGCAGGTCCTGGGAGATCGTGATGAGTGCGGAGCTCTTGGTGTCCGCGAGCTGCTCCGCCTCCCGGTTGTCCGCGTCCATGACGAAGGGGGAGGCGCCGACCGCCGCCAGCCGGCCGGCGATGCGCCGAGCGATGTCGCCCGAGTACCCCAGCATCTCCGCATCGTGTTCGCGGTGAAGCTGCGGATCGGGTGATACCGGAATCTGAGGCGCCGCGTCGATGAGGAAGGTGCGCCCGGAGAGCGAGGGGCCGTCAGAGCGCAGCCGTGCGGTCTCGCGCAGGGCGAAGAGATCGCCGCTCGCCTGTCCGCGGGTGACGGCCGAGAGCCCGCGGAGCGTGCGGGGCCCGGCGACGCCGTCCACCTCGAGCCCCAGGCTCTTCTGGAGTTCGCGCACTGCGGCATGCGTCCGTTCCGCGAACACGCAGTCCACGCGCCAGGCGTAGAGCCCCAGCCGTGCGAGGCTCCGCTGCAGTTCGGCCACGTCGTCGCCGGCGAACGGACGCACAGGGTCGAAGCGGAGGACGCGGTCACCCAGGCGATGACGTGCCAGCTCCACCTGCCCCCAGGTCTGCTGGCCGAGCACACCGTCCGTGTACAGGCCCCTGTCCTGTTGGAACGACCGCACCGCGTAGTCGAACATGTGGTCGAAGACGCTGCTGGAGGCGTCTCCGACGGAATACCCCAGCCGGCTCAGCTGGGCCTTCACCGCGGGGAGCACGGCATCGTCGTCACCCAGGCGGTAGGTGGTGGTGTGGCTAGTCATCTGTCTCGTCTCTGGCTCGGTTCCGGCAGGGAGTGCGGGAGCTGTGTCCCTGTCGCTCGGTGTCCTCGCTCCGCCCTTGCAGCAGTCCCTCAGTGCGCCTCAGGCGCCCGTTGATGCTACAACGGGCGCCTGAGAGTTCCTGAAGGCCGGTGAAGGGCGTCAGGAGGTGCTGCGGGGACGCCGCTCAGAGGGAGGGCTCGATCTCCTGCAGCAGTGCCGGCTTGGGCCGAGCACCGATGATCTGCTTGACGACCTCACCGTTCTTGAAGAGATACATCGCCGGGATCGAGGTGATGCCGTAGGAGCCTGCGGTCTGCATGTTCTCGTCCGTGTTCACCTTGACCACCTTGAGGCGGTCGGAGAGCTCCTCCCCGATCTCGTCGACGATCGGGGAGACCATGCGGCACGGACCGCACCAGGGCGCCCAGAAGTCCACGAGGACGGGCTTGTCCGATTCGAGGACCTCGGCGGAGAAAGTGGCATCTGTGACTTCGAGGGACATGTCGTCCTCCTTGCAGTAGCGGTGGTCTCGGTATGGGGGAGCTGTCGGGTTCGACACCGGCAGCCGGATGGAGGGTGTGGGGCTCAGGCGCCTGCGACCGCGGTGAGAGGAGCCTCGGCGGCAGCCTGGTCGCGGTCTGCCAGGTAGTGTTCTGCATCCAGTGCGGCGGAGCAGCCCGAACCTGCCGAGGTGATCGCCTGCCTGTACACGGGGTCGATCACGTCACCTGCGGCGAAGACGCCTTCGAAGCTGGTGCGGGAGCTGCGTCCCTCGACGGCCAGGTACCCGTCCTCACGGAGCGTGAGGACGTCTGCGAACAGTGAGGTGCGGGGATCGGACCCGATCGCCACGAACATGCCGGTGACGGGCAGCTGGCTCCGCTCGCCGGTGACGGTGTTCCGGATCGTGAGGCCCGTGAGGGAGTCCTCACCGTGGATCTCGTCCACCGCCGAGTCGAAGAGGAACTCGATCTTGGGGTCCGCCTTGGCGCGGTCCTGCATCGCCTGGGACGCACGGAGCTCCTGGCGACGGTGGACGACAGTGACCTTGGAGGCGAAGCGACTGAGGAACGTCGCCTCCTCCAGCGCGGAATCGCCTCCGCCGATCACGGCGATCTCCTGGCCCTTGAAGAAGAAGCCGTCACAGGTGGCGCACCAGCTGATGCCGTGGCCGGAGAGCTTCTTCTCGTTGGGCAGTCCGAGCTCGCGGTACGCGGAGCCGGTGGCGAGGATGAGGGACTCGGCGGTGTACTGCGCGCCCATCGCGGTGACGAGGCCGTGGGCACCGGGCCGGAAGTCGATGGTCGCCACATCGTCGTACACGACGGTGGCGCCGAAGCGTTCGGCCTGCTGGCGCATGCTCTCCATGAGCTCCGGCCCCTGGACCCCCTCGGGGAACCCGGGGAAGTTCTCCACGTCCGTGGTGTTCATCAGCTCGCCGCCGGCGGTCACGGAGCCCGCGATGACCACGGGTTCGAGGTTCGCGCGTGCGGCGTAGATCGCTGCCGTGTAGCCCGCCGGGCCCGAGCCGACGATCACGAGGCGGTGGTTGGTCATGTCCCTCCTAGGTCTCAGCAGGCCAACACGGCGCTGCGGACGAATATTCCTCTGTGCGATCTCCGCACGGCCTGCTGAGCACCGCGCAGGCGCATCAGTCGATCTCGACGTGAGTGATCTGTCCGCGGTAGCCCTCACCCGCAGGTGCGAGCTCCGTGTACCAGACGAAGACGTACTCGGCGGTCTGGGGCTCGTCCAGCTCCACCGTGGTCGAGCCGCCGTCGAGCCGGGCTTCACCGACGGTCTCCGCATCCTCCGGATCGTCGGAGTCGCCCACCCGGATCTCCACCGTGGAGCCCTGGTCCGGGGAGTCGATGGTCACGGAGGAGACGGATGCCTCCTCCTCGAGCGCGAAGCCGAGGCCGAGGCCCGACTTCAGGCTGCCGAACGCCGCCGAGTTGTAGCGGTCCGTCTGCCACTGGCTGTCGTCATCGGAGAGGACGTTGTCCACCGCGGTGGGATTCTCCGAGCCGTCGCCCTCCGGGTCGAGGTCCGTCACCGAATCGATGGCGGGTGCGGGGCCCTCCGGTTCCGCGGACGGCTCCTCGCTGGGTGAAGGCGCCTGCGAGGGCACTGCTGTGGGTGCGGGGTTGGGCTGGGGTTCGGAGGAGCTGCTGAGGTTCCTCACCGCGATGATGCCGAACACCACGGCGCCGATGAGCAGGATCGCACCGATCACCGTCCAGACGATGGCCCCCCGGCGTCGCCGCGGCTGCTGCGGAGCCGCCGGCGCTGCCGCCGCTCCACCGCCGTTCTGCGCCGGGCCGGACGGAGAGCCGGCGCCGGCAGCTGCAGCCGCACCTGCGCCCGTTCCGGCCGCGAGCCTGACGGCGCCGGGACGATCAGGCGTGCCGGAGGTCTGCTCCTGCGCGGAGTGCTGCGTCTTGGGCCGTCCTGCCGACTTCCGTGGACCGGCCGGCTCCGCGCTCCGAACATCCTGCGACGAGTTCTGCGAGGTGGCGGTACTCGGCGCTGCTGCGCCGCCTGCGGCAGGTGCATCCTGTGCCGCCGCTGCGTCCTGCGCAGAGTTCGAGTGCGCGGTCGGGGCGGACTCTGACCCTGCCGCCGCCTGCGCACCGGACGGTGTTCCATCCCCGGGATGAGCCTCTGTCTCTGACCCTGCCGCAGCCTTGGCCTGCGGCTCGCCGCCGGTGCCGGTGTGCGAATCACCGTCTGCCGTCCGAGGTGCCTGCGCCGCGGCAGCTGCGGCCGTCGCCTTCCGGTGCCGGTCGCGGCGCTGCTCCGCGGCGAGTGCGCGCTCGCGTGCCTCCTCGTTGAGCCGGCGCTCACGCGCCCGCTCGCGTTCGAAAGCGGTGCGCTGGCGCTCCAGCTCCTCCTCGCGCGTGGTGAACATGCCGCCCAGGAACCAGGAGCCGTCAGCGGCCTCCTCGCCGTCGCCGCTCTCTGCGGACACGGGTGCGGTTCCGTCCGCCTCGGAATCGACCGTCATGTCCTCGGTGACCACGGGCATCTGCTGGGTCTCGAGGTTCTCCGTGAACAGCTCTTCGCGGTTCATGATGGGAGCGGTGAGATTGCGGTCGTACTCCTGTTCGGCCAGCCCGGAGTACTCGGAGATCGTGTCCTCCGGATCCCACTCCGCCGTCTCCGCTTCCGCCAGCTGGTGGGGGGAGAGCGGGAAGACGCTGGCTTCACGCATCTGCATCTGCTCGTCCAGCTTGGTGTGCACCCCGTCCGCTCGACCGGCGGAATAGCCGGAGACGCCGGGACGCGTCATCCCGATCCGGGCGAGAGCCGCCTGGATCTGCGCGGGTGAGGCGCTGCGCTTGGACGGTGCCGGTGCGGGGGCCGGCCGGGGAGGCGCGGCCGCAGCCGTGGGGCGGGCACCGGACGCGCCCATCCCCGTGGTGGAGCGGGGGCGGCCCGTGTTGGCCGTGGGCTTGGCACCCACGGAACCGGAGCCGGCGGAGGTGCTCGCCGTCTCGCCCGCTCCCGAGGCGTCGCCGGCACCGGCGACCGTGTCGCCGGAGGACGCGCTCCCTGAAGACGTCTCGGACCGGTGGCCGTCAGCGGCGGCACCGGCACCCGGTGCCGGCGTTCCGGGCGTGCTCGCGGCGGCTGCGGAGGCCTTCTCCCGGTCTCCCTCCGGTGCGTTCGCCTCGGCGTCGTCGACCGCGCCCGCCCGGGCGGAGGCGTCTCCGTCGGCAGAGGCCGTTCCGGCGGCGCCCTCCGCGAAGAGTTCCTCGTCCGGCAGCGGGGAGCCCTCCAGCTGCATGAGCGAGTCGCGGTCCCACTCCCGCAGATAGCGGACGATCTCGCCGGGGGAGCGGGGCCCGGGGTCGGTGCGGGAGGTGACGCCGGTGATGAAGCTGTAGAGGTCCTCGGGCAGATCCGCGCGCAGCGTCTCCACGTCCACCACCCGGGTGTTCTTGCGAGGAGCGGCGGGGAGCCCGGCGCGGGACTCCGGCTTGGGCCACATGCCGGTCAGGCAGGCGTAGAGGATGTCGATGACGGCGAGGGCGTCCTCGCGCAGGGCCGTGGAATCGGTCTGCGGGGCCAGGTCCAGTGCGAGTTCGGAGAGCGCGGCGTCGATGGCGATCCCGTGCACCACGACGTCGCCGTCGCGGGTGATGCCGATGGACTCCGGTCCCAGGCAGCGGTGGTGGAGGCCCCGGCGGGCGGCGTGCACGAGCACCTCGGAGACCTCGCCGGCGATCGCGCGGGTGGGGGCAGCGTCGATGGGTCCGGCGCTGAGGATCTCCGCGAGCGAGGTGGCCGCGGTGCGGGAGCAGACCACGTAGACGACGTCCTCGCCGTCCTCCGTCGAGCCCTCTCCCACGTCCAGCACGTCCGGCACACGGGGATCGCTGATGAGGGCGAGCCGCCGTCCGGTGTCCATGAGGTCGCCGGCGAGCTCCGGTGCGGCGGCGTAGAGGATGACGGGATCGTCGAGGATCGCGTCCAGTGCCAGGCACACGACACCGGCGTCGGGGCGGTCGGCCAGCCAGGGGCGTTCGATGGCGGAGACGACGTATCTGTCTGCGATGACCGCTCCGCGCTCAATCCTCAACTGACGTTCCTCCTGATTGCGTCCGGCGTTCCGGCTGTCGATTCCGCCCACTCCACAGGCACCCGGAACAGCCTGCTCAGTCTATCGGCGGTCCCTTGGCGGAGCCTCAGAGACACTGTCACGAAAGGACCACAGGTGCGTCTCAGTCCTGCAACGGCAGGCGGCCACGGCCACCTGCTGTCGGGGCGCCTGCGCTGATACCGCTCGTCCTGCAACGGCACGCGAGCACAGTCACCCGCTGCGCGGATCAGCGGCGCAGCTTGGACCGGACGGTGGCGAGGATCTGCTGCAGCTCCTCGACGCGGAGCACGTAGCAGACGACGACGTAGAGGATGAGCATCCCGCCTGCCAGCAGCACACAGGTGACGAGGGCGCTGAACAGGGTGGAGTAGGCGCCCGCCCCCAGGAAGTGCAGGACGATGAAGCCGGAGCAGCCTGCGACGATCCCGGCGAGGAGGAACTTCACGTGGGCGAAGAAGACGCGGCCCAGCTGCAGCGTCCTGAGCCTCTTCCGCAGAATGACCGCGGACAGCACGGTGGAGACCAGGTAGCCGAAGCTCATCGCCAGACCGATGCCGGCGACGATCCAGGTGGTGGGCAGGAAGGCGCCCGCACAGAGCACGCCGGCGACGGTGACGAGGGTGGCGGGGACCTGCACCCAGAAGGGGGTCTTCGCGTCCTCGTAGGCGTAGAACACCCGCTGCAGGAGGTAGTTGGCGCTGAAGGGGACCAGGCCGGCCAGCATCGTCACGACGACGGGTGCCAGCGCCTGCGCGTTCGCCATCGAACCGCCGCCGGTGATCACCATGGCCGCAGGCACGGAGAGCGCCATCAGGCCGGACATCGCGAAGACGTTGACGAAGCCCACCAGCCGCAGGCCCAGGCCGAGCGAGGAGCGGACCGACTGTGTGTCCCGATCCGCCGCGTAGGTGCTCAGCTGGGTGAAGAGCGCGGTCGCCAGTGAGACGGCCACGATGGAGTGCGGGAGCATGAAGATGAGGTACGAGGTGGTGTAGGCGGCGTTCGAGGCGCTCGCCTCGGTGCCGTCCGAGGTGGCGGTCGAGGCCACGCGCGAGGTGACGACGAAGGCGAGCTGGCCGATCAGCATCATGCCGAAGGCCCAGCCGGCCACGTGCCCCGCCCGGCCCAGCCCCACCCCGCGGAACCCGAACCGGGGACGCCAGACGTAGCCGATCCTCGCCAGGGGCCAGAGCAGGATGAGCGCCTGCCCCACCACGCCCAGAGTCGCGGAGCCGGCGAGGACGGCGATCATCGTGCCGTCCCACGAGACGACCGGATGCTCGCCGTTGTCGCCGCGGCCGAACAGGGCGATGAAGACGCCCAGGCCCGCGATGGAGATGACGTTGTTGAGGGCCGGCGCCCACATGTAGGGACCGAAGTTCGACTTCGCGTTGAGCACCTGGCCGAGCATCGTGTAGAGGCCGTAGAAGAAGATCTGCGGCAGGCACCAGAAGGCGAAGGCGACCGCGAGTGCGCGCTGGTCGTCGCTCCACGCGGGCGAGGAGTAGAGCCGGATGAGCAGCGGTGCGCACAGCGTGGCGACGATCGTCACGGCGGCGAGGGCGAGGATCGCGAGGGTGAGCAGCCGGTCGATGTAGTCCTTGCCGCCGTCCGGCCGCTTGGCCGCTCGCACGATCTGTGGAACGAGCACCGCGTTGATCACGCCGCCGGAGAGCAGCATGTAGAGGGTGTTCGGAATCTTGTTCGCCACGTCGAAGGCGTCCGCCGTGCCTCCTACGGCGACGCCGATCGCCACGATGAGCATGGCGGCCTTGACGAAGCCGAGGATGCGCGAGACGAGCGTGCCCGCCGCCATGACGGAGGAGGACTTGGCGAGTGAGCTCAGCCGGTTCTCGGCCACGTGATTCCTAACATCGGGGAGCGGTGGTCAGCAGGGGCTCCTGGAGGAGGCCCTGCGCGAGGCGCCGTGCGGGCGGCCTCGGCGGCATCAGCTCTGTGCCCGTGCCACGGCGGCGTCGAGCTGGCTCTTGGGGATCTTACGCCTGCCGCGGCGGATGGTCCTGACGAGGCCGAACACCAGCACGAGGGCCAGCGCGGTGCCGACGGCGAGCGTGGCGGTGTTCTCCCAGTCCGCACGCACCCTCACCAGCAGCTCCGTGGACTGCGGCATCCGTGTGCCGTCCATGCTCAGCACCCGGACGTGGGCACGGACGTCCGCGTTGGCCAGCCCGCGCACGGGCACCTCCACGCTGCGCGCCTCCCCGGGGCCCAGGGTGAGGGGCTCCGACTCCTCGGTGCTCAGCTGCGGGGTCCCGGCCTCCACCCGGAGGCGGACGCGGGCGGAGCGGTCCGTGGTGTTCTCCACGCGGACGGGGATGTGGGCCTGCTCGCCCGTGACCAGCAGCACCGAGGACCCCGGTTCCGGGCGCACGCCTCCGGCCAGCGCGGCGACCCAGCCTCGGGTCCGCTCGGAGCAGGCGTCCGTGCCTGACGGCGAGTCGGTCTCGGAGCCGGACCCGGCATCGGCCCGGGTGTCCGTGCCGCCGGCGGGAGCGTCCCCGGAATCGCCGGCGCGTCGGGCCTCGATCCGCTCCGTGCCCGTGCAGGTGAGGAGGGAACGTGCCATGTCCCGGCGTGCCTCGGTCTCGTCCGTGAACACCGCCGAGGCCGCCTCGCCCTCGCCGTAGGAGCGCCCCAGATCCGTGAGCAGGTTCTGCGCCTGCTGCGCGCCGGGTGCGCTCTCCTGGTCCGCGGAGGGCTCCACGAGCGCACCACGTGCCACGGGCTCGGTCTCCGCGAGGCTGTCGAGGGACTCGGAGCTCAGCCACGGCGCGCTGCTCAGCTCCTTCGCCAGCTGCGGGAGGTCCGGGCCGGCGGCCTCGCGGGGGAGCGTGAGGAGCATGTGGCGGGAGTCGAAGGGGCGCTCGGCCGTGATCGCGGCGGACGTCGCCAGTGCCTCACCGGGTGCGCGCGGGCGTCCGCGTGCCTGTTCGGCCGCCGTCTCGCTGAGCCCGGAGTCCGCGATGAGGGTGTTGAGGATGCGGGTGGCGCCGTCCGCGCCACCTCCCTGCTCCGACCGGTCTCCCGGCTCCGCGTCCGGGGGCGGTGCGTACGCGGACTGCGGGTCCCCGTGCGTGTCCATCGTCGAGTAGGCCGAGGACGTGTAGGAGGTGATGGAGGGCTGCTGGGCGTCGGAGAGGATGAGCGTCTGCCCGCCCTGCTCCGCCAGGGCCGTGAGGTCCGCCCGGCGCACCGTGTCTGCGGCCGGCCACATGATGTCCGTGCGGAGGCTGTCCGCGAGCGGACCCGTGAGGCCCCGTTCCGTGTCCGCCTGGTCCAGGAGGCCGCCGAGGCCGTCCGCCAGCTGCGCCGCCTCGTCCGCGGCAGCGGACGCCGTGCGCCCGCGGACGGACCGTGCCTGCTCCTCCGCAGAGGTCTCCGCCGCCGAGGCCTGCGAGCGGAGCGCTGTGACGTGCGCGTCCGCCCAGGGCAGGGGCAGCACCTCGCGGTCCGCGGCGAGCTCGGTGAACTCCGCGTACCACTCGGCGAGGCGGGGGAGGCGTGCCGCCGCGGCCTCCGGATCGGGTGCCTCCTCCGTGGCATCCGCCGAGGGGCCGTCCCCGGTGCCGTCGTCCTGCCCGTCCCCGGCGCCCTCGTCCTCGGCCTCCTGTGCACCGGGGCCGTCCGTGCCCTCGAGGGAGGCCGCACCGGATTCCGTCGGGGTGTCCGCGGGCGGGGTGTCACCGGACTGTCCGTCGTCCGAGGGTGAGGCCCCCGGCGTGCGCGCTCCGTCCTGTCCCGCCGAGGCCGGGGCCTCCGCGGTCGGATCGTCCGCAGGGGCTTCCGGCTCGTTCTCCGGCAGCTCGAGGGCGGCACGGGCGGAGGCCAGCACGCGCGGGTCCACGGCGAGTGCGGCGTCGTCCAGCTCCCGTGCGGCCGTGAGCGAGCGGTCGAGGGCACCGGCGAAGGCGCCTCGGGCGGAGGGGTCCGCCGCGCGTTCCAGGACCTCTGCCTCCAGGAGCGGGCCGCCGTCCGCGGGGACCGCGTCGAGGGTGACGGGGAGGACCGTGGAGACGACGGTGGGGTCCACCCCGGGATCCGGATGCCAGACGGTGAAGGCGGGGGCCGTCTGCTGCACCGGTGTGGTCGCGGGGGTGGTCTGTTCGGCGGGATCGGACTGCTCCGCGCCCTCGGCCGGCTCCGGGGCGTCCGTCTGTCCGGGAGTGTCCGTCCCGCCCGCGCCCTGCGTCTGCTCTGCCGTGAGGGTGACGACGAGGCCCAGTGCGCCCCAGCTGTCGATCGCCGAGCCGGCGGGCTTCATCCGGTCCGCCGGGACGGTGAAGGAGAAGTCATGGCTGTCGCCGGGGGCGAGCGTACTCGGGAGCTCCGGGGCCTCGTAGGCGGGGGAGCCCGCCCGGTTTCCGGAGGACTCGTCCGCGCCGTCCTCGCCCGAGGCGCCGGTTCCGTCCCCGCCGTCCGCGTCCCCGCCGTCCGTGTCCTCGGAGGAGGCGATGAGGAGCGGCGAGTCCTGGTCCTCCGTCCACGCGGCGATGTCCGTGCGGGCGCTGATCTTCTGTGAGGACCGGGAGAGGGTGAGGGACTCCGGAGCGAGGGGGTCGGCCGTGCCGTTGACGACCTGGCCCGTCACCTCCAGCGCTCCGTCGCTGTCCACCCAGGGAGAGACGGAGTCGATGCGGACCTGCACGCTGCCGGTGGGCTCGTTCTCGTCCTCGTCCGCTGCGGCCGAGGCCTCGGGAGTCCCCTGCGTGCCCGTATCCATGTCACTGGAGGCGGCGGCGCCATCGGGGGCTTCGGAGGCAGCGAGGGCGTCGGACGCGAGGGAGTCCGAGGGTTCCGGAGCGGCCTGGGCAGGCGCTGCGAAGGCCGCGGTGCCGACAGCCAGCGCGAGAGACGCGAGGCTCGCACTGATCCGCGCCAGTGCACGGGCCCGCCGCCCACCGGCCGGCGGGGACGGATGCGACCGGCGGCGGTGCGGGCGTGGCAGAGGCGCCTCTGCCGCGGAGGGGGGCGGGAGAGGGGAGGAGCGCCGGGGGCCGTGGGGCGGAGGGGTGGCTGCGATCACGTGCTCAGCGGAGTGTCTCGGGCGGCAGGGACGGGATGAGGGAGCGTGCGGCCGCGACGATGCGCCGCTCATTGGCGAAGGAGAGCGTCTCGCCCAGCCGATCGAGCGGGAACCAGGCGGCGTCCACGGCCTCCTGGTCCGGGTCGTTCTCCACCGTGATGGTGCCTCCGGTGGCGCGCAGGAGGAAGTGGTGCACGACCTTGTGGATGCGGTTGCCGGACACGGAGAACCAGTAGTCGACGCTGCCCAGGGGTGCGATCACGCTGCCGGACACCCCGGTCTCCTCGGCGATCTCCCGGCGTGCGGCCTCGGCGGCGGTCTCGTCGCCCTCGAGGTGGCCCTTGGGCAGGCACCATTCCAGACGTCCTGCACGGTTGATCCGCGCGATGATCGCGACGTTGAGCTCCGCGGAATCGAAGTCGACCACGATGCCCCCCGCGGAGGTCTCCTCCGTGGTGGAGGTGCGCACGGGGAAGGGCCCCGGCTTGGGCATGGGTCGCGACATGACTCCACTCTATCCAAGCGGCATAGGAGTTCCTGGGACGCGGAGCGGTCCGGCGGGAACGGGCGCCGGACATGAGCGCAGGTGGCGCGCCGGGGGACGGGCGGAGGCGGTCAGCGCCTGCCGTAGCGCTTGTGGGCCGCCTGCTTGGAGATCTCGAGGGCGGCGGCGATCGCCTGCCATGAGTGCTCACGAGCGCGGGCGCGGCGCACCTGTTCCGCCTCTGCCCGTGCGAGAGCCCGCTGCGCCTCGCGGATGCGGCGCAGTTCCGCGAGGGGTTCACCGTCGTCGGCGAGGTCGAGTGCCGTGCGTGCTGTCGTGCTCATGGCGTCAACCGTAGATGACGATTCATGAGACGTCAATGATGGTTGACTGCGTATGCGGGTGATGCGGCTGGTGCGTGCGGTGCGGCTGGAATGGGTGGTGCGGCTGGAATGGGTGGTGCGGGAAGTGTGGCTGGTGCGGGGATGTGACAGGCGGGGACGCTGCGACCGGCACGTGGTCGTGGCGGGTGCTTCGGTGAGGATGCCTCCTCCAGTTCAGGTGCCTCCACGGAGAGGTTGACCCTCACACTGTGTGAGGGTCGAGGCTGTCCGCAGGAGGTGGTCGTCGTGGAGCGACAGACTCAGCTGGACCGGCAGGTGCCGGCGGACCGGCAGGCGCGGCTCGAGAGGGCGCTCAGCACGGGGGACGCCTCGGCGCGCCTGCGGGCTGCACTGCAGGCGGGGACCGCACCGGAACCCGGTGACGCGGAGGTGCTGGTGCGCCGCTGCGAGACGGAACCGGACTTCTTCGTCCGCGACATGCTCACCTGGGCGCTCACCCGGAATGCCGCCGAGGCCGTGGTGCCGCTGCTGCTCGCCGAGCTGGATTCGCCGGTGGCCCAGGCGCGCAGTCAGGCGCTGCACACGCTCTCGAAGATCCGCGACGCCTCGGCGTGGCCGGCACTGCGGGAGTCCCATCTCACCGACCCCGACGACGAGGTGGCCCGCGCCGCCTGGCGCGCCGCCGTCGTCCTCGCTCCCGAGGAGGACCGCTCGGCTCTGGCTCGTGTGCTGGCCGGTCAGTTCGGCCGGGGCGAACTCGAGGTGCAGCGGAGCCTCAGCCGTGCGCTCGTGGACCTCGGGGAGGCCTCGGTCGCGGCGGTGGAGGACGTCATCGCACGGACGGAGGCCCCGGGATCCACGAGCGATGTGGGCCTCGCACAGGATGCGGGCCTGGGGCAGAACGCGGCGCAGGCGCACGGTGAAGAGCAGGCGCACCGGGCAGATCGGGTGCACGGTGCAGAGCGGGTGCACGCCCACGCGCTCGCCACGGAGGCTCTGCGGCGCGACCCGGACATGGGTTTCGCCGAGGCCCTCGAGGAGGCCAAGCGCGTGTCCGTCATGGGGGTGGACGCGGAGGGCGGAGCTGCGGTGGACTGACCTCGGGTGCCGGGTGCCGGGTGCCGGGTGCCGGGTGCCGGGTGCCGGGTGCCGGGTGCCGGGTGCCGGGTGACCAGAGGCTGCAGAGAGAGCAGGGATGACGAGGGGGAGCGGCAGATGAGGATCGGCGAGGTCTCCGCGCTCTCCGGTGTGAGCGTGCGGATGCTGCGGCACTACGACGCGCTGGGGCTGGTGCGGCCTCGGGCCCGGACCTCGGCGGGATACCGGGAGTACTCGGACGGCGATCTGCGGCGCATCCTGCACGTGGAGGCCCTGCGGGCGCTCGGCTTGAGCCTGGGTGAGGTCTCCAGTGCCCTGGAGGATCCCGCTTTCGCCCCCGCTGCGACGGTGGAGGATCTCATCCGGCGTACCCGGGAGCGGATCGCGGCGGAGGAGGAGCTGCTGCGCCGGCTGCAGGGGATCGCCGCGGCGGAACCGTCCGGGTGGGAGGACGTGCTCGGCGTCGTCGGACTGCTCAGGGCGCTGCAGTCGCCGCATCCGCACGACCGTCAGCGTGTGCTGCTGGATGCCGCTGCGAGGGCGGAGTCCGGTCCTGCGCTGACGGCGTTCAGTCCTGCGCAGCTGGTCGAGGCGTTCCTCGCCGAGGATGAGACGAACGTCGCCGGCACTCTGCGGTGGGCCCTGCGACAGGTCGAGTCGCGGGGTGCGGATGAGACGGCCACGCGGGGCCCGGACCGGAGGCCGCAGGGTGTGGATGAGACGCGTGGGGGTCCTCCGGTCGCAGGCGATCCGAAGCCGGGTGCATCGGGTGCATCAGGTGCGGAGGGCCATGAAGCCGAGGACCTGCCCGCGCACGATGCGGCCGTGCGCCCCGCAGCACAAGGAACGGAAGAGGACGTCCTCGGGCTCCTCCGCGGGGCGCTGCGCTCCGAGGACGGCGAGCGGCGCCGCCGAGCCGTGAGTGCGCTCGAGATCCTCGACGGGGAGGCGGTGACGGAACTGCTCCTCGCAGAGCTCCGCGTCGCCGCGGCGGATCTGAGCGTGCGCACCTCCCTCGCGCTGGCGCTCGCGGCGCGCGGGAGGACAGAGGCCGTCGATCCTCTCATCGCTGCTGTCCTCGCAGGTGAGAGGGACGTGGAGGCCGCAGAGGTGCTGGGCGGACTGGCGCGTGAGGGTTTCCCCGTGGTCGCGGCGGTCCTCGGGCACGCGCAGAGCCTTCCCCGCGGAGCCGCGCGTCTGCGCCTGGTGCAGGCCCTGGGGGAGCTGCCGCGAGAGGCAGTGGACGGCGTGCTCTCAGCGATGGCGGAGGGAGATGACCCCGCGGAGGCCCGCATCGCGCGCTACCTCCTCTCCCGCAGCCCTCACCACCCGTGACCGGGTTCGCCCGTCCCTGAGACCCGCGCAGCCCCCTGGACGCGCAGCCCCCTGGACGCGCAGCCCCCTGGACGCGCAGCCCCCTGGACGCGCAGCCCCCTGGACGCGCAGCCCCCTGAGTTACGTCTGCGTAGCGGCCGCTCACCACGGCCGCTACGCAGACGTAACTTCCGGAAGGGGCGCAGGCAGGGTGGCGGGGCGCAGGCAGAGTGGCGGGGCGCAGGCAGAGTGGCGGGGCGCAGAAAGAATGATGGGGCGGGGAGAGGGCGGTGAAGCGCGGGCCTGACCGGAGGACGGACGGGCGCGGCGCGATGACGGTAAACTTGGCCGGGCTCAGCGCGGGTTCGCTCTGCTGGGCATTCGGGTGCCGGAGGCGGTGGACAGCGTGGCGCGCGTGGAAAGCGTGGCGCATGTGGTCCGCGGGAAGCACATTGCCTGCGGGAAGCGCGCTGCCGGCGGGAGACGGCGCGGCCGCACACCGCACCCGCACAAGGTCCCACATGCACGAGGAAGACAGAAGCGAGGTGGCTGCGTGTTCGCAGCAGAGGCGCACGTGACGATGGCGGATGCGCTGGACGGCCTGTCCCACATCCTCGACCCCCTGGGGGAGATGTTCTCCGCCCGCGGCTTCGAGCTCGCACTGGTGGGCGGATCCGTCCGCGACGCCCTGCTGGGCCGGGACATGCCGGACCTCGACTTCACCACCGATGCCCGTCCGGACGACATCCTCGCCCTCATCAGGCCCTGGGCGGATGCGCACTGGGAGATCGGGAAGCAGTTCGGCACCATCGGCCTGCGCAAGCGCGGCTACCTCATCGAGATCACCACCTACCGGGCCGAGCAGTACGATCCGGAGTCCCGCAAGCCCGTCGTCGCGTTCGGGGACTCCCTCGATGAGGACCTCGTCCGCCGGGACTTCACCATCGGCGCGATGGCCGTGCGCCTGCCCGGGCGTGTGTTCGTCGATCCGCACCACGGTCTGCGCGACATCGAATCCCGCGTCATCCGCACGCCCGGCACCCCGGAGGCGTCGTTCTCCGACGATCCCCTGCGCATGATGCGTGCGGCCCGCTTCGCCTCCCAGCTGGGCTTCGACGTGGCGCCCGAGGTGCGCGAGGCGATGACGGCGATGGCCGGGCGCATCGAGATCATCTCCGCGGAGCGGGTGAAGGAGGAGCTCACCAAGCTCATCTGCGGCGTCCGTCCGCGGGCGGGCGTGGAGCTGCTCGTGGACAGCGGGATCGCGGACGTGGTGCTGCCGGAGTTCGCCGCTCTCCGGGATCAGCAGGACGAGCACCACCGCCACAAGGACGTCTACGAGCACTCACTGACCGTGCTGGACCAGGCCGTGGAACTCGAGGCGGTCTATGCCCGCCGTGAGGCCGAGGCGCAGGCGGAGGGTGTGCGAACAGAGCCAACTCACGCAGTGCCCGCACAGACAGCCCCTACTCAGGCAGCCTCGGCACAGACAGCCCCGGCACAGGCACAGCGCACACCGGCAGAGCCCGCCGCCGAGGCCCCGGCCGCCCCGGCATTCCCGCTCACCTCCCCGGACTTCGTGGTCCGCTTCGCAGCTCTCATGCACGATGTGGGCAAGCCGCGCACCCGGCGGTTCGAGCCCGGGGGTGCTGTGACCTTCTACCACCACGACGTGGTGGGCGCGAAGATGACGGCGAAGCGGATGAAGGCGCTCACCTTCGACAAGGACACCACCAGGAAGGTCGCGCGGCTGGTGGAGCTGCACCTGCGGTTCTACGGCTACGGCGACGCCGGGTGGACGGACTCCGCCGTGCGCCGGTACGTCACGGACGCCGGTGAGCTGCTCAGCCGCCTGCACGTCCTCACGCGTGCGGACGTCACGACGCGCAACCAGCGCAAGGCCAAGCGCCTGGCGCGGAACTACGAGGACCTGGAACGCCGCATCGCGGAGCTCGCGGACAGGGAGCGGCTGGACTCCATCCGTCCGGAGCTGAATGGCGAGCAGATCATGGAGCTGCTGGGACTCACCCCGGGACCTCTGGTGGGGAAGGCCTACAAGTACCTGCTGGAGCTCCGGATGGAGGAGGGCGTGCTCGGTGAGGAGGAGGCCGCCCGCAGGCTCCGCGAATGGTTCGACAAGCAGGATTGAGGGCCTTCACACCGCCGTGTAACTGCGCGGAAACCTCCTGCTGATAGGTTTGTGTGCGGATTCGGCGTGCTGGGCGCGGCGGATCGGCCGCGAATTCGAAGGAGAACAGAATGGCCCCTACAGAGTCCGTGACTGAGCAGTTCCGTGCTGCACGCGATGTGCTGCTTGAACATCGCCTCGATGTGGAGCAGGCCCGCGCCGCCTTCAGCTGGCCGCGGTTCGAGGAGTTCAACTTCGGCTTGGACTGGTTCGACCCGCTCGCCGAGGGGAATGAGTCACCGGCCCTGTGGATCGTGGAGTCCGACGGCCGTGAGGGCAAGTGGTCCTACGACGAGCTCCGGTGCCGTTCCAACCAGGTCGCGAATCTGCTCCGCGCCGCCGGCGTGACCCGCGGCAGCCGCGTCATGGTCATGCTGGGCAACCAGGTGGAGCTGTGGGAGACCATGCTCGCGGGCATCAAGCTGGGAGCCGTCCTGCTGCCCACCACCACTCAGCTGGGGCCCGCGGATCTCGAGGACCGGGCAGTCCGCGGTGAGGCCGACGTGGTCGTCGCGGCGGCTGCGGACGCCGCGAAGTTCGACTCCGTGCAGCATCCGGTCGCCCGGATCATCGTGGGTCCGGAAGCGGCCGAGGCCGGCGCAGGGTCCCCGGAGGCGCCCGGCACAGCCCGGACGGCCTCGGGCGCGGAGGTGGCCGTGGTGGACTACGCCGCCGCGGACGGGCAGTCCGAGTCCTTCGTCCCCGAGGGGACCACCAAGGCGGACGATCTGCTGCTCCTCTACTTCACCTCGGGCACCACCTCGAAGGCGAAGATGGTCGCCCACACACACGTCTCCTACCCCGTGGGCCACATGTCGACGATGTACTGGATGGGTCTGGAGCCCGGCGACATCCACCTCAACATCGCCTCGCCCGGCTGGGCCAAGCACGCCTGGTCCAACATCTTCACGCCGTGGATCGCGGGTGCCTGCGTCTTCCTCTACAACTATGCGCGGTTCGATGCGCTCGCGCTCATGGACACGATGGACCGGGTGGGGGTGACGAGCTTCTGCGCGCCGCCCACCGTGTGGCGCATGCTCATCCAGGCGGATCTGCGGCACCTGCAGAACCCGCCGGCCAAGACTCTGGGCGCCGGCGAGCCGCTCAACCCGGAGGTCATCGCGATCGTGGAGCGGGAGTGGGGCGTGACGATCCGCGACGGCTTCGGCCAGACGGAGACCACGCTGCAGATCGGCAACCCGCCGGGACTCAGGGGCAAAGCGGGGGCCATGGGCGTGGCGATGCCCGGCTACGAGCCCGTGCTCATCGACCCCGCGACCGGTGAGGAGACCACGGAGGGCGAGATCTGCCTGCGGATCGATCCGCGCCCGGTGGGGCTGACCCTGGGGTACTGGGGGGATGAGGAGCGCACGGCCGAGGCCTTCGCCGACGGCGTGTATCACACCGGCGACGTCGCGACGCGGGACGAGGACGGCGTCTTCACGTACGTGGGCCGTGCCGATGACGTGTTCAAGGCCAGTGACTACCGGCTCTCGCCGTTCGAGCTGGAGAGCGTGCTGATCGAGCACGAGGCCGTGGCCGAGGCCGCCGTCGTCCCCTCCCCGGACCCTGTCAGGCTGGCCGTGCCCAAGGCCTATGTGGTGCTGCGCGGCGGGTTCGCGCCCTCTGCGGAGACAGCCGAGGACATCCTCCGCTTCTGCCGCGAGAACCTCGCGCCGTACAAGCGGATCCGCCGGATCGAGTTCACGGATCTGCCCAAGACCATCTCCGGCAAGATCCGGCGGGTGGAGCTGCGTGCGCGTGAGCGCGAGCTGCACGAGGGAGAGCCGATGCCGGAGAGCAGGGCCGCGGTGGGCGGCACCACCCCCGTCGCCGAGGCCCGGGAGTGGGCGGATACGGACTTCCCCTCGCTGAAGGGCTGAGCTGCGGGCGGTCATACGGAGTGCGCGTCCGGGACACCCGCCTCACCGGTATTCGGTGAGGCGGGGCTCAGAGCGCTCACAAACTGCGGTGCGAGAATAGGCCGGTCTCCTGCGGGGCCCCGGAGGTCGCGCCGCCCGTGCGAACATGGGATGCGGCGCTCGTCGCAGGAGCGCGAAGCAAGGGACGGTTCTCGTTCCGATACACGCCCGATGCGGAGGACTCCGTGACCCCACCCACCACACCCAGGCACTCAGGATCGGCCGGTCGCCATCACAGCGGCAAGAGCTCATCCGGGAAGGCAGCCGGCGGCAAGTCTGCCGCCGGCAAGGCCTCTGCCGGAAAGGCGGCAGGGACCGGGTTCTTCGGCAGTGTGGCGCGTGCGGCCGACTATCCCCGCAAGGGGAGGAGCGGCTGGCGGCGCTGGGTGCCCGGCTTCCGCCACTGGGCCGTGGCGGTGCTGCTGTTCGTGGCGCTGGGGCTGGGCGCGTTCGGGATCGGCTATGCCGTCACGGATGTGCCGGAGCCCAATGCGGAGGCCGCGGGGCAGACCTCGACTGTCTACTACAACGACGGGAAGACGGAGCTGGGCTCCTTCAAGGTCGAGGACCGGCGCAGCGTGGAGATCGACGGCATCTCCGAGTACATGCAGCATGCGGCCGTGGCGGCGGAGGACCAGTCCTTCTACGAGAACCGGGGCATCTCGCTCAAGGGTCTGTCGCGTGCCGTGTGGGGTGTGATCACGGACGACTACGCCGGCGGCGGTTCGACGATCACGCAGCAGTACGTGAAGAACTTCTACCTCACCAACGAGCACTCCCTGGACCGCAAGGTCAAGGAGATGTTCATCGCGCTGAAGATCGACCAGGAGCAGACCAAGGACGAGGTCCTCGCCAACTACCTCAACACGATCTTCCTGGGGCGGCAGAGCTACGGCATCGAGGTGGCCAGCCAGAACTACTTCGACAAGCCGGCCAGCGAGCTCGACCTCGAGGAGAGCGCATTCCTCGCCGCGATGATCCAGCGGCCCGGTGCCGCTGACCCCGCGGAGAATCCCGAGGAGTACTCGGACCGGTTCGACTACGTCCTGAACAGCATGGTGAAGCTGGGCTACATCTCCCAGGAGGAGGCGGACGCCGCTGAGTTCCCGGACGTGAAGGAAGCCAAGGCCAACAACCAGTTCAAGGGACAGAACGGCTATCTCCTCAGCCATGTGCTCGACGAGCTCAAGGGGCCCGGCGGCCTCACGGAGGAGGAGATCACCCGCGGCGGCTTCGACATCGTCACGACCTTCGACAAGAAGAAGATGGACGCTGCGGTGAATGCGGTGGACCAGCTGCCGGAGCGCAACGAGAACCAGCACGTGGGGCTCACCTCGATCGATCCCAAGACCGGCGGCATCGTCGCGATGTACGGCGGCGAGGACTACCTGGAGCGGGCGCTGAACTCCGCCACGCAGGAGCGTTCGCAGGCGGGTTCGACCTTCAAGGCCTTCACTCTGGTGGCGGGCCTGGAGAACGGCTACCGTCTCACGGACTACTTCACGGGGCAGAGCGGGACGACCTTCCGGCCGGAGGGCGGTGCCCCCTGGTCGCCGCGCAACTTCGGCGGTGCGTCCTATGGTCCGGTCTCCCTGCTCAAGGCCACACAGTCCTCGATCAACTCCGCCTATGCCCAGCTCAACATCGAGGTGGGGCCGGAGAAGACCGTGGACGTGGCCACGCGCGCCGGTCTGCCGGAGAACCCGGAGGACCACCCGATCCCCGGCTACGGTCTGGAGAGCAACGCCTCCAATGTGCTGGGCACGGCCAGCCCCACGACGGAGGAGATGGCGAACGCCTTCGGGACCTTCGCGTCCAACGGCATCCGCCACACCTCCCACTCCGTGGAGAAGGTGACGAACCCTGATGAGCAGGTGGTGTACGAACCTGACACGAAGGGCGAGCGGAAGTTCGACGAGAACGTCATGGCGGAGACCTCCTACGCGCTGCGCAATGTGGTGACGGGCGGCTCTGCCAGCTATGCCAACAACCTGGGCCGCCCTGCCGCCGGCAAGACCGGCACCTCGCAGCAGTCGCAGTCCGCGTGGTTCGCCGGCTACACGCCCAACCTCGTCACCGCGGTCTCGATCTTCGGTGCCGACCAGGACGGACGCCCGATGGACATCGGCATCTACGGCGGGCGGGCCTCGATCACCGGTGGTTCGTTCCCCACCCAGGCGTGGACGAACTACATGATCGAGGCGATGGAGGACATGCCCGTGGAGGACTTCCCGGAACGGGGTCCGCTGCCGGAGGTGGAGAAGCCCAGCAACGACTCCGGTGTGCCCAACCAGGCTCCGCCGCCTCCCAAGCCCCAGCCGCAGCAGCCTCAGCGGCCGCAGCAACCCGATGAGAACGACGACTCCGACGACGGCGAGAACTCCCCGCCGCCGGACGAGGGTGAGGGGAACGACGGTGACGAGGGCGACGGCGACGACAACGAGGGCGGCATCGACCCGCCGGCGACGAACCCGCCCAAGGTGGACCCACCCGAGCCGAAGCCCCCAGAGGAGCCGGAAAAGCCCGAGAAGCCGAAGCCGGAGAACCCGAAGCCGGACGGCAACGGAGACAGAGGCTCCGGCAGCGGAGGCACCGGGGGCCAGAGCGTTCCCGGCCTCTGAGTCACCCGAGGTGAGCCGCTGAGTCCCAGCGGTCAGCACTGAAGCGGCGGGACCGATCACTGTGATCGATCCCGCCGCTTCTGCGTGCTGTGCTGTGTGCCCGGGCAGTGTGCGTCTCATGCATTCGCCCTGCACGCATCCGCCCCGCGTACGCCTGCCCCGCTGTGCTCCTGCCCGTGTGGGAGCGCGGCTGCGTCCGTCCCTTCCTCTACGCTGACTGCATGACGACCTCACCCCAGGGATCCGCTTCGCCGCAGGGGCCGGGCGGGCTGCAGACGGAGACGGAGCGAACCGCCTCCGCTCCCTCGGACCCACCCGGTTCGGTGCGCGTACTGAACCGCTCGGCCCCCGCCCGCCTCGCGGCCCCCCTGCTGGGGACGGTCGGCGCTCAGCGCTTCGCCCGGCCGGACGCCCGCAGCCTGGCCTCCGCTTCGTGGGCGCTCCTGGGCGTCCTCGGCCTGAGCGTCCTGGTGGGCCTCCTCCTGCAGGCACCGTGCATGTCCGGCGGATACGAACTGCCCCGCGCCTCCTTCCGCATGTGCTCGTCTCCTGTTGCGCTCTCCCTCCTCGGCGAGGCCGCACCGCAGGCGCCGGGTGCCATCTCCTCCGGCCTGCCCGGCTTCTCCCTGCTCACCTACTGGTTCACCGTCGCCGTCTCCGGCGCCCTGGGTGCGGCCCCGGCGGAGGGCATGGCGATCCTGCTGGTGCTCAACTCCGCTGCGTTCGCGGCGATGGGCGCGGGCATGCTCGTCCTCGTCCGCCGGCTGGGCCTCCCAGGCCACGGGGCCTCCTGGGCCGCCGTGGGCTTCCTGTCCCCGGTCATCGTCTTCAGCATCGGGCAGTCGCTGGAGCCCGTGGGGGTCGCAGCCGCGGTGTGGGCGTGCGTGCTCCTGCTGGGAAGCCGCTCCACCGGTTCCCTCGTCGGAGCCGGAGCGCTCCTGGCGCTCGCCGCCGCGGCCGGACCGCTGGGTCTCGTCGTGCTCCTGGCCGTGCTGCTCGGCACCTCCCGTGACCGCGGGCAGGCCGCACTCGTCCTCGCCGGCTTCGCGCTGCTCACCGGACTCATCCTCCTGGCCGACGGCCGGCTGCCCGGCCGTCTCTCACTCTGGTTCGCGGACGCGATCGACCGCGGTTCCCTCGCCTCGATCGCGCTCGCCCAGGACTGGAGCGACGCGACCACCCTCACCACGGGTCTGCTGGTGGTGTGGGGCCTCGGGCTGGTGGCGCTCGCCTCCCTGGCGATCTCCCGCTCCATGCACCGGCCCGTGCACACCGCACTCACCGCGCCCGAGGCCGCCTCCGGGCCGCGGGAGGAGGCGGCCTCGGGCGCGTTCCGCGGGGAGGGCGCCCGGTCCGCGGCAGCCGGCGATCCGGAGGACCAGCCGTCCTCGAACCTGCCGGACAGGACGGCGCTGCGTGCCATGGAAGCCGCGGACGAACGCGCGCACATGCGGCGGACCGCCCTCACCCTCACGGCGATGCTGGGCTTCTCCGTCATCGTGGCACCGGGCTCGTCGACCTCCCTCTCCCTGTGGCTCGTGCCCTTCGCCGCGCTCATGGTCCCGTACCTCTGGGTCCACGCGGTCTGGTTCTTCGCGGAGCTGGGATTCGCGCTGGCCTCCCACCTCGCGGACGCCGCCGCCGTGGACGCCTCCACCGGCCTCGCCGACACCTGGATGTCCCTCTTCACCCTGCTGCGCTTCCTGAGCCTGGCGCTCGTCACGGCCTTCGCCCTCGACGAGCTCTTCCGGCGAAGCGGATGAGCCGAGGTCTCTGTCGAATTGTGGAATCGAGGTTCCGCGGAATCCAGATCACAGACCGGTGGAGCCCGCCGCGGCGCTCAGCCATGTACACTGGTGCGGTTGCTCTGTGCCCGCGCCGCGGGTGGCAGGCAGCCACGCATAACCCTCCTGTCATGGACAGACCATGGCCGCTGAGACCAGAGGAGGTGGGTGACAGATGCGTAAGTACGAGCTCATGCTCATCCTTGACCCGGAACTCGATGAGCGCTCGCTGGGCGCCGATATCGAGAAGCTGCTGAAGGTTGTGCCCGCTGAGGGCGGAACCGTCGACAACGTGGACATCTGGGGCCGTCGCCGTTTCGCCTACGAGATCCAGAAGAAGACCGAGGGCTACTACGTCGTCGTCGATCTGGGCGCGAAGCCGGACACCGTGAAGGAGCTCGGTCGTCAGCTCGGACTCAACGAGTCCGTCCTGCGCACCAAGTTCCTCCGTTCCGACGCCAAGTGACCGCGTGCGCGGCGGCCGGACCGTCACGCGCCTGATCAGAACTACACAGAATCCAAGGAGCTGAGGAGTCGAAATGGCAGGCGAAACGATCATCACCGTCGTGGGGAACGTCACCGCGGACCCCGAGCTGAGGTTCACCGCCAACGGCGCCGCCGTTGCGAACTTCACCGTCGCCTCCACGCCGCGCACATTCGATCGCCAGGCGAACGAGTTCCGCGACGGCGAGACGCTCTTCCTCCGCTGCAGCGCCTGGCGCGAGATGGCCGAGAACGTCGCGGAGTCCGTCTCCCGCGGCACCCGCGTCATCGTGCAGGGACGCCTGCGTGCTCGCACCTTCGACACGAAGGAGGGCGAGAAGCGCACGGTGTTCGAGCTCGACGCCGACGAGGTGGGCCCCAGCCTCCGCTTCGCCACCGCGAACGTCACGCGCAATGAGCGCGGCGGCGGTGGCGGCTACGGCGGCAACCGCGGCGGCCAGCCCGGCGGCGCCCCGCAGGGCGGCGGCTTCGGCGGTCAGGGCGGCTACGGCGGCCAGCAGGGCGGATTCGGTGGACAGCAGGGAGGCGCTCCGCAGGGCGGAAGCTGGGGTGCCAACCCGCAGCAGGGGCAGGGCCGTCCCCCGCAGGACGACCCCTGGGCGGCGTCGAACCCGCAGCAGGGCGGCGGCTGGGGAGCCCCGGCCAACGACGAGCCCCCGTTCTGATCGCTCAGCATCTTCCTTCATCGCTTAACAGGAGCACATCATGGCAAAGCCGGATCCCCGGAAGCCCATCAAGAAGAAGGCGAACCCGCTCAAGCGCGGAGAAGCCGCAACCATCACCTACAAGGACACCGCGACGCTGCGCAAGTTCATCTCGGACCGCGGCAAGATCCGCGCCCGTCGCGTCACCGGTGTCACCGTGCAGGAACAGCGCATCATCGCGAAGGCCGTGAAGAACGCCCGCGAGATGGCTCTGCTTCCCTACACCAGCTCGAACCGCTGATAGGAGGAGAGAACAATGGCTACCAGGAAGCTCATCCTCAATCAGGAAGTCGACCGTCTCGGCGCCGCCGGTGACGTCGTCGAGGTCAAGGCCGGTTACGCACGCAACCTGCTCATCCCCCGCGGCTGGGCACGTCCGTGGACCCCGGGTGCGGAGAAGGAGATCCAGTCCCTCCGCAAGGCCCGCCAGGCCCGCCAGATCGCCGACCGCGACGAGGCGATCGTCCTCAAGGAGAAGATCGAGGGGACGACCTCCCGCATCGAGATGAAGGCCGGCAAGGGCGGACGCCTGTTCGGCGCCGTCACCCCGGCCCTCGTCGCGGAGGCGATCACCGCCGCGACCGGTCACGAGTTCGACCGCCGTCAGGTGGCCCTCCCCGGCCACGTGAAGGCCGCCGGCGCGTACACCGCCATCGTGCGCGTGCACGACGAGATCACCGCGAACGCCAAGTTCACGGTGATCGGCAAGGCCTGATCCTCAGCGATCGCGCCCGGTCCTCACGGATCGAATGCCCCGTCCGGAGCCTCAGGGCTCCGGACGGGGCATTCGCGTTTCCGGAGCCGGGGGACCCGCCGGACCCGCCGGACCCGCCGGACCCGCCGGACCCGCGGGGCCCGCCGCGGCCGCTTCGCTCCTCAGCTCGCTCGCGGCAGCCCGCACAGCCCGCACAGGCCTCACAATCCTCACGGGGACACGTCGCACGCCGGGCGGTGCGGCTGAGGGTGTCTGCGGCCTCGGGCACGGTAGCTTTGAGGCGTGACGAACGGATCTGGCAGTGAGAGAGCACCGGAGGGTGTGCCCGTGCCTGCGCGCGCGGGCACGGAGGCGGACGACGCCGCGCGCGCCCGCGCCCTGAGGAAGATGCGCACCTTCGCCACGGGGCTGCTGGCCTTCGCCGCCCTCGTGTTCCTCCTCGTCCACCTCTTCACGGACCTCACCGGCGTCTGGGGGTTCGTGGCACGGGCCTCCGAAGCGGCGATGATCGGCGCGATCGCGGACTGGTTCGCCGTCACGGCGCTGTTCCGGCACCCCCTCGGCCTGCCCATCCCGCACACCGCGATCATCCCGCGCAAGAAGGACACGCTGGGGCGGAGCCTGTCCGAGTTCGTCGCCGCGAACTTCCTGCAGTCGGCCACCGTCTCGCAGAAGATCCTCAGCGCCCAGGTCACCAGACGGGCGGGGGAGTGGCTGGCCGAGGAGGGCAACCAGACCCGTGTGGTCCGCCGCGCCGGGCAGGGGCTCGAGTACGTGCTGGCCCGCGTCTCCGACGAGGACATCGAGGCCCTCACCCGCGACGTGATCGTGCCGCGGCTCGTCGCCACCCGGAAGGCGCCCGCCCTGGGGATGCTGCTGCGCGAGGTCGTGGACGACGGTGCCCATCACCGGCTGGTGGACCTGGTGGTGGGGGAGGCGCACTCCTGGCTGGAGTCGAACCCGCAGGTCATCGACGAGATCGTCAAGCAGCGCTCCCCGGACTGGGCACCGCGCTTCCTCAGCGACGTGGTCTCCAGCCGGCTCCGGCGCGAGGTGCTGTCCTGGATCGCCGAGGTCCGCGACGACCGCTACCACCGTGCCCGGCAGGCTCTGGACTCCTGGCTCGTGCAGATCGCGGACGACCTCCGCACACCCACCTCCCTGGCCGACCGCGCGGAGAACGTGCTGGACGAGCTGCTCACCCAGCCGGGTGTGGTCGACGCCGTGCTGGAGGTCTGGGCCTCGCTCAAGCGCCTGCTGCGCGCGGCGGTGATCGACGAGACCGGTGAGGTGCAGGCCCGTGTCCGCCGCCTGCTGGCGGAGGCTGCACAGAGGATGACGACGGACGAGGAGTTCGCCGCCGGCCTGGATGCGCGCATCGCCACGACCGCCGGGGATCTCGTGGAGTCGTTCGGCGGGGAGATCGCCTCCGTCATCTCCGACACCATCGCCGGCTGGGACGCCAAGGAGGCCTCCGACCGCATCGAGCTCTACGTGGGCCGGGACCTCCAGTACATCCGGATCAACGGCACGGTCATCGGCGCACTGGTGGGCACGCTCATCCACGCGCTCACCCTGCTGCTGCCGTGAGCGGGACAGCAGCGGCCGAGGGCGGCGCCGCGGAGGGGGCGCCTCGGGCAGCGGAGGCGGGCGCTGCCGGTGAGGCGGGTGCTTCCGGCGGGGTGGGTGCGGCCGGCGAGGCGTCGCCGGCCGGCGAGACGGCTGCCGGTGAGGCGGGTCCGGCCGGCGAGGTGCCGGCGGGTGGTGAGAGGGCGGCCAGTGAGGCGGCGGCCAGCGAGACGGCAGGCGGTGAGGCGGCGGTCGGTGGGGCGCGTCTCCCCGGTGAGGCGGCCTCGGCGGCGGCAGCGCTCCTCGCCTCCGCGGTGCACCGGGAGAGACCGGACCCCCAGCGCCTCCGGGAGGCGGCCCGCAGCCTCGGCATCGCCGAGGCCGATCTGGGCTGGCTCGCGGAGCAGCTGGGCCACGCGCAGGACGAGGTCACCGGGCTGCGCCACCGCAGCCGTGAGCTCCGCGCCGTGGCGGAGAGCGCGCGGGCGCTGGCGGACGCGACCTCCGCGGACGAGACGCTGAGCCGCCTGGTGGGCTCCGCCCACGGCATCGTCGAGGCGGACATCGCCTACCTCTCCGAGTACTTCCCCGACACCCGCGAGCTCCGCGTCCGCGCGAGTCGCGGCGTCACGCAGCCGGACTTCGCCCGGCTGCCGGTGCCCACGGGGATCGGTCTGGCCTCCCGGATCGCGCAGAGCCGCCGTCCGCAGGCAGTGGTGGACTACTTCGAGGAAGCCGGGCTGGTGCGTTCGGCGGCCATGGATGACGCAGTGGCTCGTGAGGGCGTCGTCTCGATTCTCGGCGTGCCGCTGCTGAGCGGTTCGACGGTGCTGGGCGTGCTCTTCGTGGGCACGCGCCGCCGCCATGTCTACACGGCCGAGGAGATCGCGGTGCTCTCCGCCCTGGCCGACCACGCCGCGATCGCGCTGCTGCGCTCCATGCGGCTGGGCGATCTGGCACGTCACGGCGACGAGGCGAGTGCGCAGGCCACGGCGTGGGAGCGCTACTTCCGTGAGCAGCGCCGCGTGCTCGACGCCGTCGACGGCCTCTTCGCCGCCGTGCTGGCCGGTGCGGGCGTGCATGAGGTGCTGGCCTCCCTCGCTGCGCGCACGGGCCGGCGGCTGGTGCTGTGTGAGGAGTCCGGAGCGGTGCTCGCCGACAGCGGCGGGACAGAGGCCGGCTCGGGGCCCGAGGCACGGTCGGGCGGGCGCTCCGCCGGGCACCTCGGTGGGCATGCTGGTGAGCATCGTGGCGAGAGGCATCTGGGCGATGCCCGCGCTGACGACGCGCGTGAGAGCCGAGGACGCGCCGGGGCCGTGTGCGTGCCCCTGCCGGAGTCGGCGGAGGCCGAGGCCGTGATCGTCATGGACATCCGCCGGCTGGGAGGCCTCCGGCTGTATGTGCGGCGCGGCGGCGAGGAGGAGGTCCCTCCGTTCGACGAGGAGACGATGGTTCACGGCGCGCAGATCTGCGGCTTCGCCTGGCTCCTGGAATCGGCCGGGCGCCTCGAGGAGGACCGGCGGCGCGACCGGCTGCTGGCCGATCTGCTCAACGATCCTGCGCCCGGCCTGCCGGAAGCGGGTTCGGGCACGGTGGACGACGGGGCCGAGGCGCGGCTCGCGGCGGCAGGTCTGCCCCTGTCCGCGGTCGCCCGTCTCTTCCTCCTCCGCGGACCGGCTCCGGCGCTGCAGCGGATCGCTGCGAGCCTCGATGCGGGCGCGGGCGCTGGTGCGGGCATGAGCACAGGCGTGGGTGTGGGAGCAGTCGCGGGTGCGGGCGCTGTGCGGATGAGCAGCACCTCGGGCGGACGGGGTTCTGCGAAAGCGGGCGGCGGTGCCGGGGTCCTCGCCGGGATGCACGGCGGGATGCTGTGCGTCCTCGCCCCCCACGCCGCTGCGGAGCGGGTGAGCGTCACCCTCGTGCGCCTGCTGGGTGAGCAGAGCGCGGTCTCGGCCGTCTGCGCGTCTCTGGGCACGCCGGCACAGGAGGAACCTGCCGCCGCAGACGGTCCGGGCCAGGGTCCCGCCCGTGCGCGGATCCGCTCCCTGCACCGGCAGTGCGCCGCACTGCTGGGGGTCGTGGACGCTCTCGGATGGTCGGCCGAACTCGTGGAGCTGAGCGAACTGCAGCCCTATGCGCGCCTGTTCGGCTCCGACCGGGCCTCCCTGGAATCGTTCGTGGACTCCGTGCTGGGGCCCGTGCCCGCCGCCGGCGGTGTCCTGGAGCTGCTGGAGGCCTACTTCCGCAGCGGCCGGAACCTCCGTCGCACGGCGGAGACCATGAGCCTCCACGTGAACACCGTGACCCAGCGGCTGCAGCGGGTCGACGCGCTGCTGGGCCCGGAATGGCGGCAGCCGGACCGCGCCTTCCTCGTGGAGGCGGCCGTGCGTCTGGCGTGCATGGACAGGCGGCTGCGGCGGACGCGCTGAGCGAGTGCGCAAGAGCGAGTGCGCAAGAGCGAGTGCGCCTGAGCAGCTGCCGCACCGGTCAGCGAGTGTGCGTGTGGATCACCCACATGAAAGCGGCACGGAGATGTGTCTCATACACGTAGCGAGTGTGCTCGGTGCCTCCTAGTGTGACTCCCACACGAGGCTTCACGACTCACGAAGAGGTGCACATGACAACGTCACGCTGGTCCGGAACCAAGGATCTCACCCCCGCTCAGCGCCGCGAAGGGCTGCGGGAGAGGACCGGTCTGAACGAGACAGACCTCGCGGCACTGGAACCCGCCCGCGGCCTCAGTGTGGAGGCGGCCGACGTCCTCGTGGAGAACGTCATCGGCGTACTGGGAGTGCCGGTGGGCATGGCGACCAACTTCACCGTCGACGGTGAGGACGTCTTCGTCCCCATGGCGACGGAGGAGCCCTCCGTGGTGGCCGCCGCCAGCAACGCGGCACGCTGGGCGCGGGAGACCGGCGGTTTCCGCACCTCCTCCACCGGGCCCGTCATGATGGCCCAGGTGCAGGTGGTGGGCGTGCCGGACCCGCTGGCGGCCAAGTCCCGTCTGCTGGAGCGCCGCGAGGAGCTCATCGGTGCGGCGAACGAGGTGGATCCGGTGCTGGCGGGCCTGGGCGGCGGCTGCCTCGACATCGTCCCCCGCATCGTGGACACGGCGCGCGGCACCCACGTGGTCGTCCACCTCGTCGTGGACGTCCGCGACGCGATGGGCGCCAATGCGGTGAACTCCATGGCCGAGCGCACCTCGGACCTCATCGGGGAGATCGCCGGCGGCACCGCGCGCCTGCGCATCCTCACGAACCTCGCCGACCGTCGCCTGGTCCGCGCCCGCGCGGTCTTCACCCCGGACTCCCTGGGCGGGCCCGAGGTCGTCACACAGATGCTCGAGGGCGCGGCCTTCGCGGACGCGGACCCCTACCGCGCGGCCACCCACAACAAGGGCATCATGAACGGCATCACCGCCGTCGTCCTCGCCACCGGCAACGACACCCGTGCCGTGGAGGCCGGCTGCCATGCCTTCGCCTCCGCGCAGGGGACCTACACCTCGCTCAGCCGCTACGAGCAGGACGCGGACGGCAGTCTGCAGGTCACGCTCGAGGTGCCCATGCCCGTGGGCCTCGTGGGCGGAGCCACCCGCTCGCACCCCGTCGCGCAGGCGAACGTGAAGATCATCGGCCCGGACTCCGCGGACCGGCTCGCCCGCGTCATCGCGGCGGTGGGGCTGGCCCAGAACGTCGCCGCCGTCCGCGCGCTCGCCACGGAGGGGATCCAGCGCGGCCACATGACTCTGCACGCCCGCACGGTGGCCGTCGCCGCGGGTGCGAGTGCGGAGGAGGTCTCGCAGGTCGCCGCCGCCCTCGTGGCCTCCGGCGTCATCCGCAGCGACCGGGCGGAGGAGATCCTCGCCCAGCTCCGCAGCGGAAGGGCCTGAGCCCATGCCCGAGCTCTACCCGCTCACCGGTCCTCTCGATCCGCGGCCCCGGCCCGCTGGTGCCGAACCCGCTGGGCCTGCGGCTGCGGGGGAGGCGCTCGCTGGTGCCGTGCCCGAGGCCGCAGCTGGTCCTGCTGGTCCTGCGTCTGCCGGGGCGGGCACCGCGTCCGCCCCGCAGCTGTGGGGCGCCTCGGGCGAGGTCTCCGCCTCCCGCGTCACCGTCCACGAGGTGGGCCCGCGCGACGGGCTCCAGGCCGAACCCGGCGTGCTCAGCACGGAGCTCAAGATCGACTTCTGCCGGTCGCTGCTGGCCGCAGGTGTCACCTCGCTGGAAGTCGCCTCGTTCGTCCACCCGCGCCTGGTGCCCCAGATGGCGGATGCCGAGGCCGTCGCCGGCGCGCTCGCGGCTCAGGCGGCTTCGACGGAGGGCAGCGACGGGCGCGATCTGCGACTGCTGAGCCTCGTGCCCAACCTCCGCGGCCTGCAGCGAGCGCTCGAGACCGGGGTGCGGGCGGTGGGCGTCTTCGCGAGCGCCACGGAGTCCTTCGCGCGGGCCAACATGTCCACCACCCTGCAGGGCAGCGTCGACCTCGCCTGTGAGACCGCCCGCGCCGCCCGGGAACAGGGCGCGAGCGTGCGCGGCTACCTCTCGATGTGCTTCGGCGATCCCTGGGAGGGGCCGGTGGTCCGCAGCGCGGTTGTGAGGGCCTCGACACAGCTGCTCGAATCTGGCTGTGCACAGGTCGTCGTCTCGGACACAATTGGTGTGGCTCACGCCGGACAGATCGAGGCGGTCCTCAGTGACCTCTTCGACGCCGGCGTGCGCGCGGACCAGGTGGCGCTGCACCTGCATGACACCTATGGTCAGGCGTTGGCCAATGTGCGGACGGCGCTGGAGGCGGACATCAGGGAGTTCGATGCCTCCGCCGGCGGCTTGGGGCGCTGCCCCTTCGCACCGGGCGCCACGGGGAACCTCGCCACCGAGGACCTCCTGTGGATGCTCCACGGCCTGGGCTGGGAGACGGGGATCGATCTGCCGGCACTGGCCGCGGCCTCGGACGCGGTGGACCGCGCCCTGGGCCGTACGAGCGCTTCCGCTGTGAAGCGAGCGCTCACCCGCACCACCGCCTCCGGCTGAGGCGGGCGGCGCCGACCGCACGGGTCCTCCGACCTCTGCGGCACAGCGCGGCGCGTCCCGGCCGGGGCCGCGCGCACCGTGTCCTCACCGGGGCGGTGCGCGCTCCTGCGTCGCCGCCGGCGGCGCACGTCGCCCTCACCGGGGCGGCACATCCCGCCCCCACCGGGGCGGGCAGGTCTCGCCCCCACCGGGGCGGGCACGGATTCGAGGAAAGGCGGACGCGCAGTGTCGCGTGCATCTGGGAAGACAGCGGACGCGGGGGAGGGCGAGTACCTCAGCGTCTGGGGAGACACCGTCAGGGGCAGGCGCCTGCTGGCGGGTGTGCTCACCGGCGTGGTCTGCGGACTCGTGGGCCTCTACGGAGGCCGAGCGCTCTTCGACGCGATGAGCCTCGGCGAGGACATGGCGGAGGTCTGGTCGCTCATCACCGGGATCGGCGGATGTCTGGTGGCCGGTGTCATCACCGCGCGGGTGACCAGTCCCTCCCGCATCGTCAGCGACGACGCGCACGAGTCCGGCAGGATCGCGGAGACCATCGCGCAGATGGGCGCGGAGGGCCGCGGACTGGGCACGCTCGAGGACGCCTCGGAGCTCTCCCGCAGCGAGCTCGAGGCCGCCGGTCTCACACAGGAGTTCCGTGACGCGGAAGCCGCCGCCGAGGCTGCGGACGGTGCAGGTGCTGACGGCGGTTCTGCCGGAGCACAGGCAGGCAGCGGGACCGGCGCCTCGGGCGCGGTCTCCGGCTCTGCCGCAGACAGTGAGGGTGCTGACGGCGGTTCCGCCGGGAAGGAGGGAGGCCGCTGATGGAAGCCCTCCTCATGGATCTGCCCATCGCCGTGCTCATGGGCGTCATCGGCGCGGTGGTGTTCACGCTCATCGGCGTGGTCTCCGGTACGGACGAGACGGCCACGATCGCGCCGCTCACGCTCGTCGTCATCCTCATCGGCGTGCCGCCGGCCGGTGTGTTCACGTTCTTCCTCGCCGCGGCGATCTCCAAGCACATGACGCACGCGATCCCCACGATGCTCCTGGGCATCCCCGGCGACACGCTGGCGGTGCCCATCCTCGAGGACGCCACGCGCATGCGCCAGCTGGGACTGCCGCACCTGGCGCTGCGCAAGGCCGTGTCCGGTGCCGTCATCTCCGCGTTCATCGCGATCCCGGCGGCGGTGCTGTTCGCGTGGATCCTCTCCCCGTTCGGGGATCTCATCACGGCATTCGCGCCGTGGATCTTCCTCGTGGCGGCGGCGGGCATCGCCTACTCCTCGCAGGCCAAGCTGGGCGGCATCGTCGCGCTGGTCCCGTTCGTCGTGTTCATCCTGGGCCTCCAGGCATGGACGGGCACCTTCGAGGTCTCGCTGTCGATCAGCTACTTCCTGGGCATCGCGATCGGTCCCATGATCTTCGACCTCGTGACGGTGCTGGTGCCGCAGAACCGTGCGGGCATGCGCAGGAACGCGCCCTCCAAGGTGTTCCTGGCACCGGAGGTGCGGCCGGCCGTGGTCCGGGGCAGTCGCAGGGCCGGCGGCGCGGGTGCGGGCGGGGCGGCGGCCTCGGGCGCGGCGAAGGGCTCGGCGAAAGCCGCCGGGCGCACCTTCCCCAACCCATTCAAGGTGCTCGACCGGACCCAGGTGACCGCGACCGCCGCCACCTCCGTGGTCTCCAGCGCGACGTTCGTGTTCTCCCCCGTGGCGGTCACCGTGCTCATGGGCGAGATCGTGGGCGCGCGCATCAAGCAGGGCTACCAGCGGCTCACCAGCGTCATCACGGCGAAGAACGGCACCACGGAGTCGACGTACATCGCGGAGACCCTCATTCCGCTCATCGCGTTCGGTCTGCCGCTGAGCCCCGTGGCCGCCGGCCCCGCCGCCCCGCTGTTCAACGCGCCCCCCGTGTTCGAGACGAACCCAGACGCGGGCATCATCAACAACATCTCCACCTTCATGTCCACCCCGCAGTTCCTGGTCTACGGCCTGCTCGCGGCGGTGTGCGCCACCGTCATCGCCTACCCCTTCGCGATGCGCTACGCCCATGCGGCCGCGCGCTTCGTGGTGACGAAGGTGAGCCACGAGGCGATCATCGCGGCCTTCGTGGGCCTCGTGGTGGTCGTGAGCCTGTGGGAGGGCGGCCTCATGGGTCTGCTCGTCGTCACCGCGGTCGGCCTGGTGGGCGGCACGCTCATCCGCACCGTCAAGGTGCACGCCGGCGTGCTCTTCATGGGCTACTACGTGGCGGTGCTGTCCGTGCCGGGGATCCTCGCAGCGGTGGGGTGAGAGGGCGTGGCGACGCGGAGGCACGGTGCCCGTGAGCGAAAAGAGGGCCTCTGCGCTTCCGTGGCGCAGCGCGGCTCCGCGCACGAGGGTCGGCGCATCATCCTCGGGGATGACGCCTCGGGCCCGGTGGTTTTCCGGGGATGATCCGGTCTGCCTCCAAGACCATCCCCTGGGCCGATGCCCGCACACCCCTCCGCGCGGTTGAGTGGAGGCATGAACACGTACCCCCACTCCCAGCCCGTGCACACACCACCGCCGGCACCGGCGCACGCGCCCGCATACGCCGCCGCTCCCGGCTCGACGACCGACGCGGCTCCCGCACATGCGGCAGCCCACTCCGCTCCGGCCTCCGGCGCGCCTGCTGCGAACGCGGTGGGCGCAGCCCCCGCCCAGCCGGGATCCGCAGGGCACGTCGCACCCTCCGCAGCCTCGGCGGCAGCTCCCGGCGGCACCGCACCGGCGATCTCCGCCCGCGGCCTCCTCAAGGCCTACGGTCCCACGCATGCGCTCGCCGGCGTGGACCTCGTCGTCCCGCAGGGTGAGTCGCTGGCGATCATGGGGCCCTCGGGCTCCGGCAAGTCCACGCTGCTGCACGTCCTGGCGGGCATGATCCTGCCGGACTCCGGCACCGTGACCCTGGGGGCAGGGCAGGCGGCCGGCGCCGAGGTGACCGGCATGTCCACCGGGGAGCGCACCCGCCTGCGTCGTGAGTCCTTCGGCTTCGTCTTCCAGCAGGGCCTGCTCCTGCCGGAGCTCACGGCGGAGGAGAACGTGGCAGTCGCCGCGATGCTCAAGGGCGCTCCCCGCGCCCAGGCCACCGCCCGCGCCCGCGAGTGGCTGGGCAGCCTCGGCCTGGCCGAGCACGCGAACAAGCGGATCGGCCAGCTCTCCGGCGGGCAGGCGCAGCGAGTGGCGATCGCCCGCGCGCAGATCACGGAGCCTGCGGTCATCTTCGCCGACGAGCCCACCGGCGCCCTGGACTCCACGACCTCGGCGGAGGTTCTGCGCATCCTCCTCGACACCACCGTGGGCCGAGGCCGCACGCTCATCATGGTCACGCACGACGAGAAGGTCGCCGCGACCTGCCGCCGCACCGTCCGGTTGGCCGACGGCCGCATCGTCGCGGATTCAGCGGTCGCGGCCTCCACCTACGGGGGTGCGGGATACGCCCAGCAGGAGGGCGGTGCGCGATGAGGTCCGCATCCCGCCTCCTGCCGCTGGTGCTGCGCACCAAGACGCTCTTCTCCGCTCAGGGCCTGCTCATGATCGCGGCCTTCGCGGCCTGCTCGATGCTGTTCCTCACGGTGGCCGGTGGTCTCTGGGCGTTCATGTACTGGGACACCGCCGCTGATGAGAGCGGGGTCCTGGGCTTCTACAAGATCCTCGCCGGCATCGCGACCGCGCTCCTCCTCGTCCCCGCCGTGACCCTGGGCCAGGCGACGGCCAACCTCGCCGCCCGCAGCGATACGGAACGCCTCTCCAGCCTCTCGCTGCTGGGCGCCTCGCAGTCCACCATCACCGTCCTCGCCGTGGCGCAGCCCATCGTGGGTGCGCTCATCGGCACGGCGCTGGGCGTGATCGGACATTTCCTGCTGCTCTTCCCCGTGAGCGCCATCCCCTTCCAGGGCTCCGGGCTGGGCTACGCGGAGATGGTCATGCCCTGGTGGCTGATCGCGCTGGCCTGCCTGGGGCTGGTGCTGGTGAGCGCGGCCTCGGCGCTCATGGGCCTGCGCAAGCTCGTGATCTCCCCGCTGGGCGTGCGCACCCGCGCCTTGGAGCGGAAGTTCCCGTGGGCGCGGATCATTGTCGGCGCCGCGGCGCTGCTGGTGGTGGGCGTGCTGCTCTCGCTGACGAAGGGCGGCCAGACGATGGCGATGATCGTCGTCTCCCTGCTGGCCATGCTCATCATGGGCCTCCTCGTCATCGACATCCTGGGCGTGCTCCTGGTGCGCCTCATCGCGCACATCGGCGCGCAGCGGGCGAAGACGCCGGACCGGCTCATCGCGGCCCGCTCCGTGCAGGACGATCCCAAGCAGTACTGGCGGCGCGTGTCCGGCCTCGCGATGACGGCGTTCATCGCAGTGTTCGCGGGCACGGGCGTGGCGATCGTGAATGCAGTCCCGGACGATGCGCACATGCCCGCGGAGCAGCTGTACCTCAGCGGGGACATGCGCACCGGAGTCCTGCTGACCCTGGGGATCGCGATCCTCTTCGTCGCGGTCTCCGCGGCGCTCAACCAGACTGCGGACGTCTATGACCGGTCCTCCACCTTCCGCGAGCTCCACGCCGCGGGGATGGAGGAGAGGACGGTCGCGGCGATGACGGTGCGCGCGACGATGATGCCCGTCATCTGGGTCTCGCTGCTCGCCGCCGGTCTGGGGCTCGTGCTCGTGCTGCCGCTGGCGGGCATGGCGATGGTGATGTCCCCGCTGACCTTCCTCACGCTCCTGGCCTCCGTGGCCGTGGGCATCCTGGTGGTCCGCGCCGGTCTCCAGCTCAGCCGTCCGGCGATCCGGAGGGTGACGCTGGCCGAGGTGGCGTCTGTGTGAGAGGGCGTGCCTGGGCGGCGGGTGCCTGAACGGCGGGGGAGGTGCGCGCCGAGGTGGAGTGTGAGTGGACGGCACGCACGGGACCTGAGCAGACGGGAACAGGTGGACTCCTCGTTCCCGTCTGCTGATTCGCCGTTCTGCGGGGTGTGAGGAGGCCGATCCGCAGACGGGAAGGGTCTGGAGCGGCGGTCCCGTCTGCTGCGTGCGGGGAGTGCAGCAGAAGGGCCTGCGCTGCACCGGCAGTCGGGTCTATCCTTGCGCGGATCCAGTCCGCAGGCGGAGACCCGAGGAGCGCGATGAACCCCGACGAGGCGCGGCGGCATGACGGGTACGGGGCACAGGACCCGTGGAACTCGCGGGAGCAGGCGGAGACGCAGGACCCGGGCGGTCCGCTCCCTCCTTCCTTGCAGGAGCCGCCTGCCGGACAGGAGCTGCCTGCCGCGCAGGAACCGCGCACGCAGGCGGTTCCGGTGTTCTCCCCGGGAGCGCAGACTCGGGCCATGCCCGCTCTGGGCCCGGGAGGACAGCGAGGGGCGAGGGCGGAGGCCGCCGAGGCCGGCGCGGGTCCGGGTGCATATGGCACCCCCGCGCTCGCGTCCGGCGCGGGGTCAGGTGCAGATGCGCTCGGCACGAGCCCGGCCGCCTCCGGCACCCCCGTGACCGGATCGCGCCGCCCCGTGCTCTGGGTGAGTCTCGCGGCAGCGCTGGTGCTGGTGCTCGGGGTGGGCGGCTTCGTCCTCCTCCAGCAGCGCGGCACCGGCGACAAGCCCAGCACGGTCGTCGCAGAGACGACGCCCGGCGCGGAAGGAGAGAACACCGAGGGCACAGACTCCGAGGCCTCCGGCCCGCCCGGCGACGGCACCGCCGGCCCCGAGGACGCGGGCACCGGCGAGGGGCGGGGAGGAGGCGGCGCCGGTGACGGTGCGCAGTCCGGCACCGGAGAGCAGGAGGGCGCAGGCAGCGGCAACGGCGCAGGTGGTGGGGGAGGGGCCTCGGGCGCGGATGTGCCTGCGGGCACCCATACGACCGGCGAGTACTCCGTGTACGCGAACGGGCGCTACGGGTTCTCCGTCGAGGTGCCGGAGGGCTGGTCGCAGCGCGAGGCCGACAACGGCGACGGACTCACCCTCCAGGCTCCGGAGGGGCCCGCGGAGATGCGGGTCTACGGGACGAACACCGGCCTGAGCGGCTGCGGTGGGGACGGCACCGTCGCCGCGTGCCAGGACCAGCGGCGAGAGGAACTTGCAGGTGAGGGCGCCAGTGTGACTTATGAAGCGGCCCGGGAGGACTGGTTCGTGCTCTCCGGATACCGCGCGGACGGGGAGGTGTAATACGAGCGCCGGCATGTGGGTTCGGGAGGCAGCACCGTCCTCGTCCTCACCTATCCGGAGGATCTGAGCGAGCTCTGCGGACCCATCATCGAGCGCGTCACCAAGAGCCTGCAGCCCGGGGATCTCTCGATGCCGCACTAGAGGCAGGCGGTTGCGCCGCGCCGGCCTCGACCAGTCGGAGCGAGCGGGTGCTGCCGGGCGGGCGGTTCGCCTTGGCGGGTGGCGCGGGTTGGTGCTGCCGGGCGGGCGTGGGGAGGGTGGGTGTGAGTGGGCGGTTCGGCCGCGAGACCGAGGTGCCTATCGCGCGGCGGCCCCGGCTGCCAGAGTGCCGTGGATGCGGTGGAGTCGCACTGCGCTCCAGGCGTAGAGCAGTCCGAGGGGGAGCAGCAGCGCGCCCACGAGGCTCAGAGCCAGACCGAGGCCGCCGTCCGGTGGCCCCAGCACAGGCGTGAGTCGCAGGAGCCCGTTCATGATCCCGTTGACGGTGAGCACCACAGAGATGACCCACCGGGCGGTCACCCCGGTCACCTCGGGGCGGCTCAGCAGCCAGTTCCATCTGCGAGGCCAGGGTTCTCCGCTCCGGAGCTGCAGGCGCGCGATCCTCGTCAGGTTCACCATGTCTCGCCTCCCACCTCACACCCGGCCCACCTCGCGGCGGTGCCAGCCGAGTATGCCCAGCAGCATACCCAGCGCCGCGATCGCCAGCAGCCAGAGCACCGGCGCCCACTCGACCTCCTCGACCGGGTACTCCGCGAGATGGCCGAACAGGTTGAGGTCCTGGGCGGCCTCGGGCAGGTCCAGGAGTGAGCCGAAGGTCGACATCACGCCGCCGAACCCCACCAGCACCCAGCCCACCGCACCGGCCAGGCGCGGCAGCCAGCCCAGCAGCGCGGCGACGATCCCCACAGCAGCCAGCACCGCCGGTGCCTGCAGGAGGCCGGCGAGGAAGAGGTCCCGGAAGTGCGACCAGCCGTCGACCTCGAGGGAGAGCCCGGCGCCCACGCCCATCGCCGCTCCCACCAGGGCGAGGATGAGGAGGAGCCCGCCTGCGATGACCGTCAGGTGCGCACCCAGCCACGTCGTACGGCTCACCGGTACGGACAGGCCGTACTCCGCCCGCCCGCGGACCTCCTCGCCGCGCATCTGCTGGAGTGCGCCCACCCCGGCCGCGGCCACGAACACGCCCATGAACAGCGCGATATAGGCCAGGTAGCCGCGCATGAGGTCCTCGCCGGCGAAGATCTGCGCCATCTCCTCAGGCAGCGAGTCCGCCGCGTCCACCATCGACTGGGCGTAGGCGCCGAACATCAGTGCGGCCAGCACCAGGGCGATGCCCCAGCCCCGCAGACCGCCGGCCAGCGTGCGAGCCGCCAAACCCAGCGGAGTGCCGAGGACGGGCCGGGCCTCGGCCCTGCCCAGGCGGGCCGGCAGCAGGCTCGCACCCACATCGCGCCGGGTGGAGAGCAGGAAGCCCAGCAGCGCCAGGAGCACCGCACCACCGCCCAGCAGCGCCAGCGGCCACCACAGGTCGTCCACATAGGGCGCGGTCTGCTGCGACCAGCCCAGCGGGGAGGCCCAGGAGAGTGCGCTGCCGCCCACCTCGGCGGAATCCCCGCCCATGCGGATGAGGTAGGCCAGCCCCAGCAGCCCGCCCGCCATCGCCGAGGCCCGGCGCGAGGACTCGCTCAGCTGCGCAGTCACCGACGCCGCCCCGGCGAAGAGGAGACCCACCGCGGCCGAGGTCGCGGCGACGAGGAGCGAGCCCTCGGTCTCGTAGCCGGCGGTGAGGGCACCGGCGGCGATGAGTGCGGCCGCGCCGAGGTTCGCGGCCGTCACCAGGAGGAGTGCGGCGGCGAGTGTGGCGTGCCGGCCCACGGGACCGGCGCGGAGGAGCTCGGCGCGGCCGGTCTGCTCCTCCGCCCGCGTGTGGCGCACCACCGTGAAGATGCTCATGAGGGCCACGAGGATGTAGAGGAAGAGCGCGTAGCCGGCGGCGTAGAAGCGCGCGTGCGTGGGTGCGTCCATGCCGAAGCCGGGCCCCACCATCATCCGTCCGATGGGATCCGCGTACAGGCCGGCGAGGCTGCGCAGCTGCTCCTCGTCCTCGGCGATGGTCTGGATGGCGTGGGCGAAGTAGAAGCCCAGGAGCCCGGCGCCCAGCACCCACACCGTGAGGCGGATGCGGTCACGGCGCAGCATGAGGCGCAGGAGGGTGCCGAGGCCGGCGAGGGGACGGCGCCCGCGGGCGGGGGTACGGGCGGGGGCGCCGGAATGGCCTCGGCGGACCCGGGCGGTGGCGCCCGAGGCCGGATCGGGGGTGGCGGGGTGCTCGCCCGAGGTGCCTGCTCCGGCGGGCGGGGGAGCCGGCATCGGGGTGCCGTGCGTGGTGACTGGCATGGCTCCTCCTCTCAGTGTGCTGCCGGTCGGCGGTACGTGGTGGCCGGGGCGGGAGCTGCCGCCCCGGGGGCGTGCGATTCGGCCCGCCCGGCGGGAGCGGTGGCGCGGGACTGGGCGGGCGCCTCGGCGGTCAGGCCCGACTGGTCCGACTGGCCCGGCGGGTCCGACTGGCCCAGCTGGTCCGGCGCTTCGGGACCCGGACCAGCCTGCTCCGCGCGGTCCTGGGGGCTGAGCTCGCTCCCGTAGTGGCGCATGAGCAGCTGCTCCAGGGTGGGCGGATGGGCCACGAGTGAGCGGATGCCCAGGGGCGCGAGCTCGCGCATGAGGCCCGCGACCTGGTTGCCGTCCACCTCGAACAGCGTGCGCTCGCCCGCCGTGCGGAAGTCGTGCACACCGGGCGCCTGTGCGAGCGCCTGCGCGGACCGGGCGGTCTCGACCTCGACGCTCGTCCGCGTCATATGGCGCAGCTGCGCGAGCGAACCCGACTCCACGATGGCGCCTGCACGGATGATCGAGATGCGGTCGGAGAGCGCCTCGACCTGCGCGAGGATGTGGCTGGAGAGCAGCACGGACTTCCCGTCGGCGCGGGCCTCGCGGATGACGTCCTGGAAGACGACCTCCATGAGGGGGTCGAGGCCGGCGGTGGGTTCGTCGAGGAGCAGCAGGTCCACGTCCGCGGCGAGGGCCGCGATGAGTGCGACCTTCTGCCGGTTGCCCTTGGAGTAGGTGCGCGTCTTCTTGCGCGGGTCCAGGTCGAAGCGCTCGATGAGCTCATTGCGGCGGCGGGCGCTGTAGCTGCCGCGCAGGCGGAGGAACATGTCGATGACCTCGCCGCCGGTGAGATTGGGCCAGATCTCGACGTCGCCGGGGACGTAGGCGAGGCGGCGGTGCAGCTCCACCGCGTCCTTCCAGGGGTCGCGGCGGAACATGCGGACGGTGCCGGAATCCGGGCGCAGGAGGCCCAGGAGGACGCGGATCGTCGTGGACTTGCCGGCGCCGTTGGGGCCCAGGAAGCCGTGCACCTCGCCGGGCGCGATGCTGAGGTCGAGGCGGTCGAGCGCGCGGACGGAGCCGAAGCTCTTCACGAGCCCCTCCACGGCGATGACAGGGTGGTTGCCGGTCATGGTTCCTTGCCTTTCCGGGTGGTCTCCTCGTGGGAGTGCGTGTCTTGGCGGTTCTCCTCGTGGGAGGTCCGCTGGGTCGTGGGGTGGGTGGGAGCGCCGGCTGCGGGGCGCGGGTCCATGAGGTTGTGGTAGGCGCGGATGTTGAGAAGCGGCCGGGTGTAGATCTCCATCGCTCCGGCGAGATAGGCGCCGAGGTCCTCGAGAGGTCCCTCGAGGGGATCGATGCCCAGGTGCCGCTGGAACTGCCGGTGCAGCAGCAGTGAGCCGAAGCCCTGCAGGAGGAGGTGGACCGCGCGCCGGTGGGGATCTGCGCTGGGGCTCACGAGACCCATGCGTTCGGCCTGGTCGGTGTATTCGACCGCGTCCTCGACGAGTTGGTCGAAGAGGGCGTCCGTGGCCTCCCCGCCGGCGGCGAAGGCGCGGAAGAGGTAGAGCAGGAGCGGCTTGGAGGTCCGCATGAGGTCCAGGACGTAGTTGCGCGGGAGGACGCCCTTCTGCATCGTGTCCTCCTTGCCCTTGCGCACCTGCTCCGTCACATGGAGATCGCAGGCGCGGCGCAGCCCGGCCGTGGAGGTGAAGTGGTGGATGACCAGCGACGGTGAGACCTCCGCCGCAGCGGCGATGTCCTTGAGGGTGACCGCGTCGAAGCCGTGGCGGCCGTAGAGGTCGATCGCGGCATCGCGGATGCGCTCGGCCGCCGAGGCCTCGGGCCGGGTCCAGCGCTGCTCTGCCATTGCGTCCACCTCATCGATGTCGTGGGCTCGGATGCCCTGGGCTGAACGGCTATTCAGCCAGGTGAGACGACGGTAGGCCGGGCGGCGCAGGGACCACAAGGAAAACTGAACGGGCAGGCCGATCTGTGCAGTCACGGTTCTGACGCGGGCGAGGTCGTGTGACGTCGTTCGGCTAGGTGTGGCCGGGCCGGTTCCGTGGGCAGCGGCTCGCTGGGCAGACGCGAAGCAGAGTCAGCACCGTTCCCGTCTGCGGATTCCCCGCGCAGAGGGGTGTGTGAGGGCGGATCCGCAGACGCGAACGCTCCGGGGCGCCGTTCCCGTCTGCTCCGTCGCGGCGTGCGCGTCCGCCTGGCCAGCGGGCCTCGGCGTCAGAGGGCGCCCGAGGCCCGCGCCCGGTGCCGGCGGACGGCGGCCCGGTTGGCGCAGCGCACGGAGCAGTACCGCTGCCGGCCGTTGCGGGTGAGGTCCACGACGACCGCCTCGCAGGGATCGCCGGCCTCCTGACCGGCGGCGCATCGACGGAGGCGGTGCATGCCGCGGGTGGTGAGGTGCAGGGCGGTGCCTACGCTGATGACGGCGGAGAGCACGTGGGGGAGCGAGCGGGCGTCGTCGTCGCGGTAGTGGAGGTGCCAGCCCTCGTCGTTGTGGTCGGTGAGGCGGGGGTAGGCGGTGGCGGCGGCCATGTGCGCGTTGAGGAGGAGGGCGCGGGTCTGGGGATCGGGGGCGTCCACGACGGTGAGCCACTCGTCGATGACGCGGCGGACCGCCTGGACGTCCCCGGATTCCTCCGGGAAGTCCACCGTCATGCCCATTTCGCGTGTGCGCTGGACGATCCCGGCTCTGTCCTCGGGCCAGTCGTTCGCCAGGGAGGCGGCGAGGGCGACGGCATACTCTCCGTAAGGGTTGAGATGCATAAGACCATTACATCACTGTGGTGGCATGAGGAGAAAACGAGAAGAAGAGGTGGTTGCTAGGACTATCGCCGCGCCCGAGGCTGCATCCCCTGATATGCGCGAGGCTGCCCTGCCCGAGCCCACCTGGCCTGTGCCCGCCCCACTCGAGCCCACCTCGGGCGCTGTGGATTCCCCCGGGCCCGAGGTGGCCCGGGCGCACGAGCACGGCTGGCAGGTGGAGTCCCGGCACGCCACCTCGCAGGGCTGGGTGCTCTACGTGCGCTGTGGTGAGTGCGGGGTGCGGCGGGTTGATCTTGCGCAACGTTCCGCTGCGGTGCCGGAGGCGCTGAGCACGGAGGTGGGTGTGCCGGAGGTGCGGCACTGCAGGGCTTGACCCTCACGCGGCGTGAGGCCGGAGAGTTCTTCTCGTGGGCGATGATGAATGGATGAGCACGCACACAGATGACGGAGGCCTCACCGTGGGGCGGACCGCCGAGCTCGTGGGGGTGAGCGTGAGAACGCTGCACCACTGGGACGAGATCGGGCTGGTCAGCCCGCAGACGCGGACGTGGTCCGACTACCGGATCTATACCGCCGAGGACGTGGCCCGGATCCAGCGCGTGCTGCTCTACCGCGAGCTCGGCATGCCGCTGGCGAAGATCCAGCAGGTGCTCGACGATCCGGAGGTGGACGTCGCGGCGCACCTGGAGAGCCAGCATGCGCAGCTGCTCGACCGCATCGCCCGCCTGCAGGAGATGGTCTCCGCAGTGGAGCAGATGATGGAGGCAGAGAACATGGGCAAGCGACTCACGGCAGAGCAGCAGGCGGAGATCCTGGGCTCGGACTGGGACCCCAAGTGGGAGGAAGAGGCCAAGGAGAAGTGGTCCGACACCCCCGAATGGGCGCAGGGCGAGCGGGTCAAGGAGCAGATGTCCGCTGAGGACTGGAAGCGCGTGAAGGAGGAGGTCGACGCCTTCGAAGCGGAGCTGGGCGAGGCGCACCGCGCCGGTGTGCAGCCCGGGTCCGAGGAGGGCAACCGGCTGGCGGAGGCGCACAGGGCGTCTATTGGCCGGTGGTTCGACATCACGCATTCGAAGCACGTGCTCATCGCCCGCAGTTATGTGGACGATCCGCGCTTCGCTGAGCACTACGACAAGCAGGGCGAGGGCGTGAGCTCCTGGCTCAAGGCGCTGATCGACGAGAACGCCCGGGCGCATGGGGTGGACCCGGAGACGGCTGAGTGGGAGTGAGGGGGCTTGGCTCGGGCTGAGAGCGGGCCGGCCCCTGCGGGGGCTCGTCCGCGGGAACTGGTTCCTTCGTCTTCAGCTGCATGTTTGGGATGTCTTCACTAACGTTGAAGGCTGATGAAGCAAAGAAGATGATGTGTTGTTCTCTGCCGGGGCTCGCTAGATGGCAACTGTACCTGCGAAGTCCGATAGGGTTTGAACAGTCTTTGCCTGGGTAGGGGGCCAGGGAAGCGGATTGTCGCATAGACGGCGTCATGCCGCTCAGCAGACTCAGCTCACTGCTGGGCGACGGGGTTCCGCTTGATTGGATTGAGAGAGGATTACGACGCGTCAGCCGACGCCGCATTGTCGTCGTGTGCACGGCCCATTGATGTCCGCGGCCGGGTGGCTCGCGCGTTCCACGCTTGGTTCAACAACTCCTCGACCGCCAGGTTTGCCTGGTCGTTGTTGATGCGAATGACCTCGCGGTAAGCCTTGCCGAGATCAGCGCTGAACTTGTCGGTCCACGCCGCACACTCCACCGACACCATGAAGCTCAGAGCGGTAAGGGCATGGGTGCGCCCGGTGAACTGCGCTAGTTCGTCCTGGGGATCGGATTGCAGGGCAACTAGTGCTTCACGGGCCCGAACCCAGTCTGCGTCGGTCGAGCCGTGCGCAAACTCACCGAGGGCCCAGTTCAGCTGACGGAGGCGACGCCAGCCCGAGGCCTCGATCCAGTCGCGCGGGGTGGCGTTCTGCCTGGCTTCGATCTTAGCTGCCCGATCTGGCTTCAACCGCCAGGTCCGGGCACGCGCGAGCTGTTCGATCACGCACCGCAGGCATCCCATCGCCCGGTCGTCGTCTTCAAGCCATAGCCAGTGCGCCGACCTCAATGCCGAGGCACATGTTGCGAAAGCATCCGCGGCCAGTGGCACAGTGTTCCGCTGGCGCAGCCACACCGCGAGCATTGCGGCCATCTCGCCGGAGAGGACTGATTTGGTCATCAACTTTTCGATGCCGTGCTCGCCGAAGCGTTCGCCGAGCATGTCGCGCTCGTGATCGAATGCCATCCTTGCCGCGATTAGCGCGCGATACCGCTGGTGCCCGAACGCGAACAGCGGCCACAATTCCGATGGGTTCTCGGGTTCTTGACCGTGGCGTAGTGAGTCAATGGTCTCGATGTAGCCTGTGGCGAGCGCCCCAACTTGCCCGTCCAGACTGGCGAAATGACTAGGGATCAGGGGGGCAACAGTCGCCGCGACATCGCGTGCCCAGCCATTGGTGGGAGCGATAAGTCGGATGGCAGCGGCGACATTGGCTAGTGCGAGCCTGTCCTTCGCCTGGGCCGCTGACGTCAGACAGCTGCGCAGTTGCGTCAAGCTCACAACCAGAGTGTCAGTCAAGGTGTCTACGAGTCGAAGGTGTTCGGGACTCGGAAGATCGGTGATGTCGGCAACGTCGAGCCAGACCAGTGGCATCAGTGGTCCACGGCCATGCATGACCTCGCTGAGGTCGGCGAATAGATTGCCCACGATAGAAGTCCGAGGGGGCAGAGGTGCCCCGGGCGAACCCCAAAGGCGGGTCAACCATGCGGCGGTGTCCTCGCCCGAGGCTTGATCAAGACCGCTATTGAACTGCAGGTTCGATGACCAGCGTTCGAGTTGAGTGCGGGCGAGCACCGCTGCACCGACTGGTTGCATGGCAAGTATGAGCCGGACCGAAGCCGCGACGCTGTCCAACCCCCACGCTAGATGGTCGGGCCAAGTACGACCGCTGTAGAAAGGCATCCGGCCGGGATGGGCGCCAAGTTCCTCAGCGACGAGCTGCATCGGCAGATGGCCTGACAGAACCGGGAAGGTACATCGCTGCATGGTTTCTCCCGCAACTTGCAGGCGTTCCATGCGTTGGTTGTGTCGCGAGATCAACGCCTCGGCTAATCCGTCATACCCGCTGTTGGCCAGCGCAGTCTTGAATCCTTCGACAGTCGCGGGGACTTGGCGACCGCGACGTTCGGCGCGGGCACTGTCTTTGCGCCTGGCCCGCTCAGCTGCACGCCGGGCAGTACGCGCCCTGATCGGTCGCGGAGTGGAGCGCTCTTTCGACATTTCGCTATCCCATCGTTTTTTTCGTCGTGTCTGGGTTGGCCGCGGACCGCTCAAGATTCCGGTCGTGAAAACTTGCTGATGCTCTGGCACAAGTAGCTGCCCGAACCGAACGATCGGCGCAGCGGCGTATTGGAGCACATCCCAAGCTGGGGAGCTTGGACCCCCTCCGCATGAGGACCTCAACTTGCGATGTGACACCTACTACTTTCTTGCTAAGTTCGTAGCTCGCGAGCCAAGGTCGGTGCAGCTTGTCCGTAAACCGTTTGAGTTCTTGCCTTCGCGAACAGGGTCAGAACTTTGGGGAGCGTCAGGCTCAGCCGTGGACGTCAGGTCGATTCGGCTGCCGAGGTAGCCGCATTTTCCTCGACGAGGTCGGCGACGCGGTTTAGCGCCTTGGTCAGGGCCACTGTCATGTGAGCAAAGGCATCTGACGGCGACATTCCCTCGATACCAAGCCGGACCCTCGCCGCGTTAGCTTTCGACCCGCCAAGGTGAGCGACCCCGCCCGCGGACCGGAACGCCTGGAGGGCAGCGAAGACCTCTGCAGAGTCTTGGGTGTCACCCAAGGACAAAAGCAGACGACGTAAGAGCGCGATCGACTTCTCACCAGGTTCGTTGCCACCGAGATACTTCTTTAACGGCGCAGGATCGATTCCGTCGACCAGCGATTTGGTGAGAGTGATTGTGGGAGCCGTCAGTGCTGCTGGATCATTGTTGGCGGGACCAACGAGCGCCTCGAACTCGGTAGCCGCCTGAGGATCAAGGTCACGCCAGACTGGCGATCCGAGCAACGCAGTGGTCACCTCGGCCGCCCTGCGTCGGGCTCGCCGAAGGTCGCCGGCCGGATCGGGCGACCCAATAGACTGGTTCAAGAAGTCTCGGCGGAATCGCCCCTCGTCCATTTCTCCCTCGGGAGGGACGTTATAAGCGCGCCAGTGCACTTGTTCGCCTTCGGGAAGCCTACCAAGTTCGCCGAGGTAGACCTCAACCAGTCCGGCAGTGTTAGTGCTGATGTCGAGACCCCAGAGGTCCAAGCACCAGATGTGACCCGCCGTCACCTTGTAACGGTGAGGCTCGCTCGTGTACCGGTTGAGCACTTCGCGACTGAAGTAGACGGGAGTCATCCAATGCATCCGCGAACTGTCCCCATAGTCGCCCAGCATGTCTGGATTGCACGTGTGAAGACTCATGTTGCCCGTGCGAGGGTCAATCGCGTGGATGTACTCGATGTAGTTCTTATCCTCCTTCCGTGTGTCGACCCGGCGTACCCGTGCGGTGACTGTGCCGGTCACGATGTACTTGCCCATCACGTTTGAGAATGCGGTTGTCTCACTGGAGCGTTCATCCTCCATTGCGAACCAATCGAAGTGGGACCAGGGCGTGCGGTGCTTGTCTTCGACTCGTCTGAATGGGGCTATCTTGTCGGTTGTGAGGAGTGTGTAGTCCTTTTGGACGAGAAGTTCACGACCTGATGCGGCCAGGAACGTGCGCATTTCCAAAGCCGAGACTTCGACCTTCCACTCATCCATAGAGATGGCAATCCGGATCAATTCGACGCTACGACCTGCCGAGTCGAAATAGGACCAGCCGCCATTGCTAGGAAAGGCGTCCCAGTACCAGAGGAAGGTGGGTGTGATCTCGAAGGTAGGGTTCACGAACCGGTGGTGTTCCCGGACAGCAGAGAAGAAGGCCAGGCTACCCTCAAGATCGTGGCTTGCGCTTAGACCGTCGGAGAAAGTCTCGTCATTCCAAACCTCGACCCTGCCGATTTCACTTTGCCCGGACCAGCCGGTGCCCGATTGTAAGACCTGATCTCGAGACTCGGCATCAATGATGATGCAGTGAGTACCTCCATATATGCCGTTCGTCCGGTGGAAATATTCCTCGATGGTCAGCCAACCCGTCGGCTCAGGGCAGATACGCAGAAGCTCCGCTTCTGGCCAAAGACTTGTGGGATAGAAGCCGTCTGGGCGCGCCCAGAGGCGCCCCAGGGTCGTCGGTCCGTCATGGGTTTCGTATCCTGGGATCAAAGGAAAGTGCATGGTCAAAGTATGCCCTAAGCATCGACACGGTGGCGTCTCGTATTTCGGCTGTCTGCGGTTGGGATCTCGCCGGCCCGTTCGGACAGCCCTTACCGGTCATGCCCGCCGCTGTTCTGGCATAACGGCAAGATCCCGAAGTGGGTGTCCCGTAAGACCCGTCCGGTGGCCTGTCCCGCGACAGTACGCTATCTGACGCATCGTCCAGAAGAGCCTTAGGTCCTAGTGGTGGGGGTCACGGGTCAGGACGAATATTCTGACAGAGTCTTGTCGATCGGGGTGGGCTCTCCATTCCTTGGCGAGGCTCGCAGGATGACACCTGTGCCTCGTCAGCTCTTTACGATCGGGAGGGAATGGCCCTCGAGTGTCAAGTCGCTCAGAGTGACGCGAGCTTCGGCTGTCTACCTGCCGAGGCTATTGACCGCACGACAGGATGGGCTCAGTGGTCGAGTCTCCGGCCGATCATTGACGAACTTCGCTCCGACTCGACTGCTCCAAACATCTACCCCTCCCCACGCCCCACACGCCTCACGGCCCAAGGCCGCGTATACGACCCTTCGAGCTCTACCAGCTCAGCATGCACCCCCTGCTCTACGATTCGGCCGCCCTCCAGCACCAGGATGCGGTCGGCGAAGCGGACCTGCGAGAGCCGATTAGCGATGACAAGGACAGTTCGCCCCTCGCAGAC
>NZ_BAAAPZ010000004.1:276088-290044 GCF_039531405.1 Brevibacterium salitolerans | reverse complement strand
ATCAGTGGTCCCGGCCTCGGTGGCGGTGCCCGGCTCCTGGCCCTCCTGTGGTCCCGCGGTCCCTCTCCCGCACCCGTGCCTCTCGTGTCCGCCTCTCGCGATACCCTGAGAGCCGCGTCGGGAGCGAGTGTGTGAGGCTGTGACTGGCCCCGAGAGAGACCTCTCGACAAGACGACACCCGTGTGCACAAGGGAGGGACCACCGGTTGAGCGAGTCAGGTCAGTGGCAGAAGTCCGATGCGGGTCTGCGGACGCCTCCGCAGGACGTGGAGGCCGAGCAGAGCGTGCTGGGCGGCATGCTGCTGTCCAAGGACGCGATCGCGGACGTGGTGGAGACCCTCAAGCCGGAGGACTTCTACAAGCCGGCCCACGAAACCGTCTACTCGGCGGTCCTCGACCTCTACTCCAAGGGTGAGCCTGCTGATGCCGTGACGGTCTCTGCGGCCCTCCAGAAGTCCGGCGACCTCGCCCGTGTGGGCGGCGCCGCCTACCTGCATACCCTCATCGCCTCCGTTCCCACCGCCGCCAATGCGGGCTTCTATGCGCGGATCGTCGCGGAGACGGCACTGCTGCGGAAGCTGGTGGAGGCGGGCACCCGCATTGTGCAGATGGGCTTCGACGCGGAAGGCGATGCGGAGGAGATCGTCAACACCGCGCAGGCGGAGATCTTCCAGGTCACCGAGCGGCGCACTACCGAGGATTACCAGCAGCTCTCCGTGGTCGTGGACCGTGTGGTGGACAACATCGAGAAGCTCAGTGATCAGGCTGAGGGCCCCGCCGGCGTGCCCACCGGATTCGAGGAGTTCGACTACCTCACCAACGGCCTCCACCCCGGCCAGATGATCGTCATTGCGGCCCGCCCCGGTATGGGCAAATCGACGCTCGCGCTGGACTTCGTGCGTTCGGCGGCGATCCAGCACAACAAGGCGACCGTCTTCTTCTCGCTGGAGATGAGTGCCGATGAGCTCGCGATGCGCCTGCTCAGCGCGGAGACCGGCATCCCCCTGCAGAGCCTCCGCCGAGGCGAACTCTCGTCCCCGGACTGGACCACCGTGGCCTCCACGATGGGCCGCATTCACGAGGCACCGCTGTTCCTCGACGACTCGCCCAATATGGCCCTCACGGAGATCCGCGCCAAGTGCCGCCGCCTCAAGCAGCAGCACAACCTCTCGATGGTGGTCATCGACTACCTGCAGCTCATGTCCTCGGGCAAGCGCGTGGAATCGCGCCAGCAGGAGGTCTCCGAGTTCTCCCGCTCGCTCAAGCTCCTGGCCAAGGAGCTCGAGGTGCCGGTCATCGCGCTCTCGCAGCTGAACCGCTCCTCCGAGCAGCGCACGGACAAGCGCCCCATGATCTCGGACCTGCGTGAGTCCGGCTCCATCGAGCAGGACGCTGACCTCGTGCTCCTCATCCACCGTGAGGACATGTACGACAAGGAGCACCCGCGCGCTGGTGAGGCCGACATCATCGTCGCCAAGCACCGCGCCGGCCCCACGGGCGACATCCCCGTCGCCTTCCAGGGCGCCAAGTCCCGCTTCGTGGACATGCCGAGGTAGAGGTTGCGTACGGGCTGATGCGCTCCGCTCGTCCGTGTGCAGCGCCGCTTCGGTCTCACGACGGCGCTTCACCCATCCGGACGAGGATCTCTCGGGCCGCCTCGGTGCTGATGACTTCGCTCACCGGTCGGATCGCATTGCCGCGTTCGGCTGCAGCGATCGCCTCCTCTGCGCTGAGCCGCGCCGCCGAAGCTTCACCGAGATCGTCGAGGATGCGTGCCTGCAGCTCGAGCATCGGTGCCAGGAGCCCGTGGTCGGACGGCTCCATCTTCCTGACGACCTGGCGACGGAGAGCCACAGCCCTCTCAATCAGTTCCCTCGCCTCGGTCATTCGACCGTACCCCCACAGAGCCTGTGCCTTCACGGCATAGGCCTCGTCGAGGAGGAGCGGGCCGAGCACTCCGCCGGTCTTTCCGGTGGTGCCGATGGCACCGGCTTCGGCTTCATCGGCCGCTCTGAGAGCCTCTGCGAACCTGCCCAGGACGAAGCGTGCCTTCGACACCTGCAGCAGCACCTTGACCGGAGCGCCGCGGCCTTCGGCAGCGGAGAGCTCCATCACCGCCTCCCCGGACAGCAGACACTCGTCCCACCGGCGGTGAGCCTCGTGCGCCTCGGCGAGCTCGACGAGCTGACGTCTCAGGATCTCGATGTCCGCGGGGTCGCCGACGTTCTCCGGGTCGCCGCCGGACCCGAGCATCTGGTGCATGCGCGTCCTGAGCCCGAGGCGGAACTCCGCTGCCGTCGCGTCGCTCCAGGACTGTGCCGGGAGATCCGCGAGTGCGAAGAGCGCGCAGTCCAGCCGGTCCGACCATGAATCGGGGCCGGCGTCCATGCGCTCACGCGCCTCGGCGCTGAGCGCGATGAGCGCCGAGGCGGTTGCGGCTTCCGGTCCGGCCTCGGCGCGGCAGAACTTCTCTGTCCAGTGCGTGAGCGCATCGGGCACCGCTGCGGACACACCCGCCAGCCATTCGCGGCACTGCTCATGTCCGTGCTCTGCCGCGGCCGTCGCCCAGCGGTGTGCCTCCCACGGCCTGCCGTCCTCGTGCGCGCGGTTGGCCAGATCTGCCATCGCCTTGTCGTCCCCAGCCCTGGCCGCCCTGCGCAGGAGTGCCTCGCCCGCTCGTGGACGCAGGATCGCGAGCTCGATCAGACCTCGCTTGCGCATGGCATCGGGATCGCCTGCCGCCACCAGCGGCACGCACCATGCGAGGGCCAGCTCCTCTCGCCTCGGTGTGAACGGGGACCTGCGTTCGAGCAGATAGCTGCCCCACTTCCAGCCGTTGGGATCACCCGCCTCCCCGGCCCTGCGAAACCACTGCAGCGCTGTCTCCAGCTGCTTGTCCTGCGCCGCCAGCCGCCCCCGGGTGACCATCAGCCCCGTGTCCCCGGCCTCGGCGCCCTGTTCGATCAGCGAGAGCGCGGTGTCCCTGTCGCCGCCCTCGAGCGCGGCCTGAGCGCTTCTGCGCAGCTGTCCGATGTCCATTCCCCGATGCTATTCGCCCGGACGGCGCTCCGGCGGAATCCGCGACTCCGGCTTCACGGTTCTCGTGCGGCATCAGTTCCTCGGGATTCGGGCCGAGGTGAAGGAGCGAACGGTGAGGGCAGCCATCCGAGACCGTTCAGCACCGCCCGCACCTCCTCCGGACGTTCGATCAATGGGGTGTGGCCGCAGTCGAAGAGGAACAGGGAGGAAGCCGGCACGGCTTGCGTGATGCCGCGTGCATCGTCGAGCGAACGCCGCCTGTCGTGCACGCCGTGAAGCACCGCGGTGGGCGCAGTGATCTTGGGTGCCTCCTCGTCCAAGGACACGTGCCTGAGGGACTCGACGCTGGTCGCCAGCGGATGAGGGTCGACGGCTTCCAGATAGGTCGTCAGCGCGGAGTCGATTCCCGGATCCGGAGGCCGTGCCGTCCACGACTGCTTGAACGAGACGCGGTGTTCGGCCGTCCAGTCGTTGCGCAACCGCTCCGGCAGTCCCGGATCCTTGTGGCCCGCGGCATTCAGGCCTGTGTCACTGACGACGAGGCCTGAGAGTGAGCTTTCCAGGTGAGCGGCGACGAGAAGTGCCACCGCTCCGCCCAGCGAGTGACCCACGAGGAACGACCCCGCCCGGCGCGGGGCGAGCTGTGCGGCGAGCGCGTCCGCCATTCCGACCACGTCGAAGGGGCCCTCTCCGGCCAGGTAGTCCACAAAGACGGCTCGGGTCCGTTCGAACCCTGTTCCGCGCAGAGCGGGTGCCAGGACCTGCGGTGCGACCCCGGCACCCGCTAGGACAAGGGTCAGCGGGCGCTCGCTTCTGGCCGTCTGGGGATCGAGGTGAAGCCCTTCGGACTGTGACCAGCCATCCGGCAGGTGTCCCCTGCTCATACGTCTGATGCGAATCTGCGCAGTCTGAGCCGGGACGTCTCCGCCATCGCCTCGTCGATCATCCGCCCCTCGAAGACGACCGCGCCGGTGCCCCCTCCCGCAGCCTGATCCATCGCAGCGATGAGCCGGCGGTCATGATCCAGTTCTTCCGCCGTGGGCGTGAAGACGCGGTTGATCGTCGCGATGTGCGAGGGATGGATGGCGATCATGCCCTCATATCCGAGCTGACGGTTCTCCTCCGCGAAGCGCTCCAGTCCCTCCAGGTCATCGATGTCCGTCCACAGTCCGCAGACGGGCGATCGCACTCCTGCGGCCCGGACATCGACCAGCACATTGCTCCTGAGGGTGAAGGTCTCGGCCCCGGCGGGCGTCCATCGGTACCCCAGCTCGCGTTCGACGTCACCGCCTTTGACCCCGAGGCCTCCCACATAGGCGACCCGTTCGCTGGCCGCGCACAGCTCGTACGCATTCCTGATCGCCTGAGCGGTCTCGAGGACCGGTGTGATGAGGGTTCGCTTCGTCGCCCCCGCGTCCGCCTCCGTCCAGCGGAGGAGGCGCTCGACGAAGCGGATGTCCTCGCCGGTGGACACCTTGGGGACCACGACGCCCGTCAAGCCCGGACCGACGATGGCGGCGATGTCCCTGCCCGCCTCGGCGGAGGACAGATCGTTCACTCGCACGAAGAACGGGTAGTCGTCATCGCCCACGCTTCTGAGGAATTCCGCCACTTCCTCCCGGGCGGAGGCCTTCGAACTGGCTGGGACGGCATCCTCCAGATCGATGATGACCGCATCTGCGCCGCTTCGCCGCGCTTTGTCGATCAGGGAAAGCCGGCCGCCCGGGACGAACAGCATGGATCGTAGGGGCTGCGTTCGCATGTCGTTGCTCCTTCGCGTTCCGCCGGCGGACCGGTCAGATGACTCCGTCGTCCTCATACCGCGCTCTCTCATCGTCCGAGATCCCCAGCCATGAGCCGTACACGAGATCGTTGTCCTCACCGAGCCGAGGACCGGTGCGCCAGACCTGTCCTGGACTGTTGGACATCGTCGGGACGACGGACGGCATGCGGACCGGTCCCAGATCCTGATCAGCGACCGTCACGATGTTCCCGCGTTCGCGATACACCTCGTCAGAGAAGATGTCTTCGACATTCAACACGCGCGAGGCGACCACCCCCGCGTTCTCGAGCGCAGTCAGGGCGGTCTCCGCATCGGTGCGCGCTATCCATTCCGCCAGGGCACCGTCGATCTCCGCCCGCCCCTGCATCTGCTTCTCCACGGTGTCGTACTCCTCCACGGGCAGTCCGAGGAGCCGGACCACGTTGACGACCGAGCGAGTGGTCGCGGAGGTGACGGTGATCCACACCTCATCGAGGCTCAGGTAGGTGTTGATGACCGCCGCAGGTGCCACGGCCAGCGCATTGCCGGAACGCTGCGGCACGATGCCGAGCTGGTCATACAGGATGACCTGCCACTCGACGAGGCGGTACAACGTCTCGTGCAGCGCGAGATCGATCCATTCGCCGCGGCGTTGAGGGTCCGTTCCACGGCGGACCAGTGCTGCGGAGACCGCGAACGCACCCATCAGCCCCGTGGTCGTATCTCCGTGCGAGAAGCCCGTGTGCACGGGCGGCCCTCCGTCGAATCCGGTCAGGTGGACGACACCGCTCCGCGCCTCGCCCATCTTCCCGAAGCCGGGAGCGTTGCTCTTCGACGTGTTGGCTCCGTAGCCGGATATCTGGAGCATGATCGCGGAAGGATTCAGCGCCGAGACGGACTCCCAGTCGAGGCCGAACTTCCTCAGTGTCTCGGACCGGAATGTCACGATCACGACATCCGCCCAGGCGATCAGCTTCTCCACCACCGGGCGGGAGGACTCCTCGCGCAGATTCAGCGTCACCGACCTCTTGTTGCGGCCGAGCACTTTCCACCACAAGTGGTGTCCGTTCTTGGCAGGTCCCATCGTCCGTGCTGTGTCGCCGGTGTGCGGAGCTTCGACGTGCACGACCTCCGCTCCCATATCGGCCATGAGGGTGCCGGCGATCGGTCCCGCGATGACCTGTGCGAACTCGACGATACGGACTCCGGCGAGCGCACCGGTCGCTTCGTGCGGGGGAGTGCTTCCCGCCTGCGTCGCCCCTGTCTCCATGCTGCGTTCCTCTCTCTAGTACTCGGCTCTCTCGTAGGTGCTCGGCTTTCTCGTGCTCAGAAGCCGACCGCGCCGATTGCGATGCCGAAGGCCAGGAGGGCCAGCGAGATGCCCACGGCCCAGAAGAAGGTGAATCTGATGTGGTCGCCCAGTTTCACGCCGGCGAGGCCGACCGCCAGGTAGACCGAGGGCACGACCGGACTGATCGAGAACCCTGGATTGTCGCCGATGAGGACGGCCCTGGCCACATCCATGGCCGGAACACCGGCGCTGCCTGCCACTTCAGAGATGAGCGGCACCAATCCGAAGAACATCGCGTCCGGGCCGAACACCATTCCCAGTGGGACCGCGACGATGGCGAAGATGATGTGGATCCAGCCGGCCGCCCCGGTGGGCGTCAGTGCGACCAGCGCATCCCCCATAGAATCCAGCATTCCGGTGCCGGTGAGCACGCCGAGGAACACGCCGACGACTATGAGGATGCCGCCCATGCTCAGTGCCTCCTTGGCGTGCCGATGGAGAGCGCCCTCCTGGGCTTCAGTTGACGTGAAGTTGATCAGCAGTGCGATGCCGAATCCGATCACGAAGAGCAGATGCAAGGGCATGAGCGAGGTGAACAGCCCGACCAGCAGGGCGATCGTCAGAGCAGCGTTCATCCAGTACCGCCAGTCGCGTGGGCGCAGCGCCAGAGTGCCTCCGTCTGCCTGTGTGCTCGTAAACTGAAGGTCCTCTGCCGAGTTCGCATTCCGGGGAGTCGGTTCGCCCGGCCGGGGCCCTGTAGCCGTGTCGGCCTCGGCGCGGCCCGGCAGTCCGGCGGACGTCCGGACGAGCTCGTCGTTGCGGCCCGCGTCGATCCGGCGCTGCTCCAATTTTCCGAGCACCACTGCGCAGATGGCGATGAGCAGGATTCCGAAGATCTGAACCGGCACCAGGGGGAGATACAGTTCGCTGACGTCCGCATCGATGGCCGCGGCAGCCCGCAATGTCGGACCGCCCCACGGCACCATGTTGACGATTCCGGCGGTGATGCCCGTCAGCAGCAGGAGAACGACGCGCCGCATCTTCATTCGGTCGTAGACCGGAAGCAGGGCCGGGATCGTCAGCAGGAAGGTCGTGGCGCCGACACCGTCCAGGTGCGTGATCAGGGCGATGGCCACTGTCACCAGGGTCAGCCCCACCGGCTTCTCTCGTATCAGGCCGACCAGGCTCCGCACGATCGGGTCGAACAGTCCCCGGTCTCTCATCACCCCGAAGTAGAGGATGGCGAAGATGAACAGGCTCGCGGTCGGAAACACCGTGGTGATGCCCTCGGTCATGAATTCACCCAGCTCGCCCGGAGTGAAGCCCGCGAGAAGACCGGCCGCGAGTGAGGGCACTGAACGCTACGAGAGGCGAGACCTTGCGCGAGATGAGCAGTACGACGATCCCTATCACGAGCAGGAACCCGATGATGGTGAGCATTCTTCCTCCAGGGCTTCATTGGCCTACTGAAGGACGCTATAAGTGGCGCACAATAACGTCCAGTCATAAAATCTCATGAGATGATAAATTCAAATCATGGCAATCACTATTCAGCAGATGCGTGCCCTGGTCGCGGTCGCGGATCTGAGCAGCTTCACCGCAGCGGCAAGCCACCTGCACCTCACACAGCCTGCGGTGAGTCGCGCGATCGGAGAGGCGGAGCGGCACCTCGGTGTCGTCATCTTCGACCGGGCTTCGAGGACGCTCCGACCCACTGAACGCGGCGCCCGCATCGTCGCCATCGCCCGCACATCGCTCGATGCGTTCGACCGCGCGGCGCTCCAGATGCACGATGTCTCCTCTGGTGCACGCAGGAGCCTGCGCATCGCGGCTTTGCCCTCCATCGCGGCGATCCTGCTGCCGGGAGTTGCGGCACACATGCGCTCCCTGGATGAAGGCACTGATCTGCAGATCTTCACCGGCCGGGCCGAAAACGTGAACGAGCTGGTGGCGTCCGAAAAGGTCGACATCGGCATTGGCGTTGCTTCCGAGGGCGCCGCGGTCAAGCACTTCCAGCCCCTGTTCAGTGACGAACTCGTCTGCGTGACGTCGAAGAGCCACCGCTTCAATCAGGGGGCTGCTCTCGAGTGGAGCGATCTGGCCGCAGAGACGTTCCTCCGACTCCCCTCCGACAGCAGCGTGGGGAAACTGACCTGGGAGACGTTCGAGGCCGCGAGGGCAGTGCCCCGCGAGGTCGTCCCCATACATGACCTGATGTCGGCGGCCGGCTTGGCCGCCGCGGGTGTGGGCATCGCGGTCATTCCTGCACTGAGTGTTCCGCTCACCATGTTCGCGGAACTGTCGTATTTCTCGATCCGGTCCCCGCGCGCAGTGAGGACCATTGGAATCGCCTCCAAGTCGGCCCTGACCGAGCATGAGGCCGTCGTCGGGAAGAAGGCGCGCGAGATCGCGCTGAAAGTGCTCTCCACCCAGCCGAACTCACCTGTCGACGGCCCGGGTCCTGGTCGACGAACTCAGGTGCGGAATGTGCTTCGTGGTCTCGATCGGGAGGCAGAGTAGGCTGCGACCTCCACAGAACGTGACGATCGTCGAGCACAAGGAGGCTTGGTAGACGACTGCCGGCGCAGAAATCTGCGATGAGGCGCGGTGAGATATGCACAGTGGATTTCCGCCCGTCTCGCGGTACCGAGACGGCGGAGCAGTTGCGGCAGTTCCTGTGACGTCGAACGTCCCGTCCCTCTTCCGATCCGGGGAGCACCTCGACGTCGCCGAGGTGAACTCTGCTCCGCCTATATGAACGGGATCGCGATGCGCGGGTGGAAGACGCGTCCGTTCGCAGCCTTCACTGCACCCACGATCATGAAGACCAGCGTGGTGATACCGCCGCCGATGACGGCCAGACCCAGCAGGCTCGCGGTGGTGACGGGCACCCAGAACAGCGGATCCTCCGAACCGATCGAACCCCCGTCACCGGTCAGCGCGAACAGCAGGCCGAAGTGCAGTGCGGCGGCGAGGACATTGACGAGACCCCAGGTGAGAACCCAGTTGAGTGCGTTCCTGCTGTTGGCCTCGGCGGGCCCTCCGGTGCGTCTGGCCGATTCGCGGAGCGAGAACTCGACGATGACCAGAGCCACCCAGTTGAGCAGGGGGACGGGCGCCCACAGGATGAGGTACAGCAGCCAGTACTTGACCCCGGTGTCCGGCTTGGGGCCGGGCATTCCGGGAGGCGGGCACTGCGCCTGCGGAGGCTGGGCATATGGGTACTGCGCCTGGCCCGGCAGGGGAGGCTGCCCCTGCCCCTGGAGAGGGGGGCCGTGCGGTCCTCGCCGCTGAGGAGGCACAGGCACGGAGTCTGACGGATGATTCACACCGCACAACCCTAACGGTCGTCACCTGCTTCTCTGAGGTGTTCGCCGCAGGCCCTCACCCCTCCGGGTCGTTGACGACCGCGTGGAACAGCGGCCAGCCGGTCTCCACGTCCACGATCCGCAGGGCGAACGGCCGGTTCACCGTCATCTCGACCGGCGGCAGCAGAACTGCGGACAGGGCGGCCATGATCTCCGTGACGGCCGCGGCGACGGTGCCCTCCTCGTCCACCCGCAGCACAGCCCGGTGCTCGGACTGCGAGACGAAGACCCCGGGCGTGATGCCGTCCAGGCTGCCGGGGGGAGTACATCGGTCCCAGGCCTATCGTCCTGAATGCCTCGTCCAATGCGGTGGAGGAACGGAAGCTCAGCTTGGGCAGTGCCAGGGCCACCTCGGTGTCGGCGTTGCCGGAACCGAGCGCTTCGCTGATCCGCGTCCACTCCTCCGCGCTCAGGTCTCCAGGCGATGCGTCTTCTGCCGGAAGCACCACGTCCATCGCGAAGGCCTCCGTGTAGGGCAGGCGGACAGCCTGCATCCCGCCGTCCTCCACATATCCGGCCGTGAGCGTCTGGTGCATGGTCGCAGGTGCGCGCACTGCGTCCGAGGCCGTGGTGAAGGGGCGCTCGCACGTGCCGGCCTCGGCGAACGGGCTCCGCCATCGCGCGGCCATGAGCACCGCGTTCTGCAGCACGAATGCGGTATCGGCGTCCGGGTCGATCGCCGATTCTTCGATCAGCCCGCCTGTGTGCGCGTCCACCCAGGCGTCCAGGACGGGTTTGCCCTTCCCGCCTGCGAAATCAGCCGTGCGCACGCCGGCGCCATAGGCGCGGGCGAGGGCGTGGAGGTACTCCTGCTCCAGCGGCCTCGCCTCGTCCGCTGTGATGCCATTGGCCAGGTGGAGCAGCGGGCGCTCCGGGAGCTCCTCGGCCTGGACGAGGCACGGGTCTCCGTCGTAGGCGAGCACGGCGTCCTGCAGTGCGCTGAACGCGGCCGTCCTCTCCGGCCCTGCTGCGCCCAGCACCTCATCGAATGCAGCCTGCGTCTGTCCGTCCGCACCCTCGGCGAGCAGCGCCAGCGCCACCGCGATGGAAGCGGGGGAGACGACCACGTTCCCCTCCCCGGCCTCGGCGGCGAAGTGCACCCCCAGCTGAGTGGTGGCCGCCACCGCAGACCCGACGGCCGAGGCCGCGCTCACGGACACCGGCTCGTACTGGACATCTCCCCGCATCTCTGTCCTTCCCGGTGAGCTGCACGCGGTCGCCGTGAGCTGCACGCGGTCGCCGTGGGCGGCATCGCACTCACGGTTGCCGCCCGCTCGATCCGCTCCCGCATGAGCTCTCCTGTTCGTGCACTCTCCTGTTCGTGCGCCGGCCGGTGAGGCACGCGCGTGCCGAGGCCAGCGCGGGTGCGTTGCCCCGATCCTCCCAGGCGCGCCCGGCAGCCGGCTGGGTGCGAGCACCGCGGTCGCCGATGTGAGCACCGCGGCCGCCGGTTCGATGTCGGGCGGGTCTTCGGTACCCGCGGTAGGCCGGGCCTCATGAGGGCCGGCCCGGTTCCGCGGAACTTCCGAGGCCGCGACGCATGCACGGCGGTCTATGCTGAGGGCGAGGCCGGTGTGCCGCAGAGCACAGGCGGCGCAGGTGCGTACGACGACGGGAGGACTGCATTGCCGATCTATGAGTTCCGCTGCGAGAACGCACACCGTCACGACCACACGCTGCCCATGAGCCGATCGGACAGCAGTCTCCCGTGCCCGGAATGCGGGATGGAGTCCCGCCGCATCCTCAGCGCTCCGCGGCTGGGCAGGCTCGGATCCGCCGAGGCGAAGCTCATCGCCCGCACGGAGTCCACGGCTCAGACTCCCGGCGTCGTCAGCAGGGTTCCCGGCGCTGGGAACCGCGCGGCCGCGAAGGTCACGCGGGATCCGCGCCACGCGAAGCTTCCGCGTCCCTGACGCGGACCCCGGCGGTCCCGCGCAGAGGGGCCGCCTCTCATGTGAGGAGAGAAGATGCCCCAGAACGTGTTTCCCCTCGATTCCTCCGCCCCCTTCACCGAGCAGAAGATCCTCGGCCACAACCGCTGGCACCCCGAGATCCCGCCGGCCGTCACGGTGAAGCCCGGCGACACCTTCCGCGTGGACTGCCGCGAATGGTTCGACGGCTACATCAGGAACGACGACTCGGCCGAGGACATCGCCACCGCGCCCCTGCACACGGTCCACACCCTCTCGGGGCCCTTCCGCATCGAGGGCACGCAGCCCGGTGACCTCCTCGTCGTGGACATCCTCGACGTGGGTCCCATCCCGCAGGAGGACTCCGGGCCCCTGGCCGGCCAGGGCTGGGGCTACACCGGCATCTTCGCCAAGCGCAACGGCGGCAGCTTCCTCACGGACCAGTTCCCGGACGCCTACAAGGCCGTGTGGGATTTCAGCGGGGACCGCGCGACCTCCCGCCACGTGCCCGGAGTCGAATTCACCGGCATGATCCATCCCGGCCTCATGGGCACCGCGCCCTCCCCGGAGCTGCTGAAGAAGTGGAACAGCCGTGAGGCTGCGCTCATCGCGACGGACCCGCACCGCGTGCCCGCGCTCGCTCTGCCGCCGGAGCCCGAGGGCGCCATCCTGGGAGGCGTGCCCGAGGCCGAGGCCTCCCGTGTGGCGGGGGAGGCCGCCCGCACCGCGCCCCCGCGGGAGAACGGCGGCAACCAGGACATCAAGAACCTCACGAAGGGCACGCGGGTCTTCTACCCCGTGTTCGTGGAGGGGGCGAACTTCTCCGTGGGCGACCTCCACTTCTCCCAGGGCGACGGTGAGATCACCTTCTGCGGCGGCATCGAGATGGGCGGCTTCATCGACTTCCACGTCGACGTCATCAAGGGCGGCATGGAGAAGTACAACGTGACGGAGAACGCCATCTTCATGCCGGGCAACACCGCTCCCCAGCACAGCCAGTGGCTGTCCTTCTCCGGCACCTCGGTCACTCTCGACGGGGAGCAGCGCTACCTCGATTCCCACCTCGCCTATCAGCGCGCGTGCCTCCACGCCATCGACTACCTCTCGACCTTCGGCTGGTCGAAGGAGCAGGCGTACCTGCTGCTGGGTGCGGCGCCCGTCGAGGGCCGCTTCTCCGGCGTGGTGGACATCCCCAACGCCTGCGCGACCGTCTACCTGCCGCTCGACATCTTCGAGATCGACATCCGGCCGGGCGCGGGCGAGGTGCCGCGCATCGACCCGGGCATCGGCGCGCCGCGTGCGAGCGTGGGCTGAGGGCTGGGAGCGGGTTCGGAGAGAGCGCAGGGAGCCTGTCGAGGGATCGTGCTGAACCCGAGGTCGGTCGGAGTGAACTCGAGCTGGTTCCGGAGCGGCTCCGCGCCAGCCCCGGACTGAGCCCGAGGTGGGATACGGGCCCGCTCATTCCCTAAGTTGCGTCTGCGTTCAGGACGTGTAGAGCGTCCTGAACCGCGCCGCAACAATTCTCCGTTCCGTCTTCTTCGGCAGCCGATTCGGTGAGGACTGCGGCTTGGAGCTGCGGTCTGTGAGCGGCGGCGCCATCCGATATCTGTCGGCCCACCGCTTCACTGTCGTAGGTGAGCACTGGAGCCGTTCCGCCGTGGGCCGCAGCGGCCGGCCTTGGTCAACCATCAGAACAGCAAGACGACGTCCCTCGGGTCCACCCTCGCATACGCGGGGAGGACTCCGGATCCGGTCTGCCGCCTTTCGCTCCACACGGCTCACCCCCGCGTACGCGGGGAGGACCCTTGCTGACCTGCGACGATATCAGCGAAGAGGCCGTTCTAGGTACGACTTGCGCCGCGTTGGCGGGGTCGGCCCTGCCACAGCTTCTCGTAGGCAGTGGGCTTCACCAGTTTCGCAGCATATATCCATTCGAGGCCATCGACGTCCCAGGCCCATCGCGGCCTTGCATGACCGATATGTACCGCAGCACGAAGTTCACTCAATGTGACCGGAGTCGTGGGCAGCGGCAGCACCAGCTCCCCTGAGCGAGTCACTCCGAGGCCGTCTGCGGGCCCACTGCCAAGCTGGCTCATCCCGTACATCACCAGAGGTGCGAACACCGTTCGAACCTGGCCGACAACGGGGTTCCCGAGGCCGTTGACTCCGGGATCAGTGGTTTCCGGGCGATCCATCCCTCCATCGCACTTCTCATCACTGAAGCCCTCGGTGATCGAGCCGAGCGCGGCACACACGTTTTCGACCGCTTCTCGTGACGGTTTCCCTCTCCCCGTCACCGTTTTGAAGGCCATCTCGAGATACGACGAGTTGTTTGCGATCGGCGTGATCGGCATGGTGACAGCTCCTGCCGTGGCGGGACCGAGGTCGCCAGCCGTACCTGTGACCAGGTCGACCCCCGCGTCATCGGCGTCGAGCAGGAGGCCATGGAGGTGCGCCGCCGGCTTCAGCTTCTGGTTCTTCACTCCGAGCCCCTTCTTGCCGAACCCGTGAGACTCGGCGAGCTCCTGAGCCCGCGCCCACTGCGGATCGCAGAGAACCCGGGACACAAGATCTTCGAGTGACGCCC
>NZ_BAAAPZ010000004.1:249359-276034 GCF_039531405.1 Brevibacterium salitolerans | reverse complement strand
GGATCGTCGCTTCCGGGTCTGTCTTCCGGGCTGATACCAGCAGTCCGATCGCCGCATACCAGCCTGTCATCGGATGAGTTCGAAGGCCTTCCAGCCGGTGCACGCCCGGAAGCTCGTCACTCGCTCCTATGCCGACTGGATCAGGCGCAAGATCTTTCACCGACACAGCCCGGGGCGTGCAGTCCACCGCGTTCGCGGCTGCTCGCCAGTCAGCGAGGCGTAGAACGGCTTCCAGGTAGGCCAGCCCCCAGATACCGAACCTCTGGTTGAGTTCCGCGAACCGGTCGGAATGGCCGAGCGCACGCGAATACTCGCGATCGCCCTGGCTGACGAGCCGAATCGGCGGCAGTATCGGCCGGTACCATCCGTGATGCGAACCGACGAGGTGAATGAGCAGAGCCGGCGCTGGCCCAAGCAGGCAGACTGACGCCTCTTCGTGCCGCCACCCGTCCTCAAGACCGCATGCCCTGCGCCGCGCAGCCTGTTCCTGGGCGGAGAGCCAGCGTCCAGGGCGCGCAAGCGGCGCCAACTCGTTCCCTCCGACGGACATCTGCCACTCCGGGCGCAGCTTCCCGTCATCATGATGAAGGCCTGCGAGCAGCAGCACGTCAGCGAGCGCTTGCGATAGCCCCGCAGCGGCGGCATCGGCGTCCGACCACGCAGCTACCTGACGCCGGTGCTCGTCAAGGGTCTGTACAGCTGAGTCTTTCGTCTTCGCGTCCCGTGCGAATCTCACGACGACGGCCCGGCGGCTGCTCTGCAGAACCTGCAGGCGGTCCGCCACCACGGTGAGACCGCAGCACGCTGCGAGGCGTGCGGCGAAGGTCCGTGCTGCGTGCTCCAGCAGCTCGAGTTCCTCATCGTCTTCCTCGTCGGCAACGTGAGCTCCAAGCAGCGCGAGCTCGTCGGCAAGATCTTTGGTCTCAAGACCCTTGATGCCGCTGGGGCTGTCGTCGTCGGTGAGCCGCGTCCACAGTGATCGAGTCAGCACAAGGTCGGCAGAGATCGACCTGCCTGCTTCTGCGCTGGCTCTCAGCACACGCAGCACCGCCTCGCCCGAGACATCGAGCCGGCCGACATCTTCCGGTGCCCCGGTCCAGCCGAGTGCGGGGGAGTAGCCGCCGAGGCTGCTGGACAGGATGACCGACGGCGCACTGCGCACATCTGCGCGGTTACGTGGGGGCATCCAGCATTCCTGTTGCGGGTTCCAGATGCGAATCCTCTCAAGTGTGCTTGAAGCTGTGCTGCCGCGAGCAGGGTTCCATCGGAGCTTCGCGAGAAACGCGTCCAAACGGTGCCGACGAACACTGACGTATTCGCTGGGATCCACGCGCGGGGCTTTCGGGACGTCGAACACTGAGAGCTCGTCGCGCCACGCGACGGCGACCTCATGCGCCTGCTCGGCATCGGGGCCGCTGATCAGCGCATCGACCGGGATGTCCGGGTCAGGAACCGGCCGGGTCTGCGCGAGCAGAGGAAGATGTGACTCGGTGAGAGTTGCGATCCGCGTCGGCTCGCCCTCCAGCGCCATCGCATCGAACCCGTCCGATGCCGCAATCGCGCGCAAGCCGTCGAACCCCATGTCGATGCCCCGGCCCTTCGTCAGCACGTGCTGTCTCCGCAGCAGAAGCGTTGCCGACTCCACGGTGCTCTCGCCGTAGACAGCTGCGCTGCCCTTTCTCGCGATCGGTTTGTCAGCTTCGTCATCCCATCCGGCGACGACGGTCGCCCGTCCGTGGTCGTTCGACGTGCCGTCCCGGTTGAGGCGGCCGAGCCGCTGCGTCAGCGACGCCCACGACGGAATTTCCGTGACAAGTTCGTCGAAGGTGAGGTCGACGCCCACCTCGAGGGTCTGTGTGGCGACCACGGTGCGCGGGCCCTCGACGAGTTTCCCTTCCAACTCGGCCCTGTCGATGGGGCGGGAGTGCGAGGTCAGCAGCACGACCGACGAAGGCTCTGTCTTCCGTTGGCTGGCGAGGTCGCGATACACCTCCTGAGCGGTCTCCACCGTGTTGGCGAAGACGACGACCCGCTGCGCGTTCCTTCCCCACGCCTCCTTCGCCGCAGTGACCAGTGCCTTCCTGACTTCGCCGTCTGTCGGTTTCACCCACTGCAAGAAGCCGGTTCTTCTCGCTGCAAGACGCTCGGCTGCTGCCGGTCCTGTCTCCGATTCGCGGTCCAGGATGAGCGTTCCACGCTCGCTGTGATCGAGCGAGGTGAGTGCGGGCGGTACTGTCGCCCCGAGCAGCACCATGTGCAGGGGCGGGAGGCCGAGATCCTCGGACGCTCGTGCCTGCAGCTGCTGCACCCGATGAATCGTGTGGACGCTCTGCACCGACAGGTGCGGTTCATCGAACAGGACGAGGGAATCGATGCCGCACAGTCCAGCCGGGATCGAACGAGTTCCGGGGCTGACGCCGTAACCGCGCAGCAGCAGTCGCGAGACATACTGATGCGCAGTGAGTGAGATGATCGAACACCCTGTCGCTCGCATCCACGCCTGGTCATCGGGATGTTCGCCGTGGATGCCGCTTACCGCGACGACAAGATCATCGCCCGCGCTGCGCAGCTGCGCGAGAGCGTCTCGGACGACTTTCAGCGGACCGGACGTTGCACCGTTGACCCGATCAGCGAGAAGGGTGGCGTGAGCAGCGGTCGAGTTGATGATCCGCTGCCGGTCCACAACGTGGAAGATGCGCTGGGGTGCTGTCCGGGTGCCTCCCACATGGCACTGCCGGGCCAGATCATAGACGGCGATGTCGATGGTCGCTGTCTTGCCCAGCCCCGTCGGCACCGCGACGTGCCACGGCCATTGACCGGTCTCTCGCAGATTGCGCTCCAGATCCACCTGCCAGGCGTGTGGGGCGAAGCCGTGGATCGCTGTCAGAAACTCCGTGAAAGTCGGAAATGGCGTACTCGTGGTCATGACTGGCTCCTCGCAGCGGAGTCGATGGGCCGAAACATCCCGAAGCCGCGGTCGGTCGACGCGCCGAGCATGAGCGGCCCTTCGATCTCGTCCGCGGTCTCGATGGTCACCCACCACTGGCCGAAGCCGTCCGTGAGTCCTTCACTGGACCAACGGTGGTCTTGTGCTCGTACCGGTGACGCCTGGGCGTCCAGCACCACCGAAGCCGAGCCATACCGGGCAGCGATCTCCTCGGCGAGGACATGCGAGAGGACCCGCGCATCGGGGAATCCTCGCAGCGGCGTCGTCGAGATCCACCGGCGAGACGGGTTCTCCCATGTGCTCGGCTCGTGAGCTCCCGAGAGCCGCACCGACCTGCCTGAAGGAAGATTGGCGTTCGCAACTGCTTCAAGCACGAGCTGTGCGGGCGATTGCGCCCAGTCGTGGCCCTCCGGTCCGAGCAGACCGACTCCGACGAGCCTGCCGTCGGCAGCCGCGTGCCCACTCACTGTGAGTGGGAAGACATGCCAGCCGGACGGCATCAGTCGGGACATCTCCAGGAACAGCTTCTGCACCCGGTGCTGCTCGATGGACGTCTCGAGAGGGATGACGGTCATCGACCCCTTACGCACTCGGACACGGTGGTACGTCAGCGAACGGGTGTAGGCGACCGCGGCCAGGGGTGGAAGTACACGCAGCGCTGGATCCTCTCCGAAGACGCGCGTGTAGTTCTCGTCCATCCACTCGATGGTGTTCGGTTGCCAACCGCGCGTCTGGCCCGCGGCATCCTCGCGCGGATACCAGCTGACGCAGCTCGATGACGGCGTCGAGCCTCGCTCAACAGGCCGGACCTGGAGCATCGCGTGGTCCTGGGACCGCCCGAAGTACGGAACGAGTGCCGCAGCCGCGTCGAGTGCCTCGATCTCGTCCGACGAAAGGTCGACGTCGACGTGCACATCGATCACGTGCCCAGCGAGCGCCATCGCGCCTTGCGGTTTGAGGTCGCGGTTCTTGGAGTCCAGACCGAAGGCTTCGAGTCCGAGGTACTGCTCTGGCTTGCTCCCGTGAGCGGAAGTGAGCTTCTCAGGCAGCCAAGTCCTGTCGGTATAGGTTCCCGGGATCCGCAGGTCCTTCGCTTCCGGAGTGTGGATCACAGGTGGCGGCGATCCTGCGATGCGCGCCAATGCTGTGTGCGCGCGCTTCGCTGTCTGCGAATCTCCGAGTGCATGGGCGCCTGCTTTCAGGGCGCCCAGTAAGCGCACAGGGGCGGGCGGCCACTGCGCCTGCCCCTGACTGTCCAGCCCGTGGAAGGCCGGCCTCAGCAGACGAACGGTGACAGCGATTGCCATCATTCTCCCCCGTCGAAGGCCTTGGCACGCTCGATTTCCACACGTTCAGTGATCAGTTGGCGTTCGGCGGCGGAGTAGCGCAGACGGATCGGCTCAGCCAATGCGAGGCCGAGGCCGGCAGTCTCCTCGACCGACTCCCGCAGAGCCTCGATGACCGCATCTGTCGACTCGATCTCGAGCGCCTCCGGCGTGGCGCTGCCGCGCGAGACCCAGCCGAAACGCTGTTCGACGGGGACCAGCGCGCAGCCCGTCCGCAGGAACCCGTCCTCTCCAGCGAGGGCATGGCCGGTGAGAGCGAGAAGTGTCAGGGTCGTCAGGGCGCTCTGTTTCACGGCGGGGTCAGCGAAGCCGATCGAGCGGAGGACGCTGAGCGAGATGCTTGCCTGCTGCAGGATCAGCTCGCATGCGTACTGCGTCACATACACAGTGCGCGGCACCTGTCCGAAGCCCGCTGCAGAAGGCTTCTTGCCCTTGGGGCCGGTGGTGAGTTCGTTATTGCGGAACCCCACATTCGACTTCTCTGACGCACCACCGACAGGGTCGAGTTTGGTCGCACCTGTCTTCACGGCCCGGGCGCCATAGCCGACGATCTCCGAAGAGTACGCACGAGGCATCTTGTGGCGGGCCGCTGAGCCCGATGACAGCCAGAAACCGTAGACGGCCGCGTTCGGGAAGTACCGGTACAGCTGCTCACCGGTGCGGGCGCTCGTCGTCGTGATGAGCTCCTTGACCGATCCGCTGCTCTCGTCCTGCCACACCGGTGTGCCGTCCATGGTCTCGGCGAACTTCACCCAGGCATCGTTGTGGCGATGCGCAGCCTCCCAAGTGGACACCTCCACTCCGAGAGCCGCCGCGACTTGCGCATCCAGTCCGGCGCCATCTTCAGGCGCACTGTCGCCTCCGACGATGAGCGCGGGGAGGGAGATGCCCAGACGATCCTGGCTGTGCCAGAGGCATGTCTCTGATGCCCCGCTCTGCGCTCCAACGCTGTCGAGCACCACGCGCGGGCCGAGCACCGGACTGCCATCGGCATTGCGTCGAATGGCGCTGTACCAACCCGATTCGTCGCGTGCAGGGATGAACGCGCCGTCGGAGACGGCATGGTAGGGAGCCTTGCTCCTATCCTCTTCCGGCCGACTGTACGTGGGCGGGGAGACGGCGGCGCTGGACCCGCCGAGAGGCCTGTGCACGGTCTCCAGGGCGAGTCCGGCGACAGCCGGGTCCGCCACGTGCTCCTTGACGATGTCCTTGAGTGTCTTCGACATGATGTGTCCTCCTGCGGTCGGTCCGGCGCTGATGGTGGGGCTGCGGACGCGGGCGGCGCCCGCGATGTGAGTGGTGGGGGAGACGCGGGCTCCGATAGGTCAGGGACGCCGGGTACGGAGGAGGCCGAGACCATAGGTGCGGCCCTTGCCGATGCCTGTGCGGAGAGCTCGGGTGAACGCAGGAACATCTACGACCGTGCCGCGTGCGGTGACTTCGACCGCCGGGATTCCGCGACCTCGGCGGCCCAGGTTCGCGTGGAGCAGAGGGGAGACATCGAGGGCTTCCTCTGCGACGCGCAGACCGTTGCGTTCGAAGGTGCGCGCCAACCAGGTGAGTCGTTCCTTCTCAGGCACCACGACCAGTCGCGATCGATAAGCGCGGCCCTTGCCCGGCGGCATGGGGGTGCCAGGAGTATGGCCTTCGGGGCGTTCCTTCAGCTGCGCCCGCAGGGATTCCGGCACCTGTGACGGCGGGGTCTTCTGGCAGGCGATCAACACCTGGAGTTCGAGCTCATTGCCTGCTGCGGGGTCCTTCATGTCTTCGACGCTCTGACGGTCCCCGAGCAGGGCCGGAGCAGTCGGCGCCCGGGAGGATTGCACTGTGAGCAACCGGCGACGGGCGTCGATATGCCAGAGAATGCTCATGGCTGCTCGCGGCGCGTCGTCGTTGACCCAGGGAAACGCTGACATGACATGCACATGTCCGCGTTTGCGGTCCTTGACGAGGAGGTCACGCAGCGGAGGGGACACAAGGTAGGTGTGCAGGTGCGGCATCGTTGCCTCCAACGTTTCTTTGTTTAGTGTGTGAAGCCTAGGTCTTTTATGCCGATAGCGGTAGCATTTTTTCGCGATTGGTTTTCGATCGGTGAGCGAGTCTCGTTGTTGAGTTATGCACTCGCGCCCCCACCTCCCCGCGTATGCGGGGGTATCTGCAGCTCCTCTGGCACAGAACGAGGCCCGGGTTCATCGCTCGGAAGCGATGAACCCGGGCCTCGTGCTCGGTTCCGTTATCCAGCTGTGGATTGAGCTCAACCGATGCTTGAGCTCAGAAGTGAGCTGAGCTCAGCTGCTGGTCGAGTAGACGGTGCGCGAGCCGGTGCCGCGGCCGGCGGCGCGGTCGCTGCGGCGGCGACGGCTCTCCGCGCTGGTGCCGCGGCCGCCCTGGCTGCGGGCTCCCTGGTTCCGCGCCTCGCCGCGGGTGGCCTGTCCGCCCTGGCTGGGACGCGAGTTGTCGCCCTGGCTGCTGCGTGCCGCGGGGCCTCGTCCGCCCTGAGCACCCGAGCGGCCGGAGCCGCTCTGGCCGCCCCGACCGGCGCGGTTGTCGCTGCGGCCCGCACCGCCCTGAGCGCGTGAGCCCTGACCGCCGGAACGACCCGAGCCACCTGAGCCGCCCTGACGACTGCGACCGCCCTGGCCGCCCTGCTGGCCCTGTCCGCCCTGCGCACCCTGGCCGGCACCTCGGCCTCCGCGACCGCCGCGGCGCGATGAGCGTCCGCCGCCCTGCTTCTGTCCGGACTGCTGCTGCGGCTGCTCCTTGGGCTGCGGTGCCACGTACGGAGCCACCTCGCCCACGAGCTCCTTCACCGCGGCGGATTCGGCCGTGACCGTGACCGGCGTGACCTTGATGGCGGCCTTGCGGAGGAGCACCTGGGTGTCCTTGCGCTGTTCCGGCAGCATCACGGTGACGACGTCGCCGGAGCTGCCGGCGCGGGCGGTGCGGCCGGAGCGGTGCAGGTATGCCTTGTGCTCCGCCGGGGGATCCACGTGGACCACCAGCTCCACGGAGTCCACGTGCACACCGCGCGCAGCGACGTCCGTGGCCACGAGGACGTTGACGTCCCCGCCGCTGAACGCCGCGAGGTTGCGGTCGCGCTGACCCTGCGAGAGGTTGCCGTGGAGGTCCACCGCCGGGATGCCCTGCGCCGTGAGCTGCTTGGCGAAGCGCTTCGCCTGGTGCTTGGTGCGCGTGAAGAGGATGCGTCGCCCCGTGCCGGAGGCCAGCGTGTGCACCAGATCCTTCTTGTCGTCGTTGGAGACCTCGAAGACGTAGTGCGTCATCGCGGAGACGTGCGAGGTGGGGTCGTCCACGGAGTGCAGGATCTCGTTGTGGAGGAACTTGCGCACCAGCTTGTCCACGCCGTTGTCCAGCGTCGCGGAGAAGAACATCCGCTGCCCGTCCTTCGGGGTCTTCTGCAGGATGCGGGTGACGCCGGGGAGGAAGCCGAGGTCGGCCATGTGATCGGCCTCGTCGAGCACCGTGATCTCCACGTCCTCGAGGGTGAGGACGCCCTGCTGCAGCAGGTCCTCGAGGCGGCCGGGGCATGCCACCACGATGTCCACGCCCGCGTTGAGGGCGGTCTCCTGGCGCTTCTGGTTGACGCCGCCGTAGATGGTGGTCGTCTTCATGCCGCAGGCCTCGGCCAGCGGGGTGAGGACGTTGGCGATCTGGGTCGCGAGTTCGCGGGTGGGCGCCAGGACCAGGCCGCGGGGGCGCCGAGGCTGCCGCGGGCCGGACTGCGAGGCCGCCAGCCGTGCCGCCATGGGGATGGAGAAGGCCAGCGTCTTGCCGGAGCCGGTCTTGCCGCGGCCCAGCACATCGCGACCGGTGAGGGTGTCCGGCAGGGTGTCCTGCTGGATGGGGAAGGCCTCGGTCTTGCCTTCTGCGCGCAGGGACTCGACGAGCGCCTGCGGCACGCCCAGCTGGGCGAAGGTGGTGGAGGCGGTGGTGGTCTTCGCTGACGTGGCCGTCGCGTTCGATGAGGGAGCTATGGGAGAGCCTTTCAACGTGCCGGAGCACAGCTGCGCGCATCACCCTGTGGTGACAGGAGCCGTTTCCCGGCAGGGGGCGGGAACGCCGGGCGGCGCTCTCGATCGCCGAGAGGAAATGGCTTCGGAAACATGGACCGGGAAACGACACGGTCTCTGTGACGAGGCGTCCTTACGACGCAGGGAACCCGTTGCCGGGTTCGCAGGTGAGTCCAGCATACATGTCCGAGGGCCTGCGCGCTCACATCTGCATGCAGGCGCGGTTGCCGGCCGCTCCACCGGGCACTGCCGCCCGGCTCCTCCTGCCCCTCACACGCCGAAGGCGGCGGGGTAGGCGATGGCCCCGCGGGGCGCTTCCCGCTCCGGGTGCAGGAGCAGGGCCATGAAGGCCTCGTCCGGCACCTCGAAGGGCGCAGTCACGCCCAGGCCCGAGGCCGGAACGAAGCCGAAGCGCGGGTAGTACTCCGCATGGCCCAGGACCACGACGAGGTTCTCGCCCTGCTTCGAGGCGGCTTCCAGCCCTGCACGGATCGCCGCCCCTCCGGCGCCCGTCCGCTGGTGGTCCGGCAGCACGGCGCACGGTGCGAGCGCCAGCGCCGGCTCCCCGCCCACCGTGCAGCGGGTGAGGAGGGCGTGCCCCACCACGGTGCCGGACTCGTCGACTGTGACGGTCGAGAGCCCCTCGATCCACGCCTCCGGGTCCGCGCGCAGCGCGTCGACGAGATTCGCCTCCTCCTCCGTGGGAAAGGCGGCGGCGTTGACCGCGTGCACGACGGCGATGTCGTCCGGCGTCTCCGGTCGGGTGGTCCATGTGGTCATCGGTGCTGGTCCTCTCTGATTCTGGCCCTCGATCCTCTCAGTGCTGCGCGCTCTCCGCATCCAGTGCTGTCTGCCAGGTGCGGAGGAGACGTTCCATCTCCGCGCGTTCGCCCTCGCCCAGCGCGTTCACGAGCGCGGCCTCGTTGTCCATGTGCGCCGTGAAGGCCGTGTCGATGAGCTGCCGCCCGGCGGGGGTGAGCCGTGCGATCTTCGTGCGCCCGTCGCCGCCCGAGTGCTCGCGCACCACCAGGCCTCTGCGTTCGAGGGCGTCGAGGCGCTTGGTGAGCCCGCCGGTGGTGACGACGGTGGTGCGCGCGAGCTCCGCGGGCTGCCGCGCATAGGGCTCCCCGGCGCGCCGCAGGGCGCAGAGCACGTCGAACTCCCCTTCGCTCAGCCCGTGCTGCCGGTAGACCTCGACCAGGCGTGCTGTGAGCGTGTTCGCGACGCGGTGCAGGCGGGCGATCACCGACTGCGGCCCGAGGTCGACCTCCGGCCGCTCGCGCCGCCACTCCGCCTGGACCCTGTCGACGTGGTCCTCGGCCGCGGGGTGCGTCTCTGGGCTGCTGTGCGAGGAGGGCATGCTCACATCCTAATCGCTTCCCGGGAAGCTATAGTTGCTTCCATGGAAGCGAAATACTCGAGGATGCTGCTCTTCACCGCCCTCGCCCCGGTCGCCTGGGGTTCCACCTACTTCGTCACGCGCCAGTGGCTGCCGGCGGGCATGCCGCTCTCCGGATCCGCGCTCCGTGCCCTGCCGGCCGGTCTCCTCCTGCTGCTGTTAGCGCGGCGGCTGCCCCGTGGGAGCTGGTGGTGGAGGACGCTGGTGATCTCGACGCTGTCGATCGGCGGATTCTTCGTCCTCGTCTACGTGGCCGGCAGCAGGCTCCCCTCCGGGGTCGCCGCGACCCTCATGGCCTGCTCCGCGCTCGCCACGATGGCGTTCGCCCGCCTGCTGCTGGGGGAGAAGGCCTCACCGCTGCGCTGGACCGGAGCCGTGCTGGGGCTGGCGGGTGTGGCACTGCTGGTGAATGGAGCCGCGGGCGGACTCGATCCGTGGGGCGTGGCCGCCTCCCTCCTCGCGATGGCGTCCTCCTCGCTGGGCTTCGTGCTCACCAAGCGCTGGCAGCCGCCGGTCTCGCCCTTCGTCTTCACCGCCTGGCAGCTGACTGCCGCGGGCCTCCTCCTCGTGCCTGTCGCGCTGCTGGTGGAAGGGATGCCGAGGCCGCTGGAGGGATCCGAGGTCGCCGCCTTCGCCTATGCCGGACTCATCGCCACGGCGGTGGCGTACACCGCGTGGTTCACCGGACTGCGGCGGCTGCCTGCGGGGGCGGTGGGCGTCGTGGGTCTGCTCAATCCGCTGACCGGTGCGCTGCTGGGGATCGCGGTGGCCGGCGAGCGGCTCGCCCCGCTCCAGTGGGCAGGTGCCCTGCTGGTGGCGTGCGGGGTGGTGCTGGGGCTGCTCCGCCGGCCGTCGGGAGGGCGGCGGCATGCGGCACTTTAGCTGCGTCGGCTCCTGAAGTCGTCACCCCTGCGGAGTATCTTCCGGCGCAGTGAATGGGAAGCCTCGGAATTGAGTGGGAATCCGATAACGCTCTCATGACTTTTGCGGTCCCAGGGCATGAGCAGGGAAAACGCGTCCGCGCTTCGGTCTACTGTATGGGCAGTTCGGACCTCCGGCCTGTGCGGAAATGCATCGGATGTGAGAATCCGCTGAACACGAGAGCTCACTGAAAAGGACCCGCCTGTGCAGATATTCCGACGCGTGATCCTGCCCATCGCATACCTCCTCGTCCTCGTCGTCATCGCCGTCTCCCTGGCCTGGCTCGCCTTCCGGCCGAATGCGGACGCGGGCGCCTCCGAGGAGTTCCCCACCGGGGAGCTCCTGGGAACGGAGACGATGGTGGAGAGGGGCACCATCGAGTCCCGGCTCACGGCCTCCGGGACCATCACCGTCGTGGATCCCGTGCCGGTGAAGGCCACTCACTCCGGAACCGTCAACCACATCTGGGCCGCCCCGGGCCAGGAGGTCCTCCAGGGTGCCCAGCTGTTCCAGATCCAGGTGGAGGGAGAGGAGCCGCCGGCCGAGGATTCCGCAGGAGAGTCCAATGCGGGCGGGGCCGAGGGCGGCGAGGAGGCGGCGGACGCGGCACCGGCACCTCGGGCGCGGCCCAGCTACCACACCGTCGTGGCACCGGCGGACGGCACCGTGGACTCCTTCTCCCTCGAGGTGGGCGATGAGGTCGCCAAGGGCGACGAGGCCCTCACCCTCTCCAAGCGCGACTACAGCGCGGTGGCGGACATCCCGCCGGTGGACCTCTACCGCCTGGAGACGATCCCGGAGGAAGCGGAGATCACGATCACCGGCGGCCCGGCGCCGTTCGACTGCACCGGGCTGAGGCTCGTGGAGGCCGGGGCACCGCCTGCGGGTGGAGGCGGGGACCAGGGTGAGGTCGATCCCTACACGGGAGAGATGACGGAGCCTGAATCCGGCGGCAGCACGCAGCTGCGGTGCGCCGTGCCGGAGAAGGTGAAGGTCTACAACGGCCTGGACATGACGCTGAGCGTGGACTCCGGCACCGTCGAGGACGTGCTGGTGGTGCCCGTGACCGCTGTCCGCGGCCTGGGTGAGGACGCCGTCGTCTGGACGCTCGACGAGAACGGGGAGCCGCAGGAGCGCGAGGTGACGATGGGCCTCAGCGACGGTGTGCAGGCCGAGGTGCGCGAGGGCCTGGAGGAGGGCGAGATGATCCTCGAGTACGTGCCGGGCACCGAGCCGGAGGACGACATGGGCTTCGGGGAAGAGGAGATGATGTGGTGAGTGCTCCGCTCCTTCGCCTCGAGGGTGTGGCGCGCACCGTGACGCTGCCGGACGGCGGTGCCCTGCAGATCCTCCGGAGCGTCGATCTCACGGTCGAGGAGGGCGACCACGTGGGGATCGTGGGCCGCTCCGGCACCGGCAAGTCCACCCTGCTGAATATCCTGGGGCTGCTCGACCGGCCCACCGCCGGCACCGTGGAGCTCGACGGCGTGCCCGCCGCCACGTTCTCCGCCCGCCGCGCCGCCCAGGTGCGGGGGAGGCAGATCGGATTCGTGTTCCAGCAGTTCAACCTGCTGCCGGGCCGCACGGCCCTGGAGAACGTGGCCCATCCGCTGCTCTACGGCACCGCCGCCGAGGTCCGCACCCGCAAGCGCCGCGCCCTCGAGGTGCTCGAGCGGCTGGGTCTGGCCCACCGCGCGGCGCAGCTGCCGGCGCGGCTGTCCGGCGGTGAGCAGCAGCGCGTGGCGATCGCCCGCGCACTGGTGCGCCGGCCTCGGCTGCTGCTGGCCGATGAGCCCACCGGTGCGCTCGACGTGGAGACCGGCGGCGTCGTCATGGACCTGCTCGCGGAGACCGCGGCGGAGTCCTCCGCCGCGCTCATCACCATCACCCACGATGCCGCCATCGCCTCCCGTGCGAACCGGCGCTTCACGCTGGAAGGCGGTGAGCTCCGATGACGGGCGCTCTCCTGGGATCGCTCATCGAGGCGTGGCAGGAGCTGCGGATCCACAAGCTGCGCGTCCTACTCTCACTCGTGGGAGTGGCGGTGGCCGTGGCCTCGCTGACGATGGTGGTGGCCATGTCCACCCTCGTGCAGGACAACTTCCGGGTGAACTACGAGCAGATGGGCGGCCGCGACGCCACCCTGGAGCTCCAGCCTGCCGGCGGTGAGCTGGGAGCCGACCCCCGGGCGATGCGCGCGGCCGTGGATCCGGTGCTCGAAGAGTTCGGGATCGGGCACTCGTCGGTGAGCGGATACGTGGATGCCGTGATGGATTCGGAGATGGGCGAGCAGTTCGTCAGCGCCTCCCTCGTGGAGCACGACTGGCAGACCATGCACAGTGTGGGTCTGGTGGCCGGCCGCTGGTTCTCCCCCGGCGAGGAGCAGAACCTCGCACCGTCCGCCGTCGTCAACGAGAACATGCTGGAGTGGTCGGGGCGGACGCGAGCGGATCTGCCGTTCTCCCTGAGCCTGGGCCCGGCGAGCGGGGGCGACCCCGTGGCGGTGACCGTGGTGGGTGTGACCCCGGGGAACGACTACGACAGCGGCGAGGCCTTCATGCTGGCGGGCTCGCCGTCCACGACGCAGCTGGCCGGACCGGAGCTGGGCCTCACCATGCAGGCCTGGGTGCCGTCCGAGATCTCCGAGGAGCTCAGCACTCAGCTCAGCAGTCGTCTGACGAAGGCGACGGGCGAGAGCTGGGAGGTGTGGAGAGTGGATCTGTTCCAGGAGGGCGGCGATCCCCTGGCGACCCTGCGTCTGGCGCTCCTGGGCATTGCGGGGCTCATCCTGTTCCTGGGTGTGCTGGGTCTGGTGAACATCGCGCTCGTGACGGTGCAGCAGCGGGTGCGCGAGATCGGGATCCGCCGGAGCTTCGGCGCCACCGGTGCGCGCGTGTTCTTCTCCGTGCTCATGGAGTCCGTGGTCGCCACCAGCATCGCCGGCGTGGTGGGCATCGCGGTGTCCGTGCTCGCACTGCGCTCGCCCCAGGTGCTCTCCTTCGTCTCCGAGGGCATGAATGTGACGCCGAGCTTCCCGTTCTCCGCAGCAGTGGTGGGCTTCCTCGTGGCGGTGCTCTCCGGTGCCGTCGCGGGGTTCGTGCCGGCGCTCATCGCCACCCGCGCCAGGATCGTCGACGCGATCCGGGCGTAGGGGGAGTTCTCCGGGGGCGGGGGATGGTCTCCGAGGGCAGGAGGCTCGGGATTTCGGTGCGGGCCCGGGTTCTGGGTGCTGAGTTCTGAGTGCCGGGTTCCGGGAGGCGTGTGAGGCGGGTAGCGTCCGGGAGAAGGAGCTGATCGACGATGACGCATACCTCGGACACCGCTGCTCGTGAGTTCGCCGTCCGTCTGCGGGCGGCGCACGCCGGCACCGCGATGCACGGCTGGGACTTCTCCGTGCTGGACGGTCGCCTGGCGGCCGACGACCCGCCGTGGGACTTCGAGGCGCAGTGCGCCCGGGTGCTCGCCGAGGCCTCGGCGGCGGTGGATCTGGGCACCGGCGGGGGCGAGCGGCTCATCCGCCTGCTGCGGGAGGTGGGTGAGAGCGGCGGTGCTGGGCGGGACGGGCCTCGGAAGGTCAGCGCGACGGAGGCGTGGCCGCCCAACCTGCCGCGTGCCCGAACAGCGCTGGAGCCGTGGGGTGTGACGGTCTACGACTACGACGCCGACCGCGGAGACCGCCTGCCCTTCCCGGACGCCTCGGTGGACCTGGTGATGTGCCGTCACGAGTCGTTCGACATCGCAGAGATCGCCCGCGTGCTCCGCCGTGGTGGGCTGTTCCTCAACCAGCAGGTGGACGGGCGAGACGCGCAGGAGCTCCGCGACTGGTTCGGCGGCGAGCCGCAGGCTCCCCACGTGCGGCTCGCCAACGCGGAGACTGAGGCGGAGGCCGCTGGTCTGCGAGTGACGCACGCGGACGAATGGGCGGGAACGATGGAGTTCTCAGACGCCGAGGCACTCGTCACCTACATGGCTCTCGTGCCGTGGGACGTGCCGGGATTCGAGGTCGATCCGCACCTGAGCACGCTCGCGCAGCTTGATGCGGAACGCCCGATCCGTGTCACCCAGCGGCGCTTCCGCTGCTGTGCGCGCCGGCCGTGAGTCAGAAGTGGCAGGTCATGCGTGCTGTCAGCCGGGGATTGGCTGCCGGGGCAGGCCTGGTCATGAGCGGGCGGCGGGGCAGGTCCTGAGCGGGTGGGGTGCGCCGTGAGCCGTCGGGTGCTTTCCAGCGGTAGGCTCCGCCCGCGGACACAAGACCTGTCGAGTGCGTCGGTCTCAGGCCAGCGTCGAGGGGTCCGTGTTGGCGCCGCACAGCACCACGCACACACGGTCCTCAGCGGTCAGCCCGGTGAGCGCCTCCTCGTGCATGACGCCGGCGAGGGCTGTGGCCGCCGCATGCTCCACGACCAGCCTGTGCTCGGCCCAGAGCGATTCACGGGCGGCGAGGATCGAGGCGTCGTCGACGAGGACGGTGGAGACGTGCGGCAGCTGTGCCTCCTGCAGTGCGGCAGCGGAGACCCGACGGGCTCCCAGGGAGTCCGCCGCCACGGAGTCCACTGCGACGTCCACGGGAACACCCGCTTCGATTCCGGCGTGCAGTGCGCAGCAGTGCTCCGGTTCCACGGCGATGACGCGCAGACCCCGTCGCCGTGCTGCTGCGGAGACACCGGCGAACAGTCCGCCTCCGCCCACGGACACGGCGATGGCTGTGATGTCCGGCCGGGAGGTGAGGATCTCGTCCACGAGGGTGCCCGCTCCCGCCTGGATGAGGGGGAGGTCGTAGGCATGGGACAGCAGCGCGCCTGATTCTGCGGCGAAGTCTGCGCAGGCCGCCGCGGCCTCGGCGTACTCGCTGCCGTGCAGGCGGACGTTCGCGCCGTAGGAGCGCAGCCGCGACACCTTGGGTGCGGGTGCCGTTTCCGGCAGGAAGACCGTGGCTCGCGCTCCTGCCTGCCGCGCCGCCCAGGCGCATGCCACTCCTGCGTTGCCGCCGGAGGCGATCGTGACTCCGGCGCTGGGAAGCGTGCCGTCCTCCGCATGAGCCCGGAGGAAGTTCAGTGCCCCACGGGCCTTGAAGGTGCCCGTGTGCTGCATGAATTCCAGCGCGAAGGACATGGCGGCACCGTCCGGTGAGCGGAGCAGATCACCGGTGGTGGGAACCGTGCGCACCTGATCCGTGATGCGGGTCCGCGCTTCGTCGATGAGCGCAGGATCAAGGCCCTCGTCCACGGGACGGTCTGCGACGGCCCGGATCTCGGCGGTCTGTGCGGGCTCCTGCTGCACCGGAGTCTGCGGTACGCGCGCGTCTGAGGTCATGAGGCCTCACATTGCCTCGTTGTAGCAGTGCTTGTCCAGCGGGCGGAACCGAGGTGTGCGGACGAGGCGCTTGTTCGCAGTCTGCTGCACGGCGTGTCCACACAGATCGGCAGGGATGCGGGGTGGACGAAGATCTCCGAGAACTCTTCGGCGACCCGGATGCGTATCATCGGAGAGGACATCCTCGGACGCAGCTGGGCCCGCCGCCGGCGTCGAGGACGAACAGGCGACAGGCTGGAGCGGGCCCGCACACCGATGGCGAGATGAAGGAGCCTCTTCGACATGGAACTGGGACTGCGAGGGCGCACGGCGCTGGTCTGCTCCTCGACGAAGGGGCTGGGCTGGGCCAGTGCGCAGGAGCTGGCGGCGGCCGGAGCGCGGGTGGCGGTGCACGGGCGTGATGTGCGGGTGGCCGAGGAACAGGCTGCTCTTCTCCCGGACGCAGTGGGCCTCGGCTGCGATATCACCACCGAGGAGGGCGCCGAACGTCTGGCGGAACTGGCGTGCGAAAGCCTGGGCGGCATCGATGTGCTCGTCCTCAACGGGCCGGGGCCGGCACCGGGGACTGCCGCTGAGCTCTCCACCGCGGCGGTGCGGTCAGCCCTCGACAGTCTTGTGGTGGCACAGGCGACGCTTCTGCAGCGCCTGCTTCCGCCCATGCGGGAGCGCGGTTGGGGACGAGTGGTCGCGATCAGCTCCACCAGCGTGGAAGCACCGATCCCCGGTCTCGCGCTCTCCAATCTGGGGCGACCTGCGCTGATGGCGCTGCTCAAGACCCTCGCCGGTGAGGTGGCGGCCGAGGGAGTCACCCTCAACGCCGTGCTGCCCGGGCGTTTCGACACCGAACGGGTCCGCCAGGTGAACCAGGCGTCCGCCGAGGCACGCGGAGTCAGCGTGGAGGAGGTCCTTGCAGGCTCACTGGCCTCCGTGCCTGCGCGCAGGCTGGGAGAGCCCGAGGAGCTCGGAGCCGCTGTCGCCTTCCTCGCCAGCGAACGGGCGAGCTTCATCACCGGCACGGCGCTTCGCGTGGACGGCGGGGCGACTCCGATCCTCTGAGTCCGCGAGCGCGCTCAGGTCTCGAGCGCGCTCAGACCTGTGAGGTGATCAGCCGGCTGGCCTGCATGAGCGTGGTGCGGTGGGCGCTCATGCCCTCGGCGTCGAGGGTGCCGTGGTGGGCGACCAGGTTGATCGCCGCCAGCAGCTCTCCCTCCGGGCCCCATACGGGTGCGGTGATGCTGACGGTGCCCGTGTGGCGTTCAGAGGTGCTGATGAAGTATCCGTCCGCCCTCACCGACTCCAGATCGCGCTCCAACTGCTCCACGGTCTGCATGCGCCCGTCCGCGAGCACCGTGTCCTCCTCCGCGGCGAGCAGCTCGCCGCGGTCCTCCTCGTCGAGGTATGCCAGGAGCACCTTCCCGCCGCCCACGCGGAGCGGCAGCTTCTGGCCCACCGGGAAGTAGTAGCTGAGGGGATCGGGCGCCTCCACGCGCGCAATGAGGATGCGTTCGCCGCCCGACCTCACAAAGACCGAGGAGGTCAGCGAGGTGGCGGCGGTGAGGTCGGTGAGCACCTTCTGGGAGACCCGGGTGAGGCGGTCCTGCAGCACGAAGGAGTGGGCGTGGGCCAGCACGCGCGGGCCCAGCGAGTAGCCCAGCGTGGACGCGGTGAGGTAGTCGCGGCGCACCAGGGTCCTGATCAGTCTCTGCGTGGTCGCGACGTGCAGTCCGGTCGAGCGGGAGATCTGGGTGAGGCTCATGGGCTGGCGGGACTCGCCCACGCATTCCAGGACATCGAGCGCGCGCTCGAGTGTGCGTCCCTGGTTGGTGCCTCTGCTCTGCCCTGATTCGTCTGCCATTCGCCCTCGTGTTCAGCGACTCCACCGCGGAGCCGCACCTGCCGGTCCGTCTGTCGCCACGATAGCCAATGCGCTTCCGCCGTCTTGACACCGCATGGTCTGTGCCACCACTATGAATCGCATCACTGCACTGAATGATAGAAATTATCACTCAACGATAAGGAGGTCGTGTGAAGGTAGCGATTCTGGGACTCGGGGAAGCGGGATCCCTGTATGCGGAGGCGTACGCCCAGGCAGGCCATACCGTCAGCGGTTACGATCCGCGGGACGTCGAGGTGGCGTTGGGCGTGGAGAAGGCTGAGACCCAGGCCGAGGCGGTGAGGGACGCTGACCTGGTGATGGGCCTGACGACGGCGCGGCCCGCGCTCCAGGCCGCCCGCGATGCCGCGGAGCACCTGCGGCCGGGCGCGGTGTATCTGGACCTCAATGCGGCCTCCCCTCAGCTCAAGGAGGAGATCGCCGAGGCCATCGGCGCTGCGGGGCGAGTGGTCGACGGCGCGGTGATCGGCTCCGTCCGCAAGTACGGCGCACAGGTGCACGTGCTGCTCTCCGGTCCGCACGCCGCCGAGGCCGCGGAGCTTCTCGGGACGATCGGTGCGCACGCCGAGCCCATCGGCGGCGAGGTGGGCGACGCCTCGAAGCGGAAGCTCCTGCGCAGCGTCTTCATGAAGGGCCTCGGCGCCCTCATCACGGAGTCGATGGAGGCCGGCGAGGCAGTGGGCCAGGCGGACTGGGTGCGGCAGCAGATCGCGGAGGCGATCACCGACGGCGAGCAGGCACTGGACAGGCTGTGGAGCGGCACCTCGCTGCACGCCGCCCGCCGTGGGGCCGAACTGCAGGCCAGCCTCGATCTGCTCACCGCCCATCGGGGGGAGTGGCCGATGACCCGGGGCGCCCAGGCGACCCACCTCCGGCTCGCGCGTGAGTCGGCGAGCGCGAACCAGGCGGCGGACGCGGCCGGGGACCTGAGCCTCGCCGATGCGCTGCGGCAGATACCGACCTCCGCACTCGGGGATGCAGGGGATCGCCTGGGGTTCGTGCGCGCCGCCGTCAAACCGGTGTGGAAGAGCGCTCCGGTGGCCGGCCGCGCCTTCCCGGTCCACACCCGCCCCGGTGACAACCTCGGCATCCACGAGGCGATCCGTCAGGCGGCCCCGGGCGATGTCATCGTCGTGGACGGAGGCGGCCATACCGAGCGCGCTCTCATCGGCGAGCTGATGGCCGAGCGGTCGCAGAGGAAAGGCATCGCCGGAATGATCATCGACGGCTCCGTGCGCGATGCGGACGAGCTGGAGGCGCTCGGCTTCCCGGTCTGGGCGGCGGGCGTCTCGCCGGCAGGTCCCTACAAGCACGGGCCGTACCGGCTCGGGGAGGCGATCTCCCTGGGCGGTGCGGTGTGCGCCCCGGGGGACTACGTCGTCGCCGATTCCGACGGGGTCCTCGTCGTTCCCGCCCTCCGCGCGGAGAGCCTCGTCATGGGCGGCCGCGCCGTCATACAGGACGAGCGCAATCGTCAGGAGGCGATCAGAGCCGGCGCCTGAGCGCGGAGCTCAGACACGCGCTGTCGCTGTCCGGACACCGGGCCAGACTCGGTGTCCGGACAGGGTGTCACGGTCGTCCTGCTCGGCCCGCCGCACATCCACGGGCATCAGCCCGGAACCGCTTGACCGGTGAGAGTCCATGCTCTCAGCCCGACCTCGAAGGAGAGGTTATACCCATGCCCATAGCCCTCATCGCACTGGCGACGTTCATCGCCGTGATCGTGGTGTGGAACGTCGTGGTGAAGCGCAACATGGCCGAGGCCATGCTGCTGGGCTTCATCGTCACGCTGTTCTTCGCCGGTGCGCAGGCCCCTCAGTTCGCAGGCGCGGCGGTCGCGAGCGCCTCGGAGAACGAGGTGCTCTACGCCGCCACCGCCTTCGTCTTCATGACCCACTTCGTGGAGAAGACCGGGGTGATCGACAGACTCATCAGGATCCTCAGCTCGTTCTTCGGCCGAGTGGCCGGCGGACCTGCCATCGTCGACACCCTCGCCTCGGGGGCGATGGGAGCCGTCGCCGGGGGATCGAACACCGGCAATGCAGCGGCCAGCGGTGCGATCACCGGTCCGTGGATGGTGCGCACCGGCTGGAAGCCCGCACGCGCCGCGACCGTGATCGCCGGGAACGCCGGCCTCGGCGCGGCCCTGCCGCCGAGCGCCTCGATGGTCATCATGATCGGGTTCGCCGGTTCACTCGTCACCACGAGCGGGGTCTACCTGGCGCTGCTGGTGGCCGGCACCTACCAGGTCATCTGGCGCCTCCTCCTTCTCATCTGGTTCGTTCGCCGGGACGGGATCAGGGCGGAGAAGGACAGCGAGCACGAATCGCCCAGAACCGCGTTGCGGGTGGGCTGGACCTCGACCCTCGTCTTCCTCGGCGCGCTGATCCCCATCGCCGTCTCCGTGGGGCCCCTCGCGGATCTGCTCGCCGGTCCCGCGCTCTTCGGCGAGGCGATGGACTCGATCTCGCTCATCGTGTGGATCCCGGTCCTCATGATGGCGATCAGCGCGATGGTCGCGTGGAGGGAGCTCCCGCGGACGCTGCGCGGATGGTGGGACTTCTTCGCCGGCAGCGTCCCCAAGTTCTACACGATCGGGGCGATCCTGTTCTTCGCGGTCGCCGCCAGCGATGTGCTCGCCGCACTCGGCCTCGCTGCTGACGTCGATGCCGTCCTCGGCCAGTGGAGCATCCCGCAGTGGCTGCTCGTGACCCTCGTGGGTCTGCTCGTGGTGCTCGTCGCCGGGCCGCTCTCCTCCTCGGCGACGCTCACCGCCGTGGGTCAGGTGGCTCTCTTCACCCTCGTCGCCGCGGGAGTCGATCCGCTGCTGGCGGTGATCGCGATCCTCACGTTCGCCTCGACGGAGGGCGCGTCCCCTCCGGCCTCGGGCTCGATCTTCGTGGCCAGCGGCATCACCGGCGCGCGTCCGGAGAAGACCTTCATCCCGCTGGTGATCTACTACGTCGTTCCCTTCCTCGTCCTGGGCGTGCTCATCGCCCTGGGCATCGTTCCCGTCCCGATGGGGTGAGAGTAAATGAAGAACCGCCTTCGAACCGTCTTCCGCGTCCTGTTCACGCTCGCGATCCTCGTGTTCCTGCTGCTGGCGTTCGTCCTCGTGTTCAGCCAGGTGGTGGGCCTCGTCATCGCCCGGCCCGCGCTGATCACCGGTGCGAGCGATCTCCTGCTCCAGCCCAGCATCATCGCTGCCATCTGCGTGGGCCTGCTCGGCTTCGCCTACTACAACACCACCGAGGGGAGGAAGGACAGCTGAGGCGCGGCTGAGGGGAGGCGAGGCCGGGTGCTGCTCGGGGGTCGAGGTCGGGCAGCACCGTGAGCTGGCTTCCCGGGGCCTGCACCTCGGGGGCCGAGGCCTCGGGCAAGCAGTGCGCAGCCGTCGTCCCTCAGCGGACGTCGATGTCCAGTCCGCGCAGCTCCTCCGGCCCCCTGGTCGTGAAGAACCAGTCGCGGAAGGACTCCTCCGGCGCGATCCTCTCCCGCTCCTCCAGCCAGGATTCGCCCACGGCGTAGAACCGCATGCCGTGGGGAGCCAGCTGTTCCTCGAGCCCCATGGCGTCCGCACCCGGGAGCACCTCGCAGAGCATGTCCGGGGCGAAGCGGGCGAGGAACCGCTGCCCGTGCGCGAAGACCTCCGTCTCCCCGCCCTCCACGTCGATCTTCATCACGACGGAGGCCCCACTCGAGGGCACGGCCGACTCGGCCGCTCCGGCCTCGGCGCCCGCCTCCTCGGCAGGTCCCGCCTCGGCGTCGCTTGGCGCAGCCTCGACGATCTCCTCCACCTCGTCCGTGAGGGAGTCCAGCGACACGAAGCCCACATCCACGCCGTTGGCGAAGTCCATCTCCTGCGAGTAGAAGGACGGCAGCGCGGGTCCCCGATCGGCGGAGGGCATGTGCATCGTGGCCTCGGGATCGCCCACCCCGAAGCCACGGACCTGCACCCGCGACTGCATCCGGTTCCGGACCACATTGGCCTCGAGCATCCGCACCACCGGCGGGACGATGTCGAAGGCCAGCACGCGGAGCGCGGGGTTCGCCGCGGCGGCCGCGAGGCTGAACACCCCCGTGTACGCGCCCACGTCCAGCAGCACCCGCGCGTCCTGCGACAGCCGTGTGACCAGCTCCAGCGCGAACCTGTCGCGGGGATCCGGACGCGTTCCGCCGCCCCAGTACATCTCCTTGGCGATCTCGCACCTGTCCGGGCGGAGCATGACGAACTCGGCCTCGGTGACATGTCCGCGCACCTCGCGCAGAGAGCGCGGCGCCGGCAGCCTGCGCACCGCCAGCCCCGGTGACCGCAGCGCCACCGCCCTCATGAGCGGATGGAGGAGCGGCTGGCTCAGCGCCGTCTTCACGTGCTTCTTGACGCCGTACCAGCCCTGCTTGCGCAGCCGCCTGGTCTGCTCGGAGACGGTCACGGAGCCACCCTTCATCGGGGATGCGAGGTCCCCTCCAGCCTAGGCGAAGGGTGACCGGCGACACGCGGAGGGGTCCCGCGTTCTCCGGCCGCCTGCGCGCACTCGGAGCGGCGGTGCTCGTCGGGGCTGTGCTCCTCGCAGCGGCGCAGGGCTCAGGATGGGCGGGGCTCAGGAGGCGCAGGGCTCAGGACGGGCCGGCCGCCCCGGCGAGCGCGGCGTCGAAGTCCTCCTCGACCAGGTCCATGTTGATCTGGGCACCGGCCATCGTCCCGGCCGCCGCGGAGCTTCCCACCTGCGCTGTGACATCCGCGCAGTTGCCCGCCGCGAAGACTCCGGGGACCGTGGTCTGCCCGCGCATGTCCACCGTGATCTGCTGACCCATGCCGCTGGGGTGGTCCTCCACGGCCACTCCGAGGCCGCGGGTGAGCGCGCTCTCGACGCTCACGTAGGTTCCGGTCAGCACCGCGTCGAGAGGGACCGTGCCCGAGGCCGTGCGCACGCCGGTGATCCGGTCCTCCTTCACGAGCACCTCCTCGACCGCGCCGCTGATCAGCTCCACCCCGCGTGCGGCCAGCCGGGCGCGCAGGGCCTCGTCCGGTTCCGGTTGCTCGCCGAGCATGACGGTGACGGAGGGGCTCCACTGCCGGATGAGCTGGGCGTGGTGCGGCCACAGCGGACCGGTGGCGATCACGCCGATCCTCTCGCCGCGGACCTCCCAGCCGTGGCAGTACGGGCAGTGGAAGGCGTCGCGGCCGAATCTCTCGGCCAGGCCCGTGACCGCGGGCAGCACGTCGCGGGCGCCCGTGGCGAGAAGGATGCGCCGGGCGCGCACCCGGGTGCCGTCCGTCAGCTCGGCGGTGAATCCCGCCCCACGCGCACCCGCGACCGAGGCCACGGTCCCGTCCGCGACCACCGCTCCGTAGCCGCGTGCCTCCTCCCGTCCCTTCGCGTGGAGGTCCAGCGGGGCGATGCCCTCGTTGCCCACCACGTTGTGCGCACCCTCCGCGCGGACATTGCGCGGTGCGCCGGAATCGACGACGAGCACGCTCCGGAGGGCGCGGCCCAGTGCGATGGCCGCGCCCAGGCCGGCGGGCCCGCCGCCCACGATGAGGACGTCGTAGACCTCGCTGACTTCGCTGGCCGCGGAGGCCTCGCTGGCCTCGCCGGCTGCGGATGCGTTGCCGATCTCGCCGGTTGCGGATGCGTCGGCGGTGGTGGTCGTCCGGGTTGTCATGGTCTCTCCTCCGTCTTCGTCTGCGGCTCTTCGGCCGGATGCGTGCTCACTGTCGACCCGCGGCTCGGGTGGAGGCTAGATTCGTTGCCGTACCGGCAAATCGTGCGGCGGTGAACCGCGGTGTGAGCAGACATGGTGAAGCACGAGGGAGGCGGACGGTGGACGACGCGGAGGCTCCAGCGAGGATCCCTGTGGAGGTTCAGGACCAGGCAGCGCTGCTCGGCGGTGCGGGCGCATCCCTGCGCGGTCATCGGCTGCACGCGGGCATGAGCCTGGCCGCCGTCTCCTCGATCACCGGCATCTCCGTGAGCACGCTGTCCCGCCTGGAGACGGGGAACCGCACGCCGCACCTGGGGCACCTCGCCGCCCTGGCCTCGGCGTACCGGGTGAGTCTCGACGACCTGGTGGGCGCACGATTCTCCAGCGATCCGCGGCTGCGGTTCGACGTCGTCGAGAAGGACGGGCGGACGCTCATCCCGCTCTCACCCACGGTCAACGGCCTCGCCGCGACGAAGACGATCATCCATCCGCCGCGCGGCCGGGTGCCGGAGCCCGTGCCGCACGTCCACGGCGACGACCACGGTGCTCCCGCCTGGGAGTACGAACCCGAGGAGATGCGCCGTCACCGCGGCTTCGTCTGGATGCTCGTGCTCTCCGGCAGGCTCCGGCTGCTGCTGGGCACGCACGATCTGGTCCTGGAGCCCGGAGAGGCCGTGGAGTTCGACACCCGGGTGGCGCACTGGATGGGGCCGGTGGACGCCGCCGCGGTGGAGACCCTCACCGTCCACGGCGAGCAGGGGCGACGGATCCGGGTGCGGGCGCGGCCTCGGGAGCGGTGACAGCGCGGTGACAGCGCTGTGCGTGCCCGGCCCCGGCCCCGGCGCCGGGAATGCGCTCACCCGCCCACGTATGCGTGGGCGGCCGGACGAATACGCGGTGTGTGCTGTCCGAGCCCGCCCCTTCACTCGCCCGCGAAGCGCAGGTGGCTGCTGTCGATCCGCTTCTGGGCGCGGGCGATCGTGTGGGAGCCGTAGGTGCCGGCGGAACGGGCCTCGCTGAGCGCGTCGTGCTGTGCCTCGAGGATCAGCTGCTCGAGCTCCAGCGCCTGCTGGAAGGCGGAGTTCTGCTCCTCCGTGTGCTCGGTGTCCTGGAGCCTGTCCTGCATCCTGGTCTGCATCTGCCGTGCCCGCTCCAGCACGGCGGGGTCGAACGGCGTGCCGTCGCTGCGCCGGAGATCCGGGTTGTTCAGCACCTGCTCCGCGGCGGCCTCGCTCAGCTCGCTCATGAGCAGGGTCAGCTCCCGGCGGGCGTTCTCCTCGTCCGTCCCCCGGATCCCCAGGAAGCGGATGAGCGCGGGCAGCGTTCCGCCCTGGCCCACCAGCGTCACGAGCGCCACGACGAACGCGATGAGGATGAGCTGTGTGCGGTAGGGGAAGTCGAAGGGCAGCGACTGCGCCGCGGCCAGGGTGACCACGCCGCGCATGCCGGACCAGGCGAGAACCGCTCCGCCCTTCCAGCTCAGGCCCTGGTCCGCGTAGAAGCGTGCGTCCGCGTGCTGTCGCTGCAGCCTGCGCAGTTCCCGCTGCGCGTGCGGGCCCGCGTGCTGCTCGCGGAAGTGCTCATCCGCGGCCACGAGGTCGAGGATCTGTCCGAACTGCTCCTGCTTCTCCCTCCCCGACCTCTGCTGCCGGCGCGCCGCGAGCACCACCGGCACCACGAAGACCACGCGGATGAGGATCAGTGCGACGGTGACGAGCAGTCCCACCCAGATGGCCGTCCACACGGACAGGCCCACGTTCTCCACATCGTCCACGAGGTGCATGAGTTGCAGGCCCATGAGCAGGAACACCCCGTTCTCCAGGAGCATCTGCACCGTCAGCCAGTTGGTGCGCTCGGCGCTCCGGTCCTGCACCGTGAACTTCCGCGCGCTCTTGGCGCCGGTGATGAGGCCGGCCACCACTACCGCGATGACGCCCGAGGCCCCCAGCCGCTCCGCAGGGAGGAAGGCGATGAAGGGCACGGCGAAGGAGATCGCGGTCGTGAGTGCGGGCTGGTTGATCTTCGACCGCACCCAGACGGAGACGAACCCCACGACCGCGCCCACGGCGATCGCGATCACCACGGCGTAGGCGAAGTCGCCCAGCGCGTGCCAGAACGAGAAGGTGCCGGCCGTCGCCGCCACCGCCGTGCGCAGGAGCACCAGCGCGGTCGCATCGTTGACGAGCCCCTCTCCCTCCAGGAGTGTGAGGAGGCGCGGGGGCAGACCCAGCTTCTTCCCGACGGCGGTCGCCGCGACGGCGTCGGGCGGGCTCACGACTGCGCCCACCGCCACAGCTGCGGCGAGGCTCAGCTGAGGGAAGATCCACCACAGCAGCAGACCGGAGCCGAAGGCGGAGACGAGCACCAGCACCACGGACAGCGCGCTGATGGTGCCGATGTCCCGCCGGAAGTCCACGACGGGCATGTTCACCGCCGCCGAGTACAGCAGCGGCGGCAGGACGATGGTGAGTATCAGCTCCGGCTCCGCATGGACCACGGGAATGCCCGGCACCACGCTGAGCGCGAGCCCCACGACCACCAGCAGGATGGGTGCGGCCACCCCCAGCTTCTGCGCGAAGTACGACACGCCCACGATCACGAGGACGGCGGCGATCGCCAGCAGCTCCAGCTCCTCGAGGCCCACGGTCTCAGCTCCTCCCATGTGCGGAAGCCGCCGAGGCCGAGGGCATCTCCGTCAGGGCGCTTCCGCTGTTCCGGCGGGGGATGTGCCACCGGAGGCGCGCACAGGACGATCCTACCGCCGCGGTACGGCCGCGGTGCCCGTCCGGAGGTGTGGTGCGCCTGTGATCTCTGCGTGTGTCTGCGGGGAGGGCGTGTGGGAGAACCTACCCGAATAGCACGCACTCGTCAGCGTTGTTTCGGTCATATTCCGGTCACCGCTGTGAGCTGAGGGCGGCGCTAGTGTGCGGCATGCAGGACGCCTTGTATTTTCATGGATCGGTGCCGCGAATAGGTGTCTCAGGACGGATACACGCAGGAGAATACACTGCGACATTGCATCTATATTCTCCAGGTATGACGAACTTTCAGAGCACACAGATGGCGTTCACCTCGGTCGCGATGATCAGCCTGCTGACCCTTACCGCATGCAGCGGTA
>NZ_BAAAPZ010000004.1:72421-249302 GCF_039531405.1 Brevibacterium salitolerans | reverse complement strand
GAGGCGACGGCCTTGGCGACGGTGTCGGCAGTGCCGGGATACGCCCCGGGTGATTTCCCTGCGGTACCGCTGTTCACCGTACCGGACATCTCCGTACTCACCGACTCTGCGGATGCTTTCACGATCGACCTGTCCGCAGATCTCGACGATATCCCCGGTGTCACAGTTCGCACGGCGGAATGTTCCGCGGAGGGAGTCTCGCGCGTCCGGGCTGGGAGTGTCTTCTCGTATGAGGACGGTGCAGCCTCGGAGGTGGGTGACGGCACCGTGAAAGAGAACAGTGGTGACGGCTCTGGAAGCGTGGTGGATGACGGAGTGGTCATCGAGAACAACGGTGACGGCTCAGGAACGTTCGTGGGTGGCGGAGTGGTCATCGAGAACAACGGTGATGGCACTGGTAGCTACGTGGGAGATGACCTGGCGGTCGAACTCACCGGCGGCGGGGCTGGAACTTCGACGGGTGGCGGTGACGTCATCGAGAACAACGGCGACGGTTCAGGTTCCTATGTCGGTAGGGGCATGGTCATTGAGAACAACGGTGATGGCTCCGGATCTTTCACAGGTGGTGGCCTCGTGATCGAGAACGACGGTAGGGGAACCGCAACAGTGAACGGAGCCACCATTGACGCGGACCCGCTGCCTCCTGTCCCCCCCCCCGGTGGGTGACTTCCCGCCGCTGGAGGAGCTGGCTCCACACGATTCCTGTGGCACGGTACTGACTTTTGAAGACGGTGTGCTCTTTGATTTCGACAAGGATGCTGTCCGTCCGGACGCCCAAGACACACTTGACACCGTGGCCCAGGTGCTGGAGGCGGCGCAGATTCCGGAAGCGGAAATTTCCGGGCACACGGATTCGAAGGGCGGAGACGACTACAATCAGGATCTCTCTGAGCGCCGCGCGCGAAGCGTGATGACAGCGCTGCAAGACGGTGGGGTCACCAGTACGCTCACCGCGGTCGGATTCGGCGAGACCCAGCCGGTCGCGCCTAATGAGGTGGACGGGCAGGACAACCCTGCTGGTCGTCAGCTCAATCGCCGGGTGGAGATTTTCATCCCCTCATTCTGATGTGCCGTGGCTCAGCCGCTCACTCTGACGTACAGGCCCGCGCGCATCTGAGTGGTGTGTCCCGGCGTTGCCTGGCGCTGGGAGCGTGTGTGCCAGAAAGTGTTCGCAATACCAGCCGGTACAGGACCGGCGCGCCCAAGGAGAAGGTCAGCCGATGACGACCGTGCACTGCCGCTCTTCCCGTATCCGCAAGACGGTCCCTCTGCTCTTCCTAGCGGGTGTCCTCACGGTGAGTGGCTGTAGCGTGAGTATCACCGAGGGTGGGGACGCTGACGGCACGGTGGAGGGAAGCGGATCGCCCTCCGGCCCCGCCGAGGAAAACTCGGACAGCGGTTCTGCCGCCACCGAGGATTCCGTGGATGCCGAGGTTTCTGCCACCGGCGATGACATTGCGGAGCAGGCCGTTGAGGGAACTTCCGGCTTCGCGGAGACCGATCAGGACTTCGACCGGGAGGAGCTGCGCGGGGCGGCGACCACAGCCCTCACTTGCAGCAGTTCCCTGACGGTAGGAGAGGGCTATGTGGGACAGCTCGTGAGTGTCACCGGTGACTGCAGTGATCTCTCCGTGTCCGGAACGGGCATAGTCGTCGTCGCCGAGGCCGTGAGTTCGCTGGTGGTCGAAGGTTCCGGAACTGTCGTCTTGGTTGACACCGCGGAGTCGGTGTCTGTCTCCGGTCAGGGCAATGCGGTGATGTGGGGGTCTGGTGACCCGGCGGTGAGCGACAGTGGGACGGCCAACGTCGCGAGGCAAGGCTGAGCACACGATAAGCGCGGAGTGCGGAGAACTCATGGACCAGAATAGGCCGCGGCTGTTACTCATCGACGATGATGACGCGATCACCTCGACTCTTGCACCCTATCTCGCCCGTAGCGGTTTTGATGTGGAGGTGGCTGCGGATGGGTACATGGGACTTGAGGCGGTGCGGAGGAGCGCACCGGATATTGCCGTCTGCGATGTCCTCATGCCGCGGATGGATGGCCGCGAGTTCGTCCGGCACGTGCGTGGCAGCCGTTCGTGGCTCCCCATCATCCTGCTCACGCAGGTCGGAGAGTCATATGAACGCAGTGCCGCACTGGACGAAGGTGCGGACGACTACCTCAACAAGCCCTTCGATCCGCATGAACTCGTGTCCCGGATACGAGCGGTGCTGCGGCGCGTGGCCCGGGGCGGGCAGGGGCTTGCCGCTGCCACGCGGGTCCAGGCTGGCGAGCTGCTGCTGGACCGCAGTTCCAAACGTGTGTGGTTGGAGGGGTGCGAACTCACCCTCACGCCCAAAGCGGTCATGCTGCTGGAGTTCCTTATGCTCCATCCGCAGGAGCTCCATTCCCGCGAACGTCTGCTCGCAGGCCTGTGGGGCATGAACTTCGCCCCCGCCTCCCGGGCGATCGACCATCGCGTGTCCGAACTTCGGCGCGTGCTCGGCGATGACGCTGCGGCTCCGCGGTACCTGCAGACGGTTCCCGGGATGGGGTACCGGTTCGTCCCACGGGTGCAGGCTGTATGAGGGATGTGGTCGCATGACGTGGCCCGATGACTGGCGCAGTTTCAGTTCTGAGCATATGCACTCTGGTCGATCCGTCCGGAGGGTGCCGCGGTGGGTGTGGCTCGGTGCAGTGGTTCCCGGCGCCGGGGGAGCCTTGGCGGCGGCTGCCCTGTGGATGCGCGGAGATCAGCGGAAGCTCGAGGTCGTCACGGCACTGCCTGCGGCGACGGTGCTGACGGGTCTTCTGCTCACGGCGCTGCTCCTCTGCGGGTGCGCATGGTGGGCCATTCGCGCGCGGTCGCGCCAGAGGTGGGAAGCGCAGGCGGCCGAACGCGCACGCGCGGCGTACGCGCTTGCGGTGAAGCGCGAAAGAGAGGGCCACCGCAGGTTTCTGGCTCGCTTGGACCACGAACTCAAGAACCCGGTCACTGCGATTCGTGCAGCGGCAGCTTCGGGCGGCGCGCAGAGTGGCGAACGGTGTGCCGAAGGAAAAGGGGTGTGGGCGGTGGTAGACGCACAATCCGCGAAGTTAGCCGGGTTGGTCGGGGATCTGCGGAAGCTCGCTGAGCTCGAGACACGGGCCCTTGAGTACGAGACTGTTGATCTGGCTGGCGTGTTGAAAGAGGCTGTAGCGGATCTGGCGCACGTGCGCCCAGACGTGAGTGCGCGCATATCGCTCTCCGTCATCAGTGTTCCGTGGCAGGTGCCACCATTGCAGGCAGACCTCGATCTGCTCTCGTTGGCGCTGGACAATGTACTGAGCAACGCTGCGAAGTATTCTGACAGTGGGCCGATCGAGGTCCGGCTCCGGGAACAAGACGGCTGGGCTGTGATTGAGGTCGCGGACTCCGGCCGAGGAATACCTCAGGATGACCAGCCGTACGTGTTCGCTGAATTAGCACGTGCGAACAACGTGCGGGACGTCCCGGGATCGGGGATCGGACTTACCCTGGCCGCGACGGTCATACGTCGGCATGGTGGGGACGTCGCGCTGAGATCGGTAGAAGGCGCGGGCACAGTTGTGACCTTGTGGCTTCCGGTGCGAGTGTGATGAAGCGGTTCTCCGAGCGGTGGCACAGGGCCTGTGCCGTTGCTGAAGGCAGCTCTTCCGCTGCTGCGCTTGTTGCTACGTCCGCTGCTGGCTCCGGGGAGGGGCGCTCCTTCAGGATGCTCCGGGGTAAGCCAGCTCTGTGAATCAGGAGGGTGCGTCCGGGCCCGCCGGCGGCAGCGCGAGGAGTGCGGCGCGGAAGCGCGAGTGGAAGATCGGCTTCCGGCCGGCGCCGAGGTGCGAGGGAGGAGTCCAGGCCGGAAGCCCGCGGAGCATCTGTCCGGACCACCCGGAGCGCTCGAACCAGCGGTGGTGGAACGGACAGACCAGCGTCAGATTTCCCAGATCCGTGGGACCGCCCTCAGCGAAGGGGATGAGGTGGTGGGCTTCGCACCAGGCCGCGGGAGCATCGCAGTCCGGGAAGGTGCATCCCTGGTCGCGGGCGGTGAGCACCGCCATCTGGCTCCGCGTGGCGAACCGTCCGTGTGAGCGCACTGCGATGGTGCGACCGGAGCCGTCCGCCACATGGGCGAAGAGCTGCAGGGCATGGGACCAGCCGGCGAGCTGCTCCTGAGTGGTGACTCCGCCCGTCTGCGTGAAGAGGGGGCGCCTGGCGTGGGCGAGGTCGCGCGGATGCGCAGAGACGACGAGGGCATGGTCCGCCCCGTGAAGCACTCGTTCCCGGCTGAGGCAGCGCAGCAGGAAGGACAGGCGGTCATGGCGATGTCTGCCGGGTGAGTGCGAATCCGGTTCGGGCAGAACTGTGCTGCGCGAGCCGTCCTCGCACACACCGGGGTTGCGTGTCCCGACCTGAACCGGTTGGAGCGCTCTGTCATCCGGAGGCCTGGATGATTCCGGGGGCGGATGCGTCGCTGTCGGCATCCTCTCTGGCGGTGTTCTCTCTGGTGGTCCTTCGGTTCCGCCGGGAGTGCCGGTGCTCCTGCGGCCGCCGTCCTGCGGTTCGCCGGGGCAGGCCGTGCGTCCCAGCGTCTTCTCCCACAGCACGGTTGTGGCCGAACCGGACTCGGATTCCCCGGCTTCCTCGAAGAGCGCGAACGCCGCGTGAGAGATGCGGGGGCTGATGGGGACGGGCCAGCCGTCTTCGCGCATGAGGAACAGCGGGTCGTCCTCCACGAGTGCGCCTTCACCCTGAGCGCCGCCGCTCACCGTTGTCCAGCCCTCTGCATCCACCGTCACGTCCGTGCGCTCCCACACGGCCTCCTCGGGGGAGGCGGGCCGCGGAGACGGTCCAGCGTGGCGGGCGGCCTCGGCCGCATCCGCAGGAGGAGCGGCCGCGGGTTCGTCTGCAGAGGGAGGGCTCGCGGAGGCAGAGGCCGCGGAGGCGTCGGTTGCGGTGCCGGCAGTGCAGGTTCCGTTCTCGTCCTGAGCGGTATCCGTGTCTGTGAGGGAGGATTCAGGCGCGCGGGTGTCCTCAGGCTCGCCGGTGTTCGCAGACATGCGGGTGTTCCCCGGTGCGCGGGGATGAGGCCTGAGGGTCACCTCTGCGTCCGTATCACGCATGCGTGCGTAGAGCAGTGAGTACAGGGTGGTCCCCGTGGGGCAGTCGAGCAGACCGGACAGTCGCCAGTCGCCGTTGACCTTCTGATTGACCGTGACGTGGTATCTGTGCGGTTCCGGGGTGAACTGCGGCGGAGTGCCGTCCGGATCGACGGTCTGGACGATGCGGCCCACGAGCTTGGGGATGTCAGCCAGCCGCAGTCCGGGCGCGAGTTCGACGAGCGTCTGCTCGATCTGCTCCTCGTACCTGTCCTTCACCTGAGGCGGAAGGTCCTCCACGGCATCGCAGAGGGTGCGTGCCTCATCCGTGGAGATGCGCCCTTCTGCGTAGTTCTCCGCGATCCGGGGATGCGCAGGTGCCTGCTTCTCGCCCAGCAGGGTGATGCGCTCACCCAGCTGCCTGCTCAGCCGTGCACGTCTCCGGGCTTCGTGCACCGATATGCGGAATTCGCCCTGCAGGAGTGCTTCCGTGGTGCGATAGCCGTGGTCCGTGCTGGTCCCGCTGCGGTCGAATGCGGCCAGGATGTCAGCGCTCATTGCGTCGATGCGTCTCCGGGCCAGTTCGAGCGCACGCAGTGCTGAGAGCTGCTCCTGCGGTGTCAGGGGGGTCGCGTCGATCTGCTCCTGTGTGCCTTCCGCGGCCTCGAGAAGTGTGAGGACTGCGGTGCCCGCGCCCTCCCGGGCGATGAGGGAGCCCCTGTCGTGGTCTGTGAATGGCGCTCTGAACACGGGATTCTCATATCCCTCCGGCGGATTGTCACCGGGCAGAGGCCCCTGTGGAACGTGGTCGACCGTCACTGCTTTCACCTCCCTGCGCGACGCTGCGTATGGAGCTGGAACGTGCTGTGCGTGTACGAACAGCATACACGTTCTAATCAGTGTGCGATAGAGGTGGGAGTAATGAGTTTGTGTGTGATTCTTTGAGCATATTCCGTAGCCTGATGCAGAATGCTGTCATAGCATGACGGTGAAGGCAGTCGCGCGCCTTTGCGGGCGGGAGCGCGTGGGGGAACGGCACAGACTTGCTGCGCGATGTCGAGTGCCGTGCCGCATGCGCTGCATCGGAGACCGCTCGGCGCGCCGGCCCCGTCCGCCCGGCCCAGCCTGCTCAGTCCAGCCGGCCCCGCCAACCCGGCCCGGCCCTGTCGGCTCAGCCCGGCCCGCCACGCCAGCCCGGTCCACGCAGCTCAGCGTGCCCGCCCAGCCGGCCCGACCCACACAGCTCAGCGCGCCGGCTCCGCCCAGCCGACCGCGCCGGCCCGACCTCTCAGTGCAAGCCGAGCACCACCGTCGCGATCGTGAAGTAGAGGATGAGGCCGGTGGCATCGCAGAAGGTGGAGATGAAGGGGTTGGAGAAGACCGCAGGATCCGCCCCCACCTTCTTGGCGACGATGGGCATGAGGCCGCCCACGCAGGCCGCCATGACGCAGATGGACAGCAGCGTCAGCCCCATGACGGTGCCGATGGGCCAGCCGTAGACCAGCCCCGCGACCACGAAGCCCAGAGAGCCCAGCACCGATCCCAGCACGAGGCCCACCCGGAGCTCCCGCCAGATCACCTTGCCGAGGTCCCGGACCCGCACCTCGCCCACGGCCAGCGCCCGGGTGACGGTGGTGGCGGCCTGATTGCCGGTGTTCCCGCCGGTGCCGGTGAGGAGGGGGATGAAGAGGGCGAGGATCACCACCTGGTCGAGCTTGGACTCGAAGACCTCCAGCACCTGCACGGTGAGGATCGCGGAGACGGCGAGTACGAGCAGCCAGACGATGCGGCTGCGCACGATCCGGAGGATGGAGCTGGAGAGGTAGGAGCGGTCCAGGGGCTCCGCACCACCGGAGCGCGCGGCGTCCTCGGCGTCCTCCTCGTCCATGATGTCGAGGACGTCGTCCATCGTGAGGATGCCCAGCAGGCGGTCCTCCTCGTCCGTCACCGGCATCGCTATGAGCCGGTGCGAGAGGAACTCGCGGGCCGCCTCCTCACGATCCGTGAGCGCATGGACGCTGGTCGCCTCGCGAGTGAGCGCGCTCAGCGGCAGATCCGGGTCCGCCGCCAGGAGCGAGCGGAGGGAGACGACGCCCTCGAGCACCTTTCCAGGGCCCACGACCGGCAGGAGGTAGACGGTCTCCGGCTCGTCGATGCGGGCACGGACGGATTCCAGCGCGGTGCGGGCGTCCCAGTCGTTCCGCAGACTGAGCACCTCCGGGGACATGTACCGGCCGATCGCCTCCTTGGGGTACCCCAGGACGGTGGCAGTCATCTCCCGCTCGTCCGGGTCGAGACCCAGCATGAGCTTCTTCGCCAGCGAGGCGGGCAGCTCCCCGAACACCTCGGCGCGATCGTCCGGGTCGAGCTCCTCGATGATCGCCGCGATCTCCGGCCCCCGGAGTGTGCGGATCAGTTCAGCCTGATAGCCGGGAGGCAGCGCCTCGAAGACCGCGAGCGAGGTGTCCTTGCGGAGCGCCCGGAACAGGACCGCGGCGCGCACCGGGGGGACCGCGCCGATCACGCGGGTGAGTTCGGGCCGCGGGGTGCTCTCCGCCAGGTGCGCGATCTCGTCGAGGCTGTGGGCGTTGAGCGGCCCTTCGAGCAGGGCCTCGAGCTGGTCGGCCGGGGTGCTGACCTGTGTGTTCTCGGCCATCGGATCCTGCCTCCTCGACTCGTGCGGACATCCCGGACGAGCCTAGCCGGTGCGGGGCCCGGGGGAGCGGCCGGTGGGACCGTGCGGTTCCGTCGCGGTGCTGCCGGACGGGGCCGAGGCGTCTGCGCCGGAGATGGTCTTCGCTCCGGCCCCGGCCTCGGGTGCGGTTCCAACACCGGCTTTGGGAACGGTTCCAACCCCGGCCTCGGCTCCTGCCCCAGCGCTGCCCCCGGCCCCGGTCAGATCCTGGCGGGTGCTCCCGTAGTAGGTGGACAGGCCGCGGTACTGCGGGGTGAGGAAGGCGAGCAGCACCACCACCAGCATGATGAGGCCGGCACCCACGAACATGAGTGCCATGCCGCGTGCGTTGCCCGCACCCAGCAGCCAGCCCAGCGCCTCCCTGCCTGCCGGGGAGTCGACCCAGGGGATGACCGTCTGCTGCGCGATGATGCCCACGAAGAAGGCGCTGACGGGGCTGGCGGCGGTCTCGACGCTCTGCGCCAGCCCGAACACCCGGCCCTGGCGGTGGAACGGGACCACGCGCTGGAGGATGGTCTGTTCGGCGGCCTCGGCGGCGGGCATGAGCGCCATGAAGACGAACATGCCCACGGCGAACAGCCACCACCACTCGCGCAGCGTGAAGGTCATGCCGATGCCGGCGACGAGCAGGTTGAGGAGCAGGAGCGTCCGCACCGGGTTCCCGCCGAGGCCGGTCCTGGCGACCACGCCGCCGCCCACCACGAACCCCAGGCTGGTCACACCCAGCACGATGCCCCAGACCTGCGGTGAGAAGAGCTCGAGGCCGTACGGATCCATGAGCGCCATGAACGTGCCGCCGACGAAGTTGTTGAAGCACGCGAACAGGATCAGCGCGGTGAGGCCCGGGATCGCGCGGATCGTGCGTATGGAGCCGGCGAGGTCCATCTTGGAGACCTTCCGGTGACCGGCAGGGGATGTGGGCGCGAGCGGAGCCGCGGGACTCGCCTGGGCCGCGGGGCTCACCTGGGCCGCGGCCGAGGCGCCGGCAGCGCTCGCCTCAATGGCACCTGGCGAAGCGGCACCTGGCCCGGCGGCACCAGCACCTGTTCCACCCGCACCGGCCTCGGCATCCCTGCCGGCGGCACCGCCCTCAGCAGGCCCGGCCCCCGTGGCTCCTGGCGGAGCAGTACCGGCACCCGCCTCGCGAGCATCCGCTCCACCGGACCCGGCGCCGGCTTCCGTAGCACCTGCCTGGCCAGTACCGGCACCCGCCTCGCGGGCACCCGCCTCACCGGCACCGGCCTCACCCGCACCGGCCTCGGCCGCGATGGCCTCCTGGGCCTCGGCGGCGGTGACGATCCTGTCCTCGGGGATGCGGATGGGCAGGAGATGCAGGAAGGCGAGTGCGGTGAGTCCCGTGGCGATCCACAGGGTGGGCCCCATGCCCAGGAAGCCGATGCTGAGGCCGGAGAACACGCTGGTGACGAAGAAGGCGAGGCCCTGGACCATTCCCACGAGGCCGTTGGCCCTGTCGCGCTCGCCCTCCGGCACCAGCAGGGTGACGGTGGTGGAGAGCGCGATGTTGCGCATCTGCTCCACGACGGAACCGGCGAGGATGATGACGGCGAAGAGCCAGAAGGCGGGGCTGGAGAGGCTGACGAGCGCGGAGCGGTCGGAGACCAGCCACACGCCGCAGGCCAGGAGATAGGCGAGCAGCGTGGCGACCGCGGCCATCACCATGACCTTCTTCTTGCGGTTGTGGTCCACGATCGTCCCGAAGACCAGTGAGAACACGGAGACGAATCCCATGTACCCCGCGCCGATCACGGCGGAGACCGCCACGTTGCGGGTCTCCAGATAGACCCAGAACGTCAGCGCGAACCAGAGGTAGGACGTGGTCATGTTCGCCAGAGCGGTGTTGACGACGACGTGGTGGAAGGGCTTCACGGCAGTCCTCGGGTGAAGGCGCGTCCTGATCAGTGCGGCATGAGCGGCGAGGCGGGTCGCCGGCGCAGGAGAGCGAGGGGAGGGGCCCGCGGGCGTCATCGCCTGTGCGGGGTGGGCACGATCATACCCGGAGGAGCAGTGGTTCCGCTCTCGTGGAGTCATGCTTCTGTGCAGGCGTGCCCGCACTGGCGCGCTCCCGCGCTGGTGTGCGCCCGCACTGGTTGGTGTGCGCCCGTGGAGGCACGCCACCGTGGCGGCATGAAGGCGGCCTCGCACGCGGAACGTGTCCGCGCCCGAGGCCGCCTTCATGCCTGAGGCAGTGCCCTCCCGCCCGAGGCCGGCCCACCTTCTCCCGAGCCGGTCTCACTCCAGTGCTCCGGAAGCAGCCCCTGCTTCAGCCCCTCCCGCCCGAGGCCGACTCAGCTCTGGTGCTGTGTCTCCGGGCCTGCGGCGGACTCCTGGGCGAGCTTCGCACGGCGGTTCCCGAAGCTCAGGATGACGGAGCCGATCACGGCGGCGACGAAGGAGCCGCCCAGCACGCCGATCTTCACGTGCTCGTCCGCCACGCTCGCCGCACCGAAGGCGAGTTCGCCCACGAGGAGAGAGACCGTGAAGCCGATGCCGGCCACGAAGGACATGCCCGTGAGGTCCGCCCAGCGCAGCTCCGAGTCGAGCCGCATGGAGGGAAGCCGGCTGAGGAGGAAGGTGGCGCCGAGGATGCCGATGGGCTTGCCCAGCACCAGTCCCAGGACGATGCCCAGCGTGATGGGGTCCGCGAAGGCGCTGCGCAGGCCCTCGAGCCCGCCCACTGTGACGCCGGCGGAGAAGAAGGCGAAGATCGGCACGGCGACGAGCGTGGAGATGATGCCCACCTGGTCCGCGAAGTGGGCGGCGAGGCCCTCGTACTCCGGTATTCCGTGCTTGTCGGTACCGACCCGGACGCGCGTGCGGGGCGTGGGGCGCACCGGGACCGTGAAGCCCAGCATCACACCCGCGACGGTGGCGTGGATGCCGGCGGCGTGCACCAGGCCCCAGGTGAGGATGCCCAGTGGCACGAGGATCCACCAGGAGCGCACGCCGCGCTGCACGAGGACGGCGAAGATCGCGAGCGGGACGAAGGCGAGGGCGAACCACAGGAGGTGGAGGTCCGAGGAGTAGAAGATCGCGATGATCGTGATGGCGATGAGGTCGTCGACGATCGCCAGGGTGAGGAGGAAGACGCGCAGCGCCGGCGGGAGGAAGCGGCCCACGACGGCCAGCACCGCGACCGCGAAGGCGATGTCCGTCGCGGTGGGGATGGCCCAGCCGTGCAGGGCCTCGCCGCCGGAGCGCAGGTTGATCACCGTGAAGATGATCGCGGGGACGGCCACGCCTCCCACGGCGGCGGTGATGGGAAGTGCCGCCCGCAGGGGGTTCCGCAGCCGTCCCGCGACGAACTCCTCCTTGAGCTCGAGGCCCACGACGAAGAAGAAGATCGCGAGGAGCCCGTCGGCCGCCCAGGTGCCCACGCTGAGGTCGAGGTGGAGGGCGGACGGGCCGAACACCGTGTCACGGATCCCGGTGTACCAGTCCGCCAGCGGAGTGTTCGCGAGGATCAGCGCCGCTGCGGTGGCCGCCAGCAGGAGTGCGCCGCCGAACGCGTCGGAGTTGAGCGTCTTGCGCACGCCCAGCCACATCTGCGGCGGGGCGTAGCGGACAGGGTTCGACCGGCCCGCGGACTGTGCTGCGGGACCGCCCGCGGGGTCTGAGGGACTGGGCGCCGGAGTGTTCTGCGGCTGTGAAGCTGAGGGGTTCGACACGGGTGAGCCTTTGCGAGAGCTGAGCACGGAATGAGGGATGTGATCCTGGCGCGGTGCATCCGGCACGCCGCTCGGTCGCTGAGAAGCGGTGCGGACACGCGGAGCGGCGGCTGCCGGCGTCGTCGGCGTGAGAGGTTCTCCGCGGCCGGGCCGGTGAGGACGCGGGCGGAACACGCCGGACGGGTGCGCCGGGACGGAGGGACTGCGCCTCAGTGCGCTCTCGGGGGGCAGCCTGCGATCTCGCCGTGGGCGTTGGTGCCCCAGGAGCTGATCCACCCGTTGGTGCCCGGGTGCCGCAGCTGCAGCAGCGGGCGCATGGCGGCCGCCGAGGCGAGCATGCGCGGCAGCCGCTCATGGCGCGGGAGGTTCACAGGCATGGGCCGAGTCTAGGTGACGGCGGTCTCGTTCGCGAAGCGGTGCGGACTCACTCGTCCAGCCTGTGCTCGCGGTCCGCCAGCGCCTCGACCTCCTCGGGGCTGTGGCTCACGAGGACGCAGGTGCGATCCGCGAGGAGTTCGGCGAGGAGCCCGCGCACCAGGGGTGCCGACTGCCTGTCCAGGGCGGCGCCCGGTTCGTCGAGGAGGACCACCTCCGGGTCCGAGGCCAGCGCCCGGGCGATCGCCACGCGCGCCTTCTGCCCGCCGGACAGCGAGGCCGGCCGCATACGGGAGAGGTGCGCGATGCCCAGCTCCCCCAGCAGCGCGTGCGCCCGTTCCCTCGCCTCCGCACCGGTGATACCCGCGTTCCGCAGGCCGAAGGCGACGTTCCCCGCCGCCGTCATGTGCGGGAACAGCCGCGGCTCCTGCATGAGCAGGGTGATGGCCCGCCTGTGCGGAGGCAGGGCCACGGGTCTCTCGCCCTCCCGCAGCAGCGCGCCCGAGGCGGTGAGGAGCCGCGGGCGCTCGCCCGCCGGGCGCGGTGTCGCATCAGCCGGCGGATGCAGCTCGACCCGGGCGTGCGCGGGGACGAGGAGGCCGGCGAGGACCGCAAGTGTCGTGGACTTCCCGGAGCCGTTGGGGCCGGTGAGGGCGAGGGTCTCCCCGCGTCGCACGGCGAGTGAGACGCTGACGCCGCGCTCCGGCACGCTGAACTCGGCGCGGAGGTGGACTCCGTCCGGCCGTCGTCCGGCCGCTGTGTCCTCATGCTCCATGGTCACGTGCGGCCTGCCGTCCCTTGTCGTGTGATCTCCGGCTCTGAGGCAGCGAGTACACCGTGACCACCACCAGCAGGGCGATCGCGACGAGCAGCATGGAGATCGCGGCGGCGGCGTCCGGGTCCGTCTCGCGGGCGAGGTAGATCTCCAGCGGCAGCGTGCGGGTGGTGCCGGCGAGGGAGCCGGCGAAGGTGAGGGTGGCGCCGAACTCGCCCAGCGCACGGGCGAAGGCCAGCACCGCCGCCGAGGCGATCGCGGGGGCCAGCAGGGGCAGGGTCACCGTGGCGAAGGTGCGCCAGGGGCCCGCTCCCAGCACTGCCGCCGCCGTCTCGTAGTCGGTCCCGTGCGTGCGGACCGCACCCTCGACGCTCATCACCGCGAAGGGGAGTGAGACGAAGGTCTGGGCGCAGATCACCGCGGTGGTGGTGAAGGCGATGTCGATGCCGGTGGCCTCCATGGGGGTGGCCAGGAGCCCGGTCCGCCCGAACGTGGCGAGCAGCGCGAGGCCGCCCACCACCGGGGGCAGCACGACGGGCAGCAGGACGAGCGCGCGGAGCACACGGTGGCCCGGGAACGAACGGCGTGCCAGCAGCATGCCCAGCGGGACGCCCAGGAGGACGCAGATCGCTGCGGCTGCGGCCGCCGTCTGGGCGGAGAGGCGCAGTGCGGTGAGCGAATCCTCACGGGTGATGAGTGCGAGGAATTCGCCCCAGGGCACGCGGGCGGCCAGGCCCGCCACGGGCACGAGGATCACCAGTGCGCCCAGGGCCGCCAGCGGCAGGAGGGCGGACGGCACGCCCGGTCGATGCTCACGGGAGCGGGTGCGTGCGCGGGAGCGGATGTGGGTGGGGGCCGAAGGGGGTCCGGGGATCACTGCGCTCCTCTCCGTCGGGATGGGCCGGGGTCCGGCTGTGCGGTGTGCGGGATGTGGTGCTCAGAGTGCGGGGTGCTGGGTGCTCAGGGAGCGGTGAAGCCGGCCTCCTCGAAGATCCTCCAGCCCTCCTCGGAGAGCACGAAGTCGACGAACTCCTGCGCGAGCGCGGGTGAGGCGGAATCCGCGACCGGCGCGATCGGGTAGGTGTTGACGGCGTCCTGGGCCTCCGGGAAGGCGATCCCCTCGACGGCGTCCGAGCCGGCCGCGTCCGTCCGATAGACGAGGCCCGCGTCCGCCTGCCCGCCGGCGACCTTTCCCAGGACATCGGTGACCTGCGGTTCCTCGCTCACGGGGCTGAGCCGGACGCCGGAGGCCTCCTCCACCTTCTCCGTGGCGGCGCCGCAGGGCACCTGCGGCGCGCAGACCACGACGTCCAGGTCCGGGTTGGCCAGATCCGTGAGTGAGGAGACGCCCTCCGGGTTGCCCTCCGGCACCGCGATCTCCAGCACGTTCGTCACGAACGGCGTCGGCTCTCCCGTGAGCAGCGAGTCGTCGACGAGCTGCTGCATCGTCCGCTCATCCGCGGTGGCGACGACATCCGCCGGAGCGCCCTCCGTGATCTGCGCGACGAGGTCGGAGGAGCCCGCGAAGCTCAGCTGCACGTCCACGCCGTCGTGCTGCTCGGAGAAGGCGTCCGTGAGCTGCTCGAAGGTGTCCGTGAGCGAGGCCGCGGCGAAGACCGTGAGGGTGCGGGGCTCCTCGGCCTCCCCGCCCTCCGAGTCCCCGCCTCCGGAGCTGTCCGGGCCGGAGGCGCAGCCGGCCGGCGCGATGAGGAGGCCGGCGGCGAGAGCCGCCGCAGCGATGCGGACGGTGCGGCGAGGGGGCCGGTGGGAGAAGTGCATGAACGTGCTCCTGGTGGGCGGAGTGGCACAGCGGCCGGGGGCAGGGGGCGGAGGCCGATCAGTCCCGGCGAGCGGCCTCGACGATGACCTGAGTGGCCTTGATGACGGCCGTCGCGCGTGAGCCGACCTGAAGATCGAGCTCCTCCCGGGCCTCGGCGGTCATGAGGGACACCACCCGGTTCGGTCCGCACTGCAGCTCGACCTGGGCGACCAGTCCGGAGACCTCGACGCGGGTGACGATGCCGGTGAAGCGGTTGCGGGCGCTGCGCAGCACGGGGTCGTCGTCGTTCTCCGGAGCACGCTGCTTCGCTCTCTCTGCGAGTGAGCGTCCCGTGACCACCTGCACTCCGGCACTGTCGACATCGGCCTGCAGGATCCCGTCGGCGGCCCAGCGGCGGATGGTGTCATCGCTGACCCCGACGAGCCTGGCTGCTTCAGCGATCCGAAAATGCGTCATGAAACTCACATTACACCCGCATGTGCGGGTGGGGACGTCTGCGATGTGCGGATCTGAGGGTCTCGTCCTGTGGCTCGCGGGCGCATCGCCCTGGGCGGGTGCCTCCTCACGCGAGTGATGGGAGCCCACTCCTCGAGAGGCAGCCTCCTCGCGTGAGCGGCGGCCTCACCTCTAGGGCAGCGGCCTCACCACTCGAGAGGCAGCCTCACCATTCGAGAGGCAGGAAGAGGACCCGCTCTCCTGTCCGGACGGAATGCGCGGGCAGCACGATCCATCCCTGTGCACGGGTGAGGCCGCGCATCATGTTCGGCCCGGAGTGTGTGCAGGGCTCCCAGGCGGGTTCGTCCGTGCCGTCGCGAACGGAGGCTGCGTGAGGGCGGGCAGGGACGAGGCGTTCGGCCTTCTGCCGGGGGGAGCCGGCGGCGAGCGGCACGGTGAGGGGCACCTCGGCGGGGGCGCCCCTCATGCCGCGGATCAGCGCACGCCCGGCCACACGCATGGCCGCCATGGCCGCCAGGGGGTTGCCCGGGAGGCCGAGCACCGGGACGGTCCGCCCGTCGGCGCGCACGAGCGCGGCGAGGAGGGTGGGGTGGCCCGGTCGCATGTCCAGCTCCGGGAAGACGATCCGGCCGCCGGTGGACTTCGCGAGCGCGGTGAGCGTCGACCGGATGTGGTCTGCGGCCGAGCGTCCGGTCCCGCCCGTCGTGACGATGAGGTCCGGCGCTTCAGGCGGGTGTGCGTCCGCTGCTGTGGTCATCTCCTCAGAGGTGTGCGCGTTCTCCGCCGTATGCGTGGCCTCCGCCGGGTCCGCGTCCTCAGCAGCGTGGCAGGAGCCTGTGTCCGTGCCGGGTGCGAGCATGTGCGTGAGCGCGTCCCAGGTGTGCGCCGGGTCATCGCCGATCCGGCTCTGGCTCACGATCTGCGCGCCGGAGAGGCCGAGGAGGTGGGGCAGCTGGACGGAGAAGACGTCGCGCACCGTGCCGCGCGCGGGCAGGCCGGCTGAGATGACCTCGTCCCCCGTGTAGAGCAGTGCGGCCCGGGGCGCGGGCAGGACGGGGACGACGTCGTGCCCGCAGACGGCGGCCATCGCGAGTAGGGGAGGGGTGAGGGCGGTGCCGGCAGGGGCGAGGAGATCGCCGGCAGAGGCCTCGTTCCCGGCGGGGCGGATGTGCCTGCCCGGCTCCAGCTCGGAGAGCGGAGCGTCGGGCGCGAGGCCGAGGCGCGCTGACCCGTGCGCTGCGCCGGGCGCTGACCCGTGCGCTGGCGTGGGTGCCGTGCCGCCGGCCGGCGCAGGTTCCGTGCCGTGAGCTGACTCAGGTGCCGCGCCGTGTGCCGAGGAGGCGGTGACCTGGGCGTACTCGCTGCGGATGATGCCGGTGGTGCCGTGGGGCACTGCGCGACCAGTCACCACCGGGCAGGCGCGGCCGGGTGCGAGGACGTGGTCCACTCCGGTCCAGTCCTCGAGGAGCCACGTCTGTGGGGGAGCGGCGGCGGTGGGAGAGGCGGCGTAGGCGTAGCCGTCCATGGCGGAGGAGGGGTAGTGCGGCACCGGGATGGAGGTGCGCAGCTCCTGCGCGAGGATCCGGCCTGCGGCGTCGTGCAGGGGCAGCCACTCCATGCCGTCCGTCATGTCCGCGGCGTCTCGACGACGGCGGGTTGCGAGGGCCTCGCGGCCGAGCGCGTGGGCGAGCGCCATCGCGGTGCGCCAGTCGGGTCGCTCGGCCTGCACGGGTGGTGTGACGTGAACAGGCGACGCAGCCGGAGGAGCAGGGGGCTCGGAGTTCATCGCAGTGACAGTCCGCTCGGCGGCTCAGCCGCCGGCGAAGGGCGGGAGCACGTCCACGCGCATGCCGGGGCGCACCCGGTCCTCGTCGGAGGCCAGGGCCGTGCCGTCGGCGAGGAGGGTGCTCTGGGCGAGGACCTGTTCGAGGCTCGGCTCACCTGCAGGAGGCTCCGGGTGGAGCGAGACGAGCAGTGCGGCGAACTGCTCGCGGGTGGCCTCCTCGAAGGGAAGGATCACCCGCTCCTCCTTGACCTGTCCCGCGGCGGCGCGGGCGGCCGCGAAGTAGCGGACCTCCACGGATCCGCCGGGACCGCGCTTCGCTGCGGACATGCGACTCATGGGCGGGTCTCCTCTCCTGAGCGGTGCTGTGCTGAACGGTGCTCGCCATTCTGCCCTGCGGTGGGAACCGGCGGGAACTCGGGCGCTGCTTCGGCAGAATGCGGGGGAACTGTGCCCTGCCTGCGGGCGGTGGTGGAACTGTGCCCGGCGGTCATAGGCGGCGAGACCGCGCACTGCGGGGACCGCGCACTGCGGGGACCGCGCACTGCGGCGGGAACCGGCAGCACCTCCGACTCATCCCCCGATCGCGCTCATGCTCCGCTCCGGCTGCACGTAGTCCTCGCTGTCCAGACCCACGTGGTCCATGCCGTGCGCCTTGGGCTTGAGCCACATCGCCTGCTGCCAGAGCCGGCCGATCTCCTCGTCGCTCGCGCCCGTCCGCAGCGCGGCGGCCAGATCGAACTCCTCGTGGGAGAAGAGACAGGAGCGGACCCTCCCCTCTGCTGTCACCCGGGTGCGGGTGCATGCCGCGCAGAACGGCTCGGTCACGGAGGCGATGACGCCCACGCGGCCCAGCGGCTGCGCCGTGCCGGCCCCTGGTTCAGCAGCGCGGGCCCTTGGTTCCGCGGCACCCGCAGGCCGGGCCGTGCCGGGCCCCGGCCCGGCACCTCGGGCGAACACCCGCCAGCGTTCGGCAGGCGCACCCGCACGCGGCTCGTCGTCCGGCACCAGGTCCCAGTGCTCTGCCAGCTGTGCCCGCACCTCGGCGGCGGTGACCATGCCCTCCCGGGTCCAGCCGTGGTCCCCGTCCAGCGGCATCTGCTCGATGAAGCGCAGCTGCAGACCGCGTTCCAGGCAGAAGGCGAGCAGCTCCGGCGCCTGATCGTCGTTGACGCCGCGCATGAGCACCGCGTTGATCTTCACGGGGTGGAGGCCGGCGGCCAGCGCGGCCTCCACTCCGGCGAGCACATCGGCGAGCCGGTTCCGCCGCGCCATCGCGGCGAAGGTGTCCGCGTCGATGGTGTCGAGGGAGACGTTGATGCGGGTCAGCCCCGCGTCGCGGAGCGCCTGCGCGCGGCGGGTGAGGCCGATCCCGTTGGTCGTCAGCGCGATGGGCAGCTCCGGGTGCCGCGCGCGCACCCCCGCGATGAGGGACTCGAGGTCCGGCCGGATGAGCGGTTCGCCGCCGGTGAGCCGGAGGTCGCGCACGCCGTGGACGTCCACGGCGATGTCGACGAGGCGGATGACCTCCTCCGCGGTGAGGAGGGAGGACTGCGGCATCCAGTCCATGCCCTCGGCCGGCATGCAGTAGGTGCAGCGCAGATTGCACTTGTCCGTCAGGGAGATGCGGAGGTCCGTGCCGCGCCGGCCGAACCGGTCGTGGAGCCCGGGGGCGGTGGGTGCCGAGGCGGCGCGTCGTCCCAGTTCAGCACGGGTGCGGTCTGCGGCTCGGGTGAGCTGCGCGGCATCGCCGGACATGGCGGCACCGGCCGCATCGCCGGCATCTGCGGCGCCCGGCTCCGCGGTCCTGAGCGTGGGCATTCCGAGTGAGACCTCCATCCCCTCGAGTGTACGGGGGCTGTGGGTGTGTGGGGAGGGGCAGGCGGACGCAGGCGGGGCGGACGCGGGGAGGCATCGGGAGCAGTCGGCAGAGCCGCACGATCCCGCCGGCCCGGTGGTCAGGTCGTCTGCTCCCGGATGTGACCGGCGTGACAAGGCGTTGTGTCTTCCGTATGGTCGAGCCCGCACCTGCCCCCTACGACAGAACTGTTGGCTATGGACCTCACCTTCAAGATCATCGCCGTCGCGATCTACTTCGCGGCCATGATCGTCATCGGCCTCTACGCGTACCGCAAGACGACCGACGGCGACGACTACATGCTCGGTGGGAGGCAGCTGCACCCCTTCACCGCGGCCCTGTCCGCCGGTGCCTCCGACATGTCCGGCTGGCTCATGATGGGCCTCCCCGGCGCCCTCTACCTCTCCGGCATGGTCGAGGCGTGGATGGCCATCGGCCTCACGGTGGGCGCAGCGGTGAACTGGTGGCTGGTCGCACCGCGCCTGCGCCAGTACACGCAGATCGCACGGAACTCGATCACCGTGCCCAGCTTCTTCGAGAACCGCCTGTTTGACCGCACCCGCCTCCTGCGCATCGCCGCCGGTGTGGTCATCCTCGTGTTCTTCACGTTCTACGTCTCCTCCGGCATGGTGGCCGGCGGTGTCTTCTTCCAGTCCACCTTCGGCGGCTCCTACGTGGTGGGCATGCTGCTGGTGGGCGGCGTGACCGTGCTCTACACGCTGTTCGGCGGCTTCCTCGGTGCCAGCTACACGGACGTGGTGCAGGGACTCATCATGCTGGTGTCCCTCATCATCGTCCCCGTCGTCGCGTGCTTCGCCGTGGGCGGTCCGGCGGAGATGTTCTCCAGCGTCGCGCAGGTGAACCCGGACTTCGCGAGCATGACCACCGGCACCAGTGCCATCGCGATCATCTCCGGTCTGGCCTGGGGCGTGGGCTACTTCGGCCAGCCGCACATCATCGTGCGCTTCATGGCGCTGCGGTCCTCACGTGACGCCAAGTACGGTATGGGTGTGGGCGTGGGCTGGATGGCCCTGTGCGTGCTGGGCGCGATCTTCACCGCCATCGCCGGTGTGGCCTACTTCCAGCAGAACCCGGACATGTCGCTCTCCGATCCGGAGGCCGTGTTCCTCGACCTCGCGCAGATCATGTTCCACCCGCTGCTGGGCGGCTTCGTCCTCGCCGCGGTCCTGGCCGCGATCATGTCGACGGTGTCCTCCCAGCTCATCGTCACGAGCTCGGCGCTCGTGGAGGACCTGGTGGGCGTGTCCGGGAAGAAGTTCAGCGCGAACACCGAGCTGTGGCTGGGCCGCACCGGCGTCCTCGTCGTCGCAGTGGTCGCCGGTGCCCTCGCGGTGCAGCGCAATGACACGATCCTCGACCTCGTGGGCTTCGCGTGGGCCGGGTTCGGCGCCGCTTTCGGGCCCATCGTCCTGCTCTCGCTCTTCTGGCGCCGGCTCACCGCGATGGGTGCGCTCGTGGGCATGGTCGCGGGTGCGGTCGTCGCCTTCGTCTGGGGCCAGTGGCAGCCGGACGTGGCGCTGGGCTGGCTGCCCGAACACCTCTACGAGATCGTTCCCGGCTTCCTCGTCTGCCTGCTGCTCGCGGTGCTCGTCAGCCTCGTGACGCCGCAGCCGCCGGCGCAGGCGATGGAGGAGTTCGAGCGGACCGTCCGCGCCGTGAAGCACGGCGAGGAGACGGAGGAGGCGCCGGTCGCCTCAGGTACGGCAGGCACCGCCGGCGCTGCTCGGGGAGGAGCTGCCGCGCCCGAGGCCGGCTGAGGTTCCGGGGCGGCAAGGGCGCCGCGGCCGACTGGGCAGCGCACGAAGGCGGTACGGGAACTCCCGTACCGCCCTCGTGTGCTGGGTACAGTGACCGGCATGACGACTGAGCCTGCCGCCTTCGCCGACTGGGCCTCGGCCCGCACCCTCAGCGAGCACATCGCCGTGCTCGCCCGTGCGCTGTCCACCCGGAGCCTGGGCTGTGAGAGCGTGCCCGTGCAGGCGGCGCTGGGCCGTGTGCTCGCCTCCGACCTGCGCGCACCGCTGAGCCTGCCCGCGTTCGACAACTCGCAGATGGACGGGTTCGCCCTCGCGTCCGCACAGACCCCCGGGCGCTTCACCGTGGAGGGGATGATCCCGGCGGGTGCAGGTGCAGATGCTTCTCGTTCCCCCTCCGTGTCCTCGCCGAGCTCCTCCCTGCCCCTCGTCGTCCCGATCATGACGGGTGCCCCGGTGCCCCCGGGCGCGGATGCGGTGGTGCCCGTGGAGGAGACGGAGGGCTTCGACGCGCCCAGCATCACGGTGGACGCGGTGGAGGCCGGAAGGTTCGTGCGTCCGGCGGGCAGTGACATCGAGGTAGGTGAGACGGCGCTGCCGGCAGACACGGTCCTTCACCCGGCTGCTCTGGGGCTGGTCTCCGCGCTGGGTCTCACCGAGGTGAGGGTGCGCCGGCGGCCTCGCGTGCTGCTCGTGACCGGCGGCGATGAGGTGGTGGCACCGGGCGGCGAGTTGCGCGCCGGACAGATCTTCGACGCGAACACCACCCTGCTCCGCGCGGTCCTCGCGGAGAGCGGCGCACAGGAGGCCGGCAGCCTCACCGTGGACGACACGGTCGACGATTTCCGCACCGCGCTCGCCCGCGCCGTGCGCGAGTGCGCGCCGGATCTCATCCTCACGAGCGGGGGCATCAGCGCCGGCCGGTTCGAGGTGGTGCGTCAGGCCTTTGCACCTGGTGCGCAGGTGGGCGAGGGCGTCACTGCAGATGAGGGTATCGACGCACAGGTGGGCTTCGGTTCGGTGGCGATGCAGCCCGGCGGTCCGCAGGGTGTGGGCGTGGTGCATGCAGCGGATGCCGTCATCCCCGTGGTGTGCTTCCCCGGCAACCCCGTGAGCACGTGGACCAGCGCGCAGCTGCTGCTGCGCCGGGCTTTCAAGGACGCGTGGGGAGTGGGCCGGCCGCTGCCGCAGGTGCAGGCCATGCTCACCGAGGACATCCCCTCGCTGCCTGGCAAGACGCAGGTGCGCCGGGTGCGCCTGTCGCAGGAAGGTGCGCAGCTGCAGGTGCGGGCGCTGCCCGGGACCAGTTCCCACCTGCTGGCCCGTGCCGTGGACGCGAACGCCTTCCTCCTGGTCCCGGCCGGCCGCGGCACGATCCCCGCCGGTGAGGAGCTCACGGCAGTCGTACTGCAGGAGGAGTGACCCGCTGCGCTGCCGCGGCCATCGGGGAGGGGCGGCCCGCGGCCCACAACGACGACGCCCGCTTTCCGTCCTGGACACCCGTCTGTTCGCGGAGAGAAGCGGGTGTCCAGGAAGGAAAGCGGGCGTCATGCAGGCGGGACCCGGGGGAGAACCTCAGCCCGTGAAGAGGCCTGCGGCGGTGGTGGCGGTCTGGATGACGCCGTACGCCAGCGCCCCCACGACGATCACCGCGAGCACCACCGCGACGACGGTGTGCGCCCGCCCGGCGGCAGCGGCGGCCGTGCCGTTCTCGCGAGTCGCGGAGGCCTCGGCGGCGGATTCCCGGTCCGCTTCCGCCTTGGCGGCCACGACCTCCGGGTCCTCGAAGTGGTCCGGGTTCATCCTGTGGATGAGGAGGTTCGCGATGAGGCCCACCGCCAGCACTCCCACCATGATGAAGAGCGAGAGGCGATAGAGGTCGAAGCCCTCCTGCCCGGCAGCGCGCTGGGACTCCACCACGGAGTTGACGATGAGCGGACCGGCGATGCCCGCCGCGGACCAGGCGGTGAGGAGGCGACCGTGGATGGCGCCCACCTGGTACACCCCGAACAGGTCCTTGAGGTAGGCCGGGATCGTGGCGAACCCGCCGCCGTAGAACGAGAGGATGACGAGGGCGGAGATCACGAACAGCGCCAGCGACTGCGAGCCCATCGTGGCCAGGAGCAGGTACAGGAGCAGGCCCACGCCCAGGTAGAGGATGTAGGTGTTCTTGCGGCCGATGTAGTCCGAGACCGTGGACCAGACGAAGCGCCCGCCCATGTTGAAGATGGAGAGCAGGCCCACGAACCCGCCTGCGGCCACGGCGGTGATGGCGAACGAGGACTGGATCATGGGCGAGGCGGACTCGAGGATGCCGATGCCGGCCGTGACATTGGTGAAGAGGACGACCCACAGCAGCCAGAACTGCGGTGTGCGCATGGCCTGCTTCACGGAGACGTCGCCCTTCGACTGCATGGGCTTGGCGGTGGCCTGGGCGGGATCGAAGCCGGCCGGGCGCCAGTCCGGGTGGGGGAGGCGGATGACGTAGGCGCCCAGCGCGATCACCACGAGGTAGATGACGGCGAGGGTGAGGAAGGTCTGCGAGACGCCGTCGGCCAGATTCTCCTCACCGCCGCCGAAGAACGCCATGAGCGCGTTCGAGGCCGGGCTGGCGATGAGCGCACCGCCGCCGAACCCCATGATCGCCAGACCCGTGGCCAGGCCCGGACGGTCCGGGAACCACTTCATGAGCGTGGAGACGGGGGAGATGTAGCCGATCCCCAGTCCGATGCCGCCGATGAAGCCGTAGCCGGCGTAGACCAGCCAGAGCTGGCCGGTCGCGATGCCGAGCGTGGCGACGAAGAAGCCCACGACCCAGAAGGCGCCGGCGGTCACCATCGACTTCCGCGGCCCCACCTTCTCCACCCAGGGACCTGCGATGGCGGACGAGATGCCGAGCATGGCGATGGCGAGCGAGAAGATCCAGCCGATCGCCACATCGCCTCCCTCGCCCATCCGGAAGTGCTCCGCCAGCGGGTTCTTGAAGACGGAGAACGCGTAGGCCTGGCCGATGCTGAGGTGGATCGCCAGGGCCGCCGGCGGGATGAGCCAGCGGTTGAATGTCACCGGTGCGATGATCGCGTCGCGGTCGAGAACGGACATGGAGGGTGGCTCCTCGGGTTCGGTGTGCGGGCTTCTCCGCGGATGTTCGGAATCGCGGAGGACTCTACCCGCACGTGTGCCGTTCGCCTAGGGGGCTCGGCCCGGCGGGATCCGAGGGCTGCGCTCCGCGGAATCCCAGGGCTCCGCCCGGCGGGGTCCGAGGGCTGCGCAGGACGGAATCGAGGGAACCCGCCTTGGGTCTCCCGCCGGACGCGCCCACCGGCGTGAGCATGCGCGGGCCCGCACGGCGGACCATGCGGATCCGCCGGGGGAATCCGTGCGGAGGATGGGGCTGATCGCGCCGCGGCCGTGGGCGGTGAGACTGCTAATCTGAGACGCATGGTGAGGTTCAGTCCTTTGGAGTGGCCGGTCTTCCGGCAGCTGCGCTCCGGCGACGTCACGGGCCGCGGCCCGGCGGTGACGTCCGCGAAGACGCGGGCGACGGCGCCGCGCACCACGACGGCGGACCGGGTCGTGCAGTCGGTGTGCCCGTACTGTGCAGTGGGATGCGGCCAGAACGTCTTCGTGCGCGACGAGAAGGTCGTGCAGATCGAGGGGGACAAGGACTCGCCCGTCTCGCGAGGCCGTCTCTGCCCCAAGGGCTCCGCGAGTGAGCAGCTCGTCAACGCCTCCGGCCGTGCCACGGAGATGCTCTACCGCGCGCCGCGGTCCACACAGTGGCAGAAGCTCGACCTCGACACCGCCATGGACATGATCGCGGAGCGCTTCGTCGAAGCTCGCCGGAAGCACTGGCAGGACACGGACGAGGCGGGGCGGAGGCTCAACCGCACCATGGGCATCGTGAGCCTGGGCGGCGCCACCATCGACAACGAGGAGAACTACCTCCTCAAGAAGCTCTTCACCGCAGCCGGCGCCATACAGATCGAGAACCAGGCGCGCATTTGACACTCCGCCACGGTTCCCAGTCTGGGAACCTCATTCGGGCGGGGCGGCGCGACGCAGTCTCTCCAGGACATGGCGAATGCGGACTGCATCGTCATCCAGGGCTCCAACATGGCCGAGTGCCACCCTGTGGGCTTCCAGTGGGTCACTGAGGCCAAGGCTCGGGGAGCTCGGGTCATCCACGTGGACCCCCGCTTCACGCGCACCACCGCGCTCGCGGACAAGCACGTCCCCATCCGGGCGGGCTCCGACGTGGTGCTCCTGGGCGCGCTCATCAGCCGTGTGCTGGACGAGGGCCTCTACTTCGAGGAGTACGTGCGCGCCTACACGAACGCCGCGACGCTCGTGAGCGAGGACTTCCTCGACTCCGAGGACCTCGACGGGCTGTTCTCCGGCTACGACCCGGAGACCCACAGCTACGACGATGCGACGTGGGGCTATCAGCGCGACGCGGACGGCAGGCCCGTGCGGGACGAGACGCTCACGCACCCGCGCTCGGTCTTCCAGATCCTCAAGCGGCACTACTCGCGCTACACGGCGGAGATGGTCGAGGAGGTCTGCGGGATCTCGCGTGAGGACTTCGAGTACCTGCTCGCCTCCATCACGGAGAACTCCGGCCGTGAGCGCACCACCTGCTGGGCCTACGCGGTGGGCTGGACCCAGCACACCCTGGGTGCCCAGTTCATCCGCACCTCGGCGATCCTGCAGCTGCTGCTGGGCAACATGGGACGGCCGGGCGGAGGAGTCATGGCCCTGCGCGGCCATGCGACGATCCAGGGCGCCTCGGACATCCCCACGCTGTTCAACCTGCTCCCGGGATACATCCCCATGCCGGTGGCCGGGAAGCACGACACCTACGAGCAGTGGATCCAGGCGGTGGGCACGCCGGAGCAGCACAAGGGCTACTGGGCAAACGGCGAGTCCTATGCGGTGAGCCTGCTCAAGGCCTGGTGGGGTGACGCCGCGACCCGGGAGAACGACTGGGCCTACGACTACCTGCCGCGGATCAACGGCGCGCACGGCACCTACCAGTCCATGATGCTCATGCTCGAGGACAAGGTGGACGGGTTCTTCGTGTTCGGGCAGAACCCGGCCGTGGGCAGTGCGAACGGCCGCATGCAGCGGCTGGCCATGAGCCATCTCAAGTGGCTGGTGGTGCGCGACTTCCAGCAGATCGAGACGGCGACCTGGTGGAAGGACGGCCCGGAGATCGAGTCCGGTGAGCTGCGCACGGAGGACATCGAGACCGAGGTCTTCTTCATGCCCGCGGCCAACCACACGGAGAAGGCCGGCAGCTTCACGCAGACGCAGCGGATGGTGCAGTGGCGCCACCAGGCCGTGCGGCCGCCCGGCGACGCGCGCAGCGATCTCGAGTTCCTCAACGACCTGGGTCTGCGCGTGCGCGCCCTGCTGCAGGACTCCGACGATCCGCGCGACCGTCCGCTGCTGGACCTCACCTGGGACTATCCGGTGGATGAGCACGGGGAGCCGGACGCCGAGGCCGTGCTCAAGGAGATCAACGGCTACCGCGTGCCCGAGGCCGGTGCGACAGCCGGATCTGAGGCCGCTCGTGCAGATGACGCCGGTGCTGCGGAGAGCGCGGGTCCGTCCCGGAACGCACTGGTCGACGGTGAGCCGCTGAACGGCTTCACGGAGATGAGGGCGGACGGCAGCACTGCCGGCGGCTGCTGGATCTACTCCGGCGTGTACGCCGGCGGGGTGAACCAGGCCGCGCGCAGGAAGCCGGGCCAGGAGCAGGACGAGACGGCCGCCGAATGGGGCTGGGCCTGGCCGGCGAACCGCCGCATCCTCTACAACCGCGCCTCCGCGGACCTCGAGGGGAAGCCGTGGTCGGAGCGGAAGAAGCTCATCTGGTGGGACGAGGACGCCGGCCGCTGGGTGGGCAACGACGTGCCGGACTTCCCGGTCGACCGTGCGCCGTCCGCGCGTTCCGGTGTGGCCGCGGGCGGGCCTGCGAACCTCGACGGCGACGACCCGTTCATCATGCAGGCCGACGGCAAGGGATGGCTGTTCGCACCCACCGGCATGGTCGACGGCCCGTTGCCCACGCACTACGAGCCGCAGGAGTCCGCGGTCCCCAACCTGCTGTACAAGCAGCAGAACAGCCCCTCCCGGCTGACCCTGCCCGCGCAGGACAACATGTCCGCACCGGGGCCGGGCGTCCCGGGCTCCGAGGTGTACCCCTACGTCTTCACGACGTACCGGCTCACCGAGCACCACACCGCCGGCGGCATGTCGCGGTGGCTGCCGTACCTGGCGGAGCTGCAGCCGGAGATGTTCTGCGAGGTCTCCCCGGAGCTCGCGGCGGAGGTGGGGCTCGAGCCCTACGGCTGGGCGACGATCGTCTCCCCGCGTGCCGCGATCGAGGCGCGGGTGCTGGTGACCCGGCGCATGACGCCCCTGACCATCGCGGGGCGGACCGTCCACCAGATCGGGCTGCCGTACCACTGGGGCGTGGGCGGAGAGGCAGTCGTCGAGGGCGACTCCACGAACGACCTGCTGGGCATCGCGATGGATCCCAACGTGAGCATCCAGGCGGCGAAGTACGTGGCCGGCACGATCATGCCCGGACGCCGGCCGCGCGGGCCGGAGCGGCTGGACCTCGTGGAGAAGCTGCGGAGCGAGGCGGGGCTCACGCTGGACTCCGGCAACCGGCATGCGACGGTGCCCGTGGAGGATCTGGAGCGGTCCGCCGAGGGCCTCCGTGCGGGTCTTCGGACGGACGCGGGCGTCGACGAGGACCCGGCCTCGGGCGCGGGCTCCGGGGACGGTGCTTCCCAGGAGGCCGCCTCCCACGACTCCGCGGCGATGTCCGCAGCCGCCTCCGGGGTGAGCGCCGAGGGTCATGAGGGCGCCGCGCTCCACATGGACGCCCATGAGCGCAGCGGCGCGGCGGACATCAGACCGGGCCGCGGGGCGGAGAACCCGGGCGGCCGGGCGGAGAACGGTGAGGCCGAGGACAGTGCCGGAACCGGAGCTGAGACCGCGGGCGGCGCTGATGCCGGAGCCAGTTCCGGTGATGGTGCTGATCCCGGTGCCGAGGACGACGAGCAGGGAGAGGACGAGCGCGGATGACGGAGCAGCTGACGGCGGCACCCGCTGGCGCGACTGCGCGCGGTGGGGCGGTGAACGGGGGAGACGACCCCATCGCCGCTGTGCACTGGGGTGCGCAGGCGCAGGAGCGCAAGGGCTTCTTCACCGACACCTCCATCTGCATCGGCTGCAAGGCGTGCGAGGTCGCCTGCAAGGAGTGGAACCGGAACCCGCAGGACGGCACGTTCGAGCTGCTGGGCTCCTCCTACGACAACACCGGCGGTCTGGGCGCCAACACCTGGCGGCACGTCGCCTTCATCGAGCAGGACGGCGAGAGGATCGCCCAGGCGCGCGAGTCCGGCCGCAGGCTGGTGGGGCTCGGCATGCCGACGGTGCGGCCACCGGACGGCGCGGCTCCGGACGGCACTGCGGTGGGCGGCACGCCTGCGGCCGCTGCGCGTGCAGGCGGGTGCGGGTCGCATTCCGCGCAGGCCGCGGGCGGCTGCGGCTCCGGGACGGGCGGCTGCGCATGCGGCGGGCCCGCCGGTGCGGCCTCGGCGGCAGGCCCGGCAGCGAGTCCGGGCGTCTCCGGCGGCGCTGACCAGAACCTCGGCGGCCCCCTGGGCGAGCTGCTCGACGATTCCGGGGCGGGCCCCGTGGGCCTGGCGGGTTCGCTGGCCTCGAACGGGCTGGCGGCGCACTCACCGGCCTCGGACGGCTCACCCGCACCGGCCTCGGGCGGGGTGGATGTGCTGGATCCGGGTGGCGAGGGCTCCCTCGCCGGTGTGGACACGACCCCGCCGGACACGGCTGACTTCCGCTGGCTCATGTCCTCCGACGTGTGCAAGCACTGCACGCATGCCGGCTGCCTCGACGTCTGCCCCACGGGCGCGCTGTTCCGCACGGAGTTCGGCACCGTGGTGGTGCAGAACGACGTGTGCAACGGCTGCGGCACGTGCGTGGCCGGCTGCCCGTTCGGCGTGATCGAGCGGCGCGACGACGGCACCATCAACACGCCCACGCAGCGTGATCGCAAGGCCGCGGAGATGGACGTGCCGGACGCCGGGACGGCCAACAAGTGCACCCTCTGCTACGACCGCCTCGTGGACGGGCAGACGCCGGCCTGCGCGCAGACCTGCCCGACGACGTCGATCAAGTTCGGCGACCGTGACGACATGGTCGACAAGGCGCGCACACGGGTGAAGCAGCTCCACGCGCAGGGGCTCACCGAGGCCCGTCTCTACGGTGCCAACCCGCACGACGGAGTGGGCGGCACGGGCTCCGTGTTCCTCCTGCTCGACGAGCCCGAGGTCTACGGTCTGCCGCCGGACCCGCGGGTCGCCACCAAGGATCTGCCGGGGATGTTCGCCACCGCCGGCATCGCCGCACTCGGCATGGTCGCAGCCGCCGGACTCGCTTTCCTGGGAGGGCGTCGCTGAATGAGCGTCTCCGAATTCGATGCGTACCGTCCGCCGGAGCCCGCCGGCGGGAGGAGGAAGCGCCGCCGAGGCGGGGGCCGGGGTCAGGGCTGGCGGAACCGCGGGGCCGAGGGCAACCGCGAGATGCCGATGGTCGAGGACGTCGAGTTCACCTCGTACTACGGCCGCCCCATCGTCAAGGCGCCGCCGTGGGGCGACGAGATCTCGACCTACCTGTTCCTGGGAGGCCTGGCCGGGGGGTCCACGCTGCTGGCGCTGGGCGCACAGCTCACGGACCGCCCCGTCATGCGGGTGTCCTCGCGGTTCATCGCGCTGGGAGCGACCATGCTGGGCGGTCTGGCGCTCGTGGAGGACCTGGGCCGTCCTGAGCGCTTCCTCAACATGATGCGCACGGTGAAGGTCACCTCGCCCATGAGCCTGGGCACGTGGATCCTGTCCGGGTTCGGCGTGGGTGCGGGGACGACCGCGGCGATCGAGGTGGACCGTCTCACGGGAGAGAGGCTCCCCCTGGGCCCGCTGCGCCCGGTGCTGCACGCGCTGGAGACCCCTGCCGCGGTGGAGTCCGCCGTGTTCGCGGCACCGCTGGCCGCCTACACGGGCGTGCTGCTGGGCGCGACGGCTGTGCCCACGTGGAACGCCGCTGGGCGGAACGGGCTGCCGCTCGTGTTCGTCTCCTCGGCCGCGATGGCCGCAGGAGGTGCTGCGCTGGTCGCCTCACCCGTGCGGGAGGCCGGCCCCGCCCGGCTCATGGCGCTCGCGGGCGCTGCCGGCGATGTCGCCGCGATGTCCGCGATGAAGAAGCGCATGCACCCGGCGGAGGTGGAGCCGATGGAGACCGGCGAGCCCGGCCGCAAGCTCCACCGTTCGGAGAAGCTGCTGGTGGCGGGTGCAGCGGGCGTCGCGGCCGTGGAGGCGGGAGTGCGGCTCCTGCGTCCGGGCCGGAAGACGCGTGCGGTGCTGCGCGCCGCGTCCGTGGTGAGCGGAGCGGCGCTGGCCGCGGCCTCGGCGTACACGCGGTTCGGGGTGCTGGAAGCGGGCCTCGAGTCCGTGAAGGATCCGCGTCACGTGGTCGAACCGCAGCGCGCCCGCCTGGAGGAGCGTCGTGCACGCGGCATCACGCACGACTCGATTACGACGGCGGAGTGAACAGAGCGGATGCCGTCCGCGGCACACGGTGCCGGACGGACTACCCGCTCTTGAGCTGGGCGCCTGTTGCCGAACCTGAACCGTTGCCCATGGGGCCGAGGTGAGGACGCGTTCCACGCGCTAGAGGAAAGACCAGGGGCCCTGGTTTTTCCTCTACTGCTGGGTTGCCCTGCTGCCGGTCCTGCTCGGCCACCAGCTGCTTCCGAGGAGCGGCGGCATTCTGCCGTCCGTGATCGGCTGCCGGTCCTGCATATGCTGGAGGCCCGGGCGCGAGTGTCCGCGCCTGCAGTCGAGCGAGGCGGGAACGCGCATGTCCGAAGATGAACTCCGGCCGGTAGATGCCTCCCGGAAGCCCGGCGAGCCTGTGATCGTAGAGGTGTGGGCGGGCAGGCTGATGTCAGGCACCTGGATGTTCCGGGTCCCCGGGGTCCTCGTGCCGCGTCCGGAGGAACCCCTCACCGATTCCGAGGGCGTGATCTGTGAGCTGGACGGCCCGTGTGGCAGCTGGGCCGGGCCCAGCGCTGCGGATGACCACTCGGTGCCGGCCTGGGGATTTGCGCGGAAGGCCGTGGCGATCGAGTCGGAGGCCCGGTATGTGGTGGGGACCCTGACCGGGGTCTCGGAAGATGAGATCGACATACGGCTGCAGTTCGATCTCCCGGACCGCATGGCTGAGGCGCTCCAGGCGGCTGCAGCGCGGGAGCGCCAAGGCCGCGAGCTGCTGGCCGAATCCGCACGCATACGCAGGGAGTGCGCCGGGGAGATGTACCGCGACGGCCTCACTCACGCTGAGATCGGGTTGGTGATGGGCATCTCCCCGCAACGGGTGCAGCAGCTGTCGCCGTCGAAGCGTGCGCTCGCAGAGGAGCAGACGCGTGAACGCACGCGGCTCGAACGCGTCCGTGTGGACGCCGCGCGGCGGAACTGGGCAGCCTCACGGAAAGGGGTGCGCAGTGACGATGCGGAGCTCGGGCGCGGGGCCTTCGATCCTTCCGCACGCGACTGCTGACCGCGTGCCGGTCGCGTTCGGCCGCTCTCAGCGCACTGTGAGGCCCTCGCCCGCCACCGTCTCGCCGATGACGGGGTAGCCCGGCACCTCGCCCACGACGAGGAGACCGCCGGAGGTCTGGGCGTCGGCGAGGAAGAGGAGATCGTCCTCGCCGACGCCGGCCCCAGCCGTGAGGTGCGGACGCACCCAGTCCAGATTCCGCCGCGTGCCGCCGGAGACGAAGCCGTCGCGCAGGGCCTCGGCGGCGCCCTCGACCATGGGAACGGCGGCACGGTCGATCACGGCCCCCACGCCCGAGGCACGCACCATCTTGTGGAGGTGGCCCAGCAGGCCGAAGCCGGTGACGTCCGTGGCCGCGCGAGCTCCCGCCTCGAGCGCGGCGAGGGAAGCGTTGCGGTTGAGCTGCGTCATCGTCGTGACTGCGGCCTCGAACACCTCCCCGGTGGCCTTGTGGCGGTTGTTGAGGAGGCCCACGCCCAGCGGCTTGGTGAGCGTGAGCGGGAGACCGGCCTCGGCGGCGTCATTGCGCAGCAGCCGGTGGGGTTCGGCCGTGCCGGTCACGGCCATGCCGTACTTGGGCTCCGGATCGTCGACCGAGTGCCCGCCGATCACGGGACACCCAGCCTCCTGTGCAACCGCGAGCCCGCCGCGCAGCACCTCGGTGAGGAGCTCCATGGGCAGGGTGTCGCGGGGCCATCCCACCAGATTGATCGCGACGACGGGTGTGCCGCCCATCGCGTAGACGTCGGAGAGGGCGTTCGCTGCGGCGATCCGCCCCCAGTCGTAGGCGTCGTCGACGACGGGGGTGAAGAAGTCGGCGGTGGAGAGGACCGCGAGGTCGTCGCGCACCTGCACCGCGGCGGCATCGTCGCCGTCGTCCAGTCCCACCAGCACCGAACCGTACTGCTGGCCGGTGAGCGCCGCGACGGCGTCCTCGAGCTCGCCCGGCGGGATCTTGCAGGCGCAGCCGCCGCCGTGGGCCAGGGTGGTGAGGCGGGGTGCGGGGGAGGAGTTCGCGGGCCGGTCTGCGGGGGCCGAGGCTGCGGCGGCGGGAACGGTGCTCATGCCGCCGAGTCTAGGAGGTGGAGCCGCAACGGGCTACGGTCTTCCGGCGAGCAGATTTCGGTCCCGCGATTCGTAGACTCGGAGGATGGAACCAGCTGACCCCGCCGCCTCGCGGCGACCGCCCAGGTACACCCCCGTCCTCCCGGCGCGGGCGGCTCTGCCGCTGAGGCCTCGGCGGGTGCTTGTGGCAGGGGTGTCCGGTGCCGGCAAGACCACGTTCGCTGGGCGCCTCGCGGCGCTCGCCGGGTTGCCGCACACGGAGATCGATGCGCTCTTCCACGGCCCGGACTGGACGCCGAGGCCGGAGTTCCAGGACGACGTCCGCGCTCTCGTCGCGCAGCCCGAGTGGGTGACCGAATGGCAGTACAGCGAGGTCCGTCCTCTGCTCGCGGCGCACGCCGATCTGCTGGTGTGGCTCGACCACCCCTTCTGGCGCGTGACGTTCCCCCGCGTGGTGCGCCGGACGGTGCGGCGCCGGCTCCTGCACGAGGAGCTGTGGAACGGCAACCGCGAGGGTTCGCTCGCGGGCGTGCTCACGGATCAGGAACACATCATCCGCTGGGCGGTGCGCACCCGCCGCAAGTATCGCGACCTCGTCCAGCGCGCGGCACGGAAGAACCCAGGACTGGTCATCGTGCGTCTGGGCACGCCCGCCGAGGCCGAGGCCTGGCTCACCGGTTCGTTCCGGGAGGCGGTCCGGCTGTGACGAAGTCTGGCCTGCAGCCGGCCCGTAGTGATGTTGAGCCCGTACCGGCTGACGTTTCGCACCTTTCAACCGTGTTCGCACGTGCCCGCATATGAACACAGTCAGAAGATGCGAAACGTCCGGTGCGCGCTCCCGGCTCAGAGCCCCAGCTCAGCTCCGCGGTCCGAGCTCCTCCGTGAAGCAGTCCTCGAGCGTCGGATGGGCGAATTCGTGGCCGACGGCGTCCAGGACGGTGGGGACCACGTGCTGTCCGGCCAGGGCGAGCTCGTCCGCGCCCTCGTCGCCCAGCAGCAGAGCGGGCCCCACGCGCGGGACGGAGAGCACGGCCGGCCGGTGCAGGTGGTGGCCCAGCGCAGCGGCGAACTCCTTCTGGGTGACGGCGCCCGGTGCCACGGCGTTGACCGGCCCGGAGAGCGCCGAGTCCGCCACAGCACGGGCATAGACGCGGACCAGATCGTCATGGCTGATCCAGGGGAACCACTGCTCGCCGGAGCCCAGCGGTCCGCCCGCCGCCGCGAGATAGAGGGGGAGCTGCAGTCTGAGCAGACCGCCGAGGCCGCTCATCACCAGGCCCGTGCGCACCGAGACCCGGCGCACCCCCGCAGCCTCCACGCGGGCGGCCTCGGCCTCCCAGCGGCGGCAGACCTCGGCGAGGAAGCCGCTGCCCGGCCCCGCCTCCTCCGTGACCGGAGCGCGCACGTCCGTCCCGTAGTAGCCCACGGCGGAGGCGCACACGAATGCCTCGGGCCGCTGCTCGGCGGGCAGGTCTGCGATGGTGTCGACCAGCAGCCGGGTCGAATCGATACGGGAGGACTCGATCTCGGCCTTGGCAGCCGGGGTGAGCCTGCCGCCTATGCTGCGGCCCGCCAGGTGCACCACCACGTCCGCCCAGGCGAGGTCCTCCGCGTTCAGGAGCCCCAGCGTCGGGTCCCAGGGGGATTCGGTGCGGAGGCGTGCGTCGAATGCGGAGGTGCTGGTGCCGTCGTCGCGGCCGAGTCCCGGACGCGGCTTCCTGCGGACCAGCGTCCGCACACGGTGACCGGCGGTGGTCAGCATCGCGGTGAGCTGCGTGCCGACCAGTCCGGAGGCGCCGGTGACCAGCACATTCAGTATGCGCTCGCCGCCGGTTGTGGGTGCGTCGAGCTGGTCGAGGAATGCGAGGTCGCTGCGGATGCGGTGGGTGCGCGCCGCGAAGGTCCGCTCGAGGGTGGTGCGGATGCGGTCGTCCACGCCCACCGCCTGCGCCGCCTGCGAGACGCCGGGGATGCGAGAGGCGAAGCGTCCGAACTCCTCGGCGAAGCGGTCGAAGCCCTGCGCCGCGCGGTTCCTCCGACTCTCCCGGTCGTCTCGTGCAGTCCGCTCGCCTCCTGCAGTCCAGGGCCGGTCCGCGTGCGGACCGTAGGTGCGGGGGACGTCCGCCGGCGGCTCCGCGGCCCCGGAATCTCCCGCAGCCGCCGCGTCCTCCGCATGCGGGGCGCCTGCGCCGCGGAGGGAGTAGTCGAGGGTGTCGTCGATCCGTGTGCCGCCCTCGGCGGAGCGGAACACATGACGGTGCTCCAGCCGGGAGAAGGGCGAGAGCGCACCCGGCACCAGACGGTCCCCGAAGCCCGCGATCGTCTCTGCGGCCGTCGTCGCCTCACCTGAGCCGCTCGCCGCGCCAGCGGTTTCGGTCCTGTCTGCGGTTTCGGTCCTGTCTGCGGCCTCGGCCGTGGTGCCGAAGGGCGGAAGGCCCTCGAGGGCGAAGTGCTCCGCCGTCCACGGGATCCGCACCGCGCCCGAGGTGCCGGGCGTGCCGATCCGCAGACGCGCGCGGCTGCCCGGGCGGCCCGGGTCACCCTCCTCGACCACCTCCTGCGCCCAGTGCGGGGAGAGGCGCGTGAGTGCGCCGGGCAGGCTGTGCCAGCGCACCACCTGGTCGAACGGGACGTCGAGGAACTCCTCGGAGTGGAAGCGGGTCATCGCGGGCACCTCCGTGCGGCGGCAGGGGCGGGTGGGCGTGGAAACTACTGTGACAGCAGACTAGGCGGCGGGCCGCCGTGTGTCTGCCCCGCCAGCGTGCCGTTGCCCTGCTGGTACGCCGTTGCCCTGCCGGGACGCCGTTGTCGCGCGCCGGGGCAGACGACCTTTCGCAGCTTGTAACGGTGTGCGCGTGCAGGCTCATGCGCACACCGTCACAAGCTGCGAAAGGTGCGGGCGGCGGGCGGCCGTTGTGGGAGGCGGGCGATGTGAGTGGCGGGCTCCCGGACCTCCGCTCCTGGTAGATTCTCCGGCGGAGGCGTCCGGGTCCTGGTGGGCCCCCCGGTCTTCAAAACCGGTGAAGCCCAGCATCTGGGCTTGGCGGGTTCGATTCCCGTCCGCCTCCGCCACACATCCGAGACAGGGGCCGCACAGCCGACTCCGGGATGCTGCGCCCCGGCGACGGGGAACCGGCTCCCGGGAAGCGGGAGTGAGGTCCCTGACAGCGACGCCCCCGGATGCGGGGGCCGGACCACTCGCAGGGGAGACCGAGATGGACGATGCAGTGCACCCCCTCGACGACCCCCGCCGGCGCATTCCGCGCACGGATGCGCTGCTGGCCCATCCCCGGGTGGCCGCAGCGGTCTCCTCGCTGAGCGCCGGTGTGGTGAAGAAGGTCATCCGCGCGGTCCAGGCGCGTGCTCGCCGGGGGGAGATCGCGCCCGAGGCCGTGGTGCCGGAGCTCCTCGCCTCCCTCGACTCCCGCCGTCCGGCCTCCCTCACCCCCGTGCTCAACGCCACGGGCGTCATCGTGCACACGAACCTGGGCCGCGCGCCGCTCTCGGAGTCCGCGCGCGCCGCCGTGGCAGAGGCCTCGGGGTACACGGACCTCGAGTTCGACCTGGCGACGGGGGCGCGTTCGCGGCGCGGTGCGGGTGCGCGGTCGGCGCTGCTGGAGGCGTGCCCGGCCGCAGAGGACGCGCTCGTCGTCAACAACGGCGCCGCCGCCCTGCTGCTGGCGGCGACCGCCTTCGCCGGGCACTCTGCGGGGGACCTCGAGGCGGTCTCCGTGCCGGATGGCGCGCCCTTCGCGCATGCGGCCGAAGGTATGACACCCGCTTCTCGCCCAGACACCCGCGTTTCGCTCCAGGAAAGTGGGTGTGTAGGCGAGAGGCGGGTGCCTACGCCGCCGCCCGCCGCATCATCGCCGCCCGGCCCGCGTGAGATCCTGCTCTCGCGCGGTGAGTTCGTGGAGATCGGCGCGGGCTTCCGGCTCAGCGACCTCATGGAGTCTGCCGGCGCGCGCATCCGCGAGGTCGGCACCACCAACCGCACGCACCTGGACGACTACGCGCGCGCCCTCACCCCGGCCACCGGCTGCATCCTCAAGGTGCACACCTCGAACTTCCGGGTGGAGGGCTTCACCGCCGAGGCCGATCTCTCAGCCCTCGCAGACCTCGCCCACGCGCACGGCGTGCCTCTGGTCGTGGACCTGGGCAGCGGCCTGCTGGAGCCGGAACCGCTCCTGCCGGACGAGCCGGACGCCGCCACCGCTCTGGCCGCCGGCGCCGACGTCGTCATCGCCTCCGGGGACAAGCTGCTGGGCGGCCCCCAGGCGGGCATCCTGCTGGGCCGCGCCCCGGTGATCGCCGCGCTGAGCCGCCATCCGCTGGCACGCGCGGTCCGCGCGGACAAGCTCGCGCTCGCCGCACTCGAGGCCACCCTCACCGCCGCCGGCGCTCCCGTCCGCAGCGCCCTGCACACGGATCCGGACGCCCTGCGCGCCCGAACTCAGCGCCTCGCGGAGACGCTTGCGCAGCGGCTGAGCGCCGGTCCTCACGCGCCGGCCGGGCAGGGCACAGGTGCATACGTGCCGGTCAGGCAGGGCACAGGTGCGCACGGGACACACGTGCTCGGCGCGGACGTGCAGCGCGCGGGGGCCGGGGCGACCCCTCAGCCGCAGCCCGCTGCGCCCGAGGCGGATGTTCCGGAGCAGCTGACGCTCGCCGTGGTGCCCCACGACGGTCGCGTGGGCGGGGGAGGCGGCACCGGCGTGCCTCTTCCGGGCTGGGCGCTCGCCCTGCCCGAGGCCGTCGCCGGACCTCTGCGCACGGGCACTCCCGCAGTGGTGGGTCGCGTGCACGAGGGCCGCTGCCTCATCGACCTCCGCTGCGTGCCGGAGCCGGAGGACGCCGGCCTGCTCGCGGCGCTCGAGGCTGCGCTCATCGAACTGCACGCCTCCGCGGGGGAGGCGGCGGCAGGTCCCGTTCACGGCTCCGCAGGCGACGGGAGCGCCGAACCGTGACCGCCCCCGGCTCCTCGCAGGTTCCCGCCTCGGGCCAGGGCCGTGCCACGGGCACTGTCCCAACCGCAGACCAGGGCCGTGCCACGGGCACTGTCCCAACCGCAGACCAGGGCCGTGCCACGGGCACAGCTCCCATCACGCGCTCCGCTCACGTCATCGCGACGGCGGGGCACGTGGACCACGGCAAGTCCACACTGGTGCGCGCCCTCACGGGCATCGAGCCGGACCGCTGGGACGAGGAGAAGCGCCGGGGGCTCACCATCGACCTCGGCTTCGCGTGGACGACGCTGCCCTCCGGCCGGGAGGTCAGCTTCGTCGATGTGCCCGGTCACGAACGCTTCCTCGGCAACATGCTCGCGGGGCTGGGGCCGGCGCCCGTCGTCCTGTTCGTCATCGCAGCGGACGAGGGGTGGATGCCGCAGTCCTCGGACCATCGCGATGCCGTCGCCGCGCTGGGGATCCGTCACGGTCTCATCGTCGTCACGCGCACGGATGCCGCGCCGGAGGCCGTGCCGGCCGTCGTCGAGCGCGCACGGGCGGAGTTCGCCGGCACCGGCCTGGCGGACGCTCCAGCCGTGGCCGTCTCCGCACTGCACGATGCAGCACCGCAGAACGCGAGGCGGTCTGCCCCCGCGCGCCCGGATGCGGAGCGGATCAGCACCGGCCTGGATGCGCTGCGGGAGCAGCTCGACGCCGTCCTCGCGGACATGCCGGCGCCGGACCCGCGTGCACGTGTGCGCCTCTGGATCGACCGGGCCTTCTCCGTCTCCGGCTCCGGCACGGTCGTCACCGGCACCCTCGATCAGGGCTCGCTTCGCGTGGGCGGGGAACTGGAGCTGGCCTCGGCGGCGGGGGCACGTGCGGGTGCTGCGGAGACGCGCACGGGCGGGACGGGGGCACGCACCGGCAGTGCGTCCTCGGGTGCCGAGGCCGGGCCGCGCGTGGGCATCCGCGGGCTGCAGACCCACAACGACAGTGCGGAGGCACTGCGCCCGGTCACCCGCGCGGCCGTCAATCTCCGAGGCGTCGCGGCGGAGGAGGTGCATCGCGGGGACGCGCTCGTGACTCCCGGTGCGTGGATGCTCGCCGGTGTGATCGACGTGCGCCGGCGCAGCGGTGAGGCACTCGACGAGGCTCCCCTCCACCTCACGGTGCATGTGGGGACCGCCGCGGTGCAGGCGCGGCTGCGGCCGTTCGACGCGGAGCACGCGCGGCTCACCCTCGAGCGCCCGCTGCCGCTGGCGGTGGGCGACCGCATGCTGCTGCGTTCCACGGGGGAGCGGGCGGTGCTGGGCGGTGTCGACGTCCTCGACGTGGATCCGCCGGAGCTGCACCGGCGCGGTGCGGCGCGCAGACGTGCGGCTGAGCTGGCGGAGCTGGACCCGGAAGGGGACGTCGCCGTGGAGGTCCGCCGCCGAGGTGCCGTGCCGGAATCCGTCCTCCTCGCCATGGGCATCGAGGTTCCCGCGGAGCTGCCGGCCGGCGTCGTGCGGCTGGGGGAGACGCTGCTGACGGACGAGAGCCGCATCCGGGAGTGGGCGCGGGCGCTTAAGGCCCTCGTTGAACGGGAGCACGAGGCGGATGCGCTGAGCCGCGGGGTGACGGGGAAGGCCGCGGCGGATTCGCTCGATCTGCCGGAGCTGGGCGCCGCGCGGTCCCTGCTGCTGGGTGCTGTGGTGCGAACAGCGGGACTGACGGTGGCGGACGGGCGGATCCGTGCGCGCGGTGCCGCAGCAGACCTGGGAGCCGCGGAGGGTGCCGTGCGCACGCTCGAGGCCGGGTGGCGGGACCGTCCGTTCCGCGCGCCCGAGGCCCACGAGCTGCGGGAGCTGGGGCTCGGCTCCCGCGAGCTCGCGGCGGCGGAGCAGCGGGGCCGGCTCCTCCGCCTGGGCGGTCGCTCAGGGCACGGTGGTGCCGGGACCAGCGGCGGGACGGCGAAGGAGGGCGAGGGCATCGTGCTCGGGCCCACCGCTCCGGCGCAGGCGATGCGACTGCTGGCCGGTCTGGAGCAGCCGTTCACCACCTCGCAGGCCAGGCAGGCGCTCGACACCACGCGGAGGACGGTGATCCCGCTGCTGGAGCATCTGGACGCGCGGGGCTGGACCCGCCGCCTGGACGCCGGCCACCGCGAAGTGGTGCGCTGAGGACTGAGCTCCGGGGAGGCTGCTGGTGCGCAGAGGAGGCCGTGCACTGAGGAGGCGGCGCGCTGAGGACAGTAGGATCCGGTCATGAGCTCCGCACCACAGCAGCAGCCTCACTATCCGCAGCAGCCATATGCGCCGCCGGTGCCCTCCGACTCGCCGTCGCATCCATACCCGCCGCAGCAGCCGTACCCGCAGCAGGTACCGCAGAGTCCGCAGCAGCACGCGGGCCGCAGGACCACCGCCGTGATCCTCTTCTACTCGACCTTCCTGCTGAGCCTGCTGATGGCCGTCTTCTATCAGTTCTTCACGATGCAGCTGGTGCAGGTGCTGCCCTCGGCCGCGGCGTTCGGCGCAGTCTCCCTCGTCATCCGGCTCGGTGCGGACGTGGTGCACCTGGCGCTTGCGATCACTGCTGTCTGGCTGCTTCCCGGTGCTTTCCAGCGCAGGCAGTGGATCGCCACGGCGATGATTGCGGCTGGTACTCTGCTCAGCGCTGTCTACGGGATCCTCAGCGGACCCCTGTTCGGGGTTCTCGCGCCCACCACGGATCCGGAGGTCTTCGTCCGGATCAGCGGAATGCTCTCGGCCCTGGTCGCCTTCGCGGGATCCTGTCTGCTGCTGCTCGCCTGGCTGCTCGTCCGGGACCGGACGCGGCCGGCCCACATCGTCGCGGTGGCCTGCCTCCTGCTCTTCCTGCTGCTGCGTCTGCTGATGGCCTGGACGCTGGGACCGGGCACGGCCAGCGCTGCACTCCGCATGGCTGGTGCCGTGCTGGGGGTCCTCATCCCCGGGCTCACGGCGGCCGTTCTGGGTGTGAGTGAGCTTGTGGGCAGGCGCAGAGGGACGGGATCCGCGGCACCGGACTTCCCCGCGTCGGGGCGGAGCCCGATGCCGGGACACGGCGTGGGACCGCAGTGAGGCCGGTAGCACGAAACCGCCGGTGAGGGACCGCCGGTGAAGGACCGGCCGGAACCGGCAGGGGACCGTCAGTGAGGCCGGCAGGGCGCGGCCCGTCGATGGGGGTCCGCCTGTTCGGCCCTGAGCTCGGGCCTCGACCTGCCCGTCCGCTCACCTGCCGCTTCCGGCGAGGAACCCGCGCAGCAGGGTCGCGGAGCCGTGTGCGTGTGCCCGTGCCAGAGCGGCGGCCTCGTCCGCATGGCCGCGCAGGATCGCATCGATGAGGAGTGCGTGCTGCTCGTTGGCGTGCTCGATGTTGGCGCTCATCATGGGGATGCGGTCGAGCAGCGCGTTCACCCGTGCGCGGTTCTCCGCCAGGACGGCCGTGAGGCTGGGGATTCCGGCAAGCTCGCTGATCGCGAGGTGCAGTCGCGAGTCATAGGCTCTGTACTGATCCATTGGCGCGCCCGAGCACGCGTGGAGCAGCTCGGCGAGGCCCCGGCGGTCCTCGGCGCTGAGCGTGGCCCGCGCGGCCAGCCGCGCGGCCTCCGTCTCCAGCAGCTCGCGGAAGCGCAGGGTGTCCTCCAGCTCCGCCTGCGGCACGGGGCCGTCGCTGGAGCCGTGCTCCGCGGGCAGGCGGAGCACTTCGGTGCCGCCGTAGCGGCCCCGCGTGACCCGGACGATCCCGGCCTCGCGGAGCTCATTCAGCGCGGTGCGCAGCGTGGCGCGAGAGACGCCGAGCTCCGCTGCCAGCTCCCGCTCCGGAGGCAGCTTGTCGCCCACGAGGTACGTGCCCAGCCCCAGTTCGCGCAGCAGTCTGGCCAGCGTGTCCTCGAAGGCGTTCCCCGCCCCGCCCTCACGCGCAGGTGCCTCGCTCTCGCGGCCAGGTTCCCCGGCCTCGCGCGCGGTGCCGTCGCGTGCGGCTTCGGCCGATCTGCGCTCCACCCCTTGACCCTCCATGTGAGTCACGTTACATTTGCGATACTCAATGGTCCATTATAAAACCATTGAACTGAGCATAGAGGAGCTCTCATGGCACGGAAGACCAGAGTCGAGTACAGCGAGGTGAGCGAGGACTTCCTCGCGCGCCGTTCGCTGCGCAAAGGAGCAGCGGGCTGGATCCTGCTGGCCGGGCTCGGAGTGGCCTACGTGATCAGCGGAGACTTCTCCGGCTGGAACCTGGGGTTGGCGCAGGGCGGCTGGGGCGGGCTGCTCATCGCCTTCCTGCTCATGGGGATCATGTACGTGTGCATGACCCTGGGCCTCGCGGAGATGTCCTCCGCTCTGCCCACCGCCGGTGCCGGCTATGGCTTCGCACGCCGAGGCCTGGGCCCGCTGGGCGGCTTCGCCACCGGCATGGCGATCCTCATCGAGTATTCGATGGCACCCGCGGCGATCTCCACCTTCATCGCCGGCTACGTCCAGGCGCTGGGCATCCTGCCCGCCGGGGTGCCCGCATGGACCATCTACCTGGTCGCCTACCTGATCTTCGTGGGCATCCACATCTGGGGCGTGGGTGAGGCGCTGCGGGTCATGTTCGTCATCACCGCGATCGCCGTCGTCGCGATCCTCGTGTTCGTGTTCAGCATGATCGGCCACTTCGACGCCGCCAACCTCTTTGACATCGCTCCGGTGGCCGAACGCATGGGATCGTCCGAGTTCCTGCCCTTCGGAGTCTCCGGCCTGCTCGCCAGCCTGGTGTTCGGCATCTGGTTCTTCCTTGCGGTGGAGGGCGTGCCCCTGGCGGCCGAGGAATCCGCCGATCCCAAGCGGGACATGCCGCGCGGCATCATGACCGCAATGTTCATCCTGCTGGTGTTCGGCGCCCTCGTGCTCGTCCTGGTCCCCGGCACCGCGGGCGCCCAAGCGATGGGCACCTCGGACAATCCGCTGCCCGAGGCCATGCGCCACGTCTACGGTGAGTCCTCGCTGCTGGCCGCGTTCGTCAACTGGGCGGGCCTGGCGGGTCTGGTGGCGAGCTTCTTCTCCATCATCTTCGCCTACTCCCGCCAGCTCTTCGCCCTCTCCCGCGCGGGCTACCTGCCCAAGTGGCTCTCCCTCACAGGCAAGCGCAAGACGCCCTACCTCGCGCTCATCATCCCGGGCACCATCGGATTCATCCTCGCTGTGGCCACCGGTGGTGCCGGCGGCATCCTCCTCAATGTCGCGGTGTTCGGTGCCACGGTGTCCTATGTTCTCCTCAACCTGTCCCACATCACGCTCCGCATCAGGGAGCCGAAGCTGGAGCGCGGCTATCGCACTCCGGGCGGAGCGGTGACCACCTCGATCGCCCTGGTGCTCGCCGTGGTCGCCGTGGTCGCCACGTTCGTGGTCGACGTGCTCGCCGCCGGGATCGCAGCAGGGGTGCTCCTGCTGGCGATCGCCTACTTCTGGATCTACTCCCGCCACCACCTGGTGGCGAGCGCCCCCGAGGAGGAGTTCGCCCAGCTCAAGGCCGCCGAGGACCAGCTCAAGTGACGGGCGCATCCCGCCCGTCCCATCCCGCTCTGTAAGGAAACCCACACATGACCCTCACCTCTCCCGTCACCTCGTCCGTCCTCTCCGATCCCGGTATCCCCACCTCCCCGACCAGCCGGCAGCGGGTGGCGACCGGTGCCAACCAGGCCCCCGCCCTCATGGTCGAGGACCTCCGCGCACTGGTGGACAGCGGCGAGGTGGACACCGTCGTCATGGCGGCGACGGACATCCAGGGACGGCTGCAGGGCAAGCGGCAGAGCGCCCGCTTCTTCCTCGACGAGCTCATGGAGCACGGGACGGAGGGCTGCAACTACCTGCTCGCCGTGGACGTGGACATGAACACCGTCGACGGCTACGACATGTCCTCGTGGGAGACCGGCTACGGCGACCTGGTCTTCTCACCGGACCTGTCCACGCTGCGCAGGCTGCCGTGGCAGCCCGGATCCGTGCTCGTCACCTGCGATCTGCTGTGGCCGGACGGCAGCCCGGTGGCGGCCTCGCCCCGGCAGATCCTGGCCCGGCAGGTGGAGCGGTTGCGGGAGCTGGGTCTGGAGGCGTTCGCCGGCACGGAGCTTGAGTTCATCGCGTTCGACACCAGCTACGAGGACGCGCAGCGCTCCGACTACCGCGAGGTGCGTCCCTCCAACCTCTACAACGTGGACTACTCGCTGCTGGGCACGGCACGCGTGGAGCCGCTGCTGCGCGACATCCGCAACTCCATGGCCGGTGCGGGCATGTACGTGGAGGGCGCCAAGGGTGAGTGCAATCTGGGTCAGCACGAGATCACCTTCCGCTACGCGGACGTCCTCACCACCTGCGACAACCATTCGATCTACAAGAACGGCGCCAAGGAGATCGCGGCCCAGCACGGTAAGTCGATCACTTTCATGGCGAAGTACAACCAGCGTGAGGGCAGCTCCTGCCACGTCCACCTGAGCCTGCGAGACACGGAGGGCGGTGCTGTGCTCCCCGGCGACAGCGAGCACGGGTTCTCCCCGATCATGGAGCGCTTCATCGCCGGTCAACTGGCGTGCCTGGAGGACTTCACCTACTTCTTCGCCCCCAACATCAACTCCTACAAGCGGTTCGTGGAGGGTTCGTTCGCCCCCACCGCCCTGGCCTGGGGCTTCGACAACCGCACCTGTGCTCTGCGAGTGGTGGGCGAAGGACCCTCCCTGCGTGTGGAGACACGGGTGGGCGGAGCGGACCTCAACCCCTATCTGGCGACGGCGGCGATCATCGCCGCGGGCATCCACGGCATCGAGAACGAGCTGGAGCTTCCGCCGGTCACGGAGGGCAGTGCCTATGCCGGGGACGCCCAGCGGCTGCCCACCACGCTGCGGGCGGCGCGGGAGCGGCTCGGCGCTTCGCAGACCGCGCGCGAGGCCTTCGGGGACGACGTGGTCCGCCACTACCTCAATGCCGCAGACGTGGAGCTCGCCGACTACGAATCCTCCGTGACCGACTGGGAGCGCCGACGTGGTTTCGAACGGCTCTGAGGCGGGCGCGGCCGCCGAGGCCCCTGCGAGTGCCGCACCCGCGGCGGCTGGCACCGCCCGCCGCCCCCTCATGGGGCTCACCACCTACATGCAGCAGGCGGCGTGGGGCGTGTGGGATGCCGAGGCCGTGATCCTGCCGGCGGAGTACGTCCAGATGGTGGTGGCCGCCGGTGGCGTGCCGGTGTTGCTGCCGCCCCACGGCACGGACCCCTCCGTGCTGGACGGCCTCGACGGGCTCATCCTCACGGGTGGTGCGGACGTGGGGCCCGAGCGCTACGGCGCCGTTCCCCACGAGCGCACGCAGGCGCAGCCCTGGCGCGACGACCACGAGTTCGCCCTCTTGACCGCTGCGCGGGAGCGCGGCATGCCGGTGCTCGGCATCTGCCGCGGCCTGCAGGTCATCAACGCGGCCTTCGGCGGCACCCTCCACCAGCACGTCCCGGAGGTGCTGGGCCACTCGGACTACCAGCCCGAACCCGGCGTCTACGGCGAGGTCACGACCCGGGTGGAGCCCGGCTCCCGGCTGGCGTTCGCGGTGGGGGAGCAGGTGAGCGCACCCTGCTACCACCACCAGTCCGTCGCCGAGGTGGGTGCAGGGCTCGTCGTCACGGCCCGGGCCGAGGACGGCACGGTGGAGGCGCTGGAGACCGCCTTGCCTTCGGCAGAAGCGCCTGCCGCGGGTGAGCCGGCGGACAGCGACCCCGCTGAGCCCTGGCTGCTGGCTGTCCAGTGGCATCCCGAGCACAACGTCCAGGATGTGCGCGTCGTCACGGCGGCCGTGGACGCGGCACGCACCTACGCTGAGCAGCGTGCCCGGACGGTGCGGCCTCCGGCCTCGGGCTCCCCTGCGCAGGAGTCCTCTCCCGCGGGAACACGACCGCCCGCACCCGCAGGATCGGGGCGGTCCGCACCTGCCGGACCGGGACAGCCTGCATCTGCAGGACCGCGGGCGGCCTCAGCTGCGGCCGCCCGCCCGAACCACAGCACACAGACCCACAGCACACAGGAAGGGGGCGCCACGTGAGCGTCAGCACAGTCCTCAATCCGGCCACCGGTGAGGCCCTCGCACAGATCGAGCGGACCGCACTGCCCGAGGTCGATGCCGCGATCGCACGCGCGCAGACCGCGTTCGAGGTGTGGCGGACGGTGGCACCGGGCGACCGGGTCCGGCTGCTGCGCCGTTTCGCCGCCGTCATTGACGCGCACGTGGACGAGCTCGCGCAGCTGGAGGTCGCCAACGCCGGTCACACGATCGGCAACGCGACGTGGGAGGCCGGCAACGTGCGCGATGTCGTCGAGTACTACGCGGCCGCACCGGAACGCAGCATCGGCAAGCAGATCCCCGTGCCCGGCGGCGTGGACATCACCTTCAAGGAGCCGCTGGGCGTGGTGGGCGTCATCGTCCCCTGGAACTTCCCCATGCCGATCGCCGGCTGGGGGTTCGCCCCTGCGCTCGCCGCCGGCAACACGGTGGTGCTCAAGCCGGCGGAGCTCACCCCGCTCACGGCGATCCGGATCGGGGAGCTCGCGCTCGAGGCCGGCCTACCCGAGGGCGTGCTCACGGTGATCCCGGGGAAGGGCTCCGTGGTGGGCGAGCGGTTCGTCACCCATCCGCTCGTGCGCAAGGTGGTCTTCACGGGCTCCACCGAGGTGGGCCGGGGGATCATGCGCGGCTGCGCGGAGCAGATCAAGAACGTGACGCTGGAGCTGGGCGGGAAGAACGCGAACATCGTGTTCGCGGACGCGGACCTGGAGAAGGCCGCCGCCGAGGCCCCGGGTGGGGTGTTCGACAACGCGGGCCAGGACTGCTGCTCGCGGTCGCGGCTGCTGGTCCAGTCGAGCGTGTACGACGACTTCATGGCGCGGCTGGAGACCGCAGTGAAGTCCTTCATCGTCACGGACCCCGCCGACCCGGCCGCGGACATGGGGCCGCTCATCTCCGCGGCGCATCGCGACTCCGTGGCCGCCTACGCGGAATCCGGGGAGGTCGCCTTCTCCGGCAGCGCGCCCGAGGGGCCGGGCTTCTGGTTCCCGCCCACCGTCATCACCCCCGGTGAGCTCACCGCCCGGGACTTCTCCGAGGAGATCTTCGGCCCGGTGCTGTCCGTGGTGCGGTTCGACACGGAGGCCGATGCCGTGAGGATCGCCAACAACACGGAGTACGGCCTCTCCGGGTCGATCTACACGGAGAACCTGAGCCGTGCCATGCGGGTCGCCCGCGCGGTGGAAGCCGGCAATCTGTCCGTGAACTCGCACGCCTCCGTGCGGTACTGGACGCCGTTCGGCGGATACAAGCAGTCCGGGCTGGGCCGTGAGCTCGGCCCGGATGCGCTCGACGCATTCACCGAGACGAAGAACGTGTTCTTCGCGACCGACGACTGATCGGCGGCGCGCAGCCGGGAGGGCATCACCCACCCGGCGGGCGGGCCTGCCCTGCACGACCGCCGGCCCCGGCCTCGGCGGCAATCCCGAACCCCCAGAAACGAAGGAAAGCAGCAGATGACAGAGAACAAACCCCTCGTCCCCGGTCGGTTCGCCGGGAAGACCTGCGTGATCACGGGAGGTGCGTCCGGGATCGGACTGGCCACCGGGCGCAGGCTCGCGGCGGAAGGCGCGAACGTCGTCGTGGGCGACCTCGACGAGGTGCGCGGCCCGGAGGTCGCGCAGGAGCTGGGTGGCCTCTTCGTCCGCGTGAACGTGGCCGACGAGGCGGAGGTGAAGAACCTCTTTCAGCGGGCGAAGGATGCCTACGGCAGCGTGGACGTGGCGTTCAACAACGCCGGCATCAACCCCACCGACGACGCCTCGATCCTGGACACCGGGCTCGAGGCCTGGCAGCGCGTCCAGACCGTCAACCTCACCTCCGTCTACCTGTGCAGCAAGTACGCGCTCGAGCACATGGTGGAGCAGAGGTCCGGCTCCATCATCAACACCGCCTCCTTCGTGGCGCTCATGGGCGCGGCGACCTCGCAGATCTCCTACTCCGCGTCGAAGGGCGGGGTGCTCTCCATGAGCCGGGAGCTGGGCGTGCAGTTCGCCAAGGACGGCATCCGCGTGAACGCACTGTGCCCCGGACCGGTGAACACTCCGCTGCTGCAGGAGCTGTTCGCCTCCGATCCGGTGCAGGCGCAGCGTCGGCTGGTCCACGTGCCGGGCGGACGGTTCGCTGAGCCGGAGGAGATCGCGGCGGCCGCGGCGTTCCTCGCCAGTGATGACGCCTCCTTCGTCAACGCGACCGCGTTCACTGTGGACGGGGGCATCAGTGCGGCCTATGTGACCCCGGAGTGAGTGGCGTGAGCGGTGTGGGTGGCGTGAGCGCGGAGCCCGGCCCAGCGCCGGGCCCAGCGCCCGCGCAGGGTTCGGTCGTGTCCGAGTCCGACGTGTCCGAGCGCCGGACGGGTGCGGCAGTCCGCCTCGCCGTCATCGAGCACGAGGCGGGCACGGACGCGCGCAGGCTGGGGGAGTGGCTCGAATCCGCCGGGGCACAGCTCACCGTGTTCCGGCCGTACCTCGCAGACGCGCAGGGAGGAGCGGGATCCGAGCGAGACGTGCATTCCCAGGGAGACGCGGGCTCGCCGGGCCACGTGGTGCCTGGACTCGCTCCGGTCCCCGCGTCCGATCCTCAGGCTGGCCCAGGTGGCGCGGCGGCCTCCGTGTCGGGGCGCCTGCCCGGTCCGGAGGAGTTCGACGGCCTGGTGGTGCTGGGTGGCTCCATGGGTCCTGCGGATGACGAGGACCACCCCTGGATGCCGGGGACCCGCGAGCTGCTCGCGGCCTCGGCGGAGGGGGCCTTCCCGGCCCTCGCGGTGTGCCTGGGCGGGGAGCAGCTGTGCCTCGCCGCCGGCGCGGGGGTGCGTGAGAGGGAGGTGCCGCAGATTGGGGTGGGCACTGCGGTGACTCGGCCCGAGGCCCGCACGGATCCGCTCTTCTCCCAGCTCCCAGCGGAGTTCCCCGTCCTCCTCTGGCACGGCATCGAGATGACGCTGCCGGATGGTGCCGTGCACCTGATCGAAGGCACGGACGCGCCTGTTCAGGCGTTCCGGTGCGGCGAGGCCTGGGGCACCCAGTTCCATCCCGAGTCCACGGGCGAGCAGCTGCGGGTGTGGGGGACGCTAGGCGGCGCGCCGTCGTACCCGGGCGGGCGCAGCCTCGAGGACGTGGTGGCCGAGGCCGCCTCGGAGCAGGAGGCTGTGGCGGAGACGATGGAACCGCTGGCACACGCATTCGTCGCGTACGTGCGTCAGTTCGACCGGATGGGGATGAGCAGGCCCGCTGACTGCGGCTGAGCCGTTGCAGCAGGCGAGACGCCCTGTCATTCCTCGTAGATATATGGAATAGTGAATTCCTATAAGTAAGGGTGCGTGTGCGCCGGGGATGAGGCTGTCCCGCGGCGGGCGCGTCCCGCCAGCTGCGAGGAGGAGACAGCATGAAGCTCTGGACATCCGGACCCAAGGGGAGCGAGACCCCGGTCGTCACCGTGGACGGCAAGGACTTCGACGCCTCGGCGGTCACCGGGGAGTTCGGCCCGGCGTTCTTCGCCGCGGGCGGCCTCGACACGCTGCAGGAGAAGGCCGCCGCCGGTGAGCTGCCGGAGTTCACCGCCGAATCCGGTGCTCGCCTCGGCGCCCCGCTGGGCCGCCCGCAGGCGCTCATCTGCATCGGCCAGAACTACGCCGCCCACGCCGCGGAGTCCGGTTCCCAGCCGCCGGAGAGGCCCATCATCTTCTTCAAGCACCCCAACACGATCGCGGGCCCCGACGACACCGCATTCATCCCGCGGGGCTCGGACAAGACGGACTGGGAGGTGGAGCTGGGCCTCGTCATCGGCAGGCAGGCCTCCTACCTGTCCAGCCGTGAGGAGGCCGCCGAGGCCATCGCCGGCTACGTCATCGCCAACGACCTCTCCGAGCGCACCTTCCAGATCGAGCACTCCGGGGGCCAGTGGTCCAAGGGCAAGGTCGCACCCGGCTTCTCGCCGCTGGGCCCGTACTTCGTGACGGCCGACGAGTTCGACCCGCACAATGCGAACCTGCGCAGCTGGGTCAACGGCGAGCCTCGCCAGGACTCGAACACCGCGGACATGATCTTCTCCGTCGAGGACATCGTCCTGGACCTCAGCCAGTACATGCAGCTGGAGCCCGGCGACATCATCCTCACCGGCACCCCAGAGGGCGTGGCGCTGTCCGGTCGCTTCCCCTATCTCAAGGCCGGCGACGTCGTCGAGATCGAGATCGAGGGCCTCGGCCGCCAGCGCCAGGAGTTCGTCCAGGCCTGAGCCCTCCGGTCTCGGGCCCGTCCCTTCCCACCCCAGTCTCCAAGGAGTACAGCTTTGGCATCTGCATCTGAACCTTCCGGCGAGCTGTCCGGCCTGGTCGCCGTCGTCACCGGCGGCGCCTCGGGGATCGGCGAGGCCACGGCGGCCCTGCTGGCCCGTCGCGGGGCCGAGGTCGCCGTCCTGGACCTCACCGTCGACTCCGTCACCGGGCACTTCGCCCAGCGGGTCGACATCGGCGACGACGCCTCCGTGCGTGCGGGCATCGAGGCGGTCGCGGAGAGGTTCGGCCGCATCGACATCCTCGTGAACAACGCCGGGATCGGCGCGCAGGGCACCGTCGCGGACAACGACGACGAGGAGTGGCACCGCGTCCTCAACGTCAACGTCGTGGGCATTGCCCGTGTCACCCGTGCCGCACTGCCGCACCTGCGGAAGTCCGAGAGCGCGGCGGTCGTCAACACCTGCTCGATCGCCGCGACCGCCGGCCTGCCGGACCGCGTCCTCTACTCCGCGTCCAAGGGCGCCGTGTACTCGATGACGCTCGCCATGGCCGCCGACCACCTCCGTGAGGGCATCCGCGTCAACTGCGTGAACCCCGGCACCGCCGACACCCCCTGGGTGGGGCGCCTGCTGGACGCGGCTGCGGATCCGGAGCACGAGCGCGCGCAGCTCAGCGCCCGCCAGCCCTCCGGGCGGCTGGTCTCCTCGGACGAGGTCGCCTCGGCGATCGTCTACCTGGCCTCTCCTGCGGCCGCGGCGATCTCCGGGTCCTCACTCGCCGTGGACGGCGGGATGCAGGGGCTCCGCCTCCGCTCCGAGTGAGCTCCACGACGCGCCTGTCCGCCGGGCAGGCGCGTCGTTGACCCCCAAGACATCCTATGTTTGGATGAGTTTTAACGTCTTGCGGCCTGAACCTCGCAGCCGAAAGCGTCCATACATAGGATCTCTATGGGAGATGAGAATTGAGCACCATCACAGACATCAGCGTCTTCGACGTGCGGTTCCCCACCTCGCGCCATCTGGACGGTTCGGATGCGATGAACCCGGACCCGGACTACTCCGCCGCCTACCTGGTGGTCCGCACGGATGCCGAGGACGGACTGGAGGGGCACGGCTTCGTCTTCACCATCGGCCGCGGCAATGACATCGAGTCGGCCGCGATCGAGGCGCTCGCCGCACGCCTGCGCGGCCGGGACGCGGAGCCGATCCTCGATGACATGGGCGAGTTCTGGCGCGAGCTCGTCCACGACTCCCAGCTGCGCTGGCTGGGGCCGGAGAAGGGCGTCATGCACATGGCCATCGGTGCGGTGGTCAACGCCTTCTGGGACCTCAAGGCCAAGCGGGCCGGGCTGCCGTTGTGGGAGCTGCTCGCGCGTATGAGCCCGGAGGAGATCCTCGACCTCACGGATCTGCGCTACCTCAGCGACGTGATGACGCGGGAGGACGCGCTCGCGATCCTGCGCCGGTCCGCGGTCGGCCGTGAGGAGCGCATCGCCCGGCTGAAGGCCGAAGGCTACGGTGCGTACACGACGACGCCCGGCTGGCTGGGCTACAGCGACGAGAAGCTCGCCCGGCTCTGCCGGGAGGCGATCGCGGACGGCTTCAGCCAGATCAAGCTCAAGGTGGGCGCGGACCGCGAGGACGACGTCCGACGTCTGCGGATCGCCCGGGAGGTGTGCGGCGAGGGCTACCCCATCGCAGTGGACGCCAATCAGCGCTGGGACGTCGCCGAGGCCGTGGACTGGATCGGCGAGCTCGCGCCGTTCGATCTGCGCTGGGTCGAGGAGCCCACGAGCCCGGACGACGTGCTCGGCCACGCGAAGATCCAGCGGGGCATCCATCCCACCCCCGTGGCGACGGGTGAGCACTGCCAGAACCGCATCGTGTTCAAGCAGATGCTGGATGCGGATGCGCTGCGCGTGCTCCAGATCGACGCCTGCCGTGTGGCCGGCGTGAATGAGAACATCGCGATCCTGCTGCTCGCAGCGCACAAGGGCGTCCCGGTCTGTCCGCACGCCGGGGGAGTGGGACTGTGCGAGATCGTGCAGCACCTGTCGATGTTCGACTTCGTCGCCGTCTCCGGTGAGATGGACGGCCGCGTCATCGAGTTCGTCGACCATCTGCACGAGCACTTCGTCGAGCCCGTGGACGTGCACGACGGCCGCTACTGGCCGCCGCAGCTGCCCGGCGCCGGAGCGCAGATGCACCAGGCGAGCATCGACGCCCACCTCTACCCGGACGGCCCGGTGTGGGCCGAAGCCGTCTGAGACAACTGTCTGCGGGTTCTCATCGGAGAGGACCCGGGGGCCGCCTCCGCTCACTGAGCTCGTGACTCCGGGCCTGATGCGGGCGGGGAGCGGCAGAGAAAGGAAGTGAAAATGAGCGTCAGCGCAACTGACTCCACCTCCCGCTCCCTCCCAGGGGCACGGGACCACGCCTCTGAACCCATTCCCGGCAAGGTCTATCTCATCGCGGTCCTCGCAGGGTTCTCCGGTCTGCTGTATGGATACGATTCCGGAGCGATCTCCGGCGCGCTGCCCCCGCTGACCGCAGATTTCGGGCTCAGCGCCCAACAGCAGGGGCTCATCACCTCGCTGCTGCTCTGGGGCGCACTTCCGGCGATCGTCGGAGCCACTCTCGCTGCGCGCAGATACGACCGCCGGCACATTCTCATCGTCGGCGCGATCATCTTCGTCGTGGGTTCTCTCGCCAATGCCTTCGCCCCCTCTCCGGAGTTCCTCATGGGAGCACGGTTCTTCCTGGGCTTCGCCGTGGGCATTGCGAACATGTTCGGGCTCATCTATCTCTCGGAACTGGCTCCCACCCGGATCCGCGGCATGCTGACCGGCATGTACCAGCTGACTGTGAACGTGGGAATCCTCTGCGCGTACATCGTGGGGGACCTCTTCCAGGACGCCGGATCATGGGAATGGATTCTGGGTGTGGGAGCGATCCCCGCTGTGGTCTTCCTCATCGGCATGGTCCTCGCACCGGCGAGCCCGCGCTGGCTCATGATGCGCGGGCGGGACCAGGAGGCGCTGCGCGTCCTCGGGTCCCTGCGCGGCGGCTCCGACTACGCGGAGAGGGAGGCTGCCGAGATCCGCGAGAGCCTCGAACGGCAGAAGAGCGGCTTCTCCGCGCTCTTCAGCACCGCTCGACGCCCTATGCTCGTGCTCGCTGTGCTGACATTCTTCCAGGTGTTCACCGGCATCAACGCCGTCGTCTACTACGCCCCGATCATCTTCGAGGACGTGCAGTCGATGGGGGCGAATGCCGGAATGATCGCCAACTACGGCGTGGGCATCGCTCTGGTGGTGTCCACGGCCGTTGCTCTGCCGATCATCGACCGCCTGGGACGGGTCAAGCTCCTCGCGATCTCCATGGCTGGTCAGGCCATTGCAATGGTGGTTCTGTGGCTGCTGCCGGACGCAGGGGCGGTCACGATTGCGGCTGTGTTCGTGTACACCTTCGCATTCGGGATCGGGCTCGGTCCCGTCTTCTGGCTCTACGTTCCGGAGGTTCTGCCGCTGCAGGTCCGCGCAATCGGCGTGGGGGTCATCACCTTCCTCCAGTACACTCTCAACGCGATCTTCGCTGCGGCCTTTCCCGTGGCGCTCGAACGCTGGGGCGCCACAGTCTTCCTTGTGTTCGCGCTGCTGAGCATCGTCGCCTTCGTCTATGTCATCAGACGGGTGCCGGAGACCAGCGGTCGATCGCTGGAAGAGATCGAAGCCTTCTGGCGGAAGGGGTGAGGCGCCGTGCTCAGAACTGAGATCATCCATCCGGATCTGCTGGCTGCGCTCGCGCGTGCCGGTCATGGAGCCCAGGTGCTCATCGCAGACGGCAACTATCCGCACAGCACCGGGGTCCCGGCAACGGCAGAGCGCATCCACCTCAACCTCGCGCCGGGTATGCTCACTGTCTCCCAGGTGCTCACCCCGCTCGCTGCGACCGTCCCCATCGAGTTCGCCGAGATCATGCTGACCTCTGAAGGCGAAGAAGCGCCGATCGTCGCCGAATACCGAGCGCTTCTGCCCGGGGTCCCATTCGCCGGCTGCGAACGGTTCGAGTTCTATGATCGCGCGAGGACGTCCGATGTCGCCGTTGTCATCGCCACAGGAGAGCAGCGGCAGTACGCGAATCTCCTGCTCACGATCGGAGTGCGGACTCCGTGAGGCGAATTGATTCCCATCTTCACCTGTGGGACCGCCGCCGTTTCGACTACGGCTGGATGGCTGGTCGCGCTCTGCCGGAGACCTCGCTCCCCACGGAGTTCGCCGAGGTGTGGGGAGGTGCACGTGCCGCTGAGGCCGGGCCTGCGCCGGAATCAGGCGCGGCCGGTGGGTCTCTGAATGCGGCTGCGGTCGTCATCGAGGCGGGCGTGGACGCCGGCCTCCGCACTGCGGAGAGGAAATGGATCGGAGGGCTCATCCGGGAGCATCCGTTCCTGCTGGGGTTTGTGGCTGCGGCGGACCTAGCGGCAGCGGGGGAGGCGCAGGTGGAGGCTTGCGCAGAGGACTCGGCGGTCGTCGGCATCCGCGACAACTTCGAGGGACTGCCCGCCGGTGCGCTCACAGAGCGAAGCGCCGCTGCTGAGGCCAGGTTCCGCGGGCTCCTCCGTGCGCGCGATGCGGGCCTGTCTGTGGACCTCTGTGTGCGGGCGGCTCAGCTGTCGGAGATGCACGCGCTCCTGGAACGCATTGCTGCGGTGCGAGGGGACCTCGATGGATTCGTCCTCGACCATCTGGGAAAGCCTCTTCCGGAGCAGTGGGCCGATGGTGGAGACGGCCGACAGAGTCCCCATCCCGACCGGCTCCAGTGGCAGGAAGACATTGCTGCTCTCGCAGCGCTCCCTGGTCTCAGGCTCAAGGTCTCCGGACTGGGCGGACAGCTCTCCGGCACCGCTTCGGAAGCGGAACTCGAACGCCTGGTGCTGGAGTACGCAGTGCCTGCAGTGAGGGCATTCGGAGCGGAACGGAGCATGGTCGGCAGCGATCATCCCGTCTCCACTCTCCCGTGCGGGATCACTCAGGAGCAGTGGGTCCGAACGGTGGAGCGGACGCTCCGTGGGGAGTTCGGGGAGGCCGCAGAACAGACGTTGGGCGCTGTCGCAGAACACCATTACGGCCTCGGCAGCGAGGACCGGAGCACACGAGGAGAACGTCGATGGTGAAGCACAATTCCACGGTGGAGCGGATCGCCGGCGGGATGCGCCTGGGTTTCGGCGGCGCACCCGTGGGCAATCTCTACCGAGCGGTTGACGATGCGACCGCGCACGCGGCGGTGGAAGCGGCCTGGGAGCACGGGATCCGCTACTTCGACACGGCGCCTCACTACGGCCTCGGCCTCTCCGAGCGGCGAATGGGCGAGGTGCTCGCCGCGAAGCCGCGCGAGGAGTTCGTTCTCTCCACCAAGGTGGGGCGACTCCTCCGCCCGGCCGAGGTTCCCCGTCCGCAGGACGAGGAGGGCTTCGCCGTACCGGGGGATGTCGTGCGGGTGCGCGACTACTCCGGCGACGGTGTGCGGCGTTCGCTGGAGGAATCCCTCACGCGTCTGGGGCTCGACCGGATTGACGTCGTCTTCATCCATGATCCGGACGAGTACTGGCAGGAGGCCATTGCCGGGGCCGTCCCCGAACTGGAGCGTATGCGGTCCGAAGGAATCATCGGCGCTTGGGGTGCGGGGATGAACCAGTGGCAGATGCTGCACCGCTTCGTCATGGAGACGGACATCGATCTCGTCATGCTGGCAGGGCGGTACACGCTGCTCGACCAGGGCGCGCGGGGCGACCTGATCCCAGCTGCGGAGGCGCGGGGCGTGGGGATCATCGACGTCGGCGTGTTCAACTCCGGCATCCTCGCAAGCGCTTCTCCTGACCCCGCCGCCACGTTCGACTACGCTCCGGCAGAGGCGGAGGTTCTCGCCCGGGCGCGGGCGCTCGCACTGTTGGCCGAGGAGCATGGCACCACTCTGCCTGCGGCCGCTGTGGCTTTCCCCCTGCGGGACCCGGCGATCACGGCGATCGCTCTCGGCATGCGCACGGCCGAACAGGCTGTGGAGGATGCAGACCTCTTCGCAGCTGTCGTTCCCGAGGGATTCTGGGCGGAGGCGGTGGAACGCGGTCTGCTGGCCGTGGATCCGGCGAGCGGCGAGACACCGCGATCGTCCTGAGATCGTCATCGCCGGGATGCAGCCGGCGGCCGCGGCAGTGCCTCAGGGTGCGGTGCGGAGCCAGTCCTCGACCCCGGCGATATGGACCGTCATCGCAGCACGCGCGCGGTCGGGGTCATGCGCGCGCAGGGCGCGGGCGATCGCGCGATGCTCGTCCAGGGTGCGCGCGATCGCATCGGCCTGGGTGAGTCCGCGCCAGATCCGAGCGCGGCGGGTGCCCACGGACACGGCATCGAGGATCCCTGCGAGATAGTCGTTACCCGCGGCCCGCGCGATGAGCCGATGGAACTCGAGGTCCTGCGCGACCAGGGCGTCGATGTCATCCGTCTCCACGACTGCGGCCTCGAGCTCCTCCAGCTGCGCTTCCGTGATGTGCTGCGCGGCGAGGCTGGAGGTTTCCGCCTCGAGAACGCGGCGGACGTAGAGGATCTCCTCGACGGAGGAGGAGGCGTGGAAGTCGACGACGAAAGCGATGGCCTCGCTCAGCTGAGGCGCGGAGAGCCGTGAGACGAAGGTGCCGTTCCCGCGGCGCACCTCGAGCACGTTGATGAGTTCAAGGGCTTTCACGGCCTCGCGCAGCGAGTTCCTCGACAGACCGAGACGCGCGGAGAGCTCATTCTCCGGAGGCAGGCGATCGCCCGGCGCGAGTTCGCCGGAGCTGATGAGATCCTTGATCCTGGAGAGAGCCTCGTCCGTCAATGCCATAGGAGGATCCTATAGAGGTGCTGCCGCGGCGGTCTCAGTGCGGTGGCGGCTTGAGACTGCGCAGCCAGCGTTCGGTGGAGGTGATGTGGGCGTGCATCGCAGCCCAAGCGCCCATGGAATCGTGCGTGCGGACAGCGTCGAGGACGGCCCGGTGGCCTATGACGCCCTCTGCGCGGGCTTCGGGATTGTCGACCAGGTCGTAGTGGCGACTGCGGGAGCGGATCACAGCGGTGATGGTGGCTGCGGACCTGTTGCCCGCGGTCTCGCAGATGAGCGCGTGGAACTGCTCGTCCAGCTTCTGCTCCTCCGGCGGGCTCTCCGCTCCCACCATCTCCTCGACGAGCGCCTCCAGCTGTGCCAACACCTCCCCTGAGGCCGCTGTCGCCGTCTGTGCGGCGGCCTCGGCCTCCAGCGTGCGTCTGATGCTCAGCAGTTCGAACAGACCGTCCAACGGAACCACGTCGACGGTGAACGCCAAGCCCTTGAGAAGCTCGCTCGGCTGCAGGCTGGAGACATAGGTGCCTGATCCGTGGCGGACCTCGATGAGTCCGTAGCCCTGCAGTTCACGCAGTGCCTCGCGCAGAGCGCCGCGGGAGACATCGAGTTGTTCGCAGAGACGGGGCTCCGGTGGCAGGCGCTGTCCCGGGACAAGTCGGCCCAGGGAGATCTCGGTCCGGAAATGGTCGATGACGGGTGAGTTCTGGGCCATGCCCCCAGAGTACCTTTCGGCGTTCTCCTCCATTCCAATTCTGGAAAAATCATCTGATGACTTGATGGAGAAGAGGGTGGAAATTGCCCTTTGACGTGGCTTCGGGCGTGCTGTAGCTTACAGACATCCGATGACTTGCGGAGGGGTGCGGCGTCGCTGCGAACCCCGCTCCCGGTCGAGCAAGGCGGGCGGCCCTCATACGATCGGTGGGCCCGCTCCGGCTCACACAGAAGACAGAGACCAGCACAGGAGTTCCATGGATCAGCAGAGCAGCCAGCAGGGCACCGAACACGCATGTCCGCAGCGGGCCCGCCTCGGCGATTTCGACACCGTGCCGGTGCAGAGCTGGGAGGAGCTCGATGCGCGGCCGCTGCCGCAGTGGTACGCCGGCGCGAAGTTCGGCATCTTCGTGCACTGGGGTGTCTTCTCCGTCCCCGCGTGGCGCACGCTCAACGACGAGCAGTTCGGCTCCTACGCCGAGTGGTACTACGCCAGCGTGTACGGCAAGTACCGCAATGCCGACTCCGACTTCCACGCGCGGATGTTCCCGGGCAGGGACTACCGCGACCTGGCCGCGGACTTCCGGGCCGAGCTCTTCGACCCCGGCGCCTGGGCCGAACTCTTCCGCCGGGCAGGTGCCGGATACGTCGTGCTGACATCCAAGCACCACGACGGCTACTGCCTCTGGCCCACGGAGAACGAGCACAAGGAGGACTGGAACTCCGGCGCCGTGGGGCCTCGGCGCGATCTGCTGGGCGACCTGGCCGAGGCCGTGCGCGCACAGGGGATGCGCATGGGGCTCTACTACTCGATCCCCGAATGGGAGACGCACCGCTCCCATCGGGTCGACGGAGAGCACTTCATCCCCGAGGCCGACGCCGAGCGGTACGGGATCCCGGAGGACGACTACCCGCGGGAGATCCTCCACCAGCAGTGGGTGGAGCTCAACGAGCGCTACGCTCCCGCCGTCATCTACACCGACGGTGGGGAATGGGATTTCAGCGAGGACTACACCCAGACCCGCCGCATGCTCTCCTGGCTCTACACGGAGTCCCCGAACGCCGGTGAGGTCGTCGTCAACGATCGCATGCATGTGGGCATGCCGGGGGTTCACGGCGATGTCTACAGCACCGAGTACCAGGACCTGGACGGGTACGGCACGGTGCACCCCTGGGAGGAGGGCAGGGGGGTCGGCGGCTCCTTCGGATTCAACCGGGCTGAGTCCGTCGAGGACTACGCCAGTGCTGCGGACCTGCTGGCGCTGCTGGCACAGACGGTCGCAGGCGGCGGCAACCTCCTGCTCAATGTCGGCCCCACCGCCGACGGCCGGATCCCCCCGCTGCAGCAGGAGCGCCTGCTGCAGATCGGCGCCTGGCTGGAGACCAACGGCGAGGCGATCTACGAGACCACCCCCGTCACGGATCTGCGGCCGGAGGCACCCGGGGTGTTCGCCACCGCCCGCGGCGATGCCCGGTACGTGATCGTCACCGGCAGGCCGGAGGCGCCGATCCGCCTCTCGCTCGACCCCGGCACGGAAGTCGCAGGCTGGGAGCTGCTGGGCGCCGACGAGCAGCTCGCGGGGCAGCTGCTGGACATCCGCCCGCAGGCGGGGGCCCTCGAGCTCGTCCTGCGCCCCGCGGCGCGCTGGACCGGAGTTGCGACGGAGGCGCTTCCGCTCGTCATCCGCCTGCGCACGATCCCGGCCTGAAGCCCACAACGGAACAACGAACACAGGGAAGTGTCATGGAGAAGAAGCGAGCGGCGAAGGCGCCGCGGCCGGTGAAGGCTCCCACTCTGGCGCTGGCGATCTCGCCGCTGGTCGTCATGTTCGTCGTCATCGTGGGCGGCGTCGTGTGGCTGGACATCAGGGTCGAGGTCCTGCTGCTGATCTCGGCGGCCTATGCGACGGCCGTCGCGATGGCGCTGGGGCACAGGTGGCAGGAGATCCAGGACCGCTGGGTCGCCGAGTTCTCGAAGGCGTTCCCGGCGATCCTCATCGTGCTGTGCGTGGGCATCGTGATCGGCACCTGGGTGGCCAGCGGCACGATCCCGCTGCTGGTCCACTTCGGCATCACGGTCATCAGCCCCACCTTCATCATCGTCACCGCCTTCCTGGTCACGGTCGTCCTCTCCGTGAGCACCGGAACCTCATGGGGCTCGGTGGGCACGGTGGGCGCGGCGCTGATGGGCGTGGCCGCCGCGATGGGCGCGCCGCTGCCGGCAGTCGCGGGGGCGATCGTCTCCGGCGCGTACTTCGGCGACAAGCTCTCACCGCTCTCGGACAGCACCAACCTCTCCGCCGTGGCCGCGGGAGTGAACCTGTACAAGCACATCGCCCATCTCCTGTGGACCACCGGCCCCGGCTTCCTCGTGTGCGTCATCGTCTACACGATCGCGGGCTTCATGACGGCGGGCGACGGCTCGGCCCGCGCGGACGGCATGGACGAGTTCCTGCACCAGCTGGAGGTCCTCTTCCGCATCGGCATGCCGTTCGGGCTGCTGCTGCTCATCCCGGTGGTCGTCATCGTCGTGGGCTCGCTCATGCGTCTGCCCACTGTGCCCGTCATGCTGGTCTCGGCGGTGTCGGCTGCGGTGCTCGCCGTGTGGGGTCAGGGGTTCTCACTCAAAGACGCCGCACTGGCATCGATGTCCGGCTTCACCATGGAGATGTTCGCATCCAGCGGCAATGCCCGGATGGACCTCGCACAGGCGACGGAGGCGATCCCGAGCCTCCTGGAGCGCGGTGGGATGGAGTCGATGACGACTATCTTCCTCGTCGTCGTGTGCGCCTTCGCCTTCGTGGCCGCGTTGAGCGTCTCCGGTGCCCTCGACGTGGTGATGAGTGCGCTCATGAAGGTCGTGCGCACGAACGGCCAGCTGATCCTCGTGACGACAGTGGGAGGGGTCATCCTCATCGCCGCGACGGGCACTTCGACGGTGTCGTTCCTGATCCTCGGAGGCCTGCTGCGCGCCGAGTACATCAGGCGAGGTCTGGAGGCGAGGAATCTGGGCCGGACCATGGAGGATTCGGTGACGGTGGTCGAGCCGATCATCCCCTGGACCCTCGCCGGCGTGTACATGGCGACGGCGCTGGGGGTGCCGACGTTGGAGTACGCCCCGTGGGCGATCCTCTGCTACTCCGGAGTCTTCTTCGCTCTGCTGTGGGGCTTCACGGGCTTCGCGGTCTCGAAGATCACCCCGAAGAGCGACGACTGGCGAGACTACCAGCAGGTGCTGCGCGAGGAGGGCGGAGCGGACGTCGCGGCCTCGTCGACTGGAAGCGCGAACAGCGGAGTCCTGCCCGCTGAGGCTGCCGGGGACCCCTCGCGAGAGTGAGGGGACAGCTGCACGCTGTTCGGCCTCGGCCGTGCACTCGGGTCTGAGATGGGCCTCAGGCGGGGGCCGACCGGGTGCGGCGTGGACCCTTCCCCTCAGTTGAGAGCGTCGACGAGGGCGGTCACGTCTCCGGCTTCTTCCGCGGGGAGGGACGGCGTCGTCGTGATGAGGGTGAGCGTGACATTGCCCTTGCTCAGCTCGGCGAGGTCTCCGCTCTCCGGCGCGTCTTCCGCATGGCCCAGGCTCACCTCGTACGTGTCTCCGTCCTGGTGCTCATAGGTGGTGACGTAGCCCGAACCCTGTGCGGTCTCCGCGTAGACCACCTCGGGGTCCTCCGGAGCCTCGGCGGGGTCCGGGTAGTTCATGTTGAGGACGTATCCGGGTTCCAGTGAGCCGGCTCCCTGCTCGATGATGTCGAGGAGCAGCTGCGCGGCGGCCTCGTAGTCTGCCTGATCCTCGGAGGAGGCGTCGAGGCTCGTGGCGATCGCGGGGACCCCGTAGGAGCCCGAGGCGATCGAGGCGGCGCCGAAGGTGCCGGAGGAGCGGATGTCCGTGCCGGCGTTGGCCCCCGCGTTGATGCCGGAGACCACGAGGTCCGGTGCCTCCTCCATGACCTCCTTGAGGCCGAACGAAGCCGCCGTCGCCGGGGTTCCGCTCGCGGAGTGGATCTGCGGATCGTCCGTGGGCTGGGTGACCTCGAGGGTGCCGGTGATGTCCACGGACCCTCCCTTGCCGCTCTGATTCTCCGCCGGTGCCACGAGCGTGACGGAGTGCCCGGCGCCGGTGAGTGCCTCGTAGGCCGCGGTGATGCCGGGGGCGTCCCAGCCGTCGTCATTGGTCAGGAGGATGTCGAGGGGCTCTCCGCCGCCCGCCGCAGGCGCGGCTGCTTCCGCCCCGTCCGTCTGGGCGTCGGCGGGATCCGCCTCCGCGGGAGCGGCGCATCCGGCGAGGACGAGTGTCCCCGCTGCTGCGAGGGCGAGGAACGGGCGGGATGTCTGCATGAGGTGCTCTTCTCTGAGGAGGCGGAGGGTGCGTCTCTGCACTCGCGTGTGCCCGGTGCGGCGCTGAACAGGGCGTATGCGAATGAGCGAACATTCGACAGACTAGAAGCGAATTGACGATGTGGTCAAGATCACTTTCGGAGGTGGTGTGCGCGCGTCGTCGGAGCCCGCTGGGGCCTTGGGGTGCGACGGCAGTTCTGCTGATCGGCGAGCAGGCCGCTGCCGGGCTCTGCCGAGGTTCCGGCACCGGCCTGCGCGCGGGGGATCTGGCCGCGCGGTGAATCTGACACGGAGCGGTCGCGCGGCGGTTCCGTGTCGGATTGGAGGGGGTCGTAATCTGACACGCACGGAGCATGCGGGCGATTCGTGTCAGATTGAGGGGGTGCCTGATCTGACGGGGTCTCGCCGGCGGCGCGCGGCGGGCGCCGAGCGTCAGGGGGGGCTTCGGCCCCGCCCTCAGCCCAGGCTCAGCCAGTTCCGGCGGGTGAGCTCGGCCGCGCGGTCCGCATCGCCTGCGGCCAGCGCCTCGATGATCGCCTCGTGCTGTGCGGCCGAGGCCTCGACCGTGGCCGCATCGAAGTGCAGGTACTCCGCCCGCATGAGCATGGGCACCAGCAACTCCAGCTGCCTGCCGATGAGCGGGTTGCCGGAGAGTTCGACCACTGCGTCATGGAACTCCGCATCCGCGCGGATCGCCGCCTCGGCATCGGTGGTGCCGAGGCGGCGATCCGGTTCTGCGCCGCCTCGTCCAGTTTCCGCCGCCCCCTGGGCCGCGGCGCGGAGGTCTCCGTTCGCCGTGCGCAGGCGCATGAGCGAGGCCGCCTCGCTGCCGAGCTCCTGTGCCGCCAGCCGTGCGGCCAGTGCGTGCAGCTCTGCCGCGATGGTGCGTGCATGCGCGAGCGCAACGGGGTCCTCGGGCGCCACCAGCGTGACCTTGCCGGGCTGCGCCTGCACCAGCCCGGCCTCCGCGAGCCGCAGCAGTGCCTCGCGCACGGGTGTGCGGGAGACGCCCAGCCACTCGCCCAGCTCACCGTCGCGCAGCCGCTCCCCCGGCAGCAGCTGGCCGCGGACGATCGCATCGCGGATCGCGGTGTACACGTTGTCCCGCAGCAGAGTGCGGGCAGTGGGTGCGTGACCGGCGGGAACGGGCATGCGGCAAGCCTCCGAGACAGGGGTGGGTGGGCGTGGGCGGGCAGGTGTGGATTCGGCAGATGCTCAGGGGAGCGGCGGTCAGGGCCAGTTCGGGGCCATGGAGCGGGACGGTCTGGACATGCGGACGAATCGTGTGTGATTCTATGATCTGCACCACGCAATATACTGCATATCAATGTGAGCCGGTCGTGTTCGGACGCCGGCCCGCTCCCCGGCGTCCGCGCCGCACGACGAGAGGCATGCCCATGGCGACTGCAGATCTGCCCCGCTACCCGCTCACCTTCGGCCCCAGCCCCATCCACGAACTGCCGCGTCTGGCCGCGCACGTGGGCGGCGAGAACGGCCCGCGCATCTTCGCCAAGCGTGAGGACGTGAACTCCGGTCTGGCATTCGGTGGGAACAAGACCCGCAAGCTCGAGTACATCGTCCCGGACATCCTGGAATCCGGGGCGGACACGCTCGTCTCGATCGGCGGCTACCAGTCCAACCACACCCGCCAGATCGCTGCGGTCGCGGCGCACCTGGGCCTCAAGGCGCGTCTGGTGCAGGAGCGCTGGGTCGACTGGAACGACCCGGTCAACGACAAGGTCGGCAACATCGAGCTCTCCCGGATCATGGGTGCGGACGTGCGTCTCGACTCGGCAGGCTTCGACATCGGCATCCGCGACTCCTGGAAGCAGGCGCTCGAGGACGTCGAGGCCTCCGGCGGCAAGCCCTATCCGATCCCCGCCGGTGCCTCCGAACACCCGCTGGGCGGGGTGGGCTTCGCCAACTGGGCGCACGAGGTCGTCGCACAGGAGGAGGAGATGGGCGTCTTCTTCGACACCGTCATCGTCTGCGTCGTCACCGGCTCCACCCAGGCCGGGATGATCGCGGGCTTCGCGGAGATCGAGGACGCGGGAGGCCGCACGCGCCGCGTGATCGGCATCGACGCCTCCGCGACGCTGGAGAAGACCGTCGACCAGGTGACCCGGATCGCCAACACCACGGCGGACAAGATCGGCCTGGGGCGGGAGATCCGCCCGGACGAGGTCGTCATCCGCTCCGGCTGGGAGGGCCCGGCCTACGGCATCCCGGACGAGTCCACCGTGGAGGCCATCCGCACCACGGGCGAGCAGGAGGGCGTCATCCTCGACCCCGTCTACGAGGGCAAGTCGATGGCCGGCCTCCTCGGCCTCATCCGCTCCGGTGAGCTCACGAGCGAGAACACCGTCCTCTATGCGCACCTGGGCGGTCAGCTCGCCCTCAACGCCTACAGCGCGATCTTCGAGGACTGAGCGGGCATGACGCAGTTCGAGGACGCACCCGCGGTGCGGGACGCAGGCGAGGCCGCACGCCCGGAGCACGACGCACACGAGGAGCACGTCCAGTTCGAGACGAGCACGCAGCTGGACCCGCCCAGCGCCAACGACCGGCCGCTGCGGGCCTCTGCGGATGCAGAGGTGCTGGACGAGATCGCCCAGCGGGTCCTGTGGCTCGCCACCTCGATCATCGACGCCGCCAATCGCGGCCGGGAGAACCCGGACGGCGTGAAGGTGGGCGGGCACCAGTCGTCCTCGGCCTCGATGGCCGGCATCATGACCGCGCTGTGGCTCACCCGGCTGCGCGCCGAGGACCGGGTCTCCGTCAAGCCGCACGCCTCCCCGGTGCTGCACGCGCTCAACTACCTGCTGGGCGATCTGGGCGAGGAGTACCTCACCCGTCTGCGCGCCCAGGGCGGTCTGCAGCCCTACCCCTCACGCACCAAGGACCCGGACACCGTCGACTTCTCCACGGGCTCCGTGGGGATCGGCGCGACCGCTCCGGTGTGGGCCGCGCTCTCGCACCGCTACCTCTCCGACCGGTTCCCGGAGACCACGCCGCCCGCCGGCCGCTTCTACTCGCTGCTGGGCGATGCGGAGCTGGACGAGGGCGCGGTGTGGGAGGCGATCATCGACCCCGAGGTGCGAGGTCTGGGCGAGGTCGTGTGGATCGTCGACCTCAATCGGCAGTCGCTGGACCGGGTCATCCCGGACGTGCAGATCCAGCGCCTCCAGGGCATGTTCGCCGCCGCGGACTGGCAGGTCCTCACGCTCACGTGGGGGCGGCGGCTCTCCGCGCTCTTCGCCGCCGAGGGCGGTGCGGTGTTCGAGCGTCGCATGCGCGAGATGCCCAACGAGGAGTACCAGCGCCTCCTGCGCTCCCACCCGGATGAGGTGCGCGAGCGCCTGCTCGCCGGCATGGGCGCGGAGGATCGTGAGGCGCTCGCCGCCCTGCTGGAGCCCTACACTCCGGTGGAGCTCGCGGAGCTCGTCCGCGACCTCGCCGGTCACGACCTCTCCTGCCTCGTGGACGCGTTCGGCCGGATCGACGACACCCGCCCCACCGTCGTCTTCGCCTACACGATCAAGGGCCGCGGGCTCGCGACGGAGGGCCACCCCGGCAACCACGCCGCCCAGCTCACAGGCGAGCAGATGGAGGATCTGGCCCGGGCCTCGGGCATGGAGGTCTCCGATCCGTGGCAGCGGTTCGCCCCGGACACGCCGGCCGGCAGAGCGCTCGCCGAGGCCGCGGCACGGCTGCGACGTGAGCCGATCCCGCAGGAGTCCGGCCCGCGGATCCCGGCGGAGCTGGGCTACTCGCCCAAGGCCACGACCTCCACGCAGGCCGCGCTGGGCCGCTTCCTCTCCGATCTGCACCGCGCGCAGCCGGAGGTCGCCGCGCACGTGGTGACCCTGAGCCCGGACGTGGCGACCTCGACCAATCTGGGCGGGTGGATCAACAAGACCGGCGTGTGGTCGATCGCCGGCCGCGCGGACTGGTTCGCGGACGACCGCGAGCGGGTCATGCGGTGGCGGGAGACGGAGAAGGGCCAGCACATCGAGCTGGGCATCGCCGAGGTCAACCTCGTCTCCCTCGCCGGCGAGCTGGGCTCCACCGGCTCGCGCTGGGGACGGACGCTGCTGCCCATCGCCGCGCTCTACGACCCCTTCATCAACCGCGCGCTGGAGCCGTGGACGTTCAGCCTCTACGCCGGGGGCCGCTCGATCGTGATCGGCACGCCCTCGGGGGTGACGCTGGCGCCCGAGGGCGGGGCGCACCAGTCGTTCAACACGCCCTCCGTCACCCTGGAGATCCCCGGGCTCACCAGCTGGGAGCCCGCGTTCGCGCAGGATCTGGAGTGGGCCATGCTGGATGCGATGCGCCGGCTGGGTCTGCCCGAGGCCGAGGGAGGCGAGGCCGCGTACTTCCGGCTCTCGACCCGGCCCGTGGATCAGGCGCTGGCCCGGGTGCCGAACGACCCCGTGCTGCGTGAGCGGCGCCGGGAGCAGGTGCTGGCCGGCGGCTACCGGCTCAGCGCGCACCCCGCCGCCGAGGACGTCGTCACCCTCGTGGGAGCCGGTGCGATCATGACGGAGGTGCTGGCCGCCGCCGAGCGGCTGGAAGCACTGGGCGTGCGTGCCGGAGTGGTGTGCGTGACGAGCCCGGCGCGGCTGTTCCGCTCGCTGCAGGCACGTTCGCAGGTGGGCGAGTCCCGCCGCAGCGCGATCGTCGACCAGCTCTTCCCCGCCGCCAGCCCGGCACCGCTCGTCACGGTCATGGACGGGCACCCGCACACGCTCGCGTTCCTCGCCGGTGTGCGCGGGGACCGGACGCGGAACCTGGGCGTCACGCAGTTCGGCCAGGCCTCCGGGGTGAGCGAGGCGTACCGCATCCACGGCATCGACACGGACTCGATCGTCCGCGCGGGGCTGGACCTCACCGGCCGGTGAGGGGATCCGGCGCTGAGTCGCCCTGCCCGTTCGCCGGGCGCTCCACTTCGTCGCCGAGGCAGAGCGTCACTCCTTCCGGGCGAAGGCGAGTTCCACCGTGGGGCTCTCCCGCAGTGTGCGCGCGAGCCTGCGCTCGAGCGGGAAGAGCGCCCGGCCGGCCAGCTCACCGGTGAACTCGGTGAGCGTCGCGGCCCGCAGCGCGCCTCCCCAGAGCTTCCGCCACAGCCAGGGAGAGTCCACCTGCGCGTTCATGAGCACCATGTGGGGCGAGCGATGCTCCAGGCGGAGGCCGGCCTCGGCGAGCGCCCCTTCGATCCACTCCAGGCTCCGGTTCGTCTGGTGCGCGCGGCGCTCATGGGCGGCACCCGGCTCGGTCGTGTCGCCGGACCCGCCTGGGGTGCCCGCGGCCTCGGCCCCGTTCTGCCCGCCGGAGGAGACCCCGCTGCCAGCCGTCCTGTGCACGAAGTTCTCCGTGAGGACGAAGGTCCCGCCGGGCTTCAGCAGTGTCGCGATGTTGCGCAGCGCGGCACGGTAGGCGGCGTCATCCGTGATGTGGAAGAGCACGTCCATGCAGGACACGACGTCGAAGGACCCCGGCTCGAACGGACCCGTGCCGCGCGTGATGTCGAGCTGTTCGAAGCGGTGCCCGGGGAAGTGCTCGCGGAGATTGCGCACGGCGGAGGCGGTGAGGTCGCTGCCGGTCACCTCGGCGGGGTGCATGCGCGACCACCAGCGCACATAGAGGCCCGTGCCGGAGCCGACGTCGAGGATGCGCGTGCCCCTGCCCACCCCGGCCCGGCCGGCGGTGCGGAGGAAGATTTCCTCACGCACCCGGTACATCCACGAGTTGAAGGCCAGGCCGAGTGCCTGGTAGCCGACGCCGCGCTCCGTCCAGTCGGAGTCGAGGCTCTCCTCCCAGAACTCGCTGTGGTCGTGCGCCTGTGCGTCGCTGGGGTCGTGGGCGGGTGCGCTGCCGGCCTCGTGCGTCATCGTGTTCCTCTCCCTCCGGAGCGGCTCGGACCACACGGCGCATCCTCCGCCGGGCGCCTGTGGCACCGACCTCTGACTCGTGCCCACCCATCCTAGGGGCTTGCGCTCGGGAGGCGGGGAGACTGTCCTGTGCGGAGGGTGAGCCCCTGGTGGGAACACCGGCACACGCCGGGGCGCGCCCGCCCAGCGAGGACTCCCGCCTGCGCCGCGAGGGCGCCCGCTGGAACAGCGTGGGTGCATCCTGCGTTGAGACGACGGGCGCGGCCCGCGGGGCCGCCCTTCCGCACATGGTCCGAGGACCTCTCGCCCACGACACGAGGAGCACGATGACTCAGAGCCAGACCGTCCCGACGGAAGCCGCAGCCGCGCAGACCGCTGCAGTGGACCCGCGCCTCCACCGCCCCGCACTGCCCTTGGTGCTGGGCGGCAATACGTTCGGCTGGACCAGTGATCGCGCGCAGTCGTTCGCCGTCATCGAGGCGTTCCTCGCCGCGGGTGGCCAGCACATCGACACCGCGGACGGCTACTCCCAGTGGGTGTCCGGCAACTCGGGCGGCGAGTCGGAGACGATCCTGGGCGAGTGGTTCGCAGCCACCGGCCGCCGGGGCGAGGTCTTCCTCGCCACCAAGGTGGGCTCCTGGAGCGAGCGCCCCGGTCTGAGCGCGGAGAACGTCACCGCAGCCGTCGAGGACTCCCTCCGCCGCCTGCAGACGGACGTCATCGACCTCTACTACGCGCACTTCGACGACGACTCGCAGTCCCCGGAGCAGCTCGCCCGCACCTTCGACGGGTTGGTCAAGGCGGGGAAGATCCGCCACATCGGCATCTCCAACCTCTCGCCGGCGCGCCAGCGCGCGTGGATTGCGGCCGCCGAGGCCGAGGGGCTCACCGTCCCGGTCGCCATCCAGCCTCAGTACTCGCTCGTGCACCGCGGCGACGTGGAGGGCGGGGCGGACGGCACCGGCGGGTACGGCGCGGTCGCCCGCGAGCACGGGCTTGCAGTCTTCCCGTACTACACGCTGGGCTCCGGTCTGCTGACCGGCAAGTACCGCACGGCAGAGGACTTCTCCGGTGCTGCCCGCGAGGGATTCCTCAGCGGCTTCTCCGACGGCCGCGCCGTGGAGCTGGTCGAGACCCTCGTCGCGGTCGCCGAGGACGCCTCGGCGCAGCCGGCCTCCGTCGCCCTGGCGTGGCTGCTGGCGAAGGGAGTGACGGCCCCCATCGCCTCCGCACGCACCCCGGAGCAGCTCGAGGCCCTGGTGGCGGCACCGGCCGTTGCCCTCACGAATGCGCAGATCGCACGCCTGGACGCGGCCTCGGCCCGCTTCGCCTGAGCGCGTTCCCGTGACGGGACGGCCAGTCGCAGGCACACGCGGATGGAGCGGGTGCGCGCACGCGGATGGAAGGTGTGCGCCGGCGGCCGTATGCTCGGCGGCATGGCGAAGACGCATCCGCACATCACCGCCCCCACCCCTGCCCAGCTGGCCCGGCTCGTCGAGGACCGCCCCGAGCCGATCGCTCAGACGTATCTGGCCCTGCACGCCCTCGTCCTCGAGACGCTGCCGGACGTCGAGCACTCCGTGGACGAGGTCGATGCGAGCATCGGCTACGCCGCTCACCAGTACGGATACAACGGGTGGGGGATGGCGGCGGTCACGCCTCACAGCAGGTGGGTGTCGCTGACCCTGCTGCAGGGCTCCCGGCTGCCGGATCCCTCCGGGCTGCTCGAGGGCACCGCGGTCATGCGGCACGTGAAGCCGCGGGCCCCGGAGGAGGTGGAGGAACACCGCGTGGACCTCACCGCGCTGCTCCTCGCCGCCGCCCGCCTCTGCGAGGAGCGGGACTGAACCGAGGCTCCGGCGGCGTCCGGCAGGCCGCTGCGGCCGGGCCACTGAGGTTGCGGCCGGGCCGCTGAGGTTGCCGGCAGGCCGCTGAGGCCGGGCCGCCGGAGCCGCGCGGCGACGGCGTGGTCAGGCCGGACTGAGGCCGGGCCCGGTGTCGAATCGCTCGGCCAGCTGATTCCGGAGCGAGCGGGCCTGGACCTGCCTGCGGTGCTCGGCCAGGGCCTCGGCGGCGGGTCTCTCCGGTCCGTCCGCCTCCCCGGTAGGGACCGCGCGCGCGAGTTCGCGGAAGCAGTCCCGCAGGAGCCCGGGCGGGATATCCGGACCCGAGGCGAACGCCGGCGGCTCGTCCGCGCGGGCGACGGTCTCGGCATAGGCCGAGGTGGCACGGGCCCTCCCGATGAGTACTGAGGACGGCGCCGCAGTCCGCAGGCCCGCAGCCTCTCCCAGCCCCCAGCGGATCACGGCGTCCACCTCCAGCGTGAGCATCACCTCCGCGTCCTCGTCCCCGCGCTTCAGCCGCTGCGGAAAGGTGGAGCTGAACTCCGCGTGCGCCTGCGGGTCCGTGGGGCCGTACTCCCACGCCTCGAAGCGGCTGTCCACCACGGGCGCCTCGTGCCAGGCCTCCAGCCAGCCGGAGACGAAGTAGAGGAGCATGAGCGCGCTCGTCTTGTCGATGCCGGGCTGGACGAAGCGGATGTGCGCGACGATCTGCGCGGCCGTGAGCGGAGGAGCCGGGGTGGGTGACGGGGCCGGCTGATCTGGCGAGGCCGGGTGCTGGGGTGCGGTCATGCTCACCATTCTCCCGCGCCGCCTCAGCGATCGCAGCCGGCTGACCGTGCGCGCGGCGTCGAGGGGCGGCTCCGCGGCGCTGAGCATGCGGTCGGGCGCGGCGGAGCTCGTCACGTGCAGCGGCACCTGCCGGTCGTGGAGGACGTCGACGAGCGTGGCGAACCGCTGGAGCGGATCACGTTCCGCCCGCGCCAGGTCCGGGACCTCGACGACGCGTACGGCGGCGAGCCGCTCCGCGAGCGCGAGGTACTGATGCGGGCCCACCGGACGCTCGCAGAGCTCGTGGAAGGTGAAGGTGTCCGGAGGGAAGGGCCCCGAGGCCGCCGCGGGCTCCTCCGGGTCGATCACCCTCCAGGATCCGGAACTGAATGAGGGCACCGGGGGTGCGTGCTCTCCCCCGTGCAGTCCGCTGTGCGGCTGTGCGTGCCGCTCTTCGCGCAGGTCCCGGTGCAGATCCTCGCGATGATCCGGTCCCGCGGGAACCTCGACGATTCGCAGGCCCCGAGTGAGGAGTGCGATCGCGGGCAGCGCGTGCTCGTGGAAGAGGGGGTTGGTCAGCAGCGCCTCCGGAGCGTAGTTGGAGGTGGCGATGAGCAGGGTGCCGTTCTCCTCGAGCACGCGCAGCGTGGAGGTGAGGAACGAGGCATCGGCGACGTCGTGGACGTGGAACTCGTCGAACATCACGGCCCGGGCGGAGCGCAGGGTGCGGGCGATCGCCTCGCGCACCGGCTGCCGTGTCCGTGTGATCTCCGCGTGCAGGTCCCGGAAGAAGTCGTGGAAGTGGAAGCGGACTCTGCGGTCGGTGGGCAGGGTGTCGAAGAGCAGCTGCGCCAGGTGGGTCTTGCCCCGCCCCACCGGCCCCCACAGGTACCAGCCGTGCAGGTGGGGCGGGAGACGTTCTTCCAGCACTGCTCTCGCCTGCCGCTGTCCCGGATCGTAGGCGAACCCCGTCTGCGCTGCAGCGGCGCGGAATCCCGGGCGCCCCCGCGCTGCGAGGCGTCCTGCCGCCTTCGCGCGGCGGAGGGCACGACCGGAGGCGGGGCGGGGTGCGGAGCGGGCGGCTGCGCCGGCCTCGAGAGCGTGCATGATTCCTCCTCGCATTCCCGCTACAGGTGTAGAGGAAATATCTTCACTCTACACCTGTAGAGTGGAGGTGTCGGTGGGCCGGATGATGCCGGCAGATCCGAGATCCGGCAGCGGCGGTGAGTCCGACGATGCCGGTGGGGCGCGAAGGCGGCCGGGCATGACGGCAGTGAGGTATGAGGGGTGGAGGGGGCCATGTCACGAGGGGATGTGCGACGCGCGCTCATCGCGGACAGTGCGATCGCGGTGCTCGCCGCCGGTGGGGCGCGGGCCCTCACGCACAAGGCCGTCGATGCGCGGGCGGGTCTTTCCGCAGGCTCGGCCTCCTATCACTTCCGCACCCGGAAGGCGCTCATCACGGCGGCGGTCGAGCGGATCCGTGTGCTCTCCCGTGAGGCCTTCGACGCCGCTGCGCGCGGGGCCGGCGCTGCCGCGGCGGTGCCTCCGGCTTCCGCCGCCGATGAGGCGGCCGCGCTCGCCGCGGACCAGCTGCTCCGGCTGGCGGGCGAGAGGCGGGAGCAGGCGCTCGCCGTCTTCGCCCTCCTTCCCGAGGCGGCCGAGGACTGCGAGCTGAGGTCCGCGCTCCTGCGCTGCCTGTTCTCCCGGGAGCTCGCCGGGGACCTCATGGCGAGACTGGGCAGCAGGGCGCCGGAAGCCGATGCCGCAGGCTTCATTGATTTCCTCACCGGGATGCTTGTCCGCCTTCTCTATGCGCCCGCGCCGGGGGGCCTTCTCTCATGCGGCTCCGAGGCGGGGACCTCCGCCTCGGGGACAAGGGGCTCTGCTGCGGAACCGGGGAGCTCTGCCGCGGAGGGCGTGACCCCGGCCTCCGGTGCGCACCCCGAGATCGAGGGAGCCCTCGTCCGCTTCCTGACGACCTTTCCCCGGCAGCCGTCTCCTTGAGCGTGTCCCGCTATCCGGAACCGCGAGTGCGCCGATTGCGCCGGCCTGGTGCTGCTGCCGGTGGCGGACGGACGCCCCAGGACCGCCTCTGGCAGGCGGTCGAGCACCAGCTCCTCGCCCGGACCTCGGCCGTCATCACTCTCAACTCCGACGACGAGGCGTGGTTCCGGCAGCGGATGCCCCCGCACGCGGTGGAGCGGATCCGTGCGGGGGTGGGTCTGGGCCTGAGCCGGTACCCGCGGACGACGCCGCCGGACGGGCCCCTGCGCCTTGCCTGGATCGGTGAGCACACCGCGCGCACGTGCCCGCACTTCGCCGTCGCGGCAGCGGCGGAGCTGCACCGTGCGGGTCTCGGCTTCTCACTGACGATGATCGGTGTGGGTGAGCGGCTGGAGCGGACGCGGAGGGAGGCGGCACGGCGCGGGCTGGAAGGCGTGGTGCACGTGGCGGGCTGGGGCGACGCCCGGCAGGCGCTGGCGGGTGCGCACGCCCTCGTGCACACCGCACAGTGGGAGGGGCTGCCGCGGGTCATGCTGGAGGCGTTCGCCGTGGGCCAGCGCTCCTATGCCTTCGATGTCCAGGGCGTGCGCGATGCGCCGGGCGCCGTGCTGGCGGCCGATGGGGACGTGCCCGCTCTGGTGCGTGTGGTCCGCACCGGCTGGGAGTCGGGCGGATGCACCGTCCGCTCACGGAGGATCCGCAGTTCCTCTACAGCACGGAGGCGGTCCGGCGGATCCTCGTGTTCCTGCTCGGCACGGTCCTGCCGACAGGAGCGGGGGTGGGAGCCTCGGACAGGGGGCCAGCCGCAGGACGCTGGCGGAGCGGGAGCGCCGGGACGGGCGGCAGACAGGTCTACGGCCGTGAGCGACGACGCCCTGCTGCCGGGGGCGAAGCGGGTGATGGCATGAGTGGCGGGCGGGGCGGTGAGCGGGCCCTCAGGACTCCTCGGTCTCGCGGGCCTCTCGCGCGGAGGCGACGTCGTCGACGATCCGCACGATCTGCTGGGCGCTGGTGAGGAGCGAGCCGTACAGCGGCCAGGTGGAGCGGGGCAGCGAGCTGTCGGCGGACATCGCCTCGGCGAGGTCCGCCAGGCGTGCGCCCACAGGCTCCACCTCCGCCTCGGGATCGGCGATCGCACGGCCGGCGTCCCGGAGGATCGCCGTCCACTCGCGCCGGAAGCGGGCGTCCCAGTCACCGTCCGCGACGCTGGCCTCGCGCAGGGTCCGTGCGAGATGGCGCAGGTGGGAGACGCTCTCGTCCGCGCGCATGAGGATCTCCTCGTACCCCACCTCACGGCCGCCGGACCCGGAGCGGCGGAGGAGGAGGTGGCGCGGGTTCGCCCACCTGCTCTCACGGGCGCTGTGCACGGCCTGCCAGGCGGCGTCGAGATCGGAGCTCATGGTCTCCGTCTCCGCCATCCAGGCCTCGGCCCGGTCCGTGTCCCATGAACTCTCGAACTCCTCGGCCATGTTCGTGAGGATCCCGCCCATGCGGCGGTTGATGCTGTCCACGTAGCGGGCGGCCTCCCGGTCCCGCAGCGGCGGGATGAGGAGGAGATTCGCGACGATGCCGACCCCGGCACCCACCGCGACCTCGAGGAGCCGGTCGTCCAGCAGCGGCGCCTGCTCGTCGAAGCCCGCTCCCAGCACGAAGATCGCAGTGGTCGCGACGGCGACGCCCTCCGAGCGCAGGCCCGGCACCCGGGCCAGCACCAGTCCCGCCAGCAGCGCCAGCGCGAACGTCCACAGGCTCACGCCCAGGCAGCTGCCGATCACGAAGGAGAGGCCCACGCCGATCCAGGAGGCCACGGTGGACTGCAGCCCGTGGCGGACGGACTGGTACAGCGTGGGGAAGACCGTGAGGAGGGCGACCCACGGGGCCAGGAACGGCACCGGGGACTCCAGCACATTCACCGCCAGCCACCACGCTGCGGTGGCCGCGACCACGGACTTGAGGATCTGCAGGAGGTCCGTGACGGCCTCGGGCCGGGAGGGGAGGGAGCGGACGGCCGCGAGCGTGCGCCGGGGGAGGCCGCGCAGCCGGGCGAGGGGATGCGAGAGCACCCCGCCGGAATCCGGCGGGGTGCTCTGTGCGGGTGGCTTCATGCTCTCCGAGCGTAGCGGGTTCTCAGCCCATCGCGTCCGGATCGTCCGTGCCCTTGGCGAGGCCGTGCTCCGCGCGCCACTCGATCCAGGCGGGCAGCATCTCCTCGTCCGAGTAGTCGCCGGCGGTCTCCATGAACGCCGCCCACTCCTCGTCGAGCTTCTCGCCGCGCTCCACGAGCTCGTCCTGCTTCGCCTGCGCCTCCTCGGTCCAGCGGTCGTGCTCCTTGAGCCAGCGGATGAGGCCCGGGTGGTAGGGGACCTCGCGCGGGGTGTCCTCCACCGTCTCCGGATCCCAGCGCGGCATGTTGATCGTCGCGTTCTCGTACTTGGGGTAGGTCCGGGCGATCGAGTCGACGAGCGCGTAGACCTCGTCCTCGGAGACGTCCGCGTAGGCGGAGATCGGCAGGGAGTAGACGAAGCCGTTGGTGGACTCGCCCTCCTCCTGCGCCGGCGCGCCCTCGAAGGGGAGGACGTTGACGGACGGCGCGAGCTCGTGCAGCCGGTCCACGGCCTCCGTGTCGTCCGGATCCAGATCGATCCAGGAGATGTCCATCTGCGACTCGAGTTCGTAGATGACGGAGCCGTACACCTGCTGGTACTGCGTGTCGATCTTGCCCTGCTTGAGGGCCTCGGTCTGCTCGCCGTAGGCCACGTTCACCGACTGCACGTCCTCGCGGGTGAGCCCGCCGTAGGCCAGGTAGGCGTCGATCTTCTGGTTCACGGACGGGTTCGCCGTGATGTAGGGGACCTTCTTGCCCTTGAGGTCCGCCGGCGTCTCGATGCCGTCCGCCGTGCGGGTGAGCAGCGAGTGCGCGGAGTGCGGGGCCCAGACGACGCGGGTGTCCTGCGGTCCCCAGTCCTCGTTGGCGAACTCGTTGACGCCCTCGAAGCCGAAGATGTACTCGTCGCCCAGGCGTCCCATCGCCGCAGCGCCCGCTCTCACGGCCGCGAGACGTCCGATGGCGGTGTCCGAGGCGATGATGCGCACACGCGCGCCGGTGTCGTTGGAGACCTGGTTGGAGACGGCCGCGAGGTCCGCGTAGGTGGCCGTGCCGGTGCCGTAGGTGGCGAAGACGAGCGGGTCGCGCAGGCCGCTCTCGGTCGTCTCGGTCGAGGTCTGGCAGCCGGTCAGCAGGAGCGCGGCCGTGGCCAGCCCGGCGAGGAGTGCCTTGGTGCGTCTCATGACTGGGCCTTTCCGTTCGTGGTGGTGGCTGTCGCCGTGACGGCGGCCTCGGGCTTGGTCCCGAGGACATAGGCGAGGAGGACGCCCGCGATCCCCACGCCCAGGCCGATGAACGCGGACGCGGTGGTGGGCCAGAACATGAGCAGTCCGCCCGCTGCCAGCACGAGCCGGACGACGATGCCGATCCGGCGGCCGTTGAGCGTGAGGAAGCCCTCGAACGACGAGGCGAGGAAGTACACGCCGACCATGGCGGTGAGCAGCGCGAGGACGATCTGCACGAACGTGGAGTCCTGGGCCACCAGCGCCGGGTTGAGCACGAACGCGAACGGCACGATGTACTTCACCGCGCCCAGGCGCATGGCGGTGATCGAGGTGGCCATCGCGGGGGTGCCTGCGATGTTGGCCGCCGCGAAGGAGGCCAGCGCGACGGGCGGGGTGATGTAGGAGACCGTCGCCCAGTAGATGACGAAGAGGTGCGCGGCGATGGGGTTCACCGCGATGGTCTCGCCGAACACCACGAAGGGCTCGGTGGTGAGCGCCGGCGCCAGCACGATCGCCAGCAGCACGTAGACGGCGGAGACCGTCATGCCCATGCCGAGGACGAACGAGGTGACCGCGCCGGCGAGCAGCATGAGCCAGAGGTTGTCCCCCACGAGGCGGATGAGCTCGGTGGCCAGCGAGAGGCTCACGCCCGTCATGGATAGACCGCCCACGATCAGGCCCACGCCGGCGATGATGCCGACGATCTCCGCGACCGTCTTGCCGCTCGCGTAGACGAAGTCCAGGAACGCGCGCGGGGTGAGCCGGTGCTTCTTCATGAACAGCATGCAGATGAGCAGGAAGGCGATCACCCAGAACGGCGCCTGAGTCTCGTTCTTCGTCACGACCATGAGGAGGACGAGACCCACGAGGGCGGCCACGTAGGGCAGTCCCTTCATGAGGGTGGGCAGTGCCCTGGGCAGCTCCGCCTTGGGCATGCCGCGCAGCAGGCTCTTGGCGGAGTACGCGTCGACCTGCAGGAAGATGCCCCAGTAGTAGAGGAACGCGGGGATGGCGGCGGCGAGGGCGACCTCGCCGTAGGGCACGCCCACGAAGCTCACCATGAGGAAGGCCGCGGTGCCCATGATGGGCGGGGTGATGGTGCCGCCGGTGGCGGCCGTGGCCTCGATGCCGGCGGCGTAGCGGCCGGGGAAGCCGGAGCGCTTCATCGCCGGGATGGTCATGGGGCCGGTCGTGAGCACGTTGGAGACGGCGGAGCCGGACATCATGCCCATCGCCGCGGAGGAGACGACGGAGACCTTGGCGGAGCCGCCGCGGTAGCGGCCGAACACGCTCATGGCGAGGTCGTAGAAGAAGGTGGCGCCGCCGGAGAACTGCAGTGCCACACCGAAGATGAGGAAGCCCACGAGGATCGTCGCGGCCGTCTGCAGGGGCAGACCCAGGATGGAGTCGACGCCCATCGCGTGGATCTGGGCCGTGAGCGGCAGGGAGAACGGGATGCCCTCGAGGAAGGTGATGGGGATGCCCGCCGCGAAGACCGGGTAGAGGGAGAACACGAACGCGATGCACGTGACCACGAGGCCGGCGGTGCGGCGCAGCCCCTCCAGGACGATGATCCAGAGCACGAAGGACGCCACCGTGGCGAGAGTGGGGGCGATGTAGTCCCAGCCGCGCTCGGCGATGCGCTGGCCGTTGGCGCCCAGGTAGATCGTCACGACGAGCGTGAGCGCCGCCAGTGCGATGTCGTACCAGGGGACCGAGGTGCGCGGTGCGGTCGGCTTCTTCCGCAGCGGGAAGACGATGAAGACGATGGGGAGGAACGCCGCCAGCAGGAAGTAGAGGAAGCTGTTGGTGAGCATCGAGAAGCCGCCCAGATCCCACAGGAACGCCTGGTTGAGCACCAGGAGGACGCCCGCGAGGGTGAGGACCATGACGACGATGCGCCACGCCAGCGGCAGGCCGGGACCGGACCCCTCCGCGGGGTCGTCGAGGCTGTCGAGATTCGCGGCGGGGACGTCGGCGGAGGCGGGTGACTGTGCGGTCACCTCTGCCTCGGGCACGGGGGCGGTCTCTCCCGGGGGAGAGGCCGCGGCGTCATTGCGTGGCGTGCTCATGTGCACCTCATCGTGGATGGTGGGCTGACGGCTGTTCTGCGGGAGCGGCCGGAGTCGTTCCCCGTTCCCGGTTCCGGATGCCGGGCGGCAGCGCTGCGAAGGCCTCGCACGCTGCCGGGGACGGCTTCCGGGCAGGGGTGTGGGGCCGACGAGACGCGGAGCCGCGCATTGCCGGTGGTCTATATCACACCCGTAACCGGGACCACAATAATGTACAGCCTGCTGCGCAGACCGCGCGACAATCTCCACACTATGAGCGTGAAATACCTGAATCGGCGCTTATTATTGCCCCACTGGTCAATAATATGGAAAATATTATTGTATTTCCAGTCTCGTTCTTGCGCAGTGTGCGCCGTCATACGCAGGACGCGGAGGGCAGGCGCCGCCGGTCGTACCCGTCGTCCCACCGATCCGCCTGCGGTGAGCAGGGTGCGGCGGACAGGAGCGCGCGGGCGGCCCGCTCCCGTCCGCCGCGGTCAGCGCCGCAGCTGGCAGCGCAGAGACTCTCCGCGCAGCGCGCGCTCCATCTCCTCGGCCGCGAACCGCTGCAGGTTCGTAAGCGAGCGCTCCGAGTAGAACGCCGCGTGAGGGGTGAGCAGGGTGCGCGGTGCGGTCCTGAGCGGGTGGCCCTCCTCGAGGGGCTCGGACTCGAGGACGTCGAGGCCGAGGCCGCCCAGCCTTCCTGCGGAGACGGCCTCGGCGGCGGCACGCGTGTCCACCAGGGCTCCCCGCGCGGTGTTGACGAGTATCGCCGAGTCCTTCATGGCGGCCATCGCCCGCGCGTCGATGAGGTGCCGGGTCTCGGGGGTGAGCGGGGCGTGGACGGAGACGATGTCCGCGCACTCGAGGAGCGTGTCGAAGTCCGTGAGCGTGATCCCCTCCGCGGCCACGGCCTCGGCGTCCGCATAGGGGTCGTAGGCGATGACCTCGGCGCCGAAGGCCCGGACGCGGGCGGCCACCTTCCGCCCGATCTGCCCGGTCCCCACGAGCCCGTAGGTGACGTCGGAGACCGCCGCGATGGGACCGAGGTCCGTGGCGGAGACCCAGCCGCTCTCCGAGGCGGTGATCCGGGCGTGGTAGTCGGCGACGCGGCGGAGGACCGCGAGCGCGAGCATGACCGTGTGGTCCGCGACGGTGTCGGCGCCGTAGTCCGGCACGTTGCACACGCGCACGCCGTGCCGCGCGGCCGCTTCCACGTCGATCGTCTCGTAGCCGATCCCGTAGCGGATCACGGTGGCGCCCTCCGCCAGCCCTGCGAGGACGCGATCGGTGATCTCCGCGTACGCGAGCATGACGACGTCTGCGCCGGCGGTGAGCTCCGCGACCTCCGCCTCCGCCGTGACGTCGCTGCGGACGACGAGTTCGGCTCCCGCGCGGGCCGCGGCGCGCTCCTCGTGCGCCAGGCCGGGGAAGCTCTGGTCCGTGATAACGACGCGGCGCGCCCTCACTCCGCGCCCCTGCCGGCCGCGAGATCGGCGGCGAAGGCGGCGCGGGCGGCACCGGTGTCCGAGGAGGTGGTGATGAAGGTGAAGCCCTGCTCGCGGCGCATGCGGGCCTGCTCGCCGTTGCCGGTGTGCACGGCCGGGATCTTGCCGTGCTCCTGCGTCACCGCGAGGACGCGGGCGATGGCCTCGGTCGTGGCCTGCTCCTCCGGGCCGGGCCGCGAGCCCACCGCGAAGGAGAGGTCGGAGGGGCCGATGTAGAGGCCGTCGACCCCGTCGAGGGCCGCGATCTCCTCCACCGCGGCGAGCCCGCCTGCCGTCTCGATCATGGGCAGCAGGAGCGGCCTGCTCGCGCAACCGGGCTCGTCGCCGGTCATGAAGGCGTTGTTGGGTCCCCAGGAGCGCGTTCCCCCGGCATCTGGGTAGCGGAGCGCGGCGACTGCCCGTCGAGCGTCCTCGACGGAGTCGATGAGCGGCACGATGACGGCCTCGGCGCCCGCGTCCGCGGCCATGCCGATGAGGGTGAAGTCGTTCTCCGGCACGCGGACCACGACCATCGCGTCGCCGCCGGAGCGGATCGCGTCCGAGAGGCGCACCACGTCTCCGGCCCGTGCGAAGCCGTGCTGCATGTCGATGCAGACGTAGTCGTAGCCCACGGAGGAGGAGAGGCGGGCGAGATCGGCGCTGTCGGAGCCCAGCCACATTCCGTGGTAGACGCTGCCGCCGCGCAGTGCCTCGAGGTGGGAGGTGCGGAAGTGTGCCATTGCGATTCCTTTCGGTGTAGGGGAGATGTGCGGGTGCGCCGAGCCGTGCTCAGGATCCGACCAGGAACATGGACAGCGCGGGGACAAAGCTCACGATGAGCCCCACCGCCACCAGCAGGACGAACCCGGGGGCCACCGCGACGATGGCCTCGCCGGTCCTCACCTTCGCCACGCCCGCGGCGATGAACAGGTTCACGCCCAGGGGCGGGGTGATGAAGCCGAAGGAGAGCACGACGATGATGAGCACGCCGATGTGCACCGGGTCGAGGCCCGCCAGACTGAGGACGGGGACGAGGATGGGCGCGGTGATCGTCACCGCCGCGATCGTCTCCATGAAGGTGCCCAGCAGGAGGAGCAGGAGGTTGACCAGCAGGATGATGACGACGGGGTTGTCCGAGATCGCCGTGAGTACAGCGACGATCGTCTCCGGGGCGTTCTCGATCGTGAGGATCCGGCCGAAGATCGCCGCCGCGGCCACGATGAACATCAGCGCACTCGTGGTCAGCGTCGCGTTGACGAAGGTCTCGAGCAGATCGCGCAGGCGCATCTCCCGGTAGACCAGGAGCGCGAGGACGACGCCGTAGACGACTGCGATGACGGCGGCCTCGGTGGGCGTGAAGATGCCGCCGTAGATCCCGCCGAGGATGATGACGGGCAGGAGGAGGCCGCCCTTGGCGCGGTTGAGGGCGGAGAGGCGCTCTTTCCAAGTGGACCGGCCGGTGCCGCCCACGCCGTGGGTCCGTGCGTGCCAGATCGCCCAGGCGATGAGGACGAGGCCCATGAGGATGCCGGGGAGCACCGCCGCGAGGAAGAGATCGCCGATGCTGGTGCCGGTGACCACGCCGAACACCACGAGCGGGATCGACGGCGGGATGACGACGCCGATCGTGCCGGCCGCGGCGATGAGCGCGGCGGAGAACTTCCGCGAGTAGCCCACCCGGACCATCTCGGGGATCATGATGCCGCCCACGGCGGCGACGGTGGCCGGGCCGGAGCCGGAGATGGCGGAGAAGAACATCGCGGTGAGGACGGCTGCGACCCCGACGCCTCCGGGGATGTGGCCGACGAAGGCGTTCGCGGTGTCGAACAGCCGCTTGGAGATCCCGCCGCGGCCCATGATGAGGCCGGCGAGGATGAAGAATGGCACAGCCATGATGGGGAAGGAGTCGTTCGCGGTGGTGAGCGTCTGCGTGAGCATGCCCAGTGAGACGCCGGGGGCGAAGAGGACGATGACGAGGAGGCTGGAGGCGAGCAGGCCATAGGCGATCGGCAGGCCGAAGGTGAGTGAGGCCAGCAGGGACAGGAGAAGTACGGTGAGCGTCATGATGGGTCCTCAGCTGTCCGTCGCGCCGGTGGGGGCAGGGTGGGGGCCGGAGTCGTCCGCGGCGCGCCGCCAGAGCGCGATGCTCGCCTGGACGCCGCGGGCCGCGGTGAGCGTCATGCCCACCGGCAGTGCCGCGTAGACGATCCACATGGGCAGGGAGAGGGCGGCCGAGGTCTGCCCCAGGTCGGCGATCACGTAGGCGATCTGGAAGCCCTTGGCCAGCAGGGCGCAGTTGATGGCGACGGCGAGTGAGAGGCAGATCTGCGCCAGGACCCGCTGTGCGCCGGCGGGCAGCCTCTCGGTGAGGATGTCGATCGCGATGTGCTCGCCCCGGACCGTCACGGCCCCCAGGCAAAGGAAGATGAGCCAGATGAAGAGGTAGCGTGCGAGCTCCTCGCTCCAGGACAGGGAACTGCCGAGGGCGAAGCGCGAAACGACCTGGATGAAGAGGACCGCGACCATCGCGGCCATGAGGAAGGCGCCGAGGACCTCCTCGATCCGGAATCTGCGCGGTCCTGCGTGAGTGTCCGTTCCCCAGCTCATCGTGCCTCCTCGATTTCCGCTCTGAGTCCGTCGACGAGAGCGTCGCCGAGCATCCGGCGGATGTATGGCTCCGCCGCCTGAGTCATGACCTCGCCGAACTCCGCACGCTGGTCCGCGGAGAGCTCGGTGATCGCGAGGCCGGCTTCTTCGATGACGCCGAGTGCGGCCTCGTCGTCGACGACGGACTGCTCGCGGCAGTACCGCACCGATTCGGCGCCCGCCTCGTCGACCATGCGCTGCAGCTCGTCCGGTAGGGAGTCGTAGAACGTCCCGCTGATGATGAGGGGGGAAGGCGCATACACGTGCTGGGAGAGGACGAGTGCTGTCTGCACCTCGTAGAACTTCTGCGTGACGATGAGGGGCAGGGGGTTCTCCTGCGCGTCGATGGTGCCCTGCTGGAGGCCGGTGTAGACCTCGGTGAACGCCATGGGCGTGGCGCTGGCGCCGGTGGCGTTCCAGGCGCGGATCTGCGTGGGGTTCTCCAGGGTGCGCAGCTTGATGCCCCGCATGTCCTCAGGCCCCGTGATGTCCGTGCGGTCGGCGGTGAGGTTGCGGAAGCCGTTCTCCCAGTAGCCGAGGCCCTTGAGGCGGACCTCGCGCAGATCGTCGAGGACGGCGGAGCCGAACGGGCCGTCGAGCACGGCGTACGCCTGCTCGCGCGTCTCGAAGAGGTAGGGGAGGTCCCAGATGTTCATCGAGGGGGAGAAGGCCGCCAGGGGCGAGGAGGAGGGCGCGGTGAGCTGGAGGTTGTCCAGCTGGATGGCCTCGGTGAGTTCGCGGTCCCCGCCGAAGACGCCGTTGGGGAACAGCTTCACCTCGATCCGGCCCTCGCTGATCTTCTCCAGGTGCTCCTTGAAGCGCACGAAGGAGCGGTGCATGAAGTGGTCGGTGGACGAGGCGTGGGCGGCGACGATCGTGTATTCGGCTGTGCTGTCGGCCGCGACTCCGCATCCTGCGAGCGCCAGTCCCGAGGCTCCCAGCAGTCCCAGCATCGAGCGGCGGGAGAGCGAGGCGCGGCGGGTGGAGCGGGCAGGCAGGGGGAGTCGCGCGCGGTGGGGTGCAGACATCGTTATCTCCTTAGCGCGCAGTTAACGGTTAACCGTTAGCCGTGTGGAATGATTGGACCACGAACGAGATGTGAGGTCAAGCACAAGCGGCCGTGCGGCGCGGGCCGGGGTGTGCGGCACGTGCCGGTGCGGGCGGGAGGAGTGCGATGAAGATCAGGAACGAGCTGCTGGGCGATCAGCTCGCACGTGTGCTGCGGCGGCAGATCCTCTCCGGCGAGCGCCCGGGCGGAGATCTGCTGATCGAGAAGGCCCTCGCGGAGGACTTCGGCACCAGCCGCGGCCCGGTGCGGGACGCGCTCGCCCAGCTGGACGAGGACGGGCTCATCGCGGCCTCGGGGCGCAGCTACCGGGTGCTGGAGGTGACGGCGCACGACATCGAGGAGATCTACGACCTCCGGTATCTGCTGGAGCGCCATGCGATGGGGAGGGCCGCGCGGACGGGCGCGGAGCTGGCTGCGGCCCACGAGGCCGTCCGCCGGATGCGTGCCGCCGCCGAGGCATCCGACGGGATCGCGTTCGGCAGGGCGGACCTGGCGTTCCACCGTGCGTTCCAGGAGGCGGCCGAGCAGCGCCGGATCCTGTCCATGTGGAGGAAGTTCGAGCGCAGCCTCAGCACGCTGCTCGAGGTGAATCCGCACCCGGGCGATGACCTGCTCCGCGCCGTCGAGGTGCATGCCGACCTCCTGCGCGCGGTGGAGAGCGGTGACCCGGCGTGGGAGGAGCAGCTGCAGACGCACCTGGGCGAGGCGCGCGACCGCTTCGCGCTGGGCTATGCCGCGGAGCCGGGGCTGGAGCCGGGGTCGGGGTCGTGACGGACGGGAGCCTGGGGCGATCTCGTTCCCGTCTGCGAGCTCGCTGAGGTCAGAAGCGCAGCACCGGGCCGAGGCGACCGTCCCCCTCTGCCCCTTCCCGCTCCCGCAGCAGGGTGAGGCGGGGGCCGAGGTCCGAGTCCTCGAGGGTGAGGAGGAAGGTGCCGTCCACGCCGGGCTCGGGGGCGGCATGCCCCGGGCCGCTCTCCACCATGAGGTTGACGGCGTGGCAGGGGTGCGGAAGCTCGACGAGCACGGTGCGAGCGGCCCCGTCGAAGATGCACGGAGCGCCGGCGGCGACCTCGTGCCGCTCGCCGTCGATCTCCAGCACCACGTTCCCTCCCACGGGCCGGAACGTGCGGTGCATCCCCGGCAGCGGCGAGAAGTCGGCCGGCCGCTCCAGCGCGGCGATGCTGAGCCGCCACCGAGGCCGCCCCGGGGTGAGCTGTGCCGACCTCTCCAGCGAGACGAGTTCCACGGTGGAGCCGGCGCCGTTGGCCCACGGCACGGCTGCGCTCTCCGCGTAGGAGGCGATGACCTGCAGGGAGGCGGGAGGGGGAGTGCGCATGTTCGGCACTGTAGGCGATGGCATCCGCGGATGTGAGATTCTGTATGCGCTTCTGCGGCGTCCGCACACCGCCGGCGCACCCCGCCTCCGTGCACCCGCCTGCCGGCGGTGCGCGTGCACTGTGCGCAGGCGCCGCCCACAACCGAGTCTCCAGGGGATCGAATGACGCAGCCCTCGGTCTACGACCGCATCCGCGAGAAGATCATCCGCAATGAGATCGCCTCGGGGGAGAAGGTCAGCATCGACGCACTGGTGCGGGAGCTGGGCGTCTCCCAGACCCCGGTGCGCGAGGCACTGCACCACCTCGAGGGTGACGGGCTGGTCATGCGCGCCCGCGGCCGCGGCTACTCCACGACCCCGCTGCTGGACGAGGCGCAGCTGCGCAGCATGTTCGAGGTGCGGCTGCTCATAGAGCCCTGGGCGGCACGGGTCGTCTCCGCCGACAGGACCACGAATCCCGGCCGGGACCTGCTCGGGCTCGTCTCCTCGTTCGCGGATGCGCACCCGGATGTGTGCTCGCGCAGCGATCTGGCCGCGCACGACCTCGAGTTCCACCGCGCCATCCACCGGGCGACGGGCAACGGCTTCCTCATGAACGCCTACGAGGGCCTCCACGCGCAGCTGCACCTGTTCCGCCTCTACGCGGAGGACATCGCGAGCGCGAGCACCCTGCAGGAGCACCGCGAGGTCGCCGAGGCGATCTCCGCCTGCGCAGGCGAGCGCGCCGAGGCTCTCATGCGGGAGCATCTGGAGCAGGCGATGCACCGGTTCCTGCCGTCCGTGGGCGGCAGGCCCGATGGACGTGAGCTTCCGCCGACCGGGCGCATCCTTCCCAAGGCCTGACCGCGCTGCGGGCGGACGCCGGCAGGCGGCGTGCGCACTCTGCAGCGCTGAGCGTGCGGTGGTGGTGGGGTGACATGCGGCGCCCCGCGAATGCGCCCTGCCGCCCACGCGAATGCGCTTTCCCGCCCATGCATAGGTGGGTGGCAGGGCACTTAGGCGGTGCCTCGAAAGCCGCGAGACCGCGAATGCGCTTTCCCGCCCGCATATATGTGGGTGGCTGAGCGGACAAGCGGTGTGCGGCTGTCGCGCTGCCCCGCCCTGCGTCCGGCGCACCGCTTCACACCCGGCTACGCCGCCCTCGCGCGCACCGCCTCACCCCGGCTCCGTCGCCCCACCCCGTGCCCGGCGCACCGCCTCGCGCCGCACCCCTCCCTCAGCGTCCGCGGACACCCATTGCGCTCCGTGTCCCACGCCCCTATCCTTGGCTGAACTATCTGAAATGTGATTTTGCTATATGTTTGGCGGGGCAGTGATGCCGGCCGCACCGCAGGGAGAGGACAGCGCAGTCATGACCGAGCGACTCGGACGGGAGACGCTGCCCCGCCATGCCCTCATCGGAGCCTCCGCGCCGGAGCGGACCGGCATCGTCCATCTGGGTCTGGGCAACTTCCACCGCGCGCACGCCGCCGTGCACACCGCGCAGGCGATGGCCGCTGCAGGGGGCGAGTGGGGCATCCGCGGCTTCGCCTTCTCCTCCGGTCGCGTGGCGGAGCCCATGCGGGCACAGGACAACGTGTACTCGATCCTCCAGCTCACCGAGGACGGTGTGCAGGCGGGCGTGGTCGACGTCCACCGCGACACCGCGATCGCCGCGCAGGACCCTTCCGCCGTCGTCTCCGCGATCGCGGATCCCGCACACCGCGTCCTCACCCTCACCATCTCCGAGCTGGGCTACAGCCGGGACGGGGCCACCGGCCGCCTCGCCGTCTCAGACCCTCGCGTCGCCGCGGACCTCCGGCAGCCGGCCGCGCCGTCCACAGGCGTGGGGATGATCGCCCGAGGCCTGGAGGCCCGCGCCGCGAGCGGCGAGCCCTTCGCCGTCGCCTCCTGCGACAACCTGCAGTCCAACGGTGCCGCCACGCGCGGCGTCGTCCTCGAGTTCCTGCAGGCGGCGGATGCGTCCCAGGACGTGCTGGACTACGTCGCCTCCGCCGTCTCCTTCCCCAACACCATGGTCGACCGGATCGTCCCCGGCACCACGGCAGAGCACTCCCGGCAGGTGGCGGAGCTCCTCGGCCTCGAGGACGCCTGCCCGGTGCCGGCCGAGGACTTCTCCATGTGGGTCATGGAGGACGACTTCGCCGGCGGCCGTCCGGCATGGGAGCAGGCCGGCGCCGTCTTCTCCGACGAGGTCGACGCCTATGAGATGGTCAAGCTGCGCCTGCTCAACGGCCCGCACTCGCTCATCGCCTATCTGGGTGTGCTCTCCGGCCGCGAGACCATCGCCGAATCCTGGAGCCAGGACTTCGTGCGCACGGCGGTGGACGCAGCGATCCGGAACGACTTCCTGCCCTCCTTCACGCTGCCCGCCGGGTTCGATCTGGAAGCGCACCTGGCTCTGCTCTCCCGGCGCTGGGGCAACCCCCTCATCCGCCACGCCACCACGCAGGTGGGCTCGGACGGCTCCTCCAAGCTGGTCCAGCGGCTCACCGGCGCCGCGCTGCACTCCCTGGACCGCGGCGCGATGCCGCACCATCTGGCGCTGAGCATGGCCGCCTGGATCGCATGCACGGCGCCCCCGGCCGGATTCGCTCCCGGCCCGCTCGCGGAGCGGATCGTCGAGCCCGCCGGGGAGCGTCTCGCAGAAGCCGTACGGGGCGCCGCCGGGGTCGAGGACCACGTGCGCCGCATCCTCGACGCGGGGCTCTTCCCGCCGGCGCTCGCCGGACACGAGGGCTTCGCCGCCCGCACGGCGGAGCTGCTGAGCACCCTGGTGCGGCACGGAGCCCGTGCCGCGGTCGCGGAGGCGGGAGCCGCCCGTGCGGACTGAGAGCCGCGGCGTCATGCCGCACCAGACACACGACCCCCTGAACACCCGGAAGAGAGACACGATGCGAGCACTGCGGATCCAGGCTGCGGCTCAGATGGACTGGGAGGACGCGCCGGTGCCGGAGCCCGGCCCGGACCAGGTGCGCCTGCGCGTGCGCTACGTGGGCATCTGCGGCTCCGACCTGCACTACTACTTCAACGGTGCGAACGGCGAGAACGTCATCCGGGAGCCCCTGATCCCCGGTCATGAGCTCTCCGCGGAGGTCGACCTCGACCCCTCCGGACAGCTGGCCCCCGGCACCGCCGTGACCGTGCATCCGGCGCGCTACGGCCAGTCCCAGCCGGGGCTGGAGGACCACCCGCACCTGTGGCCCCAGGGCCAGTACCTCGGCAGCGCCTCGAGCACCCCGCACTGCCAGGGCGCGCTCGCAGACCTCCTCGTGGTGGAGCGGAGCATGGTCCGCGTCCTGCCCGCGGGCCTCGGCCTGCGCGATGCCGCACTCGCCGAGCCCCTCGCCGTGGCGCTCCACGCGCTCACCGTCGCCGGTGACGTGTCCGGCAAGCGCGTGCTGGTGCTGGGCGCAGGCCCGGTGGGCCTGCTGGCGCTCACGGCCCTTCGGAGCCGTGGTGCCGCGCACGTGGCGGTGGGCGACATCCAGGAGACGGCACTGGAGCGGGCCCGTGCCCTCGGCGCGGACGCCGCACTTCTCGTGGGCACCGACGAGGTGCCGGCGGACGCCTACGACCTGGTTTTCGAGTGCTCCGCCGCTCCGGCCTCGCTGAGCCAGGCAGTGCTCTCGGCGCGCCCGGCGAGCACCATCGTGCAGGTGGGCATCCTCCCGGACGTGCCGCTGGGCGCCAACCTCTCCCGGCTGGTCTCCAAGGAGCTGCAGCTGCGCGGCACCTTCCGCTTCGACACGGAGATCGACGACGCCGTGGAGATGCTCGCCGCGCACCCCGGGCTGAGCGAGGTGATCGTCACGCACGTGCTCCCCGCGGCCGAGGCCGTGGCCGCCTTCGACGTGGCCCGGGACTCCGCGGTCTCCGGCAAGGTCCTCATCGAGCTCTGATCCTCATCGAGCTCTGATCCTCGTCGAGCTCTGAGCCGCACTGAGCCGCACCCAGACCACCCACCCGCAGACAGGACGCGAACAATGCCTCCCACGTACATCCTCCCCACCCCCGAGGACAATGTCGCCATCGTGCCGGAGAGGCTCGAGGCCGGTCAGCGCCTCGACATCGAGGGCGCTCCGGTCGTCCTGCGGCACGCCGTGCTGCAGGGACACCGGATCTGCGTGCGTCCGGTGCGTGCGGGCGAGCCGCTGCTGTCCTGGGGTCTGCCCTTCGGCACGGCGCTTGCGGACCTCGCACCGGGTGACTACGTCTGCAATGAGAAGATGCGCGAGGTGCTGCTGCAGCGGAACCCGCAGGACTTCCCGCAGGAGTCCCCGCCGGTCGTGAACTTCAGCGATCGGGACACCGTCGCCGAGCGCACGCTGCCGCAGGCGCCGGTGTTCGGCCACAATGCGCCGGCGCACACGGGCGAGCGGACCTTCCCCGGATACCGCCGCGGGCCGTCACGGGGCTGGGGCACGCGCAACCACCTCGCGGTGATCGGCACGACCTCCCGCTCCCGCGCGGCGGTGCTCGCGGCGGCCGACGAGCTGGCGCGCAGGCACCCTGCGACGGAGGGCTTCGACGGCGTCGTCCCGGTGGTCCACACGGAGGGCGGCGGCGATGATGCCCCGCTCAACGCACCCCTGCTCGTGCGGACCCTGGCCGGATTCGCGGTGAACCCCAATGTGGGTGCGGCGATCGTCGTGGGGGACCCCGAGGCCGCCGTGAGCAACCGTGACGTGCTCGCGGCGCTGGGTGAGCTGCCCCATTCGCCCCACGAGTACACGGTGCGGTTCTGCCTGGCCGCGGACGCCTCGGAGGAGGCCGTGGCGGGGATCGTCGCGGCCGCGGAGTCCGTGGTGGAGCGGGTGAAGAGCTGTGTGCGTGAGCCGGCCCCGCTGAGCGCGCTCAAGGTGGGGATGCAGTGCGGCGGTTCCGACGCGTTCTCCGGCGTCTCCGCCAACCAGGTCCTCGGCCGGGCGATGCACACGCTCATCGATCACGGCGGCGCGGTGGGCCTCGCGGAGACGGACGAGCTGATCGGCTCCGAGGTCTTCACACTCGCCCGCGTGGCGGATGCCTCCGTCACGGACCGGTTCCTGGAGATCCAGCAGCGCTTCAAGGACTACGCGCAGGCGCACGGCCACACCGCGGAGGGCAACGTGTCCGGCGGGAACATCTACCGCGGGCTCTACAACATCACGCTGAAGTCGCTGGGCGCAGCACGTAAGAAGGACCCGCGCACCGCCATCGACCACGTCATCGACTACGCGGAGCCCATGGACCGGCCCGGCTTCTACTTCATGGACAGCCCGGGCAACGACCTCGAATCCGTGGCGGGCCAGGTGGCGAGCGGCGCCAACCTCATCATCTTCACCACCGGCAACGGGTCCATCACGAACTTCCCCTTCGTGCCCACGCTCAAGGTCGTCACGACCACCGCGCGGTTCCGGCATCTGGAAAGCGACATGGACTTCAACGCCGGCCGCATCCTCGACGGCCACTCGATGGACGCGGAGGGGCAGGAGCTGTTCGAGCTGGCGGTGGCGACCGCCGGCGGACAGCCCGCCAAGGGCGAGGCGAGCCGGCAGTCGCAGACGCAGATCTGGCGCAGCTGGCACTTCCGCAGCACCGCGGACGGGACGGCCGGAGCCGCCGGCAGGGACCGCAGCTCCTTCACGGGGGAGCCCCTGCTGCCGCTGGGTGGATCCGGCGCGGACGCGCGCACCGGTGCAGGGGAGGTGCCCGAGGCCAGCTCCGGTGCCGCTCCGACGGCACCGGCCGGTGCGGCTGCGGAGTTGGCCGGCGTGGCTGCGGCACCGGAGATCGTCGTGGCCGGCAACCGCTTCGACCTCGTGCTGCCCACCAGCCTGTGCTCCGGCCAGGTGGCGGAGCAGATCGCCGCGCGCGTGACCGGTGAGCAGGCCGGCGCCTCCGGTGACGCGGTCGGCTCGCCCGGTGCGGGTGCCGGCGCCTCCGGTGACGCGGCCGGTTCCTCCCGTGGGCAGGCCGGCGTCTCGGGCGCTCTGCCCGTCGTGGCGCTCTCCCACACGGAGGGCTGCGGCGTGTCCTCCGGCAGCGCCGAGGAGATCTTCCGGGACACGCTGCTGGGTTACGCCACGCATCCCCTCACCGCGCACGCCGTGTTCCTGGAGCACGGCTGCGAGAAGACCCACAACGACTTCTTCCGCGACTCCCTCGCCGCGCGCGGGGTGGACGCCGGTGACTTCGACTGGGCGAGCATCCAGGCCGAGGGCGGGATCGCCCGCGTCACGGAGCACGTCGTCTCCGCGCTCGCAGGCGCGCAGGCCGCGAGGACGGGGCGCGCCGCAGGCACCGGCGCACCTGCGAAGGAGGAAGCTCACAGCGCGGCGCGCGTCCGCGGGGCGGAGGGCGAGGCCGCGAGCGCCCTCGCCGCCGAGGGCGCCCCGAACACCGAGGGCGGGCCCGCGCCCCTCGTGGGCATCTCCACCTCCGCGAGGAACGCCGCGAGCACCGCGCCCCTGGTCGCCGCGCTGGTCCGCAGGCTCCTGGCGGGAGGCACCGGGGTGCTCCTCGCCGCGAGTGATCCCGTGCTGGAGCAGGAGTCGTTCCTCCTACCCCTGGGCCTCGGCCCGCACCCGGAGCCCACGCTCCCGCATGCCGCCCAGGTCCGGATCCCCGGCCTGCACCTCATGGACGACTCCTCCTCGGACTGGTTGGAGACGGCCACGGGGCTGGGCGCCTCGGGCGCGAGCGTGCTCGTGGTGTTCGCGGACTTACACCCCCGCCAGCCGCACCGCTTCCTGCCGACCGTCCAGGTGGGCACGGCGGGCCGGGCACAGGGCATGGACCTCGTGCTGGACCTCCCGCGGGAGGACGGTGCGGAGGGCGAGCCGGACTCGGGCGGGGTGGCCGCCGGCGGCACGGGCAGAGCCTCAGACGCCGCGCTCGAGGCGATCCTGACCGCGGTCGCCCAGGCCGCCGCGGGCGCGTTCGTCCAGGCGACGCGACCGCGGGCCAATGTGGGCTTCCAGGTGTCGCGCGGGCGCTTCGGAGTCTCACTGTGAACGCCCCCGCACGGCACTGAACGCGGTCGGCGCACAGCTGCGCCGGACCGCCCGGGCGCGCGGAGGAGCAGCGGCCGGCCCCGCACACAGACAGCCCTTTGCACACTGACACCTTTTCGCACACAGACGGAACACCACGTCACGGATTCACTGAGGAATCGGAGGAACAGCAATGACGCAGGACGAGAGGGACCGCCTCTTCGCGGTCGACGAGCTGGTGGGCTTCGCCCGCGCAGCCCTCGTCTCCCAGGGGGTGCCGGAGCCGGACGCCGCGCTCGTCGCCCGCTCGCTCGTGGAGGCGGACCAGCGGGGCATCGGCTCGCACGGCCTCCTGCGCCTGCCGCTCTACGTGAGCGCGCTGCGGCACGGCGGCATCTCCGCACGCCCGCAGCTGCGCTTCGAGAACGCGGACGGCGCCACCGGCAGGCTCGACGGCGACGCGGGCCTCGGCCAGGTCGTGATGCAGGCGGCGGTGGACTGGAGCCTGGACCGCGCCGCCGCGCACGGTGTGAGCGCCCTCGCGGTGCACAACTCCAGCCACTACGGTGCGGGGCAGTTCTGGACGGACCAGCTCGCGGCACAGGGCATGATCGGCATCCTCACCTCGACCACGGGACCCGTCACCGCCCCCTACGGCGGCGTGCGCACCGTGCTGGGCACCAACCCGCTCACGGTCGCGATGCCGAGCACCGGCGACCCCCTGACGGTCGACATGGCGACTTCGGCGGGTGCGCTCGGCAAGGTGATGGCGGCCAAGCAGGCAGGTCGTGAGATCCCCGCGGGCTGGGCGGTGGACGCCCAGGGCGAGCCCACCACGGACCCGGACGCCGCGATCGGCGGTGCGCTGCTGCCGTTCGGGGGCCACAAGGGCTCAGGGCTCTCCGTCCTGCTCGAAGGGCTGTCCGCCGCACTCACCCCGGCCACGTTCGCGTTCGACACGCAGGACATCTGGGAGAGCCCGGACGCGCGGATGAACAACGGCCACCTGCTCCTCGTCCTCGACACCGGCGCCTTCGCGGGAAGGAGTACGGTCGAGGCCCGCGTGGACGACCTCGCGGGTGCGGTGCACGGGGCCGGCACGGACGTGCTCGTGCCGGGGGAGAAGGAGTACGCGCTGCACCGGCGGCACGCGGAGCGCCTCACGCTGGGCGCCGGGCTCGTCGCGGACCTGCGGGTGCTCGCCCGCGACCTCGGCATGGAGCTGCCCGCCCCGGCGGAGACGGACGGAACGGAGACGACTGCGATGGAGGAGTCATGAGAAGGAAGACGCTCACCGCGCTCGCGGCAGGCGCGAGCGCCCTGGCACTGAGCGGCTGCAGCCTCATGCAGCCGGTCGACATCAGCGGCTTCGCCGCCGAGGCGCCGGACCCGGATGCCACGGTCGTGCGCCTGGCGAACGTCTACGAGCCCGGCCACCCCGCCAACACGTGCGGGACTGCGACGATGAAGGAGGAGCTCGCCCAGGACGGCATCGACCTCAAGGTGTATCCGGCCGGACAGCTGGGCGGCGAGCCGGAGATCATCGAGCAGGTCGCGACGGGCGCACTCGACATCGGCATCTCCGGCGGCTCCTTCTTCGGCGCCTGGTATCCGGCCGCCGAGGTGGTGGACGGAGCGTTCCTCTTCGAGAACAGCCGCGAATACGACCGCGCCACCCGCAGCCCCCTGCTCACGCACCTGTACGACGACATGGCCGAGGAGACCGGCCTGCGCGTCTTCAGCTCCTGGTACTACGGTGCCCGCAACATCACGGCGAACAAGCCGGTGCGTTCGCCCGAGGACCTCCGCGGGCTCAAGATCCGCACGCCCGATGCCGCGCTCTACCTCGAGACGCTCCGGGCGCTCGGGGGCACGGCCACACCGATGGCGCTCTCCGAGGTCTACCTGGGCCTGCAGCAGGGCGCGATCGATGCGGAGGAGAACCCCATCCCGACCATCGCCTCGAACAAGTTCGAGGAGGTGCAGTCCACCGTGAGCCTCACCCGCCACATGGTGCAGGGCGTGCAGCTGGTCGCGAGCGAGAAGTTCATGGAGGGGCTCAGCGAGGACGAGCGGACGGCCGTGCTCGAGGCCGCGGACTCCGCCCGCCTGGCCAACCTCAAGTGCATCGAGGACGAGGAGCGGGAGATCCTCGAGCAGTGGCGCGCCGAGGGCACCATCGAGATCGTCGAGGACATCGACTCGGAGGCCTTCCAGCAGGGTGTGAAGGAGAACCTGCTGCCCGCCAAGGAATGGGGCGATCTGTACCTGGAGGTGCAGGAGGAGCTCGCCGCGGACACGCCCACCGTGGTGGGCACCGACCCGGAGGACTCCCCGGTGTTCGCTGACGAGAAGACGGAGGAGCAGTCATGAGCGCGCAGACACCCGGCCCCGCGCAGCCGGCAGAGCCCGAGGGCGCGGCAGGCGCCGCGGCCTCGGCAGACCTCCCGGACGACGCGGCGGAGGACCTCAGCTTCCGGCAGGACAGGCTCGAGCAGAGTTCAGGGATCTACCGGTGGATCATCCGCCTGGAGCGCTCCGTCGCGAGCGTGTTCCTCCTGGGCGTCTTCGTCCTCGTACTCACCCAGGTGGTGTCGCGCTACGTGTTCAGCTCGCCGCTCTCCTGGACGGAGGAGCTGGCCCGCATCGTGATGGTCTGGCTGACCTTCCTCGCGGCCATGTTCGTCTCCAGCCGCCGGGCGCACATCACGGTCGACCTGCTCGCGTCCGCGGTGCCGCCGCGCGTGAGCCGGGCCGTGGGCATGTTCGCCGAGCTCGTGGTGATCCTCACCGCGGCCGTCATGAGCATCGCCGGCATCGCCATGGTGGTGCTCGTCAGCGGCGTCTCGCTGCCGGCGACGAGCCTGCCCACCACGCTCCTCTACGGTGCCGCCGTCGTGGGCTTCATCGGCATCTTCATCCACTCGATCCTCGCCCTGTACCTGCAGATCAGGCACCCCGAGGACGAACTCGACCCGGTCATGAAGGCCGCGGAGCTGGAGGGCATCTGACATGACTCTTCTCATCATGGTCCTCGCCCTGCTGGTGCTGCTGGCCCTGCGGGTGCCCGTCGGGGTGGCGCTCATCGTCCCCTCGCTCGTCTACATCCTCCTCGACCCCACGGCGACGCTGGCGCTCGCCGCCCAGCAGGCCACCTCGGGCGTGTTCGACTTCGCGATCCTCGCGGTCCCGATGTTCATCCTGCTGGGCAACCTCGCGAACATCTCCGGGGTCACCGATCGGCTCTACGACGCCGCCGTCGCGGCGATCGGGCACGTGCGCGGCTCGCTGGGCTACGTCAACATCCTCACGAGCTTCGGCTTCTCCTGGATCTCCGGCGCGGCGATCTCCGATGCCGCCGCGATGGGCCGCATCCAGGTGCCGGCGATGGTGCGCCGCGGCTACTCACCCGGCTTCTCCCTGGGCATCACCGGTGCGTCCTCGCTCATCGCGCCCATGATGCCGCCGTCCATTCCGGCGATCATCTACGCCGTCACCGCGGGCGTCTCCGTGGGCGCGCTGTTCATGGCCGGGATCGTGCCGGCGCTCGTGCTCGTCGCCGCGCTCTCCGCCATGGTCTGGTTCCTCACCCGGGGGCGCGAGGACCTGCGCATGGAGAAGGCGAGCCGGCGCGAACGCGTGCGCCTGGGGGTGAGGGCGCTGCCGCCGGTGGGCGCTGCGGTCGTCATCCTCGGCGGCATCCTCTCCGGCATCTTCACCCCCACGGAGGCCTCGGCCGTGGGCGTGGCCTACATCGCGATCCTGGCGGCCTGCTACGGCAACCTGGGCTGGGACAAGGTCAGGTACGCCCTGTCCACGAGCGTGGAGACGGTGGGCGGAGTGCTCATCATCGTCGCCGGCGCCGCCCTGTTCGGCTGGGTGCTCGCACGCGAGCAGGCACCGCAGCTCGCCGCCGAGCTCATCCTCCACATCACGGACCGCCCGCTGGTGTTCCTCATCCTCGCGAACATCCTGCTGCTCATCGTCGGTGCTGTCCTCGAACCCACGAGTGCGATCCTCATCCTCGCGCCCGTCCTCGTGCCGGTGGCCGAGGCGTTCGGACTGAGCCCCATCCACTTCGGCACCATGATGATCTTCAACCTCATGATCGGACTGCTCACCCCGCCGGTGGGCCTCGTGCTGTTCGTGCTCTCCTCGGTGACGAAGTATCCGGTCACCACGGTGATCAGGGGCGCGCTGCCGTTCTTCGTCCCGATGCTGGTGACGCTGCTGCTCATCGCCTTCATCCCCGTGCTCAGCCTGTGGCTGCCGGGACTGCTGGGGATGGTGTGAGCATGACCGGACGTCGATCGCCAATAGTGTGGAATCCTCAGCCGTCGAATGGAAGGAAGAATCCATGACACCCGCACACGCTCAGGCTCGTACCGGCGCGGACGGGGCGGACCAGGCGGTCCGCGCCGCGCACGCCGCGTTCCTCACGGCCCGCACGCACTCCCGTGAGGAGCGTGCGGCGTGGCTGGACGCGATCGCGGACGCGCTCGAGTCCCACCGGACGGAGCTCGTGGAGATCGCCGGCCGTGAATCGCATCTGCCGGACGGCCGCCTGGGCGGCGAGCTCACCCGCACCGCCTTCCAGCTCCGGCTGCTGGGCGAGGAGGCCCGCCGCGGCGAGTTCCTCGGCGCGACGGTCGACCACGCGGATGCGGACTGGGGGATGGGCCCCCGCCCGGACCTCCGCCGGATGAATGTGCCGCTGGGGGTCGTGGGCGTCTTCGGCGCCTCGAACTTCCCGTTCGCGTTCTCCGTGATCGGCGGCGACTCCGCCTCCGCGCTCGCCGCCGGCTGCGCCGTGGTGCACAAGCTCCACGAGGCGCACGCGGAGCTGGCCGCGCGGACCGCGCAGATCGTCGCGGACGCGCTCACCGCCGCGGGCGCGCCGGCCGGCCTGTTCGGCGCGGTCACCGGCCGCGAGGCCGCCGAGGCGCTCGTCGACCACCCGCTGGTGAAGGCCGTGGGCTTCACCGGGTCCGAGGCCGGAGGCCGTGCGCTGTTCGACCGCGCGGTCTCCCGCCCGGAGCCCATTCCGTTCTACGGCGAGCTGGGCTCGCTCAACCCCGTGGTCGTCACGGAGGCCGCCTGGGCCGAGCGCGGCGAGGAGATCCTCGCCGGCTGGATGGGCTCGCTGACGATGGGCGTGGGCCAGTTCTGCACCAAGCCCGGTCTGCTGCTGCTCCCGGAGGCCGGCGCCGAGGCCGCTGCCCGTGTGCTGCCCGGCCTCGCCGCGGAGGCGGACCTGGGTGCGGGCATGCTCACGGAGGCCATCCGGGACGGCTTCGTGGTCAACCGCGAGGCCGTCGCGGCCTCGGACGGGGTGAGCGTGCTCGTGGAGGGGAACGAGGAGAACCCGCCCGCGCCCGGTGTGCTCAGCGTGCGGGCGGCGGAGCTGGGTGAGGACTCCGAGGTCGTCCGCCGGGAGATGTTCGGCCCGGCGGCGGTGCTCATCACCTATGCGGATGCCGAGGAGCTCGAACGCGTGCTCGGCCTGCTGGGCGGACAGCTCACCGGCACGCTCCACTCCGCGGACGGCGAGGACACGGCCCGCGTGGTGCAGCTCCTCCAGGACCGGTGCGGCCGCGTGCTGCGCGGCGGCTGGCCCACCGGCGTGACCGTGTCCTACGCGCAGCAGCACGGCGGCCCCTACCCCGCGGCCACTCAGCACGCCACGAGCGTGGGCACGGCGGCGATCGGGCGCTGGCTGCGGCCGGTGGCGTTCCAGGACATGGAGGACGCACAGCTGCCGCCGGAGCTGCAGGAGGCCAATCCGCTGGGCATCGCCCGCCGGGTGGACGGCGAATGGGTGGCGGCGCAGTGACGGCGGGTGACGCCTCGGCTGCTGCGGCGGCGGCTGCGGCGGCGGCCAGCGTGGCCGGGACGGGTGCTCCCGCGGGCGAGTCCGTGGGTGCGGGTGCCTCCCGCGGCAGCGCGTTCCCCGCACCGAGCCTCCGCGACGTCCTCCCCGTCGACCAGACCTCTGGCACCTTCGTGGGCAGGGTCTGGGATCCGGCGCGCGGCGTGCCCGTGCCCGTGGCCTATCGGGGCACCGGGCTGTGGGACGTCTCGCACCTGGCGGGCACCTCGGCGACGCTGATGGAGCGGTCCGCGCTGGCTGAGGACCTGGCGCAGGTCTATGCGACCGCCCCCACCTGGAGCATCGACGAGGTGCGCCTGCCCGCGCAGCTGGCCGCCGGCGAGGATCCGGCCCGGCCCACCGCCCCCACCCTGCTGGCGCCGGTGGACCTGCAGGTGCTCAAGGCGTGCGGCGTGACGTTCGCCGGCTCCATGATCGAACGCCTCATTGAGGAGCGTGCGCAGGGCGACCCGGCCCGTGCGCAGCGGATCCGTGAGGAGATGCAGGCCGCCGTGGGCGTGGACCTGGGCGCGGTGGTGCCGGGTTCCGCCGAGGCCGCCGCCGTCAAGGAGCAGCTGCTGGCCCTCGGCTGGTGGTCGCAGTACCTCGAGGTGGGGCTGGGGCCGGACCCGGAGGTGTTCACGAAGGGACCGGTGCTCTCCGCCGTGGGGACGGGCGACGCGATCGGCATCCCCGCGTTCTCCGCGTGGAACAACCCGGAGCCGGAGCTCACCCTCGTGGTGACGGCGGAGGGCCGGATCGCCGGGGTGACGCTGGGCAACGACGTCAACCTGCGCGACGTGGAGGGCCGCTCCGCGCTGCTGCTGGGCATGGCGAAGGACAACAACCGCTCGACGGCGCTGGGGCCCGTCATCCGCGTGTTCGACGAGGGCTTCACGCTCGAGGACGCGCGGACCGTCTCCATCGAGCTCACGGTGGAGGGCGCGCCCGAGGCCGCCGGCGGCGACGGCTACGTCCTCACCGGGCTCAACACGTGCGGTTCGCTCAGCCGCACGTTCGAGAGCCTCGTGGAGGCCGCACTGGGCCGTCACCACCAGTATCCGGACGGCTGCGTCATCCTCACGGGCACGCTGTTCGCCCCCACGGAGGATCGCGGCGTTCCCGGCGAGGGCTTCACCCATGCGCCGGGCGACCGTGTGACGATCGAGAACCCGCTGCTGGGCAGGCTCGTCAACGCCGTGGGGCGCACGGAGGAGCTCGCGCCGTGGACGTACGGCACGCGCGCGCTGTTCGCGGACCTCACACGGGTGGGCCTGCGGGCGTAGCGGCGTGAGCCGTGGCCGTGAGTGCGCTCTGCCGCCCGCGGATGGGTGGGTGGCAGAGTGGCTGCACGGTGGCGGAGAATCCACACCTGAGAACCCACACCTGTCCGACCGGTCCGAACCGGACCCGAACGAGGAGACGCCTCATGTCACATCCCTCCACGCCCGCCTCTGCCGGTGCGAGCGAGCGCCCGGACCTCCCCGCACGCACGCTGCAGTCCCGCCTCATCGCGGTGATGCGGGCGCAGCGGGCGGAGGACTACGCGCCCGTCATCGAGGTGCTCGCCGCCGCGGGCGTCCGCAGCTTCGAGCTCACCCTCACCACGCCGGGCACGTTCGAGGCGCTGCCGGTCCTGGTCGAGAGGTTCGGTGCGGAGGCGGACATGGGCGTGGGCACGGTGACGACGCCGGAGCAGGTGGACCTCGCCGCGGACGCCGGTGCGCACTACCTCGTCACGCCGGTCTCGGTGCTGCCGGTGGTGGACCGTGCGGTGGAACGCGGTCTGCCCGTCATCCCCGGCGGGCTCACCCCCACGGAGCTGCACTCGACGTGGAGCCGCGGCGCCGCCGCCGTCAAGGTCTTCCCTGCCAGCGCCGTGGGCGCCGGCTACGTCAAGGACTTGCGCGGTCCGTTCCCGGACATGCGCGTGGTGCCCTCCGGCGGTGTGGACCTCGAGGCCGCCCAGGCCTGGCTGGCCGCCGGCGCCGAGGCCGTGAGCGTGGGCGGCCCGCTCCTGGGCGACGCCTTCAAGGGCGGTGACCTGGACGCTCTCGCAGAGCGCGCACGGACGTTCGTCGCCGCATGTGCGCGGGACGCGGGCGCGGCGGGAGCGCAGGCATGACCGGCGCCCGCGGAGACGCGGACCCGCAGGCCGCCGGGGCCTCGGGCGCGGATGCCGGCGGCAGTGCGAGCGCTCCTGTCTCGCCCGCTCCCGTCGTCACGCTGGGGGAGACGATGGCCCTCATGACCGGGGCGCGGATGGGGTCGCTCGCGCACGTGGACCAGATGCACGTGAGCATCGGCGGCGCGGAGTCGAACGTCGCGGTGGGGCTGAGCCGGCTGGGGACCCCGGTGCGGTGGATCGGCCGCGTGGGCGACGATTCCCTGGGCCGCCGGGTGGTCCGCGAGCTGCGCGGCGAGCACGTCGAGGTGCGCGGAATCGTGGACCCGGATGCGCCCACCGGCCTCATGCTCAAGGAGCTCACCGGTCCCGGCACCGCGCGCGTCCTCTACTACCGCAGCGGGTCGGCGGGTTCCCGGCTGAGCCCGGACGATCTGGTGCCCGGAGCCGTCGAGGAGGCGGCGCTGCTGCACCTCACCGGCATCACCCCGCTGCTCTCAGACTCCGCGCGCGAGGCCTGCCGGACCGCCGTGCGCCGGGCCCGGGCCGCAGGCGTGCCGGTGAGCTTCGACGTGAACTACCGCAGGGCGCTCGCCCCGGAGAGCGTCGCGGCGGAGGTGCTGAGTGAGTTCGCGGAGTCCGCGGACATCCTCTTCGGCGCCGTGGACGAACTCGCTCTGGTGCTGGGCACGGAGCCGAACCATGCCGCAGTGCGGGAGTCTCTGAAGGAGCGGGCTGACTCTGCGGGTGGCTCCTGCGCGCCGCGTCTCGCCGCCGAGGTCGTGGCGAAGCTCGGTGAGGACGGCGCCGCCGTCTTCGTCACCGGTGAGGTTGCGGGTGCGGAGTCGCTTGCACACAGCGCAGCTCTGCGGGAGGTGCAGGTGGACGGCCACCGCATCAGCGTCGTCGACACGGTGGGTGCGGGGGACTCCTTCGTCGCCGGCTATCTCAGCGGACGTCTCGGGGGCCTGGGCGTGGAGGAGCGTCTGATCCGTGCGAATGCCTGCGGCGCGTACATGTGCACCGCGCCGGGCGACTGGGAGGGCGCGCCCACTCCGCGTGACCTCGCCTCCTTCGGCGCCGTGGGAGCGGACCCCGTCCAGCGCTGAGCGGCGGCCGGGCGAGTGCGGTCCCGCCGCAGAGTGGACGCGGCGGGAGAGACTCGTGCGCGGGGGCGCATAATTGCCTCAGCAGATGTGTTCCCCGTCTCCCTCTGAGAGGACTCCCACCGTGCCCGCTCCCACCGCAGGTGCATCTCCCGCCACCGGCTCAGGCGACCCGGCCGCCACTCGCCTCGTCACCGAGGCCTCCGCACTCCTCCCCGAGCTCCAGGAGCTCCGCCGCGAGCTCCACCGGAACCCGGAGCTGGGCAATGACCTGCCGGAGACCCAGGCGCGCGTTCTCGCGGCGCTGGAGGGCCTTCCGCTCGAGGTGACGCAGGGGGTCGGTGCGACCTCGGTCGTGGCGGTCCTGCGCGGCACGCACCCCTCCCGTCCGGCCGAAGGTGCTCCCGCAGTGCTGCTCCGCGGGGACATGGACGCCCTGCCCGTCACGGAGCTCACGGATCTGCCCTACCGCTCGGAGAACGGCCGCATGCATGCCTGCGGCCACGACCTCCACACGGCGGGACTGGTGGGTGCCGTACGGCTGCTCGCGGCGCACCGGCACGCACTCGCCGGTGACGTCGTGTTCATGTTCCAGCCGGGCGAGGAGGGCCACCACGGCGCGGAGGTGATGCTGGAGGAGGGCGTGCTCGAGGCCTCGGGCGTGCGGGTGAGCGCCGCATTCGGCGCGCACGTGACGAGTACGCGCGAGCGCGGCCTCTTCGCCACGAAGCCCGGACCGCTGCAGGCCGGCTCCAACGTCCTCGAGGTGACGGTCCACGGTGCGGGAGGACACGGCTCGCAGCCGCAGAACGCGGCGGATCCCGTTCCGGCGCTCGCGGAGACGATCCTCGCGCTGCAGAACATGGTCACGCGCCGGTTCGACGTGTTCGATCCCGTCGTCATGTCGATCACGCAGCTGAGCGCCGGCGACGCCGTCAACGTCATCCCGGCCAGCGCCTCCCTGGGCGCCACGGTGCGCACCCTCTCCGCGGAGTCGACGGAGCGCTTCCGCACCGAGTCCGCGCGCCTGGCCGAGGGCATCGCCGCCGCCCACGGCTGCACGGCGGAGGTCCGCTTCTCCGTGGAATACCCCGTCACGGTCAACGACGAGGCGGAGACGGAGTGGGCGGTCGCGCAGCTGCGCGGTCTGCTGGGCGAGGAACGGGTCGAGGTGGTCCCCCACCCCATCATGCCCAGCGAGGACTTCTCGTTCGTGCTGAACGAGGTGCCCGGCACCTACATCATGCTCGGCGCCAGGCCCGCGGAGGTCGCGCCCGAGGACGCCGTGGACAACCACTCGCCGTTCGTCCTGTTCGACGACTCCGTGCTGGGCGACCAGGCCGCGGCGCTGGCCCATCTGGCGCTCGCCCGGCTCAGTGCTGAGTGAGCGGCTCAGGGCTGTTCGAGCCGCCTGGTCCCTCCCCATCCCTCCTGACCCCTCCGGAGTGAGCACGCACTGACGGTTTCCGCCCGCGGGAAGCGCCCGTGCGGGTTCGTTCCGGGAAGAACCATCCACCCTCATCCACGAGCAGAGGAGCTCCACATGGCAGAGAAGCTGATCGTCGCCGGCGCGAAGGTCTTCGACGGCACGGAATTCATCGGCAAGCGCGACGTCGTCGCGGTCGACGGCGTCATCACGGAGATCACGGCGGCCTGGACGCACACGCAGAAGTCCGCCGAGGCCGAGGGCGCGGAGTTCGTCGACGGCACCGGCAAGACGCTCACCCCCGGCTTCATCGACTGCCACGTCCACGTCACCACCAACGGCGCAGGCAGCCTGGACGCGTTCACGGAGCCCTTCTCGCTGAAGTTCTTCCATGCGGTGGAGAACCTGCGCAAGACCCTCCACGCGGGTGTGACGACGGCGCGCGACGCCGGCGGTGCCGACGCGGGCGTCAAGGCGGCGCTCGCGAAGGGCATCATCGACGGCCCCCGTCTGCGCGCGGCGATCTCGATCATGAGCCAGACGGGCGGTCACGGCGACGGCTGCATGGCCTCGGGCGCGCAGATGCCCATGCTCTCCGGCCACCCCGGTGCGCCCAACGGCGTGGCGGACGGCATCGAGGGAGTCACCCGGAAGGCGCGTGAGATCCTGCGTGCGGGTGCCGACCAGATCAAGATCTGCTCCACCGGCGGCGTGCTCTCTCCCACGGACGACCCCCGTCACAGCCAGTTCACGGTCGCGGAGATCGAGGCGATCGTCGCCGAGGCCGAGACCCAGGGCGCCTACGTCATGTCCCACGCGCAGGGCACGCAGGGCATCCGCAATGCACTCAACGCCGGGGTCCGCTCGATCGAGCACGGCATCTTCCTCGACGAGGAGACCATCCAGCTCTTCCTCGAGAAGGACGCGTTCCTCGTCCCCACGCTCCAGGCCCCGGTCGCCGTCATCACGTCCGCCGAGGCCGGGGCCGCGCTGCCGCCTGCCGTCGTGGAGAAGGCGCGCATGGTCGCGGAGACCCACCGCGAGGCGTTCAAGGCCGCCTACGCCGCGGGCGTGAAGATCGCGATGGGCACAGACGCCGGTGTGGGTCCGCATGGCGAGAACCTCGAGGAGATCGAGCTCATGTTCTCCGCGGGCATGACCGCGCAGGACGCGCTGCGTGCGGCGACCGTGAACGCCGCGGAGCTCATGGGCATCGAGACCGTGGGCCGCGTCGCGGAGGGCATGGCGGCGGACCTCGTCGTCTTCGACGGCGATCTCGCGGCGACGGGGCTGGCGGACCTCCGGAACCAGGTCGAGTCCGTGTTCTTTGGCGGCGCGCGCAAGCGCTGAGCCGGGAGGCGCACACGCGCTGCGCGAGGGGCGCCTGCTGGGCGCCGCTCTCAGGGTCGTCAGACGGGAAGCACCGCCGCGGTGCTTCCCGTCTGCTGATTCGCCGCATTTCCGCGGGCGAGGCGTCCGATCAGCAGACGGGAGCAGGCCGGCGATCTGCTCCCGTCTGCCGTGTCCGCGAAGCAGGCCCCGTGGCGGCCTCGTGCCAGGTTGCCGCTATCGTTCCCTGTGCCGCTGCGGTGCGGCGGGCAGCCGAGGAGAGGGACGACGTGAACGTGGGGAAGCCGAATGCCGGGAACTCGCCGGTGGGGAACGCAGACATGAGCGCAGCAGGACCCTCGTCGCGGAGCGCGGCACACCGGCCGGCCGGTTCTCACGGTTCGGAGGGGCCCGCCCTCACCCGGAGCCTCGGCGTCGCCGGCATCGTCCTCATGGTGGTCGCGGCTGCGGCTCCCATCACGGTCGTCGCGGCGAACTTCCCGATCATCCTCCTCGAGTCCGGCTCCGTGGGCGCGCCGCTCATGATCCTCGCGGCCACGCTCATCCTCCTGCTGTTCTCTGCGGGATACGCGTGGATGACCCCGCACGTGCCGGACGCCGGTGCCTTCTACTCCTATGTGCACCGCGGGCTCGGGCGCAGGATGGGGCTGGGCACCGCGGCGATCGCCCTGTTCTCCTATGTCCTGCTCACCGTCTCGATGACCTGCTACCTGGGTGTGCAGGCGGGCAATCTGCTCGCGCTGTGGACCGGTCTGGAGCTGCCGTGGTGGCTGATCTCCGGGATCATGCTCCTCATCGTGGGACTGCTGGGCTACCGGCAGATCGACCTCTCCGCCAGGGTGCTGGGCGTGGTCCTGGTGCTGGAGGTCGTGGCCGTCGTCGCCGTCGACGTGGGCGTGCTGCTCACCGGCCGGGAGCTCGCCGCCGCGCCCTTCAGTCCCGCCGAGGCCCTGTCCGGCGCTCCGGGCCTCGGCCTCCTGTTCGCGTTCCTGGGCTTCTTCGGGTTCGAGGCGACGGCGGTGTTCCGCGGCGAGGCGAAGGATCCGCTGCGCACCGTTCCCCGTGCCACCTACATCGCGGTGATCCTCATCGGGGTGCTGTACACGGTCTCGGCCTGGCTGGTGATCTCCGGCCTGGGCGCCGGTGACGCGCTCGCCGCCGCGGAGGAGAATCCGGACGGCGTGGTGGTGGGTCTGGCCGGCGAGGTCGTCGCCCCGATCATGCGCGACATCGTCCAGGTGCTGGTGGTGACCAGCATGTTCGCGTGCATGCTCGCCTTCCACAACATCGTCACCCGCTACCTGTTCACCCTGGGCGGCCGCGGCGTGCTGCCGGAGAGGCTGGGCCGCGCCCACCCGGTGCACCGCGCTCCCTCGCACGCCTCCCTGTGGGTGAGCGGGGTGACGACGGCGGTGGTCGTGGTCTCCGCGCTCGCACAGCTGCATCCGGTCACCCAGATCTACACCTGGTACTCCGGTGCCGGCGCCGTGGGCGTCATCCTCATGATGGCGCTCACCAGTGCGGCCGTGCTCCGGTTCGGCGCCTCAGGGCGAAGTGCCGCACCCGAGGCGCACGCGCGTGAGCGCGCGGGTGCAGCCAGGACGGCCTCGGGCGCGGTGATGTGCGCGGCGGCGCTGGGCGGCCTGGGCCTGCTGGGAGTGCTCGCGCTCTCCGTGTGGAACCTGCCGCTGCTGGTGGGCGGCGGCGCTGCCGCGGCGGTGTGGGGTGCGGCCTTGGCGGCGGTGTTCCTGGCCGGTGTCCTCCTGCCGGAGCGGAGGCGCTGAACGAGCAGACGGGAAGCGCCGCCGCGCCGCTTCCCGTCTGCTGATTCGCCGCTTGGCCAGCGGAAACGCGGCGAATCAGCAGACCGGAACAGGACGACGGACCGCTCCGGTCTGCAGCGCCCTCCCGGTGGTACTCTGCAACGCACGTGCGCAACGGAGCGCACCCTGCGAGAGAAGAGGCTCACGTGGCAGAGATCAGCGGTGATGTCGGCGGACGGTTCGAATCCGTCAGCGCAGTGCTCAGCGAGCTCATCGACTCCGGTGAGGACGTGGGCGCCTCGGTCGCGGTACTCCTCGAGGGCAGACCGGTGCTCGACATCTGGGGCGGCTGGGCGGACGAGCAGCGGACGCGGCCCTGGACCAGGGACACGCTCACCAATGTGTGGTCGACGACCAAGACGATGACGGCGCTCTGCGCGCTCATGCTGATCGACCGCGGCCAGCTCGACCCGGACGAGAGGGTCGCCGCGTACTGGCCGGAGTTCGCGCAGAACGGCAAGGAGAACGTCCTCGTGCGGCACCTGCTCTCCCACACCTCGGGAGTCTCCGGCTGGGCGCAGCCCGTGGAGGTCGCGGACCTCTACGACTGGGAGACGTCCACGAGCATGCTCGCCGCGCAGGCTCCCTGGTGGGAGCCGGGCACGGCCTCCGGCTACCACTCGCTCAACTACGGGCACCTGATCGGCGAGGTCGTCCGGCGGATCACCGGCAGGAAGCTGGGCCGGTTCTTCGCGGAGGAGGTCGCGCAGCCTCTCGGTGCTGACTTCCACATCGGGCTGCCGGCCTCGGAGTTCGGGCGGGTGGCGAATGTGATCCCGCCGCCGCCCCTCCCGCTGCCCGAGGACGCGGACATGGAGAGCATCGCGATGCGGACGTTCACCGGACCGGGGCCGGACGCCGCGGAATCGTGGACGCCGGAGTGGCGCGGCGCGGACATCGGTGCGGCGAACGGGCATGGGAACGCCCGTTCCGTGGCACGCGCGCAGGCCGTGATCGCCAACGGCGGGGCGGTGGACGGCGTGCGGCTGCTCTCGCAGGACACGATCGACCTGATCTTCGAGGAGCAGTCCAACGGCACGGACCTGGTGCTGGGTTCGCCGATCCGCTTCGGGCTCGGCTACGGGCTCGAGGTGTCCGCGCAGCCGTACGTCCCCACGGGGCGCGTCTGCTTCTGGGGCGGATGGGGCGGATCCATCATCATCAACGACCTCGACCGCGGCGCGACCATCAGCTACATGATGAACAGGATGTCGCCCGGGCTCCTGGGCAGCGACTCCGGCAGGGCGATCGTGGAGGCGGTCTACGCCGCGCTGGACGGCTGAGCGGCTCGCAGGCCCCAGGCTCGCAGGCCCCAGGCCCGCAGGCCCCAGGCCCGCAGGTCCCAGGTCCGCTGGTCTCAGCTCCGCTGGTCTGAGACCGCGCACCTCCCTGAGCCCTCGTTGGTTACGTCTGCGTAGCGGCCGCCCACCACGGCCGCTACGCAGACGTCACTTGGGGATTGGAGAGCGGGCGGGAGCCCGAGGCCCGCGTGGGCGGGGCTGGAGCCCGAGGCCTGCGTGGGCCGGGCGGGAGCCCGAGGCGCATGTGGGCCGGGTGGGGTGCGGCTCAGATCTCCTCGAGCTCCTCTGCGTCGTGGAGGACACGGAGGGTGGCCTCCCGCGGGGTGAGGCCGTCGGCCACGAAACCGGGCCAGGCACGCCAGAGGCTCACGTCGAAGGGCAGGCTCTCCGGCAGATGCGGGAACACGAGCGCCAGGTTGCGCGGATGCGCCGGGTGCTCGCTGGGCGAGAGGTCCGCGAGGCTGGAGCGCAGGATCTTCAGCGTGAGCGGGGTGAAGCCGGCCGCGCGCGCCTCGCGGGCGGTGTGCGCCCAGGCCAGCACCTGCGGCACCTCGCCCGCGCACCACTGCCCGTAGGCGCGGTCCAGGGCTGCGCTGCCCACCGGGTGCGGGTTCACCCGGAACAGGGCTCCGGCCCAGCTGTGGGCCTCGTCCGCGGAGAACCCCTCCCATTCGCGGGCGGCCTCCGGGGAGGCGAAGCGAGCACCGGGGAGGTAGGTGCGGTCCGCCGTGGGCGTGTGATCGGCGGTGCGTGAGTGAGCTGTGGCGGCGCTGCTGTCGACGGACATGGTGTCCTGCCTTTCCGGGGCATTGCGCAGATGCCCCGATCGATTCTTGCCCGCGGCGGCGTGCGGCGGGCCCGTTCTGCTGTCTGGGGGCACCCGGTCGGACTCGGGTTGCCGTGCGGCCGGCCAGACCTTTGACCGCATCTCTGGAACGTGGGAGCGACGCTAGCAGGCCGCGCCCGAGGCCGCCGGGACACGGTGCCGGAAACCGTCAGGAGCCGTCACACGGCGTCACACGGTGTGGGTTCGACGGAGCCGCCAGCACGGAGCCGTCAGCGAGGAATGCGGGTGATGAGCCTGCCGTGCGCGGCGCACACTCCTGCTTCCGCGTTCGGCTCTGCGTCCCTCCCCTTTGATAGCGTGCAGAAACCACTGATGAGGGGATCGGCGATGTCAGAGACGACACCGGAACGCGCAGACGGTACCGCGAAGGAAGCGGAGGCCGCACAGGACGGCGGCGGAGGCCTCGCGGGAGTGACGGAGTACAGCTCGCACAGCACCATGGGCTACAACCCGGAGGGATACGCGGGAGCGGTCGCGGACAGGGCCGCGGGACCGCGCGGGGACGTGCCCCCAGCCGCATCCGCTGATCAGCCCGCGGAGCCCGCAGCAGACGCCGCCACCGGCCAGGCAACCGAACCGGCCGTCACGGAGTCGGCCGCCGGCGAATACGTGCCGCTGCGCTGGCGCTCGCAGGAGTGGTTCGACAACCCCAGTGAGCCTGACTCCACGATCCTCATCCTCGAGCGGTACCTCAACTACGGACTCACGCGGGAGGAGTTGCAGTCCGGGAAGCCGATCATCGGCATCGCCCAGTCCGGCAGCGACCTCACCCCGTGCAACCGCCACCACATCGAGCTCGCCAAGCGCGTGCGCGAGGGCATCCGCGACGCCGGCGGCATCTGCTTCGAGTTCCCCGTCCACCCCATCCAGGAGACGGGCCGGCGCCCCACTGCCGCACTGGATCGCAACCTCCAGTACCTGGGCCTGGTGGAGACGCTGCACGGCTACCCGATCGACGCCGTGGTGCTCACGACCGGCTGTGACAAGACCACCCCGGCCCAGCTCATGGCCGCCGCCACCGTGAACGTCCCCGCGATCGTGCTTTCCGGCGGACCCATGCTCAACGGCTGGTACAGGGGTGAGCGCGTGGGCACCGGGACCATCGCCTGGCAGGCACGGGACGACTACGCCGCCGGCCGCATCGACAAGGACGAGTACTGGGCGATCGTCAAGCAGTCCTCGCCCTCGGCCGGCCACTGCAACACGATGGGCACGGCCTCGACCATGAACGCCGTCGCCGAGGCTCTGGGCATGAGCCTGCCCGGCTGCTCCGCCATCCCCGCCCCGTACCAGGAGCGGCCCTCCATCGCCTACCAGACGGGCCGGCAGATCGTGGAGATGGCGTACGCGGATCGCAAGCCCTCGGACGTCATGACCCGGGAGGCGTTCCTCAACGCCATCCGCGTGTGCTCCGCGATCGGCGGCTCCTCCAACGCTCCCTGGCACCTCACCGCGATCGCGAAGCACATGGGCGTGGACGTGGGGCTGGACGAGTGGCAGGAGTACGGCCACGAGGTGCCCCTGCTCCTGGACATGCAGCCGGCGGGCCGCTTCCTGGGCGAGGAGTTCTTCCGTGCCGGGGGCGTGCCCGCGATCGTCCGGGAGCTCATGGACGCGGGTCTCATCGAGGAGGACGCGCTCACCGTCAACGGGCGGAGCATCGGTGAGAACTGCCGGCATGCGCGCACCACGGACCGGGAGGTCATCCGGCCCGTCGCGGAGCCCCTCGTGGAACAGGCCGGCTTCCGCGTCATGACGGGCACCCTGTTCGACAACGCCGTGCTCAAGACCTCCGTCATCGGCGAGGAGTTCCGCGCCCGCTACCTCTCCGACCCGCAGGATCCGGAGGCCTTCGAGGGCAGCGCAGTGGTCTTCGACGGGCCGGAGGACTACCACCGCCGCATCGACGACCCGGAGCTGGAGATCGACGAGCACTCGATCCTCGTGATGCGCGGGACGGGCCCCATCGGCTATCCGGGGGCTGCGGAGGTCGTGAACATGCACCCGCCGGCGCGGCTCATCCGGGCGGGCATCGAGAGCCTGCCCTGCCTGGGGGACGGACGCCAGTCCGGCACCTCCGCCTCGCCCTCCATCCTCAACTGCTCTCCCGAGGCCGCGGCGCCGGCCGCGCCCCTGGCACTCCTGCGCACGGGGGACCGGCTGAGGGTGGACGTGGGGAAGGGGCGCGTGGATCTCCTCGTGGATGCCGCGGAGCTGGAGGACAGGCGCGCCGCGCTCGAGGCCGCCGGAGGCTACCGCTTCCCGCCCAGTCAGACGCCGTGGCAGGAGATCAGCAGGTCGATGACGCTGCAGCTGGGTGACGGCATGGTGCTGGAGCCGGCCGTGAAGTATCAGCGGGTGGCGCAGACGCAGCCCGTGCCCCGCCTCAACCACTGAGCGCAGCTCAACCACTGAGCGCCGCGCGCACTGTGGGGCGATGATGCCCCGCAGTGCGCGCACCAGGAAACAGCCCTGACGAGAAGGGACGACGATGTCCGAAGAGATCACCTTCCTGTGGGAGATGTCCACAGGCTCCCTGCTGATGCTGGCCGCCGGCGCGATCGCCCTGCTGCTGTTCCTCATCATGGCGCTCAAACTGCACGCGTTCATCGCGCTCATCGTGGTGAGCCTGCTGACGTCCGCAGCCGCGGGCATCGCTCCGGCGGACGTGGTGCCCACCATGCTCGACGGGTTCGGCAGCACGCTGGCGAGCGTGGCACTGCTCGTGGGTCTGGGGGCCATGCTGGGGCGCATGCTGGAGGCGAGCGGCGGAGCGGAGAGGTTGACGCAGAAGCTGCTGGGGGTGTTCGGAGAGAAGCGCGCCCCGCTAGCGGTGTCGATCGCCAGTCTGCTCATGGGCTTCCCCATCTTCTTCGACGCCGGCCTCGTCCTCATGCTGCCCATCATCTATGCGGTGGCCCGGAGGCTGGAGATGTCCTTCCTGGCGATCGCGTTCCCCGCGGCCATCGCCTTCAGCGCCATGCACGCGTTCGTGCCGCCGCATCCCGGTCCCGTCACCGCGGTCGACCTCTACGGGGCGGACCAGGGGCTCATGGTGATCCTGGGCCTGCTGTTCGTGCTGCCCACCTGGTACGTGTGCGGCTATCTGCTGGGCAAGCCGATGGCCAGGCGGTTCGATCTGCCCGTGCCGGAGATCTTCGACTCCCCGCAGGAGGAGGACATCGCCCGGAGGTTCAGGTCCGAGCCGAGCACGTGGACCGTGGTGCTGCTGCTCCTGCTGCCCCTGGCCCTCATCGGCATGAACACCGTGCTGAGCACGCTCGTGACCTCGGGTGCGGTGGACGAGGGCAACACCGCGGTGCAGATCCTCTCCCTCATCGGGGAGACTCCGGTGGCGCTGCTCATCACCGTACTCCTGGGCTTCATCGTCCTGGGCGCGGTGCGGGGCAAGCCCGGGAAGCTCACGGAGGCCATCGCGGACACCGCGCTCGGACCGGTCTGCTCCGTCATCCTCATCACGGGCGCGGGCGGGATGTTCGGCGGGGTGCTGCGGGCCTCCGGGATCGGCGACGCCATCGCGGACTCGATGACGAGCCTCGGCCTGCCGCTCATCGTGGCGGTCTTCCTCGTGGCCCTGCTGGTGCGCATCGCCCAGGGGTCTGCGACGGTCGCGCTCACGACCTCGGCGGCGCTCATGCAGCCGGCGGTGCAGGGCATGGACCTCAACTCCGTGCAGCTCGTGGCCGTCGTGGGGGCGACTGCGGCCGGATCCATCGCGGTGAGCCACGTGAACGACTCCGGGTTCTGGCTGGTGAGCCGCTTCTTCGGCATGTCCACCTCGCAGACCCTGCGCACGTGGACGGTGGGCAGCACGGGTGTGGGTCTCGTGGGCTTCGTGATCGCGCTCGTGATGTACGCGGCGGCGTCAGCGGGGTGAGTGCGGCGGTGCGGGGCAAGAATCTGCTCTGGAGGGGACGCACTGCTGCGGGGTGATCCGCTCTCCCTCATGTGTCGCAGGGACGGTGATGCGGCGCACCAAGGAGCACCGCCTGAGTCCTGCCGTGCTGAGAATGACGCGACCCGGTTCGCGGAGCCCGGCGGGCTCGCGCAAACGCGATGAGACTCGCCTCGTGGGGCCGGGGCGGGCGAGTGTGCGGGCGCGGGCAGTGGTGGTCTGCGCCGTAGCGGAAAAACCAGGGCCCCTGGTTTTTCCGCCAGCGTGCGACGGGGAGGCATCAGAGTCCGGTAGGAGGCCTCAGGGCTGCTGCCTGAGCTGCTGCCTGAGCTGCGCTGTCTGAGCGCCTGATCCCCTCGTACCGTGAGCGTCCTCACATTCTCCGCGCAGACGTGGTACGGTCGTGTACCAATGCGGCGGTACGCGAGCGTACCGCCGTGACGGACCGCTGTGACGGACACCTGCGGCGGCCTCTGCTGAGTCGCCGTCTACCTGGAGTGAATGCCGATGCCCACGCTGAACTGCCCCTGCGGCCATGTGGTCTCCGCGCAGGACGAGGACGCACTGGTGGAGACGAGTCGCGCGCACCTGCGGGAAGCGCACCCGGAGCGCAGCTACACCCGTGAGCAGATCCTCTTCTTCGCCGATCCCTGACCGGCAGGCATGGTGCGCCGGCGGCCGCGCACACACTCACGATCCCACCCGCAGACGAATCGATCCGCAGACCGAGAGACCGGAGACGACGATGACGACGATCACTTTCCAGATCCACGACGGCTCGGAGCAGCCGATCGACGCAGAGACCGGCATCCCGCTCATGGAGGCGGCGGTGGAGAACGACGTTCCCGGCATCGACGGCGACTGCGGCGGCATGGCCGCCTGCGCCACCTGTCACGTCTACGTCGACGAGGCCTGGCGCCAGAAGCTGGGGGAGCGCACTCCTGCTGAGCGCGCCATGCTGGACAACTCCTTCGACGTGAAGGAGAACAGCAGGCTCGCGTGCCAGATCCCCGTCACGGAGGAGCTCGACGGCCTCCGCGTGGAAGTGGCCCCCAGCTGACCCGCACAGCAGCTGCACTGCGCAGCGCAGGCCCCGCCCAGCAGCCGCGCATGCCCACCCCTGCATTCCCGGCAGCGAACACAACGAGGTGACGACATTGCCCACGACAGATCCCATCGCAGACCCCACTGCCTCCACCCCCGCCTCCCCCGCAGACACGCCCACCACTTCGGACCCCATCACTCCCACGGACACGGCCACCCTCGAGGTCGCCCGCGGCAGCCGGGTGGCGGCCTCGGCGGAGCGGCTCGAGGACATCCGCACCCGCCCGCTCGAGCGGATGGACCCCGGCTCTCCCAGCGCGTTCAGGGACGAGAGCGTCTTCGCGAAGTTCGAGCGCCTCCGCAGGGAGGACCCCGTCCACTACACCCCGGCGGAGCACACCCGGATGGGCGCCTACTGGTCGCTGACCACGTGGGAGCACATCATGGCGGCGGACACGGACCCAGAGACGTTCTCCGCGGACGCCGGGATCGTGATGCGGCCCGTGGACGACGGTAGCGGTGCGAGCCTCGCCGAGGCCTATGAGGATCCCTCCGAGCGCGCAGCGGCTCAGTCCCAGCAGAGCGCACAGCCTCAGCAGAACGCGCAGCCGTTCCAGATCCAGTCCCTCCTCTCGATGGACCCGCCGGAGCATGACCTGCACCGCCAGATCGTCGCTCCGGGCGTGGCGCCCACCCGGCTGACCGACCTCGAGCCCCTCATCCGCAGGCGCGCGCAGAAGATCCTCGACGGCCTGCCCGTCGGCGAGGAGTTCGACTGGGTGGACCTGGTGTCGAAAGAGCTCACCGCGATGACGCTGGCCACCCTGCTGAACTTCCCGCAGGAGCACCGCCGCCGGCTCACCGACTGGTCCGATGCCGTCACCGCGATCGGCGGGCCGGGGCAGGCCATCGAGACGCCCGAGGAGCGCGTGGCCGCGATGGGTGAGTTCTTCGCGACCCTCATGGGAGTCCTGGAGAGCCGCCGCGGTGAGGAGCCCGCCCTGGACTTCGCCTCGCTCCTGGCGCACAGCCCGCACACCGGGGAGTTCACGAAGGCGCAGCTGTTCGGCGACCTGGTCGTGCTGCTGGTGGGCGGCAACGACACCACCCGCAACACCATCACCGGTTCCCTCTACGCGCTCAGCCGCTGGCCGGAGCAGTTCGCAAAGCTGCGCAGCGGGGAGGCGAAGATCCCCTCGATGGTCTCGGAGACGATCCGCTGGCAGACCCCGCTCACGCACATGATGCGCGTGGCGACGAAGGACACGGAGCTGGGCGGGAAGACCATCCGCAGGGGCGACCGCGTCGCGCTCTGGTACGTGTCCGGCAACCGCGACACGGCTGTCATCGAGGACCCGGACGAGTTCATCATCGACAGGAAGAACCCGCGACGGCACATCTCGTTCGGGTTCGGCATCCACCGCTGCCTGGGCAACCGCCTGGCAGAGCTCCAGCTGCGCATCATCTGGGAGGAGATCCTCGTGCGCTTCCCGGAGATCCACGTCGTGGAGGAGCCGGTGCGCACCTTCGACAACTTCGTGCGCGGCTACGAGTCCATGCGGGTGCTCATCCCGCGCAGGAACGCACCGGCGGGGAAGCGGACGGCAGAGCGGTCCGCGCCCGAGGCCGGCTCTCCTGCCGCTGCCGCCACCTCGGGCGCGGGGGCGCGATGAGTGCGCCCGACTCCATCGTGGTGGTCGGCGGCGGGCAGGCCGGTCAGCAGGCGGTCGCCTCCCTGCGCAGGCAGGGCTACGGGGGAAGGCTCACGCTGGTCTGTGCGGAGGCGCACCTGCCCTACCAGCGGCCGCCGCTGTCCAAGGCCTATCTCACCGGAGAGCTCCCGGAGCGCAGGCTCACGCTGAGGACCGAGGACTGGTACGCGAAGCAGGGCATCGAGGTCGTCCACGAGGAGGCGGTGGGCATCGACCGGGAGGCCGGCGTCGTGACGCTCGCGGGTGGTGCCCGGCTGCCGTACGGACACCTGGTGCTTGCGACGGGGGCTGCCAACCGGCGGCTGGAGGTTCCCGGCGCGGAGCTGAGCACCGTGCTGGACCTGCGCACCAAGGACGACGCGGATGCGCTCGCCGCAGCACTCGCCACGGCGCGGGACGCGGTGATCGTGGGTGCCGGGTTCATCGGCCTCGAGGTCGCAGCCTCCGCACGGAAACAGGGCGTCAACGTACGCGTCCTCGAACTCGCGGACAGGGTGATGGAGCGCGTGCTCTCGCCCGAGGCCTCGGCCCACTTCGCCCATGCCCATGCGGAGGCGGGGATCGAGGTGCGCGCCGGGACGGGGATCGCGCGGATCGAAGGGAGCGGCGGCCGCGTCACCGGGGTGGTGACGAGTGCGGGTGAGCATCTGCCCGCTGACCTCGTGCTGAGCGGGATCGGCGCGGTGCCGCGCACGCACCTGGCGGAAGACGCGGGACTGGAGGTGGATCGCGGCATCGTGGTCGACGGGGCGCTGCGCACCAGCGATCCTGCGATCTCCGCCATCGGCGACGTCGCGGTGTTCCTCGATGAGTTTGGCTGCCGGGCGCGGCTGGAATCGGTGCAGAACGCCAACGATCAGGCGCGCTTCCTCGCGGAGTCGCTGCTGGCGGGCCCGGAGGCGGCGGGTTCGGCGGCGCGGACCTCCTATGCGGCGCTGCCGTGGTTCTGGTCCGACCAGGGCGTGCACAAGCTGCAGATCGCGGGGGTGCGCACCGGCTGCGAGGAGACGGTGCTGCTCTCCGTGGACGGCCCGGAGGAGTTCGTCGCCGCGCACTTCGCGGAGGGTCGGCTGCGCTGTGTGGAGACCGTCAACCGGGCGGGTGAGCACATGGCCGCGCGCCGGGCACTGGGCTCCGGCATCGTTCCGAGCCTCGAGGAGGCGCGTGAGGCGGGCTTCGACCTGAGCCGGTGGGTCAGGGAGTTCGTGCAGGCAGCCTGAGTGCGCAGGCAGTCGTGAGTGCGCGGGTGCGGAACACACGAGTCCTGAGCCCGGGCCGCCGGGCGCGGGCCGCCTCGGGCACGGCAGTCACGTATCCGTTGGCCGGAGCGCGGCCGTCATGAAGCTGCGGGCGGAGGCGACGACCTCCTCCATGGGCACGCCCTGCTCCACGGCGTACCGGTAGAGCTCCCTGATCCCGCCCATGAGGATGATCGCCTCGTGCCGGTGGACGGGCCGCACGCCGCCCGCGACCATGCCCTTGTTCTCGGAGATCGAGATCAGCAGCTGCACGTACTCCTCGAGGACGAGCTTCTGCAGCCGTGCGCCCGCCTGGCCGCTGCTGGGCGGCAGACGGATCTCCAGTGCCGCGCTCGCCGCCGTGCCCCAGGCGGTGAGCGCCTGGTCGATCTGCTCCGTCCAAGCGGCGTGCGGGTCGATGGCCGCTCGGACAGCCGTGAGGACGCGGGTGTTCTCCCGCCGGACGAGCTGGAGGAAGCAGTCCTCGAGGTTGTCGAACGCGGCGTAGAAGGTCCGCCGCGAGGCGCGCGCCTGCCGGACGACGGCGGCGACGGTGGCGCTCTGGGAGCCCTCGGTGCGGATCACCTCCGCCAGGCTGTCGAGGAACCGCTGGTGATCGTCACCGGTCCTGGTGTGATCCGTCGTGGCGTGAGCGGCCGGCCGGGAAGGATCAGCTGCGGCGGAAGTCGGTTCTGCTGACACGCCTCCATCCTAGGGGGATGGATCGACCTTGCCGGTGCGAGGCGGGTCCCCGCTTGGTCAGCCCGCGGAGCTGCCCAGCCGCCCGCATATACGTGGGCGGCTGAGCAACTCTCCGGGTCCTGCGGTGCTGAGGAACCGTCCCAGCCGCACGGAAGCGCCCGAGGCCGCACCCGGGTGGGTGCGGCCTCGGGCGCGGTGTCTGTGCTCACCTTCCCGGTGTCATGCCTCCCGGTGTCAGAGGAAGCTCACGAGCACGGAGGCGATCACCACGGAACCGGCGCTCACGGAGGTGAACCCGCCCACCAGCATCGCCGGGAGCATGGCGTCCGTGAGCTGCTTGCGCTCCTCCGGGTTGCGGCCCACGGAGCGGGCGACCTCGTTGGTGAGGAGGTAGTCGGCCGGGAAGCCGTACATGGCGGTCAGCGCCACGGACATGCCCAGCGTGGACTTCCAGCGCAGCAGCTTGGTGGCGATGAAGCCGCCGATCATGATGCCCGCTCCGCCGATGAGGAGGATCGAGACCATGGGGACGAGGGCCTTGAGGACGTCGTCGAGGGAGGCGGCGAGCAGCGGGGCCATGACGACGGCGACCACGCCGGCCATCGCGATGCCGAACGAGCTCGCCTTCTCCATGGCGCGTTCGGGGGTGAGCCCGAGCGCGGTCGACGCGATGCCCAGGATGAGCGCGATGATGGAGGAGGGGATGTGCGTGGGCACGGAGATGAGGGTGGCGACGGAACCGCCCACCAGGATCATGAAGAGGACGAAGAGCTCGTTGTTGGCGAGGAAGTCCGGCAGCGTGATGGGCTTCTTCTTGGCGCTCTCCTCCGTCTTCTGCGCGGCGGCGGCGAGGTGCTCGAGGTCGCCGCTGTCGCGGAGGCCGATGGCGTACCTGCGGAGCAGGAAGTTGGTCATCGGCATGGCGGGCAGCGACTGCATCATGAGGACCAGCGCGGGGAGCACGATGATGGAGGAGGCGACGCCGGCCGCCGTCAGGCCCTCCGTGGTGAGACCGGTCGCGACGATGCCGCCGGCCAGCGGTCCTGCACCCGCGACGAAGGTCTCGAAGCCGAACAGCGGTGCGATCGTCACGGACATGATGAGCACGGCGACGAGCATGCCGGCGCAGGCGATGACGACGGAGCGCCACTGCTGGGCCATGGTCCGCAGCGGGATGAGCGAGCCCATGTGGAAGAGCAGGGGCGCGACGAGGATCGCGTAGATCTGCACGAGCATCGAGTCGTCCACCGTGGTGGTGGGGATGATGCCCAGCTGGGAGGCGATGAACGCGCCCAGCATCGCCACGAGGAGGCCGGGCACGCGTGCCTTGGACCAGATCGAGACGAGCTCGCCCAGGGCGATGAACGCCAGGATGATGGCGGCTGCGTAGATGGGTTCCATGAGGAGAGCCTTTCTGCTGTCTCCATCCGCCGGCCTCCTGTGAGGCCGGCGGTTCCAGGATGCGCCGGAGCGCGCTGCGGGTGAAGAGGGGACCGCCCGCGGTCCTGTGAATCAGTGTGAGGGCGGTGCGTCAGCCCTGAGGTGCCGACGCGCGGGTGTTGTGCGCGAATGCCAGGGCGGCCAGAGAAGCGGCCTGGTCCGCGAGCACGGCGTCGTCGAACTGGACGAGCGGGGAGTGGTTCATGGCGGCGGTGTCCGGATCGATCTCCGGCGGGGACGCGTGGAGGAAGTAGAACGCTCCTGGCACCTCCTGGAGAACGAAGGAGAAGTCCTCGGAGCCCATGAAGGGGTCCTCGGCGTCGTTGACGCGCTCCGCGCCGAACACCTGCGCGAGCGTGTCCAGCGTGAAGCCGGCCTGCTCCGGGTCGTTGAGGGTGGGTGGGTAGAGGACCTCCCAGGAGAACTCCGCCGTGCAGCCGTGCGCTGCGGCGATGGAGTCCGCGAGCTCCTTGGCGTGCTGCGGGAAGGCGGTGGTGGTCTCCTGCGAGAGGGTGCGGACGGAACCGCCCATGGACGCCGAGGCCGGGATGACGTTGACGGCCTCGCCTGCGGAGAGGTTGGTGACGGCGAGGACGACCGGGTCGAAGACGCTGAAGCGGCGGGTCACCATGACCTGGAGGGCCTGGCAGTACTCCACGAGCGGCGGGACCGGATCCAGTGCGTTGTGCGGCTGGGAGCCGTGGCCGCCGGCGCCGTGGAAGGTGACGCGGAGGATGTTGGAGCCGGCCATGAGGGGGCCGCGGCGGGTGGTGAAGGTGCCGGGCTCACCGGGCAGCACGTGCACACCGAACGCGGCGTCCGCACGGGTGCCGGCGGCATCGAGCACGCCCTCCTCGATCATGGGAGCGGCGCCGCCGGGGCCCTCCTCGCCGGGCTGGAACATGAAGACGACGTTGCCGGACAGCTCGTCACTGTGCGCGGAGAGCAGGCGGGCTGCGCCCACGAGGCCTGCGGTGTGGAGGTCGTGCCCGCAGGCGTGCATGTTGCCGTTGGCGGAGGCGAAGTCCAGGCCGGTCTGTTCGTCGACCGGCAGGCCGTCCATGTCACCGCGGAGGAGGACGGTGGGGCCGGGCTTGGCGCCGCGCAGCACCGCGGTGACGGAGGTGAGCGAGGTGCCGGTGGTGATCTCCAGGGGGAGGCCCTCCAGCGCGGCGAGGACGCGCGCCTGGGTCTCCGGGAGGTCGTTGCCCAGCTCCGGGTTCCGATGGAGCTCGCGGCGCAGGGCGATGAGGTCATCGGCGAGGGCGCGGGCCTCGGCGGGGAAGTCCGGGGCGGCCGTGGCTGCTGATGCGGCGGGTGCGGCTGCTGATGCGGGTGATTCGGCTGGGGTGCTGGACATGAGGTGACTCCTGAGGGCCTGCAGATTCATGAGGCACGGGGGCACGCGTGTATGCGCACGTATGCGCGCACGGCCATCTGTGCTGCGGGTCATACTGCCATCGTCTCATTACGCGGATGTTACGCCCGACGGATGGTGAGACGAGCCGGTTTTCGGCGGGTGCGGGTGGGGGCGTAAGCGGCGGTGGTCCAGGTCGAAAGGCAGCCTGCCCTGCACGCAGCAGGGCAGGCTGCCTCACCCTCACTGCCGCAGCGCGTGCCGGCGGATCTTGCCCACACTCGTTCGGGGGAGCGCCTCCAGCCACTTCCAGCGGTGCGGCCGAGCGGCCTTGGGCAGATGCTGTGCTGCGTACTGCATGAGTTCCGCCTCCAGCGGCGGATGCGCAGGATCCTGCGCCACCACATGGGCGACCGGCACCGCATCACGGATGGGATCAGCTTCAGAGACGACTGCCACCTCGAGCACCCCCGGTGCCTCCGCCAGCACCGCTTCCACCTCAGCGAGGCTGATGTTCTCCCCGGCGACCTTGATGATGTCGTCGGATCGGCCTGCGAAGCGCAGCACCCCTGAAGCATCGCTCGTCACCAGATCTCCCGTGGTGAAGAGAACTTCCGGAAGGTCATCGTCGTGGGCTTCCTCTCCTGCACTGCTCGCGAATGCGCGCCGTGTGACCTCCGGTGCGTCGAGGTATTCGCGGAACAGCTCAACCCCGCGGCGTCCGTATACCTGCAGAAGACCAGGACGATCCTCATCGCTGCGAGTGGCAGCTGCCAGGGCTTCTGCAGACTCAGGGCGGGCTTCAGCGCCAGCCGCGTCCGTCTCGGCGAGCCGATGGATCCGGATGCGCCGGCCGGGGATGACCGGGCCGATGGAGTCAGGCCCCTCCCTGCCCGGCGGCTGGCACGCAACGACTGCTGTGGTCTCCGTCATGCCGTAGAGCTGCCGGGGGAGGACGCCGCAGAGGCGCGCAAAAGCTTCATAGTGGGCATGCGAGAGGTTCTGGGCGAACCATACATGTGTGAGGGAGAGCTGCGGGCCCTCCGCAGTCGCGGGGCGATCCGCCTGCTTGGACAGGATCATGCGAATGGGTGCGGCGAAGAGGCTGGCGTGCGTGGCACGGAGTGCGGACGCGTCGTCCACCCAGCCGCTGGCGCTGAACGAGGAGGTCAGCGCTACTGACGCGCCCGTTGCGATCGCACTGGCGAAGCAGTAGAACTGCGCATTTGCGTGGAACAGCGGAAGCGTGACCAGCCATCTGTGGTGCGGGCGGAGGCCTGAGAGCTCCGCCATCGTGCGGCCGGTGTATCCGTAGTTCGCCTGGGTGAGGACGACGCCTTTGGGCTGGGACGTGGTGCCTGACGTGAACATCACTGCGAGACGCTCCAAGGGGGCAGGAGCCTGTCTCGCCCCTGGCTCTCCACCGTGCTCGGGGACCAGGGGTCCGCCGTGGCGGAGATCATCAGCGGTCTGTTCGAGCGCGACGACGGGATTGCTGAGCGCGGCGGCTGCGTCTGCGTGCTCGGCTGCGATGAAGGTGACGGCTGGTGAGGTCCTCTCCGCCTGATGCTGCAGTTCGCGGGCACCGGATGTCGGATCGACGGGCACGATCCACGTGCCTATACGAGAGGCCGCAAGCCAGAGCAGGACGAAGGCGGGGCAGTTGCCCACACAGAGATGCACAGGGCGTTCCCTGCTCGCGCCCAGTTCCTCCAGCCGCGCGGCGGCGGCCGTCACCAGCCGGTCGAATTCCGCATAGGTCCATTCCGCATCGGTGCGCTGACGGTCTCGGAAGAGCAGGAAGGTCCGGTCGCCGTGGGCGGCGACGGACCGCTGCCACAGCTGCTCGAAAGTGAGGAGGTCCATGATCGATCTCTCGTCTCGGGGAGTGAGCCGCCCACGGCTGCGGGAGCGACGGAGGCCGTCGACTCCCACACCCGTGGGCGCCATGGGGTATGGGCGGAAGAGGTCAGTGACCGCTGGAGAGCGGATGGCGGGGCAGGCCCTCGACCACGGTCTGTGACAGCGTGCCGAGCAGTTCGACGTCCAGGTCCACTGTGTCTCCCGGCTGCAGCCAGCCGGAGAACGCCCCGCTGCCTGTGCGTTCGTGTTCGAGCAGGCACCCGCCGCCCACGGTTCCGGAACCCAGCACCTCGCCCGCACTCAGTGTGGTCCCGCGACCGGCATAGGCGATCACATCACCGAAGTCCCAGTTGATCGTCTTCCAGTTGCCGTCGGTCACAGGCCGTCCGTTGACCGAGGCGCGCATGTGCAGGTCGAAGCCCTTGCCTGCCCTTCGGGGCTCGAGCTCGTCTGCAGTGATGAAGTGCGGGCCCAGAGTGGTGGCGCTGTCCTTGCCCTTCGCAGGCCCCAGACCCAGCGTCATCTCCTCCATCTGCAGATCGCGTGCGCTCCAGTCGATGTAGAGGGTGTAGCCGGCGATCGCCGCCCGTGCCTCCTCCGGAGTGGGATTGCGCAGCTCTCTGCCCAGGACTGCGCAGACTTCGAGCTCATAGTCGAAGGTCTGACATCCCGGAGGGATCTGCACCGGATCCTCGGGTCCGATCACGGCATTGTGGTTGCTGATGTAGAAGGCGGGGAACTTCTGGTGCTTGGGATCGAATGTGCCGGGCCTGCAGTTGCGGATGTGCTCGTGGAAGCACATGCAGTCCCGCATGGCCGGCGGCTGTATCGGAGCCAGGAGCCGGAGTGCGCTGAGCGGCAGAGAAGTGCCGCTCCTGGCCTCGGCTGCGAGCTGGCCGAGGTCTGCTTCCGCTGCGAGGGCTGCAGCGACTTCGCGGAACTGTGGAATGGGATGGACCTGGTCATCTTCGAGCAGTCCGAGGAACGGCTTCTCTGCAGGGTCGTCTCTGGTCTGTGCGCTGACGAATCTCATTTCTCTCCTCCGGTGGTGACGGGCAGACCTTCGAGACGGGCCATGGCCTCGAAGGGGGCCGGCTGGGATGGGGCCACGTGGTCGGGGTCGAGGTGGGTGTAGATGTTGATGACGTTCTGTCCCAGCCTCTCGCTGTCGCCCAGCTGCGCGAACTCGCCCAGTTCGATGTCGTCGATCGCCTCCGCCGCGGTCATGCCGCGGCGGTAGCGGTCCTCGGCCTCGTGCTTGATGAACTCGAGGTAGCGCTTGACTCCGGCAACCCCCTCGGCATCAGTGACGGGGCCGTGGCCGGGCACATAGTGTTCGGCGTCGAGTCCGATGAGGTAGTCGCAGGCACGGATCCAGTTCTCCACGGGGCCGGCCCAGATGATGGGCGTGCCGCCGATGAACAGCGCGTCCCCGGCATAGACGACGCCCTTGTCCTTCACATGGGCGATCGCATCTCCCGGAGTGTGCGCGGGTCCCACGAACACGAGGTCCACGTCCGTCGCGCCCACTGTGAGGGTGAGGGACTGATCGAAGGTGCGAGTGGGCGGAGTGGCCACGATGCCGGAGAAGTCGAAGGGTCCGAAGACCTTGCGGATGTAGTCGCCGACAGGCCCCTCGAGGTCCTTGTAGCCGACGATGCGGTCGACGTCCTCCTGCGTCATCTCCGCGGCGGCCACGGAGGAGGCGATGATCTCTGTGGTCGTGGGCAGCAGCTGGTTGCCGTAGTAGTGGTCTCCGTTGGCATGGGTGTTGAACAGGTAGGTGACGTCACGAGTTCCCAACAGCTCTGCGTAGGCGTCGAGCATCTCCGCGGTGAGCTTGAGGTCGAACAGCGTGTCGACGATGAGGGACTGCTCTCCGTCGACGATGAGCCCGGAGTTGCTCCAGCCCCATCCGCCGTCGGGGAGCATCCACGCATAGCAGCCGTCGGCCACGCGCGTGAGTCCGCGCTCGTAGGTCTCAGTCATGGTCTTCACCTTTCTTCGAGGGTACTGGGGTCAGGGTGAGGGGGTGGTGGCAGGCGAACATGCGCGCTTCACCGCCGTCGTCGGCATTGCTCAGTTCTGGGGAGGCGGTGGTGCAGATGTCCGTCCGTCGCGGGCAGCGCGAGGCGAAGGCGCAGCCGGGAGGCGGGTTCGAGGCACTCGGCACCTCTCCGGTGCGCGCGAGCGCCTTGAGGTGCATCCGGTTCTGCGGGTCCGGGCGGGGGATGGAATCCATGAGGAGCCGCGTGTAGGGATGCCTGGGAGCGCCGAACACCTGCTGCGTGGGCCCGGTCTCGACCACTTCACCCAGATAGACGATCACCACCCTGTCGCTGATCGCCTCCACCAAGGACAGGTCGTGGGTGATGAACAGGATGCCGAACCCGTGTTCCGCCTGCAGATCCTTGAGGAGGTTGATGATGCTCGCCCGTGTGGAAACGTCGAGGGCGGCTACGGCCTCGTCGCAGATGAGCAGCTCCGGACTGCAGGCGAGAGCGCGGGCGATCGCCACACGCTGCCGCTGGCCGCCGGAGAGCTCGTAGGGATACCGGTGGAGGAACGATTCCGGCAGCCCCACCTTCTGAAGCAGTTCGACGGGATCTGCGCGCAGGGTGCTGCCGCCGGAGGTGCGAGCATGCAGGGGCTCGAGGATGACCTCGCGGATGGTCCAGGACGGATCGATCGAGGAGTAGGGGTCCTGGAACACCATGGGCATGGATTGGCGGGCATGGTTGATCTGCGTGCGTGTGAGCTCTGTGAGCTCTCGGCCGTTGAAGACGACGGAGCCGGAATCGGGGTCGACAAGGCGGAGCACCAGTCTGGCGCTCGTGGACTTCCCGGAGCCGGATTCGCCGACCACCGCCACTGTGCTGCCCGGTTCTACCGTGAAGGACATTCCGCGGACGGCATGCACACGCTGGCGGGAGAGCGGGGAGACGCGAAAGGCCTTATGCAGGTTGGTGACTGTGAGCATTGTCGATCCTCTCCGGGAAGATGCACCGTGCCCCGTGTCCGGGACTCTCGATGGTCAGCGGAACAGGTGCGGCGTCGCACTCCTCCGTGGCGAAGCTGCAGCGCGCGGCGAAGCGGCACCCGTGGGGCAGAGCGCGGAACTCCGGGACCGTGCCGGGGATGTCGACCAGTCGGTCGCCGGGGCCGTTGGGGATGCAGTCCATCAGCGCACGGGTGTAGGGGTGGCGCGGGTTCGCGAACAGCTCCACGGCCTCGGCGTGCTCCACCACCTGCCCCGCGTACATCACCGCCACCTCATCGCAGATCTGTGCGATGACCCCCAGGTCATGGGAGATGAAGAGCGTCGTGACGCCTTGGCTCTCGCTGATCTCCTGCAGCAGTGCGAGCACTTGGGCCTGGGTCGTGACGTCGAGCGCGGTGGTGGGCTCATCCGCAAGGAGAACGTCCGGTGAGCAGGCGATGGCCATAGCGATGACGACACGCTGGCGCATGCCTCCGGAGAACTTGTGCGGGTGGTCGCGAGCCCGCAGCTGCGGGGAGGGGATGTGCACCTGGTCGAGCACTTCCACCGCCCGGGCCCAAGCATCGCGCCTGTTCATCCCGGTATGGCGACGTACCGTCTCCGCGATCTGCTCGCCCACGGTGTAGTTGGGATCCAGCGCGGTCATCGGTTCCTGGAAGACCATGGCGATCCGGTTGCCGCGGACATCGCGCATCTGTCTCTCAGACATCGCGCGGAGGCTCTGCCCCTCGAGGCGGATGTCCCCGGAGGCGATCCGCGCGGAGCCGATCAGGCCCAGGACGGCATTGGCGGTGATCGACTTTCCGGAGCCGGATTCGCCCACAAGTCCGAGTGTGCGACCGCGGTGCAGCGTGAGTGAGACAGTGTCGACGATGGTGAGGGGGCCGGCGGCACTCGGCACCTCGACGACGAGGTCCTCGATCTCCAGCAGGGGTGGTGTCTGCGGCATCAGAACTTCCTTTGTTCGCGGCCGAGGGAGTCGCGGACGGAATCTCCCACGGTGTTGAAAGCCAGTACGACGACGAGGATCGCGAGTCCGGGCCAGAGGACCAGGCCGATGTTCTCCGAGGCATAGGCCGTGGCGTTGCGCAGCATGGAGCCCCAGGAGGCTTCGGGCGCCTGCACTCCCAGGCCCAGGAAGCTGAGCCCCGCCTCGAACAGGATGGAGAAGCCTATGGTCATGCTGATCTGCACGATCAGCGGCGAGGCCATATTGGGCAGCACGTGCGTGCGGAGGATCCGCGAGTGTGAGATGCCCAGAGAGCGTGAGGCCTCGATGTAGGTCTCCTGCCGGATGACGAGCGCGATGCTTCTGGCCACCCGGAAGAAGCGCGGGGCGTTGGCGACACCGATCGCGAGGATGACAGTGCGGATTCCAGGTCCCAGAATCGCCACCAGAGCGAGCGCGAAGAGCAGCGAGGGGATTGCCATGATCGCGTCGGTGACACGACTCAGAGTCGCATCGATCGCGCCGCGGAAGTAGCCGGCCGCGAGCCCGGTGGGCAGGCCGATCAGGAGACTGAGCGCGGTGGCGAGCACCCCGGCGAGAAGAGTCGGGCGAATGGCATGGAGCATGCGGCTCAGGTAGTCGCGGCCCACCTCGTCCGTGCCCAGCAGATGCGCTGCCGAGCTCGGGGCGAAGGCACTGCCCAGGTCCTGTGCGTCCGGGTCGTAGGGAGAGAGGAGCGGGGCCAGAAGCCCAACCGCGATGAGGACCAGCAGGAACACCAGGAAAGTCGTCCCCAGGCGGTCGGAGAGGAAGCGTCGTGTGAATCGGGCAAAAGGGGATTCGTGCTCCTTGGGGGCACGAAGGGTTCTCATGAACATAGGTCACACCGTCTTCGGGTTGAGCCAGCGGTAGGACAGGTCGACGACCAGATTCACCGCGATCACGACGCAGGTGATGAGGAGCACCGTGCCCTGCACCATGACGATGTCGCGGCTGAAGACCGAGCTGACGAGGAGGGAGCCGATGCCGGGGATCCGGAACACCGCCTCGATGAGCACGGAGAGACCGAACAGCCGGTTCACCTGCAGTCCGGCGACGGTGACCACGGGGATCATCGCTGACCGCAGCACGTGGCGCAGCTTGATCGTCACCGGGTCGAGGCCCTTCGCCTTGAGAGTGCGGACGAACTCCATCTCCTGCACGTCGATGAGGCTGGCGCGGGACTGTCGCGCGATCTCTGCGATGCCACCGGCCGCCAGTGCGATGACGGGCAGGGTAAGGCTCCTTGCCCACCGCTGCGGGTCATCGCCGAATGCGGTGTAGTCACCGCTCGGCAGCCATGCCAAGGAGATCGAGAAGATCGCGATGAGCATGGCGCCCAGCCAGAAGTTGGGCACCGCGATTCCCACGGAGCTCAGGGTCTGGATGGCACGATCGAGGAAGCTGCGGGGCTTGATCGAACTGATCACTCCTACGGCGGTGCCGATGAGGAGCGAAAGAACGAGGGCGAACAGGATGAGCTCCACCGTGGGCGTGATGCGGGAGGCGATCGCGCCCGCGACGGTCTGGCTGGAGAACAGCGACTGCCCGAGATCTCCGCTCATCACCGCTGCGAGCCACTGGAAGTACCTCACCACGAGGGGCTGGTCGAGTCCCAGCTGAGCATTGATCTCGGCAATCTGCTCAGGAGTGGCGTTCTCGCCCAGGATCGTCAGTGCCGGGTCACCCGGGATGAGCGCCGTGAGCATGAAGACGATGATGGAGACCAGCCAGAGCACGAGGAGCGAGGACAGCAGTCGCGTGAGGATTTCGCGCGCCATAGGTCACTCCTCGATCGAGATCTCGGAGTAGTCCACGGTGCCTGCAGCCGTGAGGCGAATGCCTTCGACCGGGCTCTTCTCCGCACGCAGGGCTTTCGAGCTGCAGACGGGAATCTGCACGGCCTGGTCCGCAGCGCGTTCATTGGCCTGCGCGTATGCGGCTGCGCGGTCCTCGTGCGTGGCAGCGGTGCGGCCCTCGTCCAGCAGGGAGAGCAGCTCCTCGTCCTCGTAGGCGCCGGGATTGAACAGTCCGGTGGGCTGGTACAGGCTGGCGAACGTCTTGGCCGGATCAGTGGCGCCCGGCCAGAGAGAGGTGTAGGCATCCGTGGTCTTCTGGCCGTTGAAGTCGCTGACGACCTTGGTGGGCTCGCTGATCTGGAGGTCCACATCGATGCCGATCTCTGCGAGCTGCGCAGCTTCAGCCTCGGCAATGACTCGATAGAGCGCGGCAGAGATCGCGGAGAGGGACATCGTGAAGCCGTCTGCGTAGCCGGCGTCGGCGAGCAGCTTCTTCGCTTCCTCCACATCGCGCTCAGGAGCCTTCACCTCGGAGCTCGCCGCCCAGTAGTCTGATGTGAAGAGCTGCCCGGTAGGTTCGCAGTTGCCTTCCAGGATGGTCTCGGAGATGCCCTGACGGTCGATGGCCAGCGAGATCGCCTTGCGCACCTGGGGATCGTGGAGCGGGCTGCCCTCCTTCATATTGAGGTAGATCATCAGGGGCATGGTTTTGGATTCCATCGCGGTGACGCTGAGGCCGGCCTGTTCCGCTGCCGCTCCCTGATCCTGGCCCAGGGCCGCGATGTCGATCTCTCCGGTGGAGATCGCCCGGAGACGGGCTTCTGGGTCCACGATCATCTTGAGCGTGAGCTTGGGGGTGCCGGCGTGGTCCGGATTCCAGTACTCATCGAATTTCTCATAGGAGATCGAGGACCCGGGGAGATGCTCGGTGACCTTGTACGGGCCTGCACCCACTGGCTGGAGATCGAGGTCGGGGTTGCTCAGCGCATCGGGGCTGATCATCATGCCGGCACGATCGGCGAGTGCGGAGAGGAAGGCTGCGTCCCGATTCTTGAGCTGAACGACCACGGTGGATTCGTCAGACGCGTCGATCGACTCAACGGAGGCGAAGTCGGCTTTGAGAACCGAACCTTCGTCGCCCATGCTCCGTTCGAAGTTCTTCTTCACGGCATCGGCTGTGAGTGTGGCGCCGTCGTGGAACTTCACGCCCTGGCGCAGCTGCAGAGTGAGCGTCTTTCCGTCGTCTGAGAGCTCGAAAGATTCCGCGAGGCCTGGGCCCACTTCGCCGGAATCGTCGACGTTGAGGAGGCTGTCGTAGGCGGGCAGCAGATAGACGGAGACGTACTGGTTGCCTGCCTTGGCGGGGTCGTAGTTCTGTCCGCCGTCAGTGGAGTAGCCCACAGTCACGGGCACGCCGGTGGAGCCGGAGTCCGCGCCGCTGTCACCGCCGGAACCGCTGCAGCCTGCGAATAGGGCCAGCGAGGCGGCTGCTGCTGTGGCGGTGAGGACAGATCTGCTGAGTCGAGTCATTGTCACACTCCCTTGTGAGACGTAATTCGGACCTAACTTCTAGTTAAGTCCGAATCCTGCACCCATTAAGCCGCTAACCTAGGGGTATGTCAAGACCCAAATCCACACATCTCGATGAGCTCGACGCCCGGCTGATCGGGCTGCTCGAAGAGAACCCGCGCGGTTCGAACTCCTCTTTCGCCCGGGAGCTGGGGGTCTCTGAGAAGACGATTCGCGTCCGGATGGAGAGGCTCTTCTCCGAGTTCGACATGCGCATCGAGGTGTCGGTGCGAGACCGTCCGCGGACAGCCGCACGCATGCTCTACGTCCTCAGCTGCAAAGTGGCGGACAGGTTCCGGATCCTCAACCGCCTCACTGCCGAAGCGGCCGTCCAGTACGGCTACGCGGTGACGGGAGGAGCGGAGATCGCGCTTCTGGCGGGTTTCGACGACGATGCGGAAGCATTCAAGTTTCAGCACGATATCCTCGAGCCGCTTGACGATGTGGAGATGGTCTTGGCGCTGAGGCTGATGTCAGAGGTGTCCTCCGGCGCTTCCAGGCGCGCTATGCCTCTCATCGATCCGAAGGCGCTCAATGCCGCGCTGTTGCGAAACACGGCAGAGATGGACGTGCAGGAGCTGTTGGCATGGCTGTCTCACGAGCTGGTGAGCGTATTCGGTGCAGACCGTTCGATGGCGGGTGCGTTCGGGGAGCCTGGGAGCGTGAAACTCGCCCACCGTCTGTGGCACAACTTCCCGCCGTACTATGCTCCGCAGATCCTGAAGCTGAGCGAGCCCGATCGTTCTCCGGGCACCATCAACTCGGTCGCGCAGACGCAGCGGGTGGTGTACGTGCGTGACGCGCAGGAATCGAAGATGTTCGATTGGGCAAGGACGCTCATCAAGCGCGTGGGCTATCGCACTGTTGTCTCATTCCCGCTCAAGTACGGGGATTCGCTGGTGGGGGTGGCGACGCTGTACTTCGACGAGATCCGTGAACTCGACGATTCGTACACGGCCACGGTGCAGAGCTTCCTCGACCAGGTGGCCCTGCGGCTGCATCTGGCGCTGCGGACGTGAGTAGATGTTGTTCTGCTTGGGAGGATGGCGCTGATTGTGCGCCGAGAACCTGAAGGCTGCGAAGAAGAATGCAGAGCGGCTCGTGGAGCGCCTTCCGCTATGTCTGATCCCGGAAGCCGCGCGGTTGAGGCGGACTCTGCAGCGGTGGAAAGCAGCGTTCCTGGCGTACTTCACTTCCGGCCGGTCCTTGAAAGGCGGGGCGGAGGTCATCAACGGGATCATCGAGCTCCGCCGGCGACTGGTCAGGGGGTGCCGCAACCGGGAGAACTACCGGCCGAGGATGCCTTTAGCGGCAGAGGGTCTTGATTGCTGAAACCCCTAGTCCCCACCACAAGTACGAAGAGCCGGTTATTGCCTGGTGCCACGGCCCGCTTGGGACTGTGATCCAACGAGTGAAGCTCCCTGGGTTCCGTTCCGATTCTCCTTCGTGAGACTCGGAACGGAACCCAGGGCGCTTCAGGCTGGCAAGCTTTGTGCGGACAGCCGAAGCTTTCTGCTGAGGCCCGTCACTCCAGGGATAGTGTTCTTTCTCAGTAACAGGACCTTCGCACTGGCGGCGTGGCTACAACCTGTCACCTGCTCATCAGCAGTCCCGATCGCTCCGCCCCGAAATCTCCACGATCGTGTTCAGCAGCACTTCGGCGCCAGCAAGGATGTCGGCGCTCTCCGTGAACTCGTCCGGGCAGTGGCTGCGGCCGTCGTGGGACGGCACGAAGATCATCGCCGTCGGCACTTGGAGCGCCATGAACGCCGCGTCGTGCCCTGCGCCGCTGTACATACGCGTGTGGGAGAGCCCCATGTCTGAGACCACCTGCGTGGTGATCGCAGTGAGCGGCTCCGACATGGGTACCGGTTCCTCAGACGCCAGCCACTCCAGCTCTACTTCCACTCCGCGCTTTGCGCCTTCCGCATGCGCCGCCTCGAGCAGACGCTCGCGGGCGTGCGTGATCCACTCCGCGTCGGGACTGCGGAACTCGCCCCATACCTCGGCGGCCTCATTCACCACATTCACCGCATCCGGGGTGAAGGTGATGCTGCCGGAGGTTCCGCGGCTCGTCTCATGCTCAGACGCAATGGCCTCGACCGCGAGGACTGTACCGGCCGCAGCGCACCCGGCATCGCGGCGAATGTTCATGGGGGTGGTGCCCGCGTGGTCCTGCCGGCCCTTGAAGATGCTGCGGAACGGCGCCACTCCGGTGATGTCCGTGACCAGCCCGATCTGCGTGCCCTGCGCCTCCAGATTGGGCCCCTGCTCCACGTGCAGCTCGACATAGGCGATCACATCGCTGAGGTCCATGACGGCCTCATTCAGGCGGTTCGGGTCCACGCGCGCAACGGCCAGCGCCTCACCGAAAGCGACGCCTTCCTGATTCTGGGCCCTCAGATGCGCAGCGGTGAGCCCACCTGTGAGTGCGCGTGACCCCACACAGCTGAGTCCATAGGGATTGACCTCCTCGTTGAAGAAGTCGATGACGACGAGGTCGTGTGCGAGCGTGATTCCGCTTGCGCGGAGCGTCCGTACGACCTCCAGCGCCGAAGCCACGCCCACGTTTCCGTCGAACCGCCCGCCGCTGAGCACAGTGTCCGTGTGCGAGCCCGTCATGATCCGTCCGCGAGCGCTCCCGTCGCCCTTGAGTACGCCGATGACGTTTCCTGCCGCGTCGATGCGTGCATCGAGGCCGGCGTCCTTCATGCGGGCAAGGACCCAGTGGCGTCCCTCGACGTCGAGTTCCGTGAGTGCGCTGCGCGTCCATCCCGGAAGTGAGTCGTCCACCAGGCCGGACAGCGCCTCCAGGTCTGCCAGGAGCTGCTCGCCCTGATCCGCGAGTGCGATCCTCTGAGTCATGTGTGGTCCTCCTCGTTCTTCTGAGCAGGCTCCCGTGCCGGAGGGCTCAGGCCTGCAAGCCTCGGCACCGAGACTGGCACAGTGAGCACGCGAGCGCACTGCAGGGTCGAGCGCCGAGATACAGGGGTGCCGACCGGACTCGCCTCACCCCTCCCACACCACCTCGCCGCCCACCATCGTCATCGCCACGCCGACCTCAGGAATCTCCTCCACGTCCGCAGACATCAGCGAACGGTCCAGCACCACCAGATCCGCGAACTTGCCCACTTCGACGGAGCCCTTCACCTCGTCCTCGTGCGAGGCCCTGGCGCCGTTGAGCGTGTACATCCGCACCGCATCCATGAGTCCCACGCGCTGGCGCGCACCCACCTCGGCACCGCTCCGAGACCGGCGGGTGAGCGCCGCGTGGATTCCCCGCAGCGGGGAGACCTCCGTGACCGGCGCATCCGAGCCGATCGCCACCGGCACCCCCGCTCGCACATAGTCCGCCAGCGGATACATGTGCTCCACCCGCTCGCCGTAGTTCCTGATGTAGCTGTCCCCGTACTCGTAGTGGAACGCCGGATTCGCCGTCGGCACCACGCCCAGCTCCGCCATGCGCGCCACCAGATCGGGCGCGGCCAGCCCGCCATGCTCCACGCGGTGCCTCGCGTCCTCACGCGGATGCCCCCGCTGCGCCCTCTCGATCGTGTTCAGCAGCATCTCGATCGCCGCGTCCCCCTGCGCATGCGAGGTCAGCTGCCAGCCCTGCGCGTGCGCCTCCACGAACACCTCGTCCAGCCCCTCCTGGCTGAGGTAGCTCACCCCGCACGTGCTCGGATCGCTCGTATACGGCTCCCGCGTCCACACCGTCGGCCCGCTGCTCGACCCGTCCAGGAACAGCTTGAGCGGACCAATCCGGAACCGATGATCACCCAGCCCCGAGAAGATCCCCACCCGCATCGTGTCCCGGACGATCCCCAGCGAATCGCCGAGGCCGCCCACCACCGCATAGATCCGCTGTTTCACGAGCCCGGTGGCCACTGCCCGCTGCAGTCCGCGCAGATGGCTGAACCCCTGGCCCGTCGCATCGTGGATCGAGGTGACCCCGTGCCGGGCGAACAGCTCCGACCCTGCCTCGTTGCTCGCATCCAGTTCGGCATCGCTAAGTACCGCAGTGGAGAACATGCGCATGTGCGCGCTCTCGATGAGCACTCCATCCGGTTCACCAGAGTCGTCGTGGGAGATCCGCCCGCCCACCGGATCGGGCGTGGCCGCATCTATCCCCGCAAGTTCCAGCGCCCGCGAGTTCACCGCCGAGATATGCCCGCACGCCCGCACGACGATGAGCGGGTGCTCGGTGGTCACACCGTCGAGTTCCGCCCGCGTGGGGTAGCGGCCCTCCGCAATGACCGTCTCGTTGAACCCCCACGCCCGCACCCACGCCCCAGCAGGCAAGGAGTCAGCCTTGGTCCGCAGCTGCCCCAGCAGATCGCCTACCGAACGCACGGACGGATCCTTGCAGGACACAGAGGTGAGATTCGATCCCACCATCGTGAGGTGAGCGTGGGCATCGATGAACCCGGGCATGAGTGTCCGTCCGGCGAGGTCCACCCGTCTGGTCTCCGGGCCCGCCAGCGTCTCAATCTCCGCCGAGGTGCCGACCGCCTCTATCAGGCCGTTCCGGACAGACACCGCCTCAGCGACTGAGTCGTGTGCATCGACGGTGAGCACCTCGCCGCCGGTGAAGATCGTGTGGGCGGACTGCTGCTGCGCTGTCATGTGAATCCTTTCCGCGGCAATGAATGCCGCCTGTCGCCGAGGCCGCGGCAGGGCGCCTCGGTCTCACTCCCTGATCACGCCTCGGCGGCGGCTTCCTTCCGCTCGAAGTACCGCGCCAGCGCGCGGTCCGAGCTCGGCCTCGTGAGCAGGGACACGATGACGAACAGGGGGATGTTCACCATCAGCCCCCAGATGCCGGCGTGGATGCCCAGCGGGTGGACGATGAAGAACGAGAACAGCACCGTGACGAGGAGCCCGGCCACCAGCCCCACGATGGCTCCCCATTTGCTGGCCCGCGGCCAGAAGAAGATCCCCACCATGATGGGCATCGCCTGGCCGGAGAATCCGTAGCCGATCAGCAGGATGTAGACGAGGCTCGCCGGCTCCGCGATGGAGATCGGCGCGATGATGAGCGCCATGATCGGGAAGATGAGCCAACGCGTGAGCCGGCCGGTCCTCTCGTCGCTGAGCTTGAACAGCGGCTGGATAATGTCCTTGCTGTAGGTGAGCGCCGTCGCGTGGATCTGCGGCTCGCTCGACGACATCGAGGCCGCCAGCGTGCCGGCACCCAGCAGACCAGCGAGCAGCACCGGCATGTTGTCCACGGCGAACTGGACCGCCACGTGGTCGGGGTTCGCGATGTCCGGGTACTCGAAGATGCCGATGAACCCCACGACGATCATCGGGATGAGCATGATGAAGTACAGCGGGATGAACGATGAGGCCTTGCGCAGCCCCGCAGGCGAGGCCGCTCCCATCCACGAGACCCAGTGCGACTGCCAGATGGAGAAGACGGAGATGAGGATCGAGGTGGTCCAGAACGCGTAGTTCATGTCGCCCAGGTTCCCTGGCAGGGTGAGGAACTGCGGCAGGTCCTCCTGCAGACGCTCGAAGATGGGCCGTGCATTGAAGCCGCCGGTGGTGTGGTTGATCGCCCACAGGCCCACGACCCACGCCGTGACGAACATGAGCACGCCCTGCAGCGCATTCGTCATCCCGATGGCCCGCAGGCCGCTGCGGTAGAGGTAGATCGCGATGACGCCGAGGACCAGGAGGACGCCCATCCACGTGGGGATGAGCCCGAAGCTCATGACGTTGAGGATGTACGCGGAGCCGATCGTCTGCAGGACCGCGTATGCGAGACCGGCGATGGAGACGCCTGCAGCCGCGATCCCGCCCAGCAGAGGCGACTCGTAGCGATCCGTGATCGCTGCCGACTGCGTCACGTGCCCGTACCGGTACCCCAGATGCCAGACCTTCGGTCCGATGTACCACGCGACGAACGCCATGAACGAGATGTAGACGATGACGTACATCGCGGGGACGCCCCGGGAGTAGGCCCAGCCGGGCGAGCCCAGGAAGGTGTAGGCGCTCACCATGCCCGCGCCGATGAGCAGGTAGACGACGAAGGCGTTGAGGCTGCGGTCGCCCGCGCCCCAGCCCTGCACGGTGGACATATTGTGCCCGCGGCCGGCGCGTACGCCGATGAGCACGGCGATGACCAGGTACGAGGCGGTGAGGAGCAGGGGAATGTACTGGGTCATGACTCCTCCCTCCTGTGAGCGCCGCTCGCGGCTTCAGATGCGCGGGCGTCATCGCCGGGTTCTGGAGGCTCGGGCACCTCGTCCGTGCCGTGGACTCCGAGGCCGTTGACGACGACCATTGCGACCGAGGTCAGCACGGTGACGATCACCGACCACGTGACGAGTGCGGGCAGGCCGAAGATCAGCTGCTCGGTGTCGAAGAGGACGATGGCGGGCCACAGGCCGAGCAGCATCGTGACCACCACGACTGCGATGGCCAGCCAGTGCCTGGCGGTTCTGGGTCTCCTGGTGCGGAACTGCATGGTTTCCTCTCTGTGCGCTGCGCGCTGCGTGCTGACTTTGCGTGCTGCATGCCGCGTGTGCGGAAGTCGGTGGATTCGCGCCGGCTTCCCGGTTCTGCCCGCGGTCAGTCGGCTGGTGCATCACTCACCGGCCGAGCGCCTCGAAGGCGCTCCCGCAGCCCAGCACCCCCTTGTCGTCCATGAACGCGCCGACGAGCTGAAGACCGAAGATGTGGTCGTCGGGAAACAGCCCCGGCCGCACCGAGAGCGCCGGGTGCCCCGTGTGATTCGCCAGTGACGTCAGCCGGACGAGGACGGTCGTCGCGTCCTCCGGCTCCGGCGTGCTGATGACCGTCTCACCGGCCAACGGCGGCAGGGTCACGAGAGTGGGCAGCGCGATGACGTCGACGTCTTCCAGCACCGCGTCCACCCTGCGCCGCAGTGCATCGCGGCGACGTCGCGCATTCAGGTAGTCCTCCCGCGAGATCTGCGCGGCGTCCCGGAGCGAGTCCCGGAGGGCGGGGCGGTAGCGCGCCTCCTCCGTGCCGAAGCGCGCAGCGTGGTACGCGTACATCTCGGCTGCCAGGATCGGCCAGTGCACCGCACCGATCTCGCCGGGCAGCGGCAGTTCGACAGGCACGAGGACGGCACCGGCGGCCTCGGCCGCGGCAAGCGAGCGCTGGAAGTCCTCGCGCACCGTCTCCGTGCACACCGCGAGGAACTCCGCCGACGGCACGCCGAGGCGCACTCCCTGCAGAGTCGCATCACTGCCCGGCAGATCCGCATCGCCCGGTGCGGCGGAAGAGCGATCCCCGCCCTCCTGCAGGCTTCCCGCCGTCAGCGCGGAGACCACGATGCGCAGGTCCTCCGACGTCCGTGCCAGGGGTCCCACGTGGTCGAGGGACCACGCCAGCGTCGTCACGCCCGCCGTGGGGATGAGGTCCATCGAGGGCTTGAGTCCCGCGATGCCGCACGCCGCCGCGGGGATGCGCACGCTGCCCCCGGTGTCAGAGCCCAATGCCGCGAACACCATGCCCGAGGCCACGGCGGAACCGGATCCGCCGCTGGAGCCGCCCGCCGTCCGCTCCGGCGCGAGCGGAGTGCGCGCCGGGCCAATCGTGGTCAGCGCGAACTCGTCCATGGTCGCCGATCCGATCACGACCGCCCCCTGGGACAGGAGCGCGTCCACGGCCGTGGCATTGTGATCCGCCCGGTTCTGGGCGAGGACGGCGGAACCGCACTCCCACGGCTTCCCCTCCATCGCGAAGTTCTCCTTGACAGCCACGGGAATGCCGTCCAGGAGCCCGCGCGCGGTTCCCTCTCGGAAGCGCGCGTCCGAGGCGGCGGCCTGTGCGAGGGCGTCCTCGGCGAAGACGTGCGCCAGCGCCCGCAGCTCCCCGTTCATGCGCTCTGCCGCGGCCAGCGAGGCCCGGGCGAGATCGGTCGATGTCACTTCCCCGTCTCTGAGCGCCTGTGCCGCGGGCGCTATCCGTCCCGCCGCCAGGAGCTCCTCGGCCGTGCTGGGCTGGCTGTGCGTGCCGGACTGGTTCCCTGTGCGGGACTGGTCTTCTGCACTGGTCATGATCGCCTCTTTCCTCAGGTTCCGTGCGATAGGTGCGATGAGTCGATTCCGGATGGGGTCACTGATCGGGTCGCAGGTCTGGTCACAGGACGAGCCGGAGGAGCGGCACTCCCGCCAGCGTGATGATCGTCATCGACATCACGCTTCCGATGAAGGGGTGGAAGTCCGCCGGGAGCCTCCGGGCGATCGCCCTTCCGATGTACGGCCCGGTGAGCGCGCCGAGGACGCTTGCCGAGACGATGACCGCCCAGCCTCCTCCGAACTCGATGACAGCGGCGGGGACGAAGGAGACGATCGGCACGAATGTGGGGTACCAGCCCTGCGACTGCCACTGCCCGGCGCAGATCCACACGGCGAGCAGCGCCGTCAGCAGCTGCGCGGTGAGGATGTCGGGGACGAGTCCGAGAGGTCCCTGCCCGGCTCCGCCGAGGAACCAGGCGAGCAGCACACCGGCGATCATCCCCAGCGAGGCCCATTCGTTCCCGTAGAACTGCGGCTCCGTGAAGTCCGCGAGAGCTCTGCGGGGCAGCCAGAGAGGGCGGACGGACTGCGCCTCCTCCTCAGCGGGCACCTCGGCGCGCAGGTTCGACCTGACTCTGTCGTCACTCGCGGGAACAGCCGGGGAGGAGGCAGAGGTCGTGGCGGGGGAGACGTCTTCGCCCCCGGCCGCCTCGGACAGCTCAGCGGCCTCGGTCGCCTCGGGCAGGCGCATCCAGGGGAGTGCGCGGCATAGGGCGAAGGCGATGAGCGCGCCCGCCCACATCGAGGCGACATTCCCGATGACCACGGGCAGCCCCGCCGGCACGAGCACGAAATCGACGAGGACGAGGGCCACGGGGGTGGTGAGGAGGGCGGCGAGAACCGCCGCGGTGACGGCGGTGGCCCACCCCCTGCCGTAGATCAGCACGATGGCGGGGGCCACGGAGACGAAGGGGACGAATATCGGCTGCCATGCGCTGAACTCGAGCGTCCACGACCAGAGGAGATGGGACAGCAGCAGAGCGGTGAGGGCGGAGACGAGCACCCAGGGCCAGAGCCCCGTGCCGTAGGAGATGTCGAATCCGCGGGCGCGGCTCTTCCTGACCGCGAGACCGTGTGCCAGTGCGGCACCGACGAGCATCCCGCCACCGGCCAGGGCGGATCCGTAGAACTGTGCCTCGGTCATGTCGCTGAGGAAGCGGTCGAGCCAGAGGAGAAGCGTGGGGCCGGAGAGAGCCTCCTCATCCGGCGCGGCAGGGGCCCATCCCGCGATCCAGTGCAGGCCCGCATTGACCAGCACAGTCACGGCGATGCCCGCGACAAGGCCCGGCAGGAGCCGCAGATGAGGAGTGGCGCGAGGGGCTTCCGTGCGAGGGGCGTTCATGAGATGCGCGCCTTGAGCGTGGGGCGCGGACAGGGGCCTGCAGGACTTCTGCCGCTGAGACGCATCGCCGGCCCCTCAGGACTTCCCGGACCAAGGGGCCTCGGGCGCGAGCTCCCCGCTCACCAGCTCACCGGCGACGGCCGTGAGGACGCCGAGGCCCCTGACCATGTCCTCGTCCGTCGTGAACTCGCGCTCGCAGTGGGAGACGCCGTCCACGCTGGGGACGAAGAGCATGATGGAGGGCACCACGGTGTTCATCGACACGGAGTCGTGGCCGGCCATCGTCTCGATGCGCCGGCTGCTCAGTCCCTCGTTGGCAGCGGCCTTCTCCGCGAGCTCCACGCCCTCGGCGGGGAAGTACCGCTTCTCCCGGATGTCGAAATCGTTCACATCGATGGTGAGGTCGTGCTCGCGGGCGATCTCCTGGATCTCTCCCAGCAGGATCTCCCGCGCTCGCTGCACGATCTCCGGCGAGGAGGAACGGAGATCCGCGACCATGTGCACGCGGCGCGGGACGACGATGGGCGAATTGGGCTCGACCACGTGCTGACCCACGGAGGAGACCATCGCCTCCTCCTCGAAGTTCTGCGTGACGGCGTGCACGCGCAGCACCACCTTGGCCGCGGCGACGAGCGCATCGTGCCTGTCCGCCATCGCAGTGGCACCGGTGTGCGACTGCTCTCCCAGCACCTCGATGTCGAGCTTCTGGGTGTACCAGCTGGACTCGACCACGCCGATGTCCCGCGCCTCGCGCTCCAGGATGCGGCCCTGCTCGATGTGGATCTCCGCATAGGCTGCAGCCGTGGGCGGGGTGTCCGTGCCGAGCTGGTCGATCGCGGCCAGCGCCTCGGCGACCGCGATGCCCTCCAGATCCCGCACCTGCAGCATCTCCTCCCGGTCGAACAGACCGGCGTAGACGGAGCTGCCCATGACGGAGGGGGCGAAGCGGCCGCCCTCCTCGTTGAACCAGTTGACGACGGCGAGGTTGTGCACGGGCTTCCGCGCACCCTCCTCGACCGCCTGCCGGACGCGCTGCGCCGCGTGCAGTGCGGCGATGACCCCGTAGGCACCGTCGAACCTGCCGCCCAGCGGCTGTGAGTCGAGATGCGATCCCACGAGGACGTAGGGCGCGCCGGGAACGCACTCCCAGCAGGCGAACTGGTTCCCGATCCCGTCGACGCGGACCTCCCAGCCACGGGAGCGTGCCCACGCGGTGAACCACTGCCGGGTCAGTCCGTCCTCCGGGGTGGCCGCCTGCCGCTCGACCCCGCCGGCAGGCGTCGCGCCGATCTTCGCGACCTCATGGAAATCGGTGAGGAACTCCCGGTCGGTCGATGCGATGTGCGAGTGGGTGGATCCATCGGATGTCACGATGCCTGCGCCTTCCTGCAGCGGGGCCGCTGTGTGGGGCCGCCGTTCTCGTCCATTCACCGTCTGTCAGGCGCGTCACATACGTCAAACACATTGTTCTCAACAGCCTCATCGGTTTTCCTGATGAGCGGCGGGACCTGGGCCTTGTCTCTGCTCCCTGCCCGAACGCCCCTACCCGAACATCTCGGGGCAGAGATCGCGGAACACGCGCGCCCGCCGGTTGAGCGTCGCGCCGCGCGGCCAGGCCACCGCGATGTCGATGGACGGGAAGTCGTCGAGCAGGGTGACGGTGGCGACCTCGGCTCCGGCGTACGTCATGGCCGGAATGCGCTGGTTGAGCACGGAGTACCCGTGCCCCTGGGCCACGAAGGCACGGACGGTCTCATAGCCCTCGAAGACGTGCTGCGTGCGCGGGACCACGCCGGCGAGACGGAAGAGGTGCTCGTAGTACTGCCGCGAATGCGGCATGCCGAGCTCGATGTACGGCTCGTCCGCGAAGTCGTGGAGATGCGCGCTCGTCCCCGCCCGTGGATGATCGGCGGGGACGAGGACGTGCGGAGGGACCGCGCTGAACACCGAACGATCGAAGGTGCTGTTCAGCCCCAGGGTGTACAGGAGAGCCGCATCGCACTCGCCCGCCGTCAGAGCACTCTGCACGCCGCTGAGATCCGCCTCCAGATAGGTCAGGTCGACAGCGGGATGCCTACGCATGAACTCCTGGTGCAGCGCGGGCAGGAAGGTGGGCGCGATGGGCGCGAAGACGCCCACCCGGAGCCGCCCCGAGAGCGAGTGGGCGAGGCCGTGCGCGAATTCGGTGAGGGCCTCGGCGCCGTCCAGGAACTCGTCCACCTCTGCGGCGAGGCGCCGGCCGGCGGGAGAGAGCACGATGGACCGGTTGGGGAGGCGGAGGAACAGCTCCACCCTCAGCGCCCTCTCCAGCTGGGCCATGGCCGTGGAGACCGCGGACTGGGACACGCTGAGCTCCGCGGCTGCGGCCGTCATGTTCTCGCAGCGGGCGACTGCCTGGAAGTACCGCAGCTGCACGAGCGTGAAGTCCGAGGGCATGGACCCATGGTTGCACGCGCTGTGAGACGCGCCTCGCGGTGCCGGGGACGGCGGCATAGATTGGGTGCCACGTCAGGGAAGACGGCAGTGAAGACTGCGGAGACGACGGCAAGGAAGCGGGACAGCAATGGCAGACGGAACCTCCACGATCTCCGGCACGTGCCCGGTGCTGCAGGACGACCCCTACGCGCCCGAGGTGCTCGCCGACCCCTATCCCTTCCTCGCCCGCCTGCGGGAGGCCGGTCCGGTGGTGTGGCTGGAGAAGCACGGGGTGCACGCCTTCGGCCGCGATGCCGAGGTCCGCGCGATCCTCGACGACTGGCAGACCTTCATCAGCGGCGCCGGCGTGGGCCCGGTGGACTTCGCGAAGGACGCGCCCACCTGGTGGCGCCCCGGCATCCTCGAGGTGGACCCGCCCATCCACACCCGCATGCGCTCGGCGATGTCCGCCGTCATCTCCCCGGCCCGCCTCCGGCCCCTGCGCCAGGGCTTCGAGGACTATGCGCGCGAGCTCTTCGACGAGGTCCTGGGTGCGGAGGGCGCAGTGGGCGGTGCGCCGGCCTCGGGCGCGGATGCCGGCGCGCGCCAGACTGCTCCCCGCACCGTCGAGCTCGACGCCTTCGAACTCGCCAAGCGCTTCACCCTCCGCGTCTTCGGCGACGCCGTGGGGGTGCCGCGCGAGGGACGCGACCCGTACCTCGTCCTGCAGGGCGCCATGAACTTCTCCCGCTTCGGGCCCATGAATGAGGTCGCGCAGCACCACATGGACGCGGCGGACGGCGTCATGGAATGGGTGATGAACGCCTGCGAGCGCTCCCATCTGGCCCCCGGCGGCCTCGGCTCCCTGATCTGGGACTATGCGGACTCCGGCGACATCCTCCCCGAGGAGGCCACCCTGCTCGTCCGCGCCATGCTCTCCGCCGGCCTCGACACCACCATCCTCGCCATCGCGAACACCCTCGTCGCGCTGTCGCAGGAGCCTGAGCAGTACGCCCGCCTGCGCCGCGACCCCCGCCTCGTGAAGTACGCCATCGACGAGGCCTTTCGCATTGAGGCGCCCTTCCAGTCGTTCTTCCGCAAGACCTCGCGCGAGGTGGAGATCGGCGGCATCACGCTGCCCGAGGGCGTCAAGCTCATCGTCTTCCCCGGCGCCGCCAACCGGGATCCCGAGAAGTGGGGGCCGGATGCGGACAGGTACGACCTCGACCGTGACGCCTCCGGCCACCTCACCTTCGGCCTCGGCATCCACATGTGCGTGGGTCAGCCCATCAGCCGCATGGAGATGGACGCCTTCTTCGCGGAGTTCGTCCGCCGCGTGAGCACGTTCGAGCCCACCGCCCCGCCCACGCCGTACATCCACACGACGCTGCGCTCGTTCGAGAAGGTGCCGCTGCGGCTGACCGTGGGGTGACCGGCCTGGGCTGAGCTGACGGTGCCCGAGGCGCCGGTCCGCTACCGCTGCACGTCGAGCGTGATGCGCTCGCCGGCCGCCCGTGACACGCACACCATCATCGAGGACTGCTCCGCCTGCTCCTCGGGGGAGAGCACCGCATCGCGGTGGTCGGCCTCGCCGCAGAGGATCCGGGTCTCGCACGTGCCGCAGGTGCCGCGCCGGCAGCTCGAGAGCGAGCGGATGCCGGCCCGGGAGAACGCCTCCAGGATCGACTCGTTCCGCTCCACCGCCACCTCGCTGCCGTCGGCGAGCTCGACGGTGAACGGCGGACCCACCGTCGTGGGGGTGCCTGCACCCGCGCCCGAGGCCGCTTCAGCACTCTCCGGATCGAAGTCCTCGCGCTCCACCCGGTGAGGCAGAGCGCTCAGCCCGCTCGTCACCGCATCCATGAGCGCCGTGGGACCGCACGTGTAGACGACCGCGGTGGGATGCGCGGCCAGCCATTCCTCTGCCGCGGCGGCGAGGTCCGGCCTGCCGCCTCGCTGGGCCGTCGCCCACACCTCGACGTGCTCGGCGCCGAACTCCGCTTCGAGCTCGCGGGCGAACGCCATTGAGGCCTCGGAGCGTCCGATGTAGAGCAGCCGCCAGTCCAGACCCAGCCCGTGAGCGAACGTGAGCATGGACCGCAGCGGCGTGATGCCCACGCCGCCGGCGATGAAGAGGGCCGGCAGTGCGGCACGGAAGTGGAACGAGGCGCGCGGGGCGCGCACGAAGAGCTCATCGCCGGCCTGGACGTGCGAGTGGATCCACTCCGAACCGCCGTCCCCGTCCTCGTGCCGCAGCACCGCGATCTGCCACGGCGTCGCACCCGTGGGATCCGAGCACAGGGAGTAGTGGCGGATGAGGGGTTCGGCTGCGGGCGCCTCAGGCGGCGAACCGGCCTCAGATCCGGCAGCGGGGGAGGGCGCCATGCCTGCCCCCGGAGCCGGAGCCGGAGCGGGCACCGCCACCTCGAGGTGCGCTCCCGGCGCGAACGGCTGCCGGCTGTCGAGGGTGAGGGCGAGCACGGCCTCGGCGACGGGCTCCGCCCGGGTGACCTGCACGGGGCGGAACCCTGCGCGCTCGAGGAGGTCCCGGTCGAGGGCCTCGGAGGTGCGCGCGGGCGTCTGGGTGTCCATCGCTCCATGACAGCACGAGTGCGCGCCCGCCGCGAGGCCGATCCTGCATCGCGAGAACGATTGTTGGAGACCGGCGCTCTCGCCTGCAAGAGTGACCTGCGGCACCCTCGTCCCGGTTCCGCGCCGGCCCTGTCCCAGGAGACATCCTCATGCTGCACGTGTGGCTCATCGGCGGTCTCGCCGTGTACTTCGTCGCGCTCCTCGCGCTGTCCTTCGTGCGGCAGCGCACCAAGTCCGGTGAGGACTTCTTCCTCGCGGGGCGGAGGACGCCGGCGTGGATGCTCGGCTTCGCATTCATCGCCACCTGGTACGGCGGCAACTCCGCGCTCATCAGCGTGGACTCCGCCTATGCGGACGGCATGTCGTCCTGGTGGATCCTGGGCGGGCCCACCGTCATCGCGGTCATCGCCCTCATCGCGTTCGCGCCGCTCATCCGCCGCACGGGCGCCATGAGCCAGAACGGGATCCTCGCCAGCCGGTACAACGCCGCGACAGGCAATCTGCTCTCCGTCGTCCTCACGCTCTACCTCATCATGTGGGGCGCGTCCCAGATGGTGGCGATCGGCCACTTCTTCGAGTCGTTCTTCGACATCTCCTACTTCACCGCCGTCCTCATCGCCGTGGCGGTCTGCGTGGTGTACGCCCTGGTGGGAGGCTTCCGTGCAGTCGTCTACACGGAGGTCTTCCAGTTCCTGCTGCTCCTGGCCGGGCTCGTCGTCACGATGTGCGTGGCGCTCGCCCTGTCCGGCGGCTGGGACAACGTCGCCGCGATCGCCGCGGAGACCCGCGAACCCGGCTACTTCAACCTGTTCCAGGGCATCCAGCTCAACCTCTCGTTCATCATCTCCTTCGGCTTGGCGTTCATGATCGACGGTGCGGCCTGGCAGCGCATCCAGGCCGCGCCCACGCCCAGGGCGGCGCGCTGGACGGCGGTGACGGCGCTCATCGGCTTCGTCCCCCTGTACTTCTTCGTCGTCATCACGGGCATCGCCTCCCTGGGCGTCTTCGGTGAGGTCCCGGAGGGCGGCATCGTCTCCACGCTCGCCGCCGGCCACATGCCGCCGTGGCTCACCACACTCGTCTTCGTGGGCATCGCGGCGGCGATCATGTCCACCATCTGCACGACCTTCAACGTCGCGAGCCTCTACATCACGGAGCTCACCGTGAAGTACGCGCTGAAGGACGCCACCCAGAAGCAGACGGTGCGCACCGGCCGGGTGGCGACGGTCGCGGCCGCCGTCCTCGGCATGGTCGTGGCCGTGCAGCTGCCCAGCGCGCTCGATGTGCTCGAACTCGCCTCCGAGCTCATCACCGCAGGCCTCTTCTGGCCCATGGTGTTCGGGTTCTTCTGGAAGCGCGGCAACACGCCCGGCGCCATCGCCTCGATCCTCGCCGGCGGCGCGTTCATCCTCTACGGCTTCGCGATCGAGTTCGGCGCGCCGCTGCCGCACTTCTGGAACGACGGGCCGGCGCGCATCCTCACCGGCCTGGCGCTGAGCCTCGTGGCCTACCTCGTCGTCAGCCTCGCGACGAAGCCGGAGACGGAGAAGGCGGAGGCGTTCATCGCCACGGCACGGGGGCGGTGAGGCGCGGAGCCGGTGGTGAGGCGCGCGGCCTGCGGTGAGGTGCGGTTTCCAGGTGACCTGCCGGCCGGAGCTCCGCCACCGAGCCGTCTGCGACGCGGCATGCATCCGCCATTGACATCCTTCAAATATATTCCATATTGTGAGGTGAGTCATTCGCATCTGCGTGACGGTCCGGCGACGCCGCGGGAGCGCCGACGTTCGCCTGCATCCGCAGTGCCGGACCGGTCCCGAGGAAGAGGCTGCAGAAGGCGGCCCATCGATGAGGCAGAGGCAGCACATGGAAAAGCTTCCCCCAGTGGAAGAGGCCGTGGCCCGCTTGGTGGTCGACCTCACGTACGACGTCCTCTCGCCGGAGGCGCTCGAAGGCGCCCGGAGGCTTCTCCAGGATCAGCTGGGCCTGCAGGTGGGAAGCTCCACCCTGCCCTGGAGCCGGGCTGTCCTGGAGGTCGCGCGGAACCGGCACGTGCCGGGGAGCTCCCGGACGGCGCTCACCGGCGACAGGATGGATGCCGCGGACGCCGCGTTCGTCAACGGCGCCTACGGCCACGGGTTCGAGTACGACGATGCGCACGCGCCCAGCCTGAGCCACCCGGGCAGCTGCGTCATCCCCGCTGCGCTCGCCCTGGGCGAGGAGCTCGATGCCGACATGAGCCAGGTGCTCGAAGACATGGTCGCAGGCTACGAGGTCTACACCAGGATCGGCACGCTGGCTGCTCCGGACATCCTCTCGCGCGGCTTCCACCCGCATGCGATCCTCTCGAACTTCGGTGCGGCCGCCGTCGTGGCGAAGATGCGCGGCTTCGACCTCGAGACCACGATCCACGCGCTGGCGATCGCCTACAGCCATGCCTCGGGCGCGACCGAGTGCACGTCCTCCGGCGGCTCGATCAAGCGCGTCCATGCCGGCATCGGCACGCGCAACGGCATGCTCGCCGCAGGCATGGCCGCCGGCGGGCTCACCGGACCCACGGCCTTCCTCACCGGCGGGAAGGGATTCTTCCTCACCTATGTGGGCCGCGAGGTGCCTGATGCGGAGGCTGCGCGTTTCTCCCTCGACAAGCCGTTCGAGATCGCGAACCCGCTCTTCAAGCCGTACTGCTGCTGCGCGTACAACCATGCATTCATCGACGGCGCGCGCGGCTTCGCGGACCGGGCGGAGCAGATCGAGCGGGTCGATCTCCGCATCCAGCCCAGCGGCGACGTGGTGATCGGCAATCGGAACGCGAATGCCTACAACCCCACGCGGATCGAGCAGCTGCAGTACAGCCTGCCCTTCCAGTTCGCGCTGTCCGTGCTGGGCAGGGGGGAACGGATACGCCACCCACAACGCGTACATGAATGGCGAGCTGGACCTCGGCGAGGGCGGCGAGATCGCCGCGATGGCGAACCGGGTGCGCATCGAGGCCGATCCCCGGCTCACGGAGCGGTATCCCACCAAGATGGTCGGCGACATCACCCTGACGTTCCGCGACGGCAGCTCAGAGCATGTGTTCGTCGAGGATTCCGTGGGTTCGGCACCCAATCCCATGACCCAGGAGTTCTCCGACGACAAGTTCCGGGAGCTCACGGGGGACTGCCTGGGAGAGGAGCGCAGTGAGGCGCTGCTGCGGGCGGTCAAGGAGGTGGACCCGGGGCTCCGGGCCGTCGATCCGGTCTCGCTGCTCTGCCGTCCGGAAGCGGGCTGAGGGTTCACGCTCGTCAGGGGCTGTGCCGCTGCGGGTCCGTCCCACATACTGAGGGCGTGAGGTGCGGTGCCCGGCGTCAGCGCCGTGCCCGTCAGCGCCGCACCACCTCAGCCGCAGAGGAGACCCCCATGCCCGTCCCCGCTCACTTCTCCATCGTCACCCTGGGAGTCGCGGACGTGAGCGCGTCCGCAGCGTTCTACCGCCGCCTCGGCTGGACGCAGCGCGGCGACGAGTCCCTGGGCATCACCTGGTTCCGTACGGCGGGCACATGGATCGGCCTGTTCGGCCATGATGCGCTCGCCGCGGACGCGGGGCTGGAGAGCACGCCCGCACCCGCGTACCGCGGTGTGACGCTGGCGCTGAACTTCGCGAGCGAGGACGAGGTCGACGACGCGCTCGCGGAAGCGGTCGCCGCAGGCGCCCGGCTGGTGAAGCCCGCGACCCGCGCGGACTGGGGCGGCTACTCCGGCTACTTCGCGGATCCCGACGGTCACCTGTGGGAGGCGGCCTACGCGCCCGGCATGCCCGCGCGCGAGGACGGCACCATCGAGATCCCGGAGAGCTGAGCCGGCCTACAGGAGCGCGGCCATGCCGAAGAGGTACAGGCACACGACCGCCAGCATGAGGAGGACCGGCGGCACGGTGTATCCCACCACCTCGCTGAACTTGAGCTTGTAGTTGGCCAGGTACGGCAGTGCGAAGAACGGGATGATGAGGTTCGTGACGCCGTCGCCCATCTGGTACGCCTGCATGATCAGTCCCAGATCCGCGTCGAGGTCCAGGGTCGTGGGGATGATGTACGGGGCCTCGATGACGAACTTGGACCCGCCGGAGGGCACCGCGATGTTCAGGAGCCCGGAGTACAGGAACGCGATCACCGGCCAGGTCGTCGCCGTCGAGATCGCCGTGAATGCGTGCGAGATGACCACGCCCAGGCCGGTGGCGCTGATCAGTCCGAAGATGCCCGCGTAGAACGGGAACTGGAGGATGAATCCCCAGGTGCCCGCGATGCCCTCGCGCACCAGTCCGGCGTAGTACTCCGGCCCCCAGTTCGCGCACAGGACCATCCCCAGCGCGAGGAAGAGGAAGTTGTAGGAGTTGAGGTCGAGCCCTGCGGCACCCACGGAGGCGATGTGCAGGACGCTGTACACCAGCCCCACACCGCCGATCACGTACATGATCCAGCGGCTCGCATTCGCCTTCTGCGCGGGAGTGGTCCGCTCGACGGCGGTGTCGGACTCCGCGGATTCGAGCACGGCCGGGTCCACCTGCTTCATCTTGGCGGGGTCCTTGGGATGCATGAGCAGCATGAAGACGATGCCGATGAACAGGCACACCACGAGGAGGAGGCCGTAGTCCAGGCGGAGCACGGAGTCCGTGAGGGGCACGGAGACCGGAGTCGCCTCGGTGTGGGTGTCCGGCACGAGGTCGCGCAGATAGTCGGGTGTGGCCGCGTAGAGGACCGCGGCACCGGACATGCCCGCGGAGCCAGGCAGCAGAGCCATGAAGAGGGTGGCCACGAGGATGGGCGCATGCATCCTGATCCCCTTGCGCTTCGCCTGGGCGAGCAGCTCCTTGCCCATGACGATGCCGCCCATCATCCCCAGGCCCCAGTGGATGAAGCCCAGTGCCGCCGCGACCACGCTGCCCAGGACGATCATCTGGGCGCGGGTCCGGGGGAGGCTCGCGATCCGGGAGAGCAGCAGCTTGGCCGGCGGCGAGGTGGCGACGGCGTTGCCCGTGGCCAGCAGCACGGTCATCTGCATGGTGAAGGCGAGCAGGTCCCAGAAGGAGCCGGTCCATGCGGAGACGAGCGAGGTCGTCTCCTGGTCGGGGGACCACACGGGCGTGCCCGTGAGGAAGAATGCCAGCAGCCCGACGATGAGCGTGAGCGCGAGGCAGATGACGAAGGAATCCGGCATCCAGCGCAGGAACCACGCGAGATACCGGTCCATGAAGCGCTGCTTCTGCGCAGCGCCTGTCTCCTGTGACATGAGTGTTCCTCTGTATGGTGTCGTCGGAATGATGCGTGAGTCGTGGCGGCGGACGAGCAGCGGGCCGGGCCGCATGCGCCTCTCTAGCCGTCCGTGTGCAGGCGGAGCTGCTTCTTGTCCACCTTGCCCACTGCCGTGACGGGCAGCTCCTCGCGGAGCACCACCTCTTTGGGACGCTTGTAGCCGGAGAGAAGTGCGCGGGCCGCCCGGGCGATCCTCTCCTCCGTGGCGTCGGGCGTCGCGGGCACGACGAAGGCGACCACGGCCTCGCCCCAGTCCGGGTGGGGGACGCCCACGACGGCGGCTTCCTTGACGTCGTCCAGGCTCGCGAGGGCCTGCTCCACCTCGCCGGCATAGACGTTCAGGCCGCCGGTGATGATCATGTCCTTCTTGCGGTCGACCAGGAAGAGATAGCCCTCCTCGTCCAGGTACCCCAGGTCGCCCGTGCAGAGCCAGCCGTCGCGCAGCGCCGCGGCAGTCGCCTCGGGCTTCCCCAGGTACTCCTCCATCACGTAGGGGGCGCGGCCGAGGACCTCACCCACCTCGCCCGGCGCGCAGTCCGAGCCGTCGCTGCGCACGGTGCGGATCTGCGCCATGAGGACGCTCTGCCCGCAGCTTCTCAGACGCGCGGGGGACCGGTCCGCCGAGTGGTCCTCGCGGCGCAGGCGCGTGAGGAAGTTGGGCGCCTCGGTCTGGCCGAAGAGCTGCATGAACACCGGTCCGAACAGGTCGAGACCCTGGCGCAGCCGTGCCTCCGTGATGGGCGAGGCCCCGTAGAGGACGGTGCGGAGCGAGCTCGAGTCGAACGCCGGGCGGGCCGCGACCTCGTCGAGCATCCGGTAGATCATGGTGGGCACCATGAACAGGTAGCTCACCCGGTCCTTCTCGATCCTCTCCAGCACGAGGTCCATGTCGAAGCCCGCCTCGACGTGGATGACCGCACCCTGCAGCAGGCCCGTCTGCGCGAGGACGCCCGCGCTGTGCGGCAGCGGCGAGGTGAGGAGCAGCCTGTCCTGCGCGGTGATCTCCGTCTCGATCACGTGGGAGAGGAGATTCGCGGTGACTCCGCGCTGATGATGCACGACTCCCTTGGGCCGGCCGGTGGTCCCTCCCGTGTACATGATCAGAGCGCGGTCCCCGGCCTCGACCGGAGGCAGGTCGGCCAGTGTCGGAACGTCCTCGCCGGTGCCGGGCTCCTGGGTGACCCCGGCGGGCAGCTGCGCGTCCGTGAGAAGGACCGGGTCCGCGCCGAGGCCCCGCGCACGCTCGACGGCGCGCAGCCTGGTCTCCGAGGCGAGGACGACCTTCGCCCGGGAGTCGTGGAGGATGTGGGCGACCTCCTCGTCGGAGAGCATCATGTTCACCGGCACCTTGGCGCCGCCGACGGCGATGATCGCGAGATCGGCGATCAGGTACCGGGCGCTGTTCTCCCGCACGATCGCGACCGGATCCCCGGCGCGGACTCCCGCGTCCATGAGCACGGAGGCCAGGCGCAGCGCGGACTCGCGGAGTTCGTCGTAGCTCCACGTGACGCCGTCGGCGACGACGGCGGGGCGAGACCCGTGCCTCTCCAACGCGGGGAACACGAGCTCCCTCGTCACCTCGAGTGCCGTCATCCGTCCCTCCTCTTCTTCGAGATCCTCGTCGCCGAGGCCACTGGAGAAGTCAGAGTGTCGTACTGTTGCACGCCTTCCCAGGGCATGGCGTGCCAGACTTGCAGCATTTGGGTGTCACGGCATGACAGTCCCGGCGGGGCGGTGCGAGAGCGCCCGCACCACCGATTCCATGCGCAGAGCGGTCTCTATGCGGAAGCGGTCGTCCACGTCGTCGAAATCGACCCCCAGCAGTCGCTCGATCTGGGCGACCCGGTTGCGCACCGTGTTGTAGTGCACCCGCAGCTCGGCCGCGGTCCTGGGCAGATGCCGGTCGTTGCCCAGGTAGGCGCGCGCCGTGGCGAGGTGCTGGGTGCCGCGCTGCTCGTCGAGTTCGCGCAGCGGTCCGAGGGTGTCTGCGACGGTGGTCTCCAGCTGTGCGAGCGGCAGACTGGCGAGCCCCTGCAGGCCGAGGTTCCGCGCGCTCACCACCCCGTCCTCGGAGTGGTGGTCCCCGCTCAGCCCCACCTCGCAGGCGGCGCGCGCCTCGTCGTAGGACATGGAGATGTCGCCCAGACCTCCGCACGCACGGCCGATCCCGATCACCGCGCCGGCCCCCGGCGACCGGAGGCGCTCGCGTGCGAGCAGCTCCGCGAGCTGCTGTCGCGTCCTGCCCTCCGGTGCCGTGGGGAGCTCGACCAGTGCTGCGAGGCGGTCGCCGCGCCGCTGCAGCAGGCTGCGGGTGAACGTGGTGCGGAACTCCTCGGCGAAGCGGGCCGAGACCTGGCCGCCCGGCCCGCGGCTCCCCGCCACCAGGACCCGCGCGCCCCGTGCGAGCCCGCTCATGCCGATGAGCGCGAGCCGCCGGACGAGACCTTCGCCGTCCGCCAGCCTGCCGGTGACGAGCTGGTCGAACAGATCCCCGCGGAGGCGCTCCGTCGTCCGTTCGCGCTCGCCGAGGCGCAGCAGCTGGGAGCGGAGCACCTCGTACGCCAGGCGCAGGGCGGGTTCGTCCGCGGACCGGTGGGCGTCCGCGGAGAGGAGGGCGAGCCGGAGGCTGCCCCCGGGCTCCAGCTCGCCGGACAGCAGGGTGCGGCCTCCCTGCCGTCCGCCGGAGTGGAGCAGGCGGCCGCCCTCGTCCCGGAGCTCGATCCGCACGTCCAGGGCGGTCGAGGCTGTCTGGACGGCCTCCTCGATCCGATCGGCTCCCATGAGGCCGTGCGCCAGATCGGCGGCCGAGCGCAGCGCGGCGGAGGCGGCATCGGCTCGTTCGCGATGGCTGCGCGCCTCTGCCTCCGCGCGACCGTCGACGTCCAGCTGTTCCAGCCGCACCGCGAGGTAGCGGCCGATCGTCTCCAGCTGCCCGACGTCCTCGTCCGCCCATGCTCGCGGCCGGCGGCACGCCGCGTAGAGCACGCCCAGCGTGCGGTCCGCGGAGAGAAGGGGCACCACCAGCACGGTGACGATGCCTTCGTTGTCGATGACGCGCTTGGCGGGCACGCGCCGCGCGTCGTGCTGGTAGTCGCTGCTCTTGTGCGGGCGGCCGAGGAGGGCGGCGCGGCCGCCGATGCCGGAGCCGACCTCCAGCCGCCACACCGCGGACATCTCCGGCGTGCGCAGCCCGGAGGCGGTCCCCATGCGCAGGCAGCCGTCCTCGACCAGCCCCGTCCACGAGACGTCGCAGCCGAACGTCCTGCGCACCTGGTGCACCGCCGCCTGCATCGCCTGAGTCGGATCATTGGCGACGAGGAGGGCCTCCAGGTAGCGGTTCAGGTCGGTCACGGTTCTCCCTCCTGCCCGGGGGACGTCTCCCGGCGTGCTGCACGAGCGCTGCGGCCCGGGCACCTCCCCACCGCCTGCCCGGTGCTGTTGACAACGTACCTCGTCGTGTGTGAATCTCTGTGCCTGGCGCAGATCCGCCGCCCAGCCCGCACCTCGGCCCCAGCCCGGGTGCACAGGCGAAGGGGAGCACATCCTCGGATCACGTGGCCGGAGCTCGTGCTCCCCGCCGGATGCCGACGCCTCGCATGTGAGACAGCGTCGCGGCATGCTGGGGCTGCTCGCGGCGCGAGACGGATCCACATGACGCACAACAGCGATTTCAAGAAGCTCGTCCGCAGCCGGATGGAGCGCACGGGGGAGAACTACACCACGGCGCTCGCCGCACTGCAGATCGACAGGGACCGCGCATACGCGGACCATCTCAGGCGCATCCGCCCGTTCTTCGAGGACGGCGACCCCCGTGCGCGACTGCTCCGGATCCCCGCGAAGCGGCGCACCCAGCTCGCCGTCGCCCTCGAGATGCTGCGGCGGTTCGATCCGGCGCTCACGTACACGGAGACGCAGGTGGGCGCCGTTCTCCGCACGGCGCACGAGGACGTCGCCTACCTGCGTCGTGAGCTCGTGGACTACGGCCTCATGGAGCGCGACGGCGTGGGCACCTACTGGTTCGCCCGGACCCTGCCGGTCCGCACCGGCAACCTGGCCCAGGAGGTGAGCGACTGGGAGCGGGTGTGGATGCCGGAGTTCCTGGCCGTGGGGACCCGGGCGGCGCTCGCCGACTGATCGCTTTCCCCAGCCAACCCAGCGACCTCGGCGAGGGAAAGCGATCAGTCCAGGATGGAAGGATAGGAAGGACGGCTGGATGTGCGGGAAGCTGACCACGCGAGGGGAGGCCCGGCGACAGGTGGAAAGCGCCCCTCACGCTCCCGGGCGGTGCTCCAGTGCCGCCCCGGACTCGTAGACCGCCCGGGCGAACTCGGCGTAGTCCGCCTCCGCGTACCACTCGTCGAAGTCCGCCATGTCCCCGGAATCCGCCAGCCCCAGCTCCTCGACCTTCGCCGTCCAGGACTCGATGCCCTCCGCCAGCCGCTCCTCGAAGTCCTCGCCCAGCCGTCCGCCGGACACAGCCTCCGCGGTGAGCTCCTCGGAGAGTGTGTGCAGCCGGGACTGCGTGTCCTCGGACAGCGGCCGCACTTCGCCTCCGTGCTCCTTGGACTGGCGCACCAGCTCGGCCGCGGAGTCCGTGTAGCTCTGCACGAATCCGCCTCCGCCCAGTCCTGCACTGTCGAAGATGATCTGCTGGTAGGCCAGCGGCAGCTCCTCGAACCTGCTCCCGGCCATCACCGTCGTCGCCGTCCGGGGGAAGCTGGTGGTGGTCGTGAAGCCCAGCTCCGGAGCGACCTCCAGCACGCCGCTCTCCGCCGTGGCGGGGCTGGGGCCCACATTGCAGTCCACGGTGCCGCGCTCCAGCGCCTCGAACATCTCCGTGTACTCCATGGAGACGGGCACCGCTCCGAGTCCGGAGACCTGCGTGTCCTGCGCGGTCGTGCCCACCCGGACCTGGCGTCCCTGCCAGTCGGCGGCCGAGGCCAGCGGCTCCCGGCACGTGGTGTAGTTGCCGGCGGTGGTGGCGAAGGGCGTGAGCGGCACCAGTCCGGCCGCGTCGAAGGAGCCCAGGATCTCCTGGTTCTCCCAACCCAGGTCGCTGTACACGGCGTAGGCGATGAACTCGCCCGCGAACGGGGAGGAGGGCAGCATCGCAGTGGTGGTCGAGAGGTCGTCGAAGGCGGCGAATTCTGCCGGGCTGTACCCGGGCAGCGTGTTCGCCAGGTCCAGCCGGCCGTCGGCCAGCGCATCCTGCACGGTGTCGTAGCCGGCCACCGCCTGCCCCCACACGAGGTCCACCGTGATCATGCCGCCGGAGCGCTCCTCGATGCGGTCCGCGATCTCCGTCGCCGCCGGACTCATGATCGATTCCGCCGAGGCCGCCCCCGGCTGGAAGGTGAGCGTCACCGGTTCCAGCCCCTCGAGGACCGCGTCCACCTCCTCCTGGGAGGCTCCGTACTCGAAGCCCTCACCGCCTCCGGCACCGCCGCTGCCGCCGCCGATGCTTCCCGCGCATGCGCTCAGCACCAGTGCGGCGGTGCCTGTCAGCGCCGCTGCGCCGAGCATCCTGCGACGTCCTCGATTCCTGGGACTTGTCCTCATCCGCTCATTCCTCGTGCAGTTCCCGTGCGCTCCTGCCTGCCGCGCACGCAGTCTCGTCGCCCGTCCCCTCTGGGCGCGGGCGTGCCCTCGGGCGTGTGCCGCAGCCGGTCCCCGGGCTGCGGCACACGCCGGCTCAGACGGACCAGCGCATGCGCCCGGCGGTCCGGGTCCGCAGCTCCGCGACGGGGTCCGTGCCCGCGATCGCGGCCTGGGACTCCACCACGGCCCAGGCATAGATGCCCTTGGCCATCGTGGACGTCGCCGCCTTCTCCATCTGCGAGAACACGTCCGCCCGAGCCTCGTGGATCTCCGGGACCGGGGAGGCGTCCGCGGCGAACTGCACCAGCTCGCCCGCGAGCCTGTGGCTGCCCGCTTCCGCGAGCTCCTGCGCACGCCGCGCCAGCTTCTCCGCCCCGCCGGCCAGGGAGGCGAGCTCCGCGGCGAGCTCCGCCTGCGGCGAGGGCTTGAGATGCGCGGGGTTCCCGTCGTACCAGCCGCCGTAGAGGCGCCAGAGATTGCGCACCACGAACTCCGGCTCGTCGTAGGAGGGCCGCAGGTACGGCTTCTCCAGCAGGTGCTCCGGCGTCCTCACCGTCCGCAGGATCTCGTCCAGCGTGGCACCCTCATTCATCATGTCCACCGTGGTGCCGTAGATCGCCTCCAGCAGCTCCGCCGCGTTCCCCAGCGTCTCCCGGATGCGCTCCGCACCCACGACCGGCAGCCCGTGGCCGGGCAGCAGCATCTCCGCACCCAGCCCGGCCATCCAGCGCAGCGTCTGGGCCCACTCGAGGGCGAAGCGCTGGACCTTCTGCGGATTGCCCGCATTGGGGCTCGACCAGATGAAGAAGTCCCCGGAGAACAGCACCTTCCGCTCCGGGATCCAGGCGATCGTGCAGTCGTCCGTCTCCCCCTTGGCGTGATGGAGCTCGATGTGCTCCCCGCCCAGGTCCAGGGTGGCCTGGTCGCGGTAGGTGACGTCCGGGTACCGGTACTCGCCGGGCCAGCGGAAGCCCGGTGTCTGGAACTGCCGCCGGTTGATCGACTCGTTGTAGCCGTGCGTGCGCCGGTAGCGGTCGAAGCGCGGCACCAGGTTCTCCTGTGCCAGCACGGTGGGCTGGGTCCAGCCGTTCTGCCGCGCCTCCTCGTCGAACGGACGCATGCCGAAGGCGTGGTCGAGGTGCCCGTGCGAGTACACGGCGGTGTGCACGCGGTCCGGCGTCAGCGCGCGCACGGCGGCGAACAGCTCCTCGGCCGTCCTGCGGTCGCCCGTGTCGTAGAGGAAGAGCCCCTGCGAGGTCCGCAGCACGTACACGTTGCCGAACGCCGGCCACATGTACAGGTTCTCGCCGAGTTCGGCGAGCCCCTCCTTCCGGCACTCACCGGCGTGATAGGCGCGGAGGGACTCCTCGCCGCGCCAGGCGCGGTCGGCGTACTCGAGAATCTCGGACACGTCTTCTCCTTCGAAGCAGATGTGAGGCGTTGCCGGCCTCCGGCGACCGGGCCGGTCAGCGGCGACCGGCGGAGCACGGTCCTGACGCTATGTGCGGGGAGCAGGCCGGACAATGAGCGCGGGTGACAACCGGCCGGCGGTGGAACTGTGACGGATCACAGTGCGCGGGAGCCCGCCTCCTCCGCGCCCGAGGCCTCGGGCGCGTCCCCCGCGAGCGCTGCGACGGCGAGCGTGAGCAGATCGCGCGTGCGGTGCGCGTCCAGTCCGGTGAGCTGGGCGACTCGGGCGAGCCGGTTGTCCACCGTGTTGGGATGCACGTGGAGCGCCCGCGCGGTCGCACGCCTGTCGAGATTGTGGTCGATGAAGCTGCGCACAGTCTCGCGCAGCTCCGGCCGCGAGAGCGCGGGACGGCTCCGCTCCAGGAGGGAGGGCAGGGCGAGGCTGCCGTGCCCGAGGTGGTGGTCGAGCGCGAGGTCGTCCATCGTGAGGGGCACCCCGGTGCGGCCCAGCCGCAGCCCCGTCTCCAGGGCCGCCGCGCTCACGCGGGCGGCGCGGGGCACGTCGCCGAGGCCGTGCGCGGGCTCGGACGCCGTCGTCCCCTCCGCACCGGTCACCTCGCGGAGCGTGCGCAGCGTCCGTGCCGCGGCCTCGGCGTCGCCCAGCCCCTCCCGATGGGACCAGGAGACGATCCGTCCGGTCCGCGCCCGGAGGTCCATGAGCCAGACATCGGCGAAGTCGCGGCGCAGCTGCGCCCGCACCTGCCGGACCTTGCGGTGCCGGGCGATGGAGCGGTCGCGGTGGGCGGCGGCGTCCTCGCCCGGGGCCGGTCCCAGGTGCAGGTGCGTCACGAGGGGTGCTGAGGGGACCGCGTCCGGCTCCGCGAAGGTCCAGCCGCGGCCCGTCCACAGGGCCTCGATGACCTCCGCGTCCTGGCGGGAGTCCGCCGCGGCGGCGTCCCGGGCGGCGACCGCGAAGGCGTCCGCGACCTTGCGCGCCATGAGGTCGAAGGCCTCGCGCATCCGGGTGACGGCGTGCAGGACGAGCGCCGGCTCCCGGATCTCCGCCGCCGCGGCCTCGGCGAGCACGGTGTACGACAACTGCCAGCAGCGCATGTACTCCTCGAGCGGCAGGTCGTCGGCGACCCTGTCGACGGTGAGCGCGGCGGCCTCGGTGATCGCGGGTTCGAGCGGCGGCCGGGTCTCCGTGAGGGAGCGATGCACGCGCGCATGATCGTCCGCACCGTCTGCGTGCTCTCGCGCTCGAGGTGGTGGGGGACGTCCGTGCCCGTGTACCTCTCCGCGCCCTCCACGTAGAGGGCGATCGTCCGCCGGGCCAGCGCGGGCACCGCCCGCCGCAGCCGGTCCGCGGCCCCGGCGAGAGCGTCCGAGGACTGGTCGTCTCCGATGGTCTGCATCCGCCGCTCCTCTGTGACGCATCACAGATTCCCCTGCACGTCCCTGTGATCCGCCTCGATGGTATCCCCTGCCGCCCCTTCAGTAGCGTGCACCCGGAGAGTGCCGCCGTTCGAGGAGGAGCGCAGAGTGAGCACAGACATGGGCAGCCGGGAGCCGGAGCGTCGCAGCGGTCCGCTGCACGGCATCACGGTCGTGGACTTCGGCCATTTCATCGCCGCACCCGGCGCCGGGCAGACCCTGGCGGACCTGGGGGCGGACGTCATCAAGGTGGAGACTCCCGCGGGCGACCAGGCGCGCGGCGTCGGTTCGTACGGCGCCGCGATCATCCGCGGCTACAACCGCCGCAAGCGCTCCGTGGCGCTCAACCTCCGCGAGCCGGAGCAGCGGCAGGCGGCACTGGACCTCGTCGCGGCGGCGGACGTCGTCATCCACAACATGCGCCCCGGCGTCATGGAGCGCCTGGGGCTGGGGGCGGACGTCCTGCGGTCCGTGAACGCCGGCGTCATCCTCGCCTCGGTCACAGGATTCGGCACCAGCGGTCCGTCCAGGACCCGTCCGGGACTCGACATCGCCGCGCAGGCGGAGTCCGGGCTCATGTCCGTCACCGGCGAGGCCGGCCGCCAGGCGCAGCGTGTGGGCGCTCCCATCGTCGACCACGTCTCCGCCGCCGCGCTCGTCCAGGGCATCCTCGCCGCGCTCTTCCACCGCGAGCGCACCGGCGAAGGCGATGAGGTCACGGTCTCCCTGCTGGACACGGCCGTGGACCTGCAGCGGGTGAACTGGGGCGAGTACGGGCTCACCGGCGACATGCCCACCCGCCGCGGCAACGGCCAGCCGGGTGCGGCGCCGGGAGCGGATCACTTCACGACGGCGGACGGCTCGGTGGTGGTCTCGGCCTACACGGACGACAAGTTCGCGACACTGTGCCGCCACGCGGGGGTGCCGGAGCTGCTCGAGGACCCGCGCTTCGCGGACAATCCTTCCCGGGTGGCGCACCGCCCGGCGCTGCTGGCCGCTCTCGCGCCGTACTTCGCCGCTCGGACCTCGGAGGCGGTCGTGGAGGAGCTCAGCGCACTGGGCATCGTCTCCGGCGCGATCCGCGACTACGCGCAGGTGCTCGAGGCCGAGGACGTGCGCGCCGGCGGGATCTTCGCCCGCTGCCGTGACTCCGACGGTGCCGAGTACCGCATGCCCGGGCTGCCGTTCACCACCACGCACCGCCCTCGCGACGGTGACGGCGGGGAGGTGCCCGCCCTCGGCCAGCACACGGAGGAGGTGCTCGCCGAGGTGCGGGCCCGGGCCGGGGCGCTGCCCGGCTGAGCGGCCGGCACCGCAGGCCTGAGCGGCAGTGATACCGTCCAGCCATGTCACGGAGAAGCAGGGGCGCGGCGGACGGCGACGAGGCCGCGGACAGGAAGCTCGAACAGGCGGCGCTGGAGCTCCTCCGGAAGGACGGGGTGCTCGCGGGGCTGAACCTCCGGGAGGTGGCCGACCTCGCGGGCATCAACCGCGGCCTCGTCTACCACTACTTCGGCTCCCGCGGCGAGCTCCTGCGCTCTGCGCTGCGCCGCAACGGCGAGCGGCGGTCCGCGGCGTACTGGAGCCGTGGGGAGGAGCTGGGTCTCGTCAACCGCATCGACCGTCTCTTCAAGCAGACGATCAGGAACGCGGAGCAGCTCCGCCTCGTGGTGCTGCTCCTGCTCGACGGGCAGACGAAGGTCCGTCTCATGCCCCGCCGTGAGCAGACGCAGCGGGACCTCAAGTACGACCAGGCCGCCGGGAACATCCCGGACGACCTCGACACCGTGGCGGTGCACGCCCTCCTGCAGTCGCTCCTGATGGGCTATGTGATCGCACGGAAGCCGCTCGCCGCGGAGTTCGGAGTGGGCGTGCGGGACCTGGACGGGCGAATGCAGACGCTCGTGGAGCGTCTCCTCACCGGTCGGGACAGTACGCCGGAATGATGCGCTGACCTGCGGAATCACCACTCTTCCCCACTTCGCCCGCGTCTGCCCAAGGTTGACGGAACGATAAAAGTCGTTGACGTTGCATCAAACCGCGGCTAGCGTGAGCGGCGTCACCCGATGGCGTGGGAGGCCGGCGGGCGCCGCAACGAGGACGTTGCGTCCGCGCAGCCCCGGCCCGCGCCTCCCGCGCTGCGAAGGAGTACCGCATGGGTCGAATGCTGGGCAGACGCCTGCTCCAGCTGGTCCCGGTCCTGATCGGAGTCAGCTTCCTCACCTTCATGCTCCTCAACCTGCTGCCCGGCGACCCGGCGCTGGCGATCCTGGGAGAGGGCGCCACTCCGGAGGCCACCGCCGCGCTCCGGGAGCAGCTGGGCCTGGATCAGCCTCTCCTCGTCCGCTACTGGCACTGGCTGGTCGCGGCGCTCGGCGGTGACCTGGGGATGTCCGCGGGCTCCGGCGAACCGGTCTCCGCGCTGCTCCTCCAGCGGCTGCCGGCCTCCGTGGAGATCATGGTGCTGGCACAGCTCATCGCCCTGGTCGTCGCGGTCCCCGTCGCCGTGCTGGCGGCGGGCCGTCCCGGCTCCGCCCTGGACCGCGCGCTGGGCCTGACCGCCTTCGCCGGCGTGGCGAGCCCGCCGTTCCTCGTGGGCATGATCCTCGTCCTCGTCGTCGCCGTCCCCTTCGGACTGCCGGCCACGGGCTGGATCCCGTTCACGGAGAATCCGCTCATGAACGCGCGCTCGGCACTCCTGCCCGCGCTCACCCTCGCCTTCGCCCTCTACGCCATGTACTTCCGCGTGCTCCGCGCGGACCTCGTCACCCAGCTCACGCAGGAGGAGTACGTGACCACGGCCCGGGCGAAGGGCGTGTCGCGGAACGCGGTCACGTGGAAGCACGTGCTGCGCAACTCCGTCTTCCCGCTCATCACGGTGGTGGGCATCAACATGGGCGCGCTGCTGGGCGGTGCGGTGATCGTGGAGACCCTCTTCGCGGTCCCGGGGCTGGGCAAGCTCATGGTCGACGCGATCTACCAGCGGGACTTCATGGTGGTCCAGGGCGCGGTGGTCGTCATCGCCGTCGCATTCGTACTCATCAACTTCGCCGTGGACGTGCTGTACGCGGCGCTCGACCCGAGGATCCGCCATGCGCGCACAGCCCAGTGACAGCTCAGCCGCCCGGACGCGCAGCGCGGGTGCGGCCTCGGGGGAGCAGGACGCGAACAGCGCCGTCGCCGAGGCCGGGTTCGGTTCCGCTCCGGACCTCACCGCGACGGCTCCGGCCGGGGCCGTCCCCGGCACGGCCTCGGGCCCGGCCTCCTCCGCCGGGCCGCGGCGGTTCCGCGGATCCGTGTTCGAGATCGCGGTCCCGGCCGCACTCCTCGCGGTGCTGGTGCTCGCCTGCCTGCTGGCTCCCGTGCTGCCCTTCGTCCCTGATCCGGACCTCGGGGTCTTCAACGGCGGTGACGGCGAGCCCCGGATGGGGCTGTTCTCCGCAGGCCACCTGCTGGGGACCGACGCCCTGGGCAGGGACCTCCTGTCCCGCTCCCTCCACGGAGGTCAGATCTCCATCCTCATCGGCCTCGGCTCCGTGCTCGTGGGCCTGGCGGTGGGCGGCGTGATCGGCATCGTCGCCGGGTACCTGGGCGGCGCCGTCGACGCGGTGCTCATGCGCGTGCTGGACATCTTCCTCGCCTTCCCCTCCCTCGTCCTCGCCCTGGTGGTGGCGACGTACCTGGGCCCCAGCATCCCCAACCTCATCGTCGCGATCGCGTTCTACTCGATCCCCTCCTACGCCCGCATCGCACGGGCCGGGGCGCTGGCGGTGAGGGAGCGGGACTTCATCCTCAGCGCCCGCCTGGCCGGTGCGCGGGCGGGCCACATCCTCGTGCGCCACGTGGTGCCGCGGGTGATCGGCTCCCTGCTCACGTACGGCCTCACCATCTGCGGCATCGCGATCATCACCGAGGCCTCGCTGAGCTTCCTGGGCCTCGGGATCGAACCGCCCACACCCACCTGGGGGAACATGATGGCCGACGGCAAGACGGACCTGTCCTCGGCACCGCAGCTGGTGCTGGTGCCCGGCTTCCTCCTGTTCCTCACTGTCGTCTCGCTCAACCTGCTCGCGGACGGCATACGGCAGCGGATGGACAGCGAAGGGAGCGCGCGATGAGCGTTCTGCACGAGGCCGCCGGGGCCGCCGGGGCCGGAGACGGGCGTGCGGACGGGCATGGGCCCGGCCACCGCAGCAGTGCCCCGGCGGCCGGGAGCGCGCAGGCGGGCGGGCGCACTGACGAGCCGCTGCTCGTGGTCGAAGACCTGCAGGTGGTGTTCGATGGTCCGCGCGGCACCGTCACGGCGGTGGACGACGTCTCCTTCGCCGTGCGGCCGCGGGAGACGCTCGCGGTGGTGGGCGAGTCCGGCTCCGGCAAGTCCGTGACCGCACGGACCGTACTGGGCCTCTCGACCCCGCCGGGACGGATCACGGCGGGCACGATCACGCTGGGCGGCCGCAGCCTCGTGGGCCTCACGGAGGCGGAGTGGGGCGCCGTGCGCGGCTCGCGCATCTCGATGGTGTTCCAGGACCCCATGCGCTCGCTCAACCCCACGATGAAGATCGGGAAGCAGATCGAGGAGGCCCTGCGCCTCCACACGGACCTCGAGGGAGCGGCGCTGCGCGCCCGTGCCGTCGAGATGCTCGAGGCGGTCCGGCTCACGGAGCCCGCCCGGCGCGTGGACGAGTACCCGCACCAGCTCTCCGGCGGCATGCGCCAGCGCGTGATGATCGCCCTGGCGCTGAGCTGCGGACCGGACCTGCTCATCGCGGACGAGCCCACCACCGCGCTGGACGTCACGACGCAGAAGCAGATCCTCGACCTCGTCCAGGACCTGCAGAGCGAGTTCGGCATGGCCCTCATGCTCATCACCCACGACATCGCGCTCGCCTCCAACTACGCGGACACCCTCTGCGTCATGCAGGGCGGACGGGTGGTGGAGAGCGGTCCGGCGAGCCGGGTGCTCTCCGCACCGCAGGAGGAGTACACGCAGCACCTGCTCGACTCCGTGGTGGACACGGACACCGCGCGCACCCGCGAGTCCGCCGAGCACCGTGACGTGCTCCTCTCCGGCGCGGGCCTCGAACAGGAGTTCACGGTGGGCGGTCCCGGCGGCGGGAAGGTCCGGGCGCTGGACGGGGTCTCCTTCGACGTGCTCCGCGGGGAGACCCTGAGCATCGTGGGGGAGAGCGGCAGCGGCAAGTCCACCACCGCCCGCGCCATCCTGCAGGCGCCGGCTCCCACGGCGGGCTCCGTGCGCTTCGAGGACACGGACCTCGCCGGCCTCTCCGGCGCGGCGCTGCGGCGTGCCCGCACCGAGATGCAGATGGTCTTCCAGGATCCCTTCTCCTCCCTCAACCCCGGCTGGAAGGTGCGCGACGTCGTCGCGGAGCCGCTCAGGGTCAACGGCGTGGGCACGGCCCGGGAGAGGACGCGGAAGGTCGAGGAGCTCCTGGAGCTCGTGGGCCTCGACCCCGCCCGGTTCGCGGACCGCACCCCGCGGCAGCTCTCCGGCGGCCAGGCCCAGCGCGTGGGCATCGCCCGTGCGCTGGCGCTCGGCCCCAAGCTGCTCATCTGCGACGAGTCCGTCTCCAGCCTCGACGTCACCATCCAGGCGCAGGTGCTCGAGCTGTTCGAACGGCTGGGCCGGGAGCTGGGCCTCACCTACCTCTTCATCGCCCACGACCTCGCGGTGGTCCGCCACATCAGCGATCGCGTGGGGGTGATGTTCCGCGGGCGGCTCGTGGAGATCGGACCGAGCGAGAGCGTTTGCGCCGCTCCCGTGCACCCCTACACGCGCTCGCTGCTCGAGGCCGTGCCCCGGGTCGTCCGGGACCGGGGGAGCTGGGCCGCGGCGAGCGGGGATGCGCACGGGGCCGCTGTCGGCGCAGATGCGGTCGGCGACGAGGCGTCGGGCGAGGGCGGTGGCGCGCCGTCGGGCGGGAGCCGGGCCGGCCTCGCGCGCGGCGTCCCGGTCTCCGTGCTGCGCGAGGCGCTGCTGCGGGAGGCCGGGGAACCGCTGGGGGCCGACTGCCTCTGGGCACGGGAGGAGTGCGCGCAGGCGCATGCGCCCCTGCACGAGGTGAGCCCCGGGCACTTCGTCGCCTGCCATTCGCGGCGGGCGCGGGACATTCAGACCGGTACGGACGGGAGCGGTGCACGATGACACGCACGGATCGAATCCAAGAGGGAGGCACCGGGACGGACCGCTTCGACTGCGGGCACCCGGAGACCCGGCGGGCACCGAATGGTGCCGTCGCGGCGGCGGAACTGATCGGGGAGAAGCCGCGCTCCAACACGGAGCCCAGGCTCCTCACGGTGGCACCGGGCGTGCACACCTACGTGGGCGGATCCATCGTCAACCGCACCTTCATCGAAGGCGAGGACGGTGTGATCGTCTACGACACCGGCGTGGACCTCGCCGACGGCAGGCGTGCGCTCGCCGCGCTCCGGACCGTCACGGACAAGCCCGTCGCCGCCGTGATCTACAGCCACAACCACTACGCGCACGGCACGCAGGCGTTCCTGGACGAGGCGGCCTCGGATGCGGGCGGTGCAGGCAACACGGGCACCGAGGCGCCGGTGCTGGGCCACCCGCGCGTCAACGAGAACCTCGCCCTGGGCCGCGACGCGATGGACTTCCCGGAAGCGGCACCGGCGCTGGCACGCCGCTTCCGCTTCCAGTTCGCCTCGTACCTGCCGGAGGAGGGGCCGGACGCCCCGGTGGGCGCCACCTATCCCGCGCAGACACCGCGCGGGACGGTGCCCGTGAGCGCGCCCGTCCGGGACGGGGAGGAGCGGACGATCGCGGGTGTCCGCATGCAGTTCTTCACGGAGCACTGGACGGACTCGGACGACACGCTCACCGTCTGGATGCCGGACCTGGGTGTGGCGCTCAACAACTTCCTGTGGCCCACGATCCCCAACTTCTACGCGCTGCGGGGCACCGGCTTCCGGGACCCCCGCTCCTGGCGCGACGGCGTCCTCCAGCTGCGCGACCTCCAGCCGGAGCACCTCCTCAGCACCCACTCCCGGCCCCACTCCGGCCGCGAGCGGATCCGGCGGACGCTGGAGGGCTACGCGGATGCGATCGCCTTCACCTACGACCAGTCCGTCCGCGGGATCCTGGCCGGCATGGGACCGGACGAGCTGCGCCGCTTCGTGCGGCTGCCGGAGCACCTGGCCTCGCAGCGGCACAACCGGGACGGCTACGGGGAGACCCAGTACCAGCCTCCCTACATCTACGAACGGGTGCTGGGCTGGTACGACGGCCGGCCCGAGCACATCAACCCGCCGCCGCGCGCGCTCGCGGGTGCGCGGATCGTGGAGGGGTTCGGCGGCCCGGCGCGCGTGCGGGAGGCCGTGGCGGAGGCCCTGGAACGCGGTGAGGCCTCGTGGGCGGCGACCCTCGCGGGACACCTGGTCGACGCGGATCCGGAGAACCAGTCGCACCGGGACCTCAAGGCCGCGACGCTGCGCGAGCTGGGGCAGAGGGCGGGCGGGTCCATCGCCCGCCACTTCTACCTCACGCACGCCCGCGAGCTGGAGGGGAAGGTGAGCATCCCGCCGTCCGAGCCCTGGACCGTGGGAGATGTGCTGCGCGCCCCGCCGCAGATGCACATCGACCACCTGCGCGTGCGGCTCGACCCCTCCCGGAGCGGGGAGACCGAACGCTTCCTCGTCCTCGACCTCACGGACCGGGACACCCGGGCGGGCCTGCACCTGCGGAAGTCCGTCTGCGAGTTCGTCGCGGACGTGAACCGCCACCCCTACGCGCCGGACGCCGTGGTGTCCCTGGACGCGCGGACCTGGGCGGAGCTCGTGACCGGGGAGCTCGGGTGGGCGGACGCTCTCGCGGGCGGCCGGGCGGCGGTCCGGGGCGAGGAGGCCGAGGTGATCGAGTTCTTCGGCTTCTTCGATCCGCAGCCTGCCGCCGGGAGTGCCGGGCAGGGCGCGGGCGACAGGTCTTCCGCAGCCGAGGACGCCGGGCCGATCCGTGCAGGCAGCGGACCCGTGCGGGGGAGCGGGACAGGGCTGAAGAACGGGACGGCATCGGTGGCCGAGGCGGAGGCGCCCGAGGCAGAGGCACGGAATGCACAGGCGCGCAGGGAGGTGCGAGATGCGTGAACGGAGGAGGGGCCTCGGGCGTGGTCTGCGGGTTCTGCGGGGTCTGGCCGCCGCGGCGACGGCGCTGGTCCTGGCGGGCTGCGGCGCGGCCGTCGTCCCGGACGATCCGGACGCGCAGCCGCGGCCCGGCGGCACGCTCAGCGTGGGCGTGGAGGCCAGCTGGGTCTCCCTGGATCCGCTGCGGGCGACCACGTACGTCAGCTACAGCGTGCTGCTGACCATGTACGAGCAGCTCTTCGACCTCGATGCCGAGGGCGAGCTCATCCCCAACCTGGCGACGGGCTACGAGGTGAGCGACGACGGGCTCACCTACGCCGTCTCCCTGCAGGAGGGCATCGAGTTCCAGGATGGGGAGGAGTTCGACGCGGACGCCGTCGTGACGAACGTGGACCGGATGCGCGATCCGGCCAACGGCTGCTCCTGCCTGGGCGAGATGGGGGTGCTCGAGGACGTCCGCGCGGTGGACGCCTCCACGGTGGAGTTCGAGCTCAACCGTCCGCACGCGGGATTCCCCGTGGCCGTGCTCGCCTCCGCTCCGGGCATGATGGCCTCGCCCCGGGCGATCGAGGAGACGGGCGGGGACCTGGGTGCCAGACCGGTGGGGACGGGACCGTTCGAGCTGGTGAGCGAGGTGGCGGACAGCTCGGTGCGGGTGAAGGCCTGGGACGGCTACCGCGATCCGGAGCGGCCCTACCTCGACGGAGTGGAGTTCCGGGTGATCGCGGACTCCGACTCCCGCTACTCCAGCCTCGCGTCCACCTCCATCGACGTGGCGGACAACGTCGCCTACAACTGGGTGAGCGATGCGGAGCTGGACCCCTCCATCCGCCTGGACCCGCAGGGCGCGGCAGGATCGAGCTTCGTCATGTTCAACACCGCCGAGGGGCGTCCGCTCAGCGATCCGGACGCCCGCCGGGCCGCGTGCATGGCGATCGACCCGGAACTCATGGACGACGCGCTCTACGGGGGCGACAGGCTCACCGGGCAGGAGTCGCCGTTCCCCACCGGGAGCACCTGGGACATGGGCGAGGTCGAGGGGTACGCCCGGCATGATGAGGAAGGGGCGCGGCGGCTCGTCGAGGAGCTGGGCGGGCTCTCCTTCGACCTGCAGCTCACCTCGAGTCCCGACAACACCCGGGCCGCCCAGGCCCTCGAGTCGCAGTGGGGTGCCGTGGGCATCGACGCGCGCCTGCGGCCCACGGATCAGCCCACCCTGGTGGACGACGCCTTCAGCCACGACTTCGACGCGATGCTCTACCGCTGGCGCGGGGCGATGGACCCGGACGGCAACGTCAACCGCTGGTTCAACAGCGCGCTGGCCACACCGGACGCACCCAGCTCCAACTTCAACCTCGTGGCCGACGAGGAGCTCGACGGTCTCATGCTGGCGGCTGCGGCGGAGCCGGACCCCGCACAGCGGAAGGAGCGGTACCGGGAGGTCTCTCTCAAGCTCGCGGAGCTCACTCCGTACTGCTACCTGTGGGGAGCGGACTGGATGCGGATGAGCCTCGTGAACGTCCACGGGATCCCCGCGCGTCCGGACAACATCATGATGCTCCGCGACGCCTACAAGGTGGAGGAGTGAGGGGGCGGAGGCGCATGAGGCGGGCGCGCGGTGCACGGTCAGACGCCGAGGAGCGCTCCTCGGGCTGCGGCTCGTGCCCGCTCTCCCCGCCTACCCCTGTGCGATCCGTGCCTGCACCAGTGCGTGCAGGTGCTCGCTGAAGGCGACGATGCGCACTGCCTCCACCTGTGTCTCGCACGTGCGGAGGGTGTCGACGGCCGCCGCGACGGCGTCGTCGAGCGGCCAGCCGTAGACGCCGGCGCTGATGAGCGGGAAGGCCACGGCGGACGCGCCCAGTTCGTCCGCGACCTCCAGCGAGCGCCGGTAGCAGGAGACGAGGAGGCTCCGGTCCCGCTGACCGGCTGAGTGGTTCGGCCCCACCGTGTGGATGACCCAGCGCGCGGGGAGTTCCCCGGCGGTGGTCCAGCCGGCATCTCCGGTCGCCAGGCCGTGCGGGAACCGCTCGATGCAGTCGGCGAGGATCGCGGGCCCGCCCGCACGGTGGATCGCGCCGTCCACGCCTCCGCCGCCGCGCATCGCGGTGTTGGCGGCGTTGACCACCGCGTCGACGTGCTGAACGGTGATGTCTCCGAGAACGGCGGTGAGCTCGACCATGCCCTCAGTGTGGCACGGCCGGTTCCTCCGGGGGTGGGCGCAGACTGACGCTCCAGCGGCGCCGGAGCGTCAGTTCGCGCTCACTGATCATGGCGGCTCGCGCGCCGCCCGGCTCAGCCGGCGAAGGCGGTGGCGAGGACGCCGGCCAGCAGGAGGACGCGGTCATCCATGTCTGCCTCCAGCACGTGCTCGCTGCGGGCGTGCGGACCGTTGCCGCTGGCGCCGAGGCCGTCGAGCACCGGCACGCCGAGGGCGGACAGGAAGTTCGCATCGCTGCCGCCGCCCACGGAGCGCTGTCCCAGCGGCGCCCTGACCCGGTCGGCCACCTGCTGCACCGTGCGCAGCAGCGCACGGCTGCCGTCCGTGAGCGCCATGGGCGGCCGGTTCCAGCCGCCGCCCACCGTGAAGGAGACCCGGGGATCCGCGACTGTGAGGCCGGAGAAGAGCCGGTCGATCCGGGCGGCCTCCTCCGGCGTCGTCACGCGCACGTCCACGGAGGCCCGGGCGCGGCCCGGCACCACATTGCGTGCGGTGCCGCCGCTCACGGTGCCCACGTTCACGCTGGTGCCGGCCGCCAGGTCGGTGCCCCGGTTCAGCTGGAGGACCAGCTCGGCGAGGGCGGTCACGGCGCTCGCCCCGCCCTCGGGGTCATTGCCCGCGTGGGACTCCACCCCGGCCACCTCGAGGGAGAACACTCCCACGCCCTTGCGCTCGACCTTGAGGTCCCAGTCGACGCCGGGCTCGATCACCAGTCCCGCGTCTGCCCCGGCGGCCTCCCGTTCGATGAGGGGACGGGAGGAGGGGCTGCCGAGTTCCTCGTCCCCGTTGAGCACGAAGGTGAGCGAGGGCAGCTGCAGCCCGTGGGCGCGCGCCAGCCGGACGGCGCGGAAGCCGGTCACGAGGCCGGCCTTCATGTCGAGGACGCCCGGCCCGCGGACGATCCCGTCCTCGACGGAGAAGGGGATCTCCCCGAGCGTGCCCAGCGGCCACACGGTGTCGTAGTGGCCCACGACGACCACGCGCCCGGGGAGCTCGCCCGGTACGTCGAGGATCAGGGTGGGGCCGTGCTCCTCGTGCGCGTGCAGCTCTACGCGGCCGAGCGGACCCATGAGGGTCTCCGCGCAGCCGAGGAGCTCCCGGGCGGCCGCGTCCAGGGCCGCGGGGTCCGCGCTGGGGGTCTCGGTCTCCACGAGCGCCCGGAGGTCGTCGAGGGCCTCCGCATGCTCGGCGGCGGCCTGCGCGCGCATCTGCGGCAGGGCCGCGAGGAACGCGCGGAATGCGGCGGAGGCCGGAGCGTCGGGAGCAGAGCGGGGGCCGGCCACTGCGGCTGGGGACGTCGGGGCGCCGGGAGGCGTGGCTGCGGTGCTCATCGGGCGCTCACCCCCGGTCCCAGCGGCAGGCCAAGCAGGTACCAGATGATGAAGATCGTGAGCCAGACGACCAGGTTCACGAGCGCCAGCGGCAGCACGAGCGACATGAGCGTGCCGATGCCCGCGCTGGGGCGGTGGCGGCGGATGAAGCCCAGCGCCATGACGAAGTACGGGCTCATGGGCGTGAGGCTGTTGGTGGGGGCGTCCGCGATGCGGAACATCGCCTGCGTGGTCTCCGGGGCGATGTCCAGGAGCATGAGCATGGGCACGAGGACCGGGGCGACGAAGGCGTACATCGCGGAGCCGGAGGTGAGCACCAGGTTCATGCAGCTGATGAGCAGGACCGCGGCGATGAAGATGACGACCGGGGTGGCGCCCAGCTTGTCCAGGGTGGAGGCGCCCTCGATCGCGACGATCTGGCCGATGTTCGTCCACTTGAAGTACGCGAGGAACTGCGAGGCCGCGAAGAACAGGACGATGACCGGGACCAGTTCGCGCACGCCCGGGGCCATGAGCTCAGGGATGTCGCTGAACTTCTTGATGCTGCCCTGCACCACGCCGTAGGCGATGCCCACCGCGGCGAAGAACAGCATCATCACCACCGCGATGTTGTCCATGAGCGGGGAGTCGAGGATCTCGCCGGCGTCGCCGCGCAGCGGTGAGCCGGTGGGCACCATCACGAGGACGACAGCGGCGGCGAACACGAGGGTCGCGATGCCCGCTGCGAGCATGCCCCGGCGCTCGTTCGTCTGCAGGTCCATCGCGGGCAGGGGCTCCGCATTCACGGAGGGCTCCGCAGCCTCCAGCGCCGCCACGCGCTTGGCCACCACCGTCTCCACCACGATCGTGATGGAGACGGCGAGGATCAGCGCGGAGATCGCGGAGAAGTAGTAGTTGGAGAGGGGGCCCACACTGTAGTTCGGGTCGATGGTGTGCGCGGCGGCGGTGGAGAGCCCGGCGAACACGGCGTCGGTGCCGCTGGGGAGCAGGCCGATGCTGCTCGCACCCCCGATCGAGACGTAGGCGACGACGGCGCCGATGATCGGGCTGCGGCCCACCGCGCGGTAGGCGATCATCGCCAGCGGGATCATCACGGCGAAGGCCGCGTCGCCGGCGATCTGGGCGACCATCGCGGTGAGCGCGATGGTGAAGGTGACGTAGCGCGGGGAGACCCGGGAGAGCATGCCGCGCATGAGGGCGGGCAGGAGTCCGGTGGCGTCCGCGATGGACACGCCCAGCGCCACGACCACGATGAGCCCCAGCGGCGGGAAGTTCACGAAGTTCATGATGGCGTCGCCCAGCATCATCCGCACGCCGTCGTAGGACAGGAGGTTCTGGACCACCACCTCCTCGCCGTCCGCGGGGTTCGTCGACGAGACGCCCATGCGGGAGAGCACCGCGCTCAGGCCCGCGACGATGATCGCCAGGCCCACGAAGATCCAGAACGGGTGTGGGAGCTTGTTGCCCGCGCGGTCCACGGCCTCGAGCACCTTGAGCACTCCGGCGGAGAACCGGGACTCCGTCTTCACCTGTGCGTCCTGCCCGCTCCGCTCGCCCTGAGGCGGATGCGCGGGGCTTCCCTCCGATGCCACGTCTGCAGACATTGCGGCTCCCGTTCTGCTGTTCTCCTGACGGAGCGAACGGACGTCCCGTGCTCCGGGTGATCGTGCTCCGGCGGGTACGCCGGGAGCGGCACAGCAACCGCGCGCTGCGGAACCGCAGTCGGAGCGTTGCGCGTATCTGGTGATAACGATCACGAATGGAGTAGATGATGCACGAAGTGGACGCATTCGCGCAAGATCATGCAGAAATCGCCTGGATATGATGGGTGTGTGGAGCACATCGACGACGTGGACGCGGCACTCATCGCGGCCCTGCAGCACGCCCCTCGCGCGCCGGTGGGCGGTCTCGCGGAGGTGCTGGGGGCCTCGGCGAGCACTGTCAGCCGCCGTCTGGCCGGACTGCGCGGGCGCGGCGTCATGCGCGTGTCCGCCTCCGTGAGCTGGTCGCTGCGCAGGACCGGCCACCCCGTCTTCGCCTGGATCTCCTGTGAGCCGGGCTCCGTGCGCACAGTGGCCGCTGCGCTCTCCGCGCTGCCGGGCATGCAGTCCGTCTTCGTGCTCGCCGGGTCCGCGGACATCCAGTGCCTCGCGCACCCCACGCAGGACATGGACGCGGCGGCGCTCGTCCTCGACGTCATGCCGCAGATCGCCGGGGTGGCGCGCGTGGAGTCGACCCTCATCCTCGCGACCTCGACGCGCAGCAGCGAGTGGCGCGCCCCCGGTCTCCTCACCGAGGCGCAGACTGCGCAGCTGCCTGCTCTGCGCCGGGCCTCAGAGCCCGCAGCACCCGCGGGCGGTGAGGGCAGGGGGCCTCATGACCTCCGTCCCATCGAGTTGAGGGTCGCGAACCTGCTGGTGCAGGACGGGCGGATGAGCGTCAACGACATCGCCGCCGCGCTGGAGGTCACCCGCACCACGGCGCGCAGGGCGCTCGAGGGCGTGCTGACGAGCGGGCTGGTGCGCCCGCGGGTGGACGTGGAGCCGCGGTTCCTGGGCTTCCCGCTGGGGTTCTCGGCCTCGATCCGCAGCCGGCCCTCCGCGCTCGCGGAACTCCTCGAGGAGCTCGCGGGGAACGTCCACGCCCGCATGGTCGCCATGACGGCGGGCTCGTCCTCGCTGGTGGTCCAGGGCAACGTCCGCGACGAAGCGGGTCTGCGCTCCTTCATCTCCGACGACCTCGGTGCGCACCCCGGCATCACGGACCTCAGCGTCTCCGTGGTTCTGCAGACGGTCAAGCGCAACTGGCGGCCCATCTCGTCGGAGGGGCTCACCGAGGCGACGGATCTGCGCCTGCCGGAGTAGGCCTCGGGCGCGGCGCGGCGCGCGGCCCTGGGTGGGACCGCGGGTGCGGTGCGGCTTGCGGCCCTGGGTGCGGTCCGGATCCGGTCCGGCACGGCCCAGCTGCTTCTCAGCCCAGGTCCGGCCTTCGCTGCCAGTGGCCGGTGGCGTCCTCGAAGCACTCGGCCGCGTCGAGCAGGAGGCCGTCCCGGAACTCCGGTGCCACCATCTGCAGCCCCACCGGCAGGCCGGTGGACGAGAAGCCGCCGGGCACGGACAGGCACGGCAGGCCGGTGGCGCTGATGAGCGTGGCGGCGCGCATCCAGTCGAGGTAGTGCGGGGTCGCCGTACCGGCCACGGAGGTGGGGAACTCGAGCTCCGCCGCGAAGGGCAGCACCTGCACGGCCGGCGTGACGAGGAGATCGCACTCGGAGAAGAAGGCCGTCGTGGCCCTGCGCAGACGCGCGCGGGCCGCACCGGCGGAGAAGAGGTCGTCGACGGTGAGACGCAGGCCGTGCTCCACGTTCTCGCGCATCGTCGCCTTGATCTCGTCACCGCGGGTCCGCACCAGCTCGCCGTAGGAGGCCGCGAAGTCGTAGGCGCGGGTGGTGAGGAAGACCTCGTCCGCATCGCGCAGGTCCGGCGTCGCCTCGACCACCTCCGCGCCCAGTGCGGCGAGGACTTCGAGCTGAGGCTCGAGCACGCGCAGCACCTCCGCCTCCACCGGCACGCCGAGGCCGAAGTCCGCCGTCCAGCCCACCCGCAGTCCCGTGAGGTCGCGGCGGCGCCGCTGGGCGTAGGCCCCGTCCTCGGGTGCGGGGTGGGGGCTCTGCGGGTGCGGGCCGGTGACCGCGCGCATGAGCATCCGCACGTCCTCCACGCGCCGTCCCAGGAATCCCTGGCGGGACACCCAGGCCCAGGGGTTCGCCGCGGGCCACAGCGGGATCCGGCCCTGGTCCGGGCGGTAGCCCACCAGATTGCAGAAGGAGCCGGGGGTGCGCAGCGAGCCGCCCGTGTCTGAGCCGTCGCCGGCCGGCTGGATGCCCGCGGCGATCGCGGCCGCAGCCCCGCCGCTGCTGCCGCCGGCGCTGCGGCTGGTGTCGTAGGGGTTGAGCGTGGTGCCGAACAGGGGATTGAAGGTGTGGGAGCCTGCCGCGAACTCCGGCACGTTGCTCTTGCCGGAGGAGACCACGCCGGCGGCCTGGAGCCGGTCGATGATGAGCGCGCTGCGCTCCGGGACGCTGTCCGCGAAGAGCGGTGATCCCAGCGTCGTGCGGATGCCCTTCGTGGCGATCGAGTCCTTGTGCGTCATGGGCACGCCGCACAGCTCCGGAGCCGGAGGCGCACTGCCGGCCGCGGCGGCGCGCAGGCGGACGTCCGCCTGTCGCGCCCGCTCCCGTGCCCCCTCCTCGTCGAGGGTGACGACGGCGTTGACCTCCCCGTTCACCTCGCCGATGCGCGCCAGATGGGCGTCGAGCGCCTGCTCCGCCGTCAGCTCTCCGGTCTGCAGGAGCCCGGTGAGCTGTCCGAGGGTGAGCGAGGGGAAATCCGTCATGGCTGCGTGCCTCCTCCGGTGCGTGCGGGAACGGCGCGGGTGCGCATCCCGGCGCCAGTATCGCCGGACGGTGGGTGACGGCGGTCACGGCCGGCGAGGGGTGCGGGATTCGGCCACGGATGAGGCCGAGTCCCGCCCCGGCCCCCGTTCTCGGGCCGAGTGCGTGGCGCGGAGGTCGCCGTTCCGCAGAATGTGACTCGTATCACCGCACGACGTGCGTGAAAGCGGCATGAAGGAGGACCCCATGGCGACACCCCCAGTCCTGCGCGCCAGCGAGGACAGCTCCCTGTCCGGAGGGATGCGGCGGCTCTTCCGCGTCCTCGAGGTCATCGAGGCGGTGGGCAACAAGCTGCCCCACTCGTTCTGGCTGTTCTGGATCCTGTCCGCGATCCTCGCGGTGGTGAGTGCGCTCCTGGCCGCCGGCGGGGTGGAGGTGACGCCTCCGGGTGAGACCGAGGCCGTCTCCGTGCAGTCGATGCTCTCCGGGGAGGGTGCGGCGATGGTGTTCGGCACGGCTCTGGAGAACTTCGCCTCCTTCGCGCCGCTGCCCATCATCGTCAGCGTGATCATCGGCGTCGCGGTGGCCGAACGCTCCGGCGTCCTCGCGACCCTGCTGCGCATCACGATCGAGCGCCTGCCCGCCACGTGGGTGACCTTCTCCGTCGCCTTCGCCGGCATGATCTCGCACGTGATGTTCGACGCGGCGTTCATCGTGCTGCTGCCGCTCGCCGCACTGGCCTTCCGGTCCGTGGGCCGCAGTCCCGTCCTGGGCATCCTCGTGGCGTTCGGCTCCATCTCCGCCGGGTACAACGCCTCACCGCTCGTCACGCCCTCGGACGCGATCCTCTCCTCGCTGTCCACGGAGGCCGCGCGGATCGTCGACCCCGAGTACGTGGTCTCCCCGCTGGGCAACTACTTCTGGGCGATCGCCTCCTCGATCGTCCTCTCCATCACCATCACCCTGGTCGTGGAGCTGGCCCTCGCCAAGCGCGCGGACCTGCAGGCGGACGTGGATGCGCTCGAGGACGACGGGGCCCGCCTGAGCGTGAGCTCCCGCGAACGGCGCGCGCTCCTCACCTCCTTCGCCGTCCTCGCCGTCTACGTCCTCGTCATCGTGGCGGCCCTCGTGCCGGAGGGCTCGCCGCTGCGCGGAGAGGACGGCGGCCTCGTCCAGTCCGTCGTCATGAAGAACATCGCGGTGTTCATCGGGCTGGGCTTCGTGCTGCTGGGCGTGGTCTACGGGCGGATGGTGGGGGAGTTCACCTCGCTGCGGGACGTGCCCGAGGCGATGGCCGGCGGCCTGCGCACGCTCGCGCCCGTGCTCGTCCTCTTCTTCGCCATCAGCCAGTTCCTCGCCTACTTCAAGTGGACCGGGATCGGCACCGTCATCGCCGTGAACGGCGCGGGCTGGCTGCAGACCGCGGGGATGCCGCCCCTGCTGCTGTTCATCCTCGCGATCCTCCTCATCTCCGTCATGAACATCATCATCACCAGCGGCTCTGCGATGTGGTCGCTGCTGGCGCCCATCCTCATCCCCATGTTCATGTACCTCAGCATCCCGCCGGAGACCACACAGCTCGTCTACCGCATCGCGGACTCCTGCACCAACGCCATCACCCCCATGAGCGCCTACTTCGTCCTGGCCCTCGGCATGGTGCAGCAGTACCGGAAGTCCGCGGGGATCGGCACCGTCGTCTCCTTCACCCTCCCGCTGGCGATGTCGATGCTGGCGGTCTGGACCGTCCTCTTCGTCGTCTGGTACCTGCTGGGCCTGCCGATCGGCCCCGGGGTGAGCATCCGCTGAGGTCGGGGGCGGCCTCGGGGGCGGGAGCTTCCGCCGGAAGGCTCCGGCTCTCATGATCCGCGCCGCGGCAGGGCGCCTCGCCCGCGGTCCTCAGTAGAGGTGGGTGGTCGCGGCCTCCTGGGTGCGTGACCATCCGCTGCGTTTGAAGGCCTGGAGCACGTGGGAGACCTCGAAGGACTCCGCCTCCGCGGTCCAGGGCGCGGAGCTCAGCTCCGTGTGGAGCGCGGCCATGTTCCTGAAGGCGAAGTGTGCGAGCAGATGACGGTCGCCGCCGAGCGCGCTGAGGTAGCGGGTCTCCGTGCGCGCGAGGAGGCCTGCGACCAGCCGGTCGGCGGCGTCCCGGGCGGCGGTGACCGTCACGAGCGCCTCGACGGGGAAGCCCAGCAGCTCCGGCTCCGCCACGACGCGGATGCGCAGGTAGCTGTGCTGCTCCAGCCACGCCAGCCTGCGGCGCACGGTGTTCTCGGAGACCCTGCCGTGCGCGGCGAGATCCGCCGTGGTCATGCGCGCGTCCTCGGCGAGCAGCCGGAGGAGCATCCGGTCGCTGGGGGAGAGCTCCTCGTGGTCGGCGGCCTGCGGTGGGGCGGGAGGTCTGCCGGGTTCGCCCATCGCCTGCGCCTCCGCCGGAGTGAGCACGGCCGGCCGCCATTCGCTCACCGAGCGGTGGTTGCGGGTGACGGTGTCGATCCGCACGTCCGCGATCCCGTTGACGGCCGGCAGCTCGTCGAACACGAGGCCCGGATAGACCTCGGCGTCGATCCGGATCTCCGCGAACACGGAGTGTGCGCCCGTCGTGGCGTAGGAGAAGACGGTGTAGGGGCGGGCGGCGAGCCCGCTGGCCACGGTGCGCACCGCGCCCACGGAGGAGCGGATGCGGGCGATGGCGGTGCCTGTGGCGCCGCGCACTCCCACCACGCGGACGGCGCCGCTGTCCAGGAGTTCGGTGCCGCGGCGGGAGACCGAACGCGCCGATTCCCCCAGTGCGTCCGCGATCGCCGCCCAGGTGGCGCGGGGGCGGATCTGCAGGGCTGCGATGATCCGCCGGTCGAGGGCCGGGCTGCCCTCGTCGAGGCGGTGGGTGTGTCGCTCGGACATGGGGGAATCCTATGCCAGGGGTGTCCTGGCTCACTCGTGCCGGTGTCCACTCGTGCGAGGATGCGAGGGGAGGGCCGTCTCGCCGGTGCGGCGACCGGAGGCCGGCACCCGCACAGGCGGCCAGAGGGCCCGGAGCGATGAGTCAGGCCGGGAACGGCCGGAGAGGCAGAGGCGACCGATGGAACTCGTCACCTTCCGCACACAGAGCACGGCACCCGAGGTGCGCGGCCGGGAGATCGGCCTGCGTTTCAGCGCCGAGATCGCCCGGAGCGCACAGCTGTACCTGGACCTCTACCGCACCAAGGGGATCCCGGACGCCGTCGTCGCGAGGGTGATCCGGGGGAGCCGGGAAGCGCTCGCGGACTGGGACCCGGAACAGTTCGCGGAGCTGTCCGCGATGGCCGAGGCGGCGGCGAGCGTCCGGGGGCGCGCAGGCGGTGAGAATGCCGGCAGCGGTGAGCGCGGCCTCGGGCGTGGTGCCTTCACCGGCCTGGACGCCGTCCTCGCCGTCACCGCGCGGACGGAGGTCCTCGCGACGGCGGGGCGGGCCGGCCTCGGCGAGTGCTCCACGGCGGTGCTGCTGCCGCCGGGCAACGCGATGCCCTGGACCCTGCAGACCTGGGACTGGTATGCGGATCTGGTGCCGCAGGGGCTGGTGCTCGACTACACGAGCGCGGCCGGTGTGGGGGTGCGGACGTTCACGGAGTTCGGTGCTCCGGCGAAGATCGGGATCAATGCCGCCGGACTGGGCGTCCACTTCAACATCCTGCACCACGCCTCGGACCACGGCGGGGGAGGCGTGCCCGTCCACGCGGTCGCCCGGCGGGTGCTCGACCACGCGCAGACCGTCGCCGAGGCCGTGGAGATCGCACGCTCCGCACCGGTGAGCGCCTCCTCCGTGCTCACCGTCGTCACGCGGGAACCGGATGCGGTGAGCATCGAGCTGTGCCCGGACGGCGTGGGCGTGGTGCGGCCGTGGACGGGCGGCGCGGATCCGGGGACGCGGGTGCTGCTGCACACCAACCACTTCCTGGACCCGGAGCTGGCACGCGGCGATCGGGCGACGGCGAAGCTGACTGCCGAACGCTACGCCCATCTGCAGGCGCGCAGCCATGAGCTGACGGTGCCGGAGCGGGCGCAGTACGGTGCCGGCGGTGCCGTGGCAGGGCGATCGGGGCAGGAGCCGACCGAGCGGGAGCGGAGGGACGCGGCACGCGCGGAGTTCGCCGCGGCGCTGTGCGGTCCGGACGGTGCGGGCGCTCCCATCTGCATGCGGCCGGTGCCCGGCGGCGCCCCGGAGGAGCAGGGCGAGACGCTGCTGACCGTCTCCCTCGACGTGGAGCGCGGCGAGATGGACTGCTTCGCCGGCGACCCGGAGGAGTATGCGAGGAGCTGAGGCGGCTGGAGCCGCATCATTTCCACTGGGAGAAACGCAGAGATCATACAGTGTTATAGAACGTCAGAGAGTGTGATAGAGAGCCGCAGAGTGGGCGTCTCATCTCCGCCCTTGCCTTCGAGTGCGCTCCAGGGCATACGCTCCCAGTACTCCATCCGGCACAGACAGGAGCACACACATGAGCGCGACGACGGCACTCGGGGATCTGCTGGTCTCACCGATCGGCTACGGCTGCATGGCACTCTCGCACGTCTACGGCGGCGGCCTCAGCGATGAGGAGGCACGCGGGGCACTGAATGAGGCGATCGACGCCGGCATCACCTTCCTCGACACCGCAGACGTCTACGGCGAATCGCGGCCCGGCTCCACCGGTCCGGCCGGGACGAACGAGGAGATGCTCGCCCCGCTCCTGGCCGAACGTCGAGGGGACCTGCAGCTGGCCACCAAGTTCGGCATCAGCGGCGAGACCGTGACGGCGGCCGGTGAGAGCGGCACACCCCGCATCGCCCCGAGCGGTGTGAACGGCCGTCCCGAGTACGTCCGCACCGCGAACGAGGCCTCGCTGCGGCGTCTGGGCGTGGAGACGATCGACCTCTACTACCTCCATCGTCCGGATCCCGCGGTTCCGATCGAGGAGACGGTGGGCGCCATGGCGGAGCTGGTGGAGGCAGGAAAGGTCCGGTACCTGGGCGTGTCCGAGGTGACGGCGGACGAGCTGCGCCGGGCCCACGCCGTCCATCCCCTCACCGCCGTCCAGTCCGAATGGAGCCTGTGGTCGCGTGACGTCGAGGCGCACGTGCTGCCCGCCTGCGCGGAGCTGGGGATCGGCTTCGTGCCCTACAGCCCGCTGGGCCGCGGCTTCCTCACCGGGACGCTCACCAAGGACGCCGTGGCCGGGGACTTCCGCAGCAGCACCGCGCGGATGGGGGAGTCCTGGGACGCCAACCAGGCCGCGCTCGCACTCGTGAGCGAGGTCGCCGAGACTCTGGGCGCCACGAACTCGCAGGTGAGCCTCGCGTGGCTGTTCGCCAAGGGGCGTGAGCTGGGCGTGAGCACCGTGCCGATCCCCGGTTCACGGCGGGCCTCCCGCATGATCGAGAACCTGCGGAGCACGCAGCTGGAACTCTCCGCCGAGCAGCTGGAGCGTCTCGACGCCGTCGCGGGAATGGTGAGCGGGACGCGCAACATCCACGCGAACCCGGCCTGGATCTCCTCCGGGAGGGAGTGAGCGGGCGCTCTGCCGGCCTCCCCTCTGCCTTCCCCTCTCCTCCCCTTTGCCTCACCTCCCTCCCCCTCTCCCTCTCCTCCCCTCGCAAGTT